>JAJFVL010000034.1 GCA_021371855.1 Bacteroidales bacterium | reverse complement strand
AATTAATTAAAAAGCCGTATTGACAGGGAACGAGAATGATTATATAATATTTCTCGTTGGGATATTCCTCGATAGCTCAACGGTAGAGCATCCGGCTGTTAACCGGAGGGTTGTAGGTTCGAATCCTACTCGGGGAGCCATATGGTTGTAGAGGCGGCAACCTTAAAAGTTGCCGCTTTTTAGTTCTTTAAATATATTTAATAAATTTTTAAAATTTAGATCTTGACCTGAGGAAGTATTTTTTATATACTAACTCTTGCGGGGTTTCACCGCCTTCGGGGCCTATAGCTCAGTTGGTAGAGCTACCGGCTCATAACCGGTTGGTCCCAGGTTCGAGTCCTGGTAGGCCCACCATTTAAAACTCGGAGGTCAGATCAAACTGGCAGCCAATTCATAATTTTGGCCCCATGGTCAAGCGGTTAAGACATCGGCCTTTCACGCCGGTAACAGGGGTTCGAATCCCCTTGGGGTCACCATATTATGGGCGTTTAGCTCAGCTGGAAGAGCGCTTGCCTTACAAGCAAGATGTCACAGGTTCAAGTCCTGTAACGCCCACCATTTTAAAGTTTATCAAGCCCGATATATTGAGTTGCGGGAAATGTTAAAATATCTTGGGAGCCGGGAATGGTTCCGTAAGTATCCTGAAAAGAAAACATTAGAGGCTTATAAAAAACGGACTGACAAGTCCGTTTTTTTGTAGAAAATATTATGCTTTGAGTATTATATGGTCGTAACAACCTAATATAAGTTATCGCGACACCCTTTTAAAGGGTGTTTTTTTATTGAGATTTATTGTTGACCCATAAATGGTAAACAGTTTACAATAAACTAACAAACGGTAGTTAGTTATAACATAGAAGGAGTAAATATTGAAATGATCCTTACAACCAAAGAAAAACTCAAAAAGGCCGCCCTTTCAGCTTTTGCTCAAAAGGGTTATGAAGGCGCCACTATGCAAGAAATAGCCGAAGCCGTGGGGATTAACAAAGCGTCTATTTATAACCACTTTAAAGGAAAGGAGGATCTGTTTTTAGCCGTTTATCAAGATGTGGCCCAGGAATATGAAAAATTACTTAAACGTATGGTGAGAGATTCAGAGAATATGGAGATATACGATAAACTGCTATACATGTTTAAAGAATACATTCTTTTTTATTACAGGGATATGCATATCTCCTTGTTTTGGACCCAGACTTTGCTGCTTACTCCGCCTGAGATACGCAAGAAATTATATACAGATATTTTGAAACGTGAACAGCCTTTTGAAAAAAAGATGTTAGAAATACTTTTGGAAGGAATGCAGCAGGGAATAATCCGCCGGGATATTCCTTCTAAAATGCTCATGTCATATCGGGCCATGCGTGATGGTCTGCTGCTCTGGATGCGGATAGTTCCTGAATTATCAGGTGAATGGATTGAGGTATTTTGGAAAGATTTCTGGCTGGGTATAAAGGAAAGAAGCGAATATGGTGATGGGCGTGATGAATTTCAAAGCGGCCTTGACCTGGAGGGTGTTCTAAACCCGCCTTTATCTACCGGGACGGAAAAAATGTACACTACCACGTGCTTGATCTGCCAACAGAAATTTGCGATTCCATTTTCTGATTATCGCTATAAAGACATTAAATATAACCGCGGCGTTCATCACGTTTGCAATGATTGCGGCAAGATGGTTCAAGAAGAATGCCAGAAGATAACCGGACTTACTCCGGAGCTAATCGACCTTTGGGAAGCAATATTTAATAAGAAAAAATAAGATTAGTTGTTTTAGACCAGAATGAAAGGAGCGGACCAATTTGAAGAATGCTAAGGAGTTTAAGCTTATCGAGTGCAGCGGCACTCCTTATGAGATCGGCCGGCAGTGGGGAGAAGGGTGTAAAGAGAGCCTTTTTAGGGTTTCAGAGAATGCTTTTAACGGAATGAACCTGATGTACCAAGCCCCTCGGGAAGAAGTCATCGCCAGGGCTATGAAGTTTCTACCTTTTGTTCAGGAGTTTGATCCCTATCTGATCGAAATAATGAGGGGGCAGTCGGATGGCGCAGGGATAAGTTTTGAAGAAATATTTACTCAAAAGTGCATGAATGAATTAACTTTTTACTACAGCGGCAAAATTATAGGGTTATGCACCTCTTTCGCGGCAACAGGAGAGGCCACGCAAGACGGAAAAACGCTCCTGGGCCAGAACATAGATTGGCTTGTTGGAGCCCCGATAGATTTATTGAAAATTAATCATTCTAATGGCCTCGCGCAGTTCATCTTAAGCTTTGCAAATTCCACTGAATTTACCTTTTCCTCAGCCGGGTTTGGCATGTGTGTCAATGCCACCTTAGGTCAAGATTACTCTTTTAATATTCCTTTAGCCTGTTACCT
>JAJFVL010000012.1 GCA_021371855.1 Bacteroidales bacterium | reverse complement strand
ACGATAATACATTAAATAAATATTAAACCATGCACTTCTTTCCAACCACGGGAGGCTAAATAATTTCTTATTTAACCCATTAGCTTGCAATCATAAACAATCAAATTGTCCTTAGATTGATCAGCTCGAAGATATGGTATTTTTATTCACTTATTCTACATCTTTTTATATATCCTTGTGTTAAACAGTGTGAAATATCTGCAATACAAGGTTAAAGTTCAACATTACACAAGCTTCTCCAGCATAAACGCAAAATTGCCGAACCGGCCAGGGGCACAATTCGGCAATTTCAAATAGTTGTTAAACTATAAAAAAGTTTTAACATCTAATGTGTTTGCATCCAATCCCCTTTCCATTATGGGAGGCTTACCAGTTTCCAAGATAAACCCTATGGACTTGAAAGCCATAGTCATTAACCGTAGGCTGACAAGTTCGGAGAAATTAATATTTAATTTTACAGCTATAATCTGATGCAATAAACATGCCAATTTACACTTAAAAACACTAAATTCTATCACACCCGGATAATCCGCGATTATCTTAGTCTTTCATTCTATTATCCAATAATCACTTTATCAATTTGACAGGACATATGTATTACACTTTGTCTAATTAGTTGGTACATGTGTTCAGAAAACGTTAACACCCATAGATTATTATTTACAACATCCATAAAATATCATCATAGCTATTCACAAACAAGAGGGAAAAATACCCACAATTGAAATACAAGATATTTCAATATTGATTGCGATTTTGAATGTGATATGATTGCTTATGTAGCTGGATTGTAACATTAGGTGACTATTAAAATACTTTTGAGGAGTTATGATGAATAAATCTGCGAATATAATCCATATAACTGAAAGTTTATGTCCGGTATGTTTGCAAAAAATACCCGCAAAACATGTTTTGGTAAACGAAGATATTTACATGCAAAAAACATGTGCAAAGCATGGGGATTTTTCTACGATCATCTGGCGGAGGGAAAGTGAACCGTCTTATGCTTCATGGAAAAAGAATAAATGGCCAATACATCCTCAAAGGTGTCTGACTGAAGTAGAAAAGGGATGCCCTTATGATTGTGGTTTATGTGCTGAACACAGACAGCAGACGTGCTGCGTGCTGCTGGAAATAACGCAGCGTTGTAATCTGAAATGCAACTTTTGCTTTGCCAGCAGTGGAGGAGATATTGCAGATCCGTCCTTTGATACGATAAGAGAGTGGCTTAAAATCCTTGCCGAAGCCGGGAAACCTTTTATTCATATTTCGGGTGGAGAACCGACAGTTAGAAATGATTTACCTGAAATAATCAGAATGATAAAGGAGATGGGCTTCCCATATATACAATTAAACACCAACGGACTTCGTTTAGCACAAAAACCTGAATATGTAAAAGAACTGAAGCAAGCCGGATTATCCTCAGTCTTTATGCAGTTTGACGGAACAAAAGATGAGATATATCGGCAGCTTCGAGGACGAAATCTTCTGGCTGAAAAAGAAAATGCCATAAAAAACTGCGGTGACAATAACCTTGGAATTGTGCTGGTACCTACAATAGTTCCAGGAGTTAATGCGGATAATATTGGAGAAATAATACGTTTTGGATTATCAAAAGTTCCTGATGTGAGAGGAATCCATTTTCAGCCGGTAAGTTATTTCGGCAGATATCCAGCCCCTCCTCTGGACAATCAGCGTATAACTTTACCAGAAGTAATAAGGGAAATTGAGAATCAGACAGAAGGTAAATTTAAGGTTGAACATTTTGCGCCTTCGGGTTGTGATCATGCACACTGTGGTTTTCATGGGGATTTTGTTGTAATGCCTGATGGAAGTATAAAACATTTAACAATAAATAAAGGGGACGGATGCTGTTGCAGCAAAAAAACCAATTCTTCGGGGGTTGAAAAAAACAGGAACTTTGTGGCACGAAGATGGGTAAGAGAAAGTTCTCAAAATAATCAAAGTTTGAATAAACCTGACTATGAAATGGATGAATTTGATACCTTTCTTGCTCGAATCAAATCTCATGGCTTTACTATCACGGGAATGGCTTTTCAGGATTGTTGGAACATTGATCTTGAGAGGCTGCATGAGTGCAGTTTGCATGTATTAAGTCCTGAGGGTAAGATTATTCCGTTTTGTGCATATAATATCAGCAGTATAGAGGGCAAATCACTTTACAGGAAAAATGTTCTGTCCCTGTAATACGTTCCCTACCATTTACCCCTGGGTCCTTCCGAAAACCAGTTTTAATTTCGCAATACTAAAGGCGGGAGCTAGCTCCCGCCTTTTCGTTACTTTTACCACTATTAATCTTCATAAGAAGTCATGTCATTCGTTTTTGTGCCTTTACGGCAAAGGGTACATTTTCCTCAAGACTCATATTCAAATAATTTGTTATAAATTTGGTTATATCTATATTACCAAACTTTAGAAAAAGATTAATGCTATTTGCACAATCTAACTACGTCTCTGGCAAT
>JAJFVL010000050.1 GCA_021371855.1 Bacteroidales bacterium | reverse complement strand
TTTTACCTGTAAAATGGCCTCTTCAACCATCGTTAACGACTTTTTTCTTAGTTTTGTTTGTGTTTCCATAATTTTAAATTGTTTGTGTAAATAAAATTAATGTAGGAAACACAAAACTATCCCATCCCATTTCCGGGGTGGGATTTAGTGCAACTTGTATCATTTACCTTGACTTTTTCTCGCTCAAACAAAGCTAAAAGTGGTTTTTGCTCAACATCTTGACTGTTTCATAATGGCACTAATCCTCACATCCATCTAACAGGATTTGGTACTGTCAAGACAACTTATCATGATCCAAGACTTTTCTTCCACCTACCAGGATTGGCAAAAACCATTTTTCATCTGTTCACAAAAGCATAAAAATGCAATTGTCTATTATATCTTTTTTGTATTTTTCAATTTGATATTTTCTAATAATCTATTCCAATAATAAACGATATGAACTTATTAATTATGACTTGGAAAAAATATAAAGCTTTTGCCTTTATTATTTCTTTTGTCAGCATATTACTTTTTGCCTTTTCAACTCTGACAAAAAGCAAGCAGAAAAATGATAATTCTTTCGAAAATATAAGTGCTGACACTATTGGGGTCTTAAAAGGGGTATTCGATATTCCAGAATTAACCATTTCACCATCACCTATCACCTATCAGTCTTTTTCATTTGATAAAAGCGAAAAAATAATAGATTATGATGTTTCACCTGCTGGAATAAATGTAGCTGCGCTTGCAGAAAATTTTAGCAGTAAGAATTCTATTAAATTCTGGCAAATTGGTGAAAATAAAATCGCTGATAGCTGCCTATTACCTGAAGGACTAAAACCATTAGCTATAGCATGGCATCCTAATGCAAAATCTCTGTTCGTAATGGGATATGTGAATTCTAAATACCAAATATATAGATTAGATAGAAATAATAAATCCTGGGTTATATCTAGCATATTTTCTACTACAAACCAATTAAGACGATTAGTTGTTTGCCCTCGGCCTTTCATTATTAAGTCAGATTACAAAAACAGAAAAGACTACTATTCATATCGTATATTTTTTGGAATGGATAATGGTGATAAATCATACAGAATAGTATCTGTTACTGAAACTGGGAAACGCTTTTATCAGGTTATAGGTCCATCGAAAACATTCAGTAAATTTGTTGACGAAGATGTTGAACCAAGTAATATTAAAGCTGATTGGGCATTGCCTGTTGCTTTCCATCCAGCTGGACATCAAATGATTTGGCAAGATAAGAGTGATAATTTTTTCGTAGCAGAATATGATTCTAAATATTGGGGCAATTCTAATCCCATGAATATTGGGATTAAGAATGGAACTATTACACCAACTCCTAATGGATTAGGTCTTATTCATTGGCAAAAAGGAAAATCTGGTATAGGGATTTATCTCCTTTCTACTAAAACAGAGGAAATCCAAATACCTGAATATAGTTTTATTTCTACACCATCATCAGTACCTGATGGGAAAGGAATCATAGGGTTAACAAAAGCAAATGAACAGTATTCTCTAAATTATGTGCCAATAGTAATACCATTAGCAGATGTTTTAAATGCATGGATGTTCGCATATACAAAAAACGAAATAGATCTTTTTAAAAACCAGTATGGATTATTCCGCCCTAACAGCGATGATCAAATCTATAAATTATATGAAACTGAGAATTATTATTGTACTAGTTATAGTAGGAATGTTCCTACCAGGCCTTATTTAGTAACAACAGATATTTTTTGGGAACTATTTGGGGCTGCATATCAGGGGCTTTTTATTGTTAAAGAGCGTGAAGATGCGATTCCAAACTTTTGGAAATTTATTACTGAAGCTGATTCATGTTTTAAAAAATCAAACAAAAATTCTGTTTGGATTCCGGTTTTTACTACACTTAAAGATCTCTATACTGATAATCTCCGTAATTCTGAAGTAATTAGAATTCAAAATGAAAAAGATTCCTATTCTGAGGTCTCAGATACACTATATGAATTTTCTGATTTAAAGCCAAGAGGACATTATACATCTAATGCAGAAATGGCGAAATATTTCAAAGCGTTTCGCTATTTCACTTCTATCTTCAAAACAAAACAAAAGGCTATTCAAGAGCTAAATTTGCTTCCTAGTGAGATAAAAAGTTATGCTGAAAAGTGGATAGAAAGTTATTCGGGATTCATTTCTCCCTCCAGATCTCCTTTAGTTTGGGATAATCGAAAAAACCATATCCCAAATTATTGCCGATATCCTCAAAAACAATTCACAATTTTCCCATTATCTTGGGGTTTTGATAATGAAGTATTATATTCAACAGTATATCATGATAATGTTCCATCAGCACTACAGGTAACTGGTGCCGATGGAGAAAGACTTCTTCCATCTGGATTAGATTTGGCCGCTGCTTTAGGTAATGGGTTTGCCGAAAAATTACTTGATTCAGACTATAAAAAATATCCTCCATTAAGAAAAGTAATAGAAAATCTGAAGGATAATTTTAAAAAGAATTCTAATGAATCCTATACAAAAGATAACATATATAACAAATGGATAAATGCAATTTCAGTTCAATGGATAGACACACTCAATTCCACAAATGGATCAACGGATAAAGAAATATGGCAAACAAAGAGACTGCAAACAGGATTGGCAACTTGGGCTACTCTAAGGCATGCAACTATATTAGTTAATGAAAGAACAGCGGCTGAATGCGGAGAAGGAGGATTTGAAGAAATCTTAATGAGAGCTCCCAGAGGTTATGTAGAGCCTGACCCTAATACATTCTCTGCAATAGCAGATTTATTTGAAACAGCAATCAAGTATGTACCAAAAAGTATGGCTGGAAAGACAGATATGGAAGAATCTGCTGATTCTGAGAAACGTTCTTTATATGTTGGCATAACTGAAAGACTAAGAGATGCTGCCAAAGAAGCTCGTGCCTTTCAATTAATGGCTGAAAAAGAAATAAAAGGAGAAGCTCTTACTAAGGAAGAAAATGAAAATATTCTTTATGTCGCTGGTATTGGGGAACACTTGTTTTTAGTATTTAATAGCCTTTCAAACAAAGATTATGCACTTTCAAACCCCGATCCAATAGCAAAAATTACTGATGTTGCTGGAGGTGGTATATTCCCATATCTTATGGCTGCAGTAGGAAATACAATGGAATGGGACTATGTTGTACCATTTTTTGGAAGACATCAAATTGTTAAAGGTTCAATATACTCATATTACGAATTCTCTTCAACTCAACTCCTAAACGATAAGGAATGGCAAAAGAAAGCAAATTCACAAGAAATGCTACCATGGATAAAACAATTTGCTACAAATCAAACAGCTACCGGCGTGGCAAAAACCTGTTATTCATACTAATTATTTCAATACTAAATCAAAGTTGTAATAAAACAAACTCAGATGTACACGTTTTATTCGTAGGTGATATATTGCTTTCCCGTAATGTTAGCCAAGAACTCCAAATTAAAAATTCTTCACCATGGTCTGAATTGAAACCTACTTTTCAATCTGCCGAACTTGTTATTGGTAATTTAGAGGGAGCTGTTGGAAAAATTGAAGATCAATTCATATCTGATTCTGATTCACCTGTCTTTAATATCGATTCTTCTTATATATCTCTCCTTAGCAAAGCTGGTTTTAAAATTATTACTCTTGAAAACAACCATAGTTTTGATCTGGGGGCAAGTGGAAAAGAAAATACGATTCAAGCGCTTCTCCATAATGACATTGCTCCGATATTTTTTGATAACTCCCCTCAGTTTTTTACCGTTAAAAATGTAGTCATTGCATTAATTGTAATCAATTTAGTACCTGGCAGAGACTTTAACAAAAGTGAAATTCCATCTATCGAATTAAAGCAGAAACTAAGGCTGGCAAAAAGCTTGGCCAATATTGTTGTAGTATCAGTTCATTGGGGAAGTGAACTCCTTGATTGGCCAAATAATAAGCAAAGAGAAAACGCAGAATGGTTAGTATCAAATGGTGCTGATCTAATAATAGGTAGCCATCCTCATGTCATTCAACAGCCAGAATTAATCAAAGGGAAACCTGTCTTTTTCTCACTTGGAAATCATTTATTCGATCAAAAATATCCAAGTACAAAAGAAGGACTAATAGTTGATCTCTTTATACATAAGAATAAGTTTAATTGTAGTGGAATAATTACCCATACTAAGGTAGATTCTTACTATCCTAAAATAATTGAAACCAAAAATTTTAAGTTTAAACCTTTCCAATTTCGAGACAGTCCTTTTAAGATTAATGACTACATTCTTAAGCCTGTTTCCGTTTCAGAAAATCATCAAAACAGGACTGTTTTAAGAGCCTACCGAAATGGTAAAATAGTATGGGAGACTCATCCTATGTCAATCATTTCTATTACTTCAAGTAAACTCGACGATAAAAATGAATTTTTAATAATTCTTGAAAGACATTATTCAAATATGGATGGAGAAACCAACATACGACCTTATGTTTACCAGGTAGATGATAAGGGGTTAATTGCAAAGTGGCGTGGATCTGCATTAGCATGGCCATTATTAGATGCCACTATTTCTCCTTATGATAATTCAATTCTGTGCGCTTTGCATCGTGGTGATTCATTTATTAATCCCGATTCGACAAATACCAGTACACGAGTTGCAGCATATAAATGGAATGGATTTGGATTTACAGGTTTATCAGATTCAGTTACATGTAAAAGCTGTGAGAAGCTATTTAGTAAATAAAATCTTAAAGGAAAGAAATTGCACTATGAAGTTATTTATCAGATTGTGAAAATGTCTTTACTGTTACCATCCCTTCGCTGTCAGGCACATTACGCAAACAAAACGAATCGTTTAATAAATTAGTTACACCTTTTGCGTAATGAGCCTTCCAGCCCGTCCCTGCTACTCGGTGAGACAGGCGACTAAAAAATAAAATGTTGTTTCACCTAGACAAACACAAAATTTTCGACTCATAGTTATTGGATTTATTTGGATATTATGATAAATTGTCAATAAAAACAAATAATTTTCCCTCATCTAGACAAACTCTTACAACAAGACAAATTATTAGTGTTTATCTGGATTTTTAAACAATGTTTTGCCTTGACAAATTTTGCGATCGAGACAATTTTAAAATAGCCCAACAGCTAACACGGATGGTATGGTTAAGTGCCTTCGGCAGGCCAGACAGTTTCGCAATCGGCCCCAAAACAGTATGCTCGCAACTTCAGCTCCATTTATCAAATTTCTGCTACCAAGACAAATTATGTGTACCGAGACAACGCCAATAGGCCTGCCGGCCGACGCTCACGTGTCAAGGTTTTTGCAGAATAACTTATAAAGTACACCGTGACATTAAACTTCTGCGCCATCTACCGGGACTGGCAAAAACCTCGCCACTCCTTAACAGACGGCACCTAACCATACCACCGGGCCGTTAGCGTTCATTGGCGAAAAGCCTGCCACATAGACAATTACTTAATAAACTTGAAACTCATTTCTTGTAAAAAGATATGATCTTTATTAATCTTTCAGTTACAGATTAACCAGTATCCAACGAATCACTAACTCTTTAGTACAGAATAAATACTTGTAGATTAAATATTATATCTTTACTAACCTTTGACTTATACTCATGAACAAACTATTTAATGTTTTAGGAATAATCCTTACGATCATTTTAGTCCCTTCTTGCGAAAAGAAACCAATACCACCTTCCTTATCAACAACTACTGTGACTGAGATTTCTACAACAACTGCAGTTTCGGGAGGCAGTATAACAGCCGATGGAGGTTCACCAGTTATCTCAAGAGGTGTTTGCTGGAATACTTCAGATGATCCGACAATTGAAAATAATAAAACAATGGAAAATGGTGATTTATTATCTTTTACCAGTAATATCACCCAACTTTCTCCAAATACCTCTTATTACGTTAGAGCATATGCAACCAACAGTGCTGGTACTGGTTATGGCAAATCAGTACCATTTAAAACTCATGGAGATAAACCTGCTTCAAATGTTCTAAATACTTCAAATATTACGATTAACTCAGCAACCTTAAACGGTTCAATAAATCCAAATTTCTTGTCAACAACAGTTACATTTGAATATGGAGTTTCAACAAGCTATGGCAGTACTGCTACAGCCCAGGAAAGTCCTGTATCTGGTGATACAGATGGAAATGTCACTGTCAAAGCAGACCTGTCGGGATTAACTCCTGGAACAACATATCATTTCAGGATTAAAGCAGAAAATTCTCTTGGAATAACATATAGTAGTGATTTGCCATTCACAACACTTGGACAGGCTCCTATCGCTATTACAGAGGCTGTTACAAATCTACTAGTAAGAACAGCTACTCTAAACGGTTCTGTGAACCCAAACTATTTATCAACAATAGTTACTTTTGAATGGGGGACATCAACAAGTTATGGAAATACAATTACTCCTACACAAAGTCCGGTTAACGGAAGCACTTCAGTAAGTGTTAGTGCTGGCTTAACTGGATTGGCACCAGGGACAACTTACCATTTCAGAATTGTGGCAACAAATGAGTTAGGAACAACAAATGGTAATGATTTGACATTCACGACACTTGGTAAGATTCCTACAGCTGTAACACAAACTACTACTAATTTGAAAGTAAACACAGTAACACTAAACGGTTCAGTAAATCCAAACTATTTATCATCGACAGTTTCCTTTGAATGGGGAACAACAACAGAATATGGAAACACATTAACTGCATTACAAAGTCCTTTAACCGGAAGCACCCTCGTTAATATAAGTGCTGATTTGTCAGAATTAACTCCAGAAACAACTTATCATTTCAGAATTAGTGCAACAAACGAATTAGGAACAACAAATGGCGAAGATTTGACATTTAAAACATTTGCAGCAATTGATGCTGATGGGAATGGATATTATTCTGTTAATATAGGCACTCAGACATGGCTAACAGAAAATATCAGGACTACTAAATTCAGTAATGGTGATTTAATTGGAACAACAGATCCTGCAACAAAAGATATTTCAAATGAAAGCACACCAAACTACCAATGGGCTCCTAATGGTATTGAATCAAATGTACCCATTTACGGAAGATTATATTCATGGTATGCAGTAATTGATGGTCGACATATTTGCCCAACTGGTTGGCATGTACCTTCTGATGCAGAATGGACGACATTAGCGGATTACCTTATAAACAACGGCTATGGGATCGGAGGCAGTGGAAATGGCATAGCAAAATCCATGGCGGCTATAACAGGTTGGACCACAGTTTCGGAAGAAGGCTCTATTGGTAATGACCCGAGTAACAACAGTAGTGGTTTTACAGCTCTTCCGGCCGGTTATCGTTTTAGTAGTAATACATTCACAAATATTGGTTACGTGTGCACATGGTGGAGTTCTACAGAAGATCAAACAAGCACTGCCTGGTATAGGGAACTTTACTACTCTGTTAGTAGTATAAACACAGTTATTACTAACAAGAATGTTTCAGCCTTTTCTGTAAGATGCATAAAATAATAATTACAACGAAACGCTAACACGGATGGTATGGTTAAGTGCCTTCGGCAGGCCAGACAGCTTCGCAATCGGTACAAAAGTCTATGCGAGTAAATTTAAACCCACTTATCAAACTTTCGGCACCACGACAGTTCCTGCGTACCAAGACAAAGCCAATAGGCCTGCCGGCCGACGCTCACGTGTCAAGGTTTTTACAGAGTAACTTACAAAGTACACCGTGACATTAAACTTCTGTGCCATCTACCGGGACTGGCAAAAACCTCGCCACTCCTTAACGGTCGGCACCTAACCATACCACCGGGCCGTTATTGTTAATGAGTTGACTGCCTGCGCAATATATAACACCTTGACAACTCCCGATTAAACCGCGACTGCTGATTTGGCACATTTGCTTTTGCGCGACACTCAAGCCGACCCACATGCAAAATCAAAAGAGCCAAATGCCTTCACTCCACTTGATATTAAATTTATTATGGTTATTTTAAACCAGAATTTTGACCATGGACACGGACGACCTATCACAAGAAGCATACAAAGCTATCATGATTGAAGCCGAGAGATTTAATCATGACTTAACATTACGTTTTGGAGTATTATCTGGAGACTGCAATGATGAAGAGGAATACCTCAAAAAATCTCTACTACTGATCGAAAAAATAAAAAAAGCTAAGAAATACCAGCTCGAAGACATGTTCTTTGGTGATGTACCTGATATAGACCAGCTAAATAAAATCCTTGACAGAATTATAGAAAACATTGAAAGGGTTAAGAAAATCCTGTTTTAAAAAAGACATTTTGACTTTTAACATCTGAATACTGTGATGCAAGCACATTTAAAAGCCGCGCAGGCTGATGCTAAACCAAAGCTTTTAAAAGAGCTTGCTAGTAGACATCTCCATGATTGTTAACATATTAACAGGACTATTTCTCAAGACAAAAAAATAAAATCACTAACAATAACACGGATGGTATGGGTAATTGCCTTCAGCAGCCCGGACAACTTCTCAATCAGCTCAATAAGTCTATGCGAGAAACCACTTCACAACTTATCAAACTTTGTGTACCGTGACTAATCCTGCTACCAAGACAAAGTCAATAGGGCTGCTGGCCAACGCACCATTGTCATGGTTTTTGCATCCCCACTTAGACAGTTTTATCATGACGTGACAAACCCCCTGCTCATCTACCGGGACTCAGCCATCTTGACAATTTCATCATGACACAAAAACTTTCGTCCGTCTACCGGGACTTTGCAAAAACGCATGCCAACCCTGACACAGACGGCAACTCCCCATACCACCGGGCCGTTAGGTGTCATAAATTTTCGAAAAACAGGACTCTCTGACCAAAAAGACTTTTCTAGAATATTCTCAAAGGACACTAAATCTCGTCCCATTTATAAACCTTGATTCGT
>JAJFVL010000015.1 GCA_021371855.1 Bacteroidales bacterium | reverse complement strand
TCAGCTCAATTAAACCGGGTTCCTGTGTAACAACATTCCCAGGGTTAGCTACTTCAGCACTTGCTTTCCATGTCACACCGTTGTCATCTGAAAAATAGCTCCACAGACGACCAACATTAGAAGCTTTTTCTTCACCCGGTACCTGATGCAAAGCCACAGCAAGCAACAATCTTCCACTCTTAAGCTGGATCACGCGATTATTGTTAAGAACGAAATAACCCTCTTTGTCTGTAATACAACGGACTGGTTCACTCCACGTTTTTGCTTCATCTTCCGATATCCGGATAAGTGGAAGACAATCAGTAGTCGAATTCTTTCTAAGATAGAACAAAGCAATTTTACCATTCTGCAACCTGAGAAGTGAGACTGACATAACATTCATTGTTCCTTCCTGATCAACAATCTTAACATCTTCCTGTGCCCATGTTTTACCATTATCAGAGGAATATCTTCCTGCCAGATAGGCATTATCATTGTCATCCCCTGAGGTACCAGTATAATGGCTGTAGATAAAAAGAATCCGACCATCCTTTAATGAGATAAAGTCGCCCTCACTGTTGCGTGGATTATCTGGGCCAGGAAGAAGCTTAAGCACATCTGCAATGCCATGACCAGCTTCCTTACTCTTATTCTCAGATCTACTCTTACAGCCTGAACCAATGAAAATTAATAAACAGAAAATTAAAATTTTCACAATTTCAGATAATTGGTAAAGATTAAAACTCGCTTTTCTTCTTTTACTGAATGAGGTTTTCATGTTTTTAAATTTTATTTTAGTCTTGGTTACCTTTTCAAATAGGGAAGCGCTATTTCACTATTCTGTAAACGAAGAAATGAAATCGACATGTTGTTCATAATTCCCTCTTTCTCTATAATTTTAATGTGTCAAGTTATCCATTTTTTTCCTCTATCATCTAAATATCTTATAGCCAGATTGAAGGTACATGATCTCTTCCAAAGGTACCAAAATAATATCTGTAAACTAAAAGAATTTGTTCATAGAGAAAAGCCATAAAGCCGACTTCACTTCTGCGGGGATTTTCATGAGTTGGATTTTACTAACTTATAAAAGCAAATTTTCTCTTTTGTGAATATAAAGAGGTGGTTCATGTTAATTAAATCACAAATATAAAAGGTCTAAATATTTTCTTAAAAAGCGCAATCGCACTTGTTTCCATTAAGTATGGACAGGTTGTCACCATTTTCTCATGTCACAATTAATTCGATCGAGCTTCCAAAGATAATCGGACAATTATGAAGAGGTTTGCCGTTTTTATCCTAATTTTAAATTTGGATGCCATCTGCCATAAAGGAGAATAATAGAAACCAATTTTATAACCTTGTCAATATACTGATATAATCACAATTAGCTAAGTATATTATTCTATTCTTGAAATTTCAGTGAGTATAGGTCTGCTTCTCTGAGTACCATGTGGATGCGAACCCGTTTTCCAATTAAGCTACTTACGTCAGATTTATCATTCCAGGTCACAATTCGTTCCAATGTGTCTCCGAAGAGCTCATCACAGTCTGAAAGTGTGAACCCGGGAATGGGCTTTCCATTCTCGTCCTGGAATTCAACGATTATAGATCCTGCAGCGGATGTAGCAAAGTTGATTGTTAAAGCATTACCCGAAAATATCAAAGCTTTTGTTACAAATTCGCCAGGCTTTTGCCGTGCATGTAACGATACAAAACCATCTATCCTGATTGTGTAGCGTCGAAGTTTAGGAGAATCTTTCCAGTGACCCTCTCCGGCAAAGAATGAAAGCTCATTGGGAGCTGTTATATCTTCAGCAGGAGTTTCTAATAAGCCAAGACTTTGATAGCCATCGCCATAAACCCAATTGTCGCTGCGTTGTGGGCCAATAGGGAGAAAAACTTCATCCCAACGATGGAAATTGAAGCCATCATAACTACTCATAAAAAGCCCATTGGTTATTACAGTACCGTAACGCGGAGAGAATTTCATCCTCTTTTGCCGGTGTTCAGGATCAGGTAATGCTTGCATTGCTGCTTGTGTGAACTTTCTATCAACATATTGTGTAGGAAATCCTAAAAAAAGGTGCGGAGCACGATAATAGGGAACAACCTGGTTAGTATAGAGCGCAACATCAGGAGAATCACTAAACTTAATAAATTGAGGATCGGTCCAGTTTAGAAAGTCAATCGAAGTGGAGACACGAATATCGCGGATTCCAGTTTTTGTATCGTTGGTTGTATTGCCATTACTGTCATGAAAGTCACGAATGTAGCACCAATAATGTTTCCTTATTGGATCCCAAAAAGCATTATTCTGTGTGTCAAATTTTCCCTTTGTAATGATAGGTTTATCAGAGAGATATGACCAATGGATACCGTCTGCTGACTTGAAAGCGAAAAGTCCACCGATACCGGAACCAACTGCTTTATATCTCTCACCTGGTTTACAATTTGGGTTTGGATCTTTGAAAGGGGTGAAGTTGTCAAAATTCGGTATCGACAAAATGATGTTATTCTGCTTCGATCCGTCGAATTCGAACAGCCCTAAGTCAGGTTTATTCCAATTGATACCATCCTTGCTTTCAGCATAACAAGCATAATTGGGATGTCCACCTATCTTGGTTCCCTCAGTGTTAGTTAACTGAGCTGCTGTATAGTAGAAACGAAAGAGGTCTCCATCTCTAAACACCACTTCAAAGTCACTACCGCTCCCCTCCCAGGGCTTATCGAATACCATTACAATTTCCTTTTGTGTCGGTAAATGCAACAAAAGTTCGAGCTCTTTTCTTTTGGCGATTAAAAAGTCATCCACAAATAGTTCACGACGTGAGCCAATATTGATAATTGCTTCGGGACTAACATGCAGCGAAGTATCGCTAGAAGTATTGTCTTTAGCGGGTTGCTGCACGGCTAATACTATGCATGTCTGAAAAAACGCTATCGATGAAACAATTGTAAGTAATTTTAATCTATTTTTCATTTTTCTTACTTTTAATAGTGACAATTCAATATAATAGTCAAATTTTTCATTTTATTTAAAATGCAGGGAATAAAGATCAGCATCTTTTAACACAAATCGTAGTCGTATAGATTTTCCCTCCAATGATGACAGGTCAGTTTCATTTTCCCATGATACAACTCTTTCAATTGAATCTCCGAAGATGGGAGGGCACTCTTCCAGGGAGAACCCGGGAACGATTTTACCTGTTGCGTCCTGTATTTCGACCTGGATACCACCAGCGGCAGAGGAAGAAAAGTTGAGAAAAAGTTTATTGCCATAAAAGGTAAAAGGTTTTGTGATAAGTTCACCACTACTCATTGGTGCGTAAACTGAAACAAATCCATCTATCCTCAAAGTATAACGACGCAGAGCGCAACTTGTTCCTGTCCAGAAATCTTCCAATGAGTAAAAGGAGAGTTCATCAGGAGCATCACCTCCGAGCTCAGATTTTGTTTCAACCAGGTGCCATCCAACATATTGATTTCCGTAAGCCCAGGTACCATTGCGTTCAATCCCCGGCCGGATGAAAGCCTCATTCCAGCGCTTGAACGATACACCATCACGGCTGGCCATCATAAGCACTTCAGTAATTGCAGTACCGTAACGGGGAGAAGCAGATGAGCGCATTTCACGGTTTTTAAGCTCCGGAAGAGCCCTCATAGATTCCGACCAACCCCGGTCAATATACCGGGTGGGAAAGCCAATCAGGATATGTGGTGCACGGTAATATGGTTTAACCTGGTTTGTATAAAGATGTTCAGGAGGTGAATCAACATAGGTCAAATCAACCTGATCGTACCAGTTGATGAAATCCTTTGATTTTGCTGTACGTATACCACGTATCCCCTGATATGGATTTTCTTTTGTCCCACTGTCAAAATATCTCCAATATGCCCGGTATTCTCCCAGTTCATTATCCCAGAATGCCAGATTCTGTGAATCGAAAGCACCATCAGTAATAATAGGTTTCTGACTCATAGGTGTCCAATGAATGCCATCTCGAGATTTGAACGCAAAGAGTCCGTGTGGTTTGTTAGCCCTCAGTATTGCCTTGTACTGTGCATCAGCCGGGGCATTGGGATTTTCGTCCCTGAACACTGCTGGATGTGCTCCATCGGCATTTACCCCTCCCATCATGCCGCTAATGAAAACTATATTGTTGGCCTTTGATCCGTTATATTCATATAGACCCAATATTGGTTTATACCAATTGATTCCATCAAAACTTTCGGCATAACAGCAAAAATAAGGATGGTCATCCGTTTTCATTTTTCCGGGAGTGACAGTGTATTGAGCAGCCTTATAATACATACGATACCTTGATCCATCAAAAAAGACACTAAGGTATCCGCTGCCACTTCCTTCCCAGGGAGCATCAAGAGTAATTGCAATTTCCCTTGGTTCAGGATTATGCAGACGAAGCTCGGCATTTCCTTTTAAGTGGTCGATAAGATAATCATCAACAAAAAGTTCTAGATGTGAACCTATACTTAATGTCGTTGAATTTTGAGATACTTTGCCTGACTCATCTGAAGAGTTAAAAACTGCTGATTGACCAGAACAGACAAAAGAAATTGATGCCAGACATAACAGGATAGCTGTATTCAGATTTATAGGTTTTCTCATTCTTAATATTTTTAATATTTATTCCCAAAAATCGAAATTTATTTAAACCTGAAAGAGTAAAGATCTGCATCTTTTAAAACAAACCTTAACCGAATAGTTTTTCCTTCAAGTTTTAAGAGGTCGGCTCCATCTTTCCATGGGACCTGCCGTTCAATTGAATCACCAAAAACCGGAGGGGCTTCCTGAAGGGTAAATCCGGGAACAGGTTTTCCATTAACATTCTGTATTTCAATTTTGATATCGCCTGCAGCTGAAGAAGAAAAATTCAAAAAGAGGTTCTTCCCAGTAAAGGTAAACGGCTTTGTAATAATTTCTCCACCCGTCATTGGTGCATAAGCAGAAACAAATCCATCCAGTCTTAAAGTATAACGGCGCAATTCGCTGCTGGTATCTGTCCAGTAGCTTTCCACCGAGTAAAAAGAGAGTTCATTCGGCGCACCACCTGTCAGCCCTGATTTTGTTTCAACAATAGTCCATGCCAGGCAATGGTGTCCATAATTCCATGTTCCTTTACGTTCAATGCCAGGACGCAGGAATGCTTCATTCCAACGTTTAAATAGGACTCCGTCTCGGCTTGCCATGAACATGGCATCAGTAATTGCAGTACCGTATCGTTGAGATTTACTTGATCTCCATTCACGGTGTTCAAGTTCCGGAAGGGCTTTCATTGATTCAGACCAGCCTCGATCGGTATAACGCATTGGAAAACCTATTAAAATGTGAGGAGCACGGTAATATGGTTTTATCTGGTTTGTATATAACTGTTCATTTGGTGAATCAACATATGACAGATTTGCCTGATCATACCAAGTAATAAAATCTTTTGATTTTGCAGTACGTATACAACGAACCCCTTGATAAGGATTTTCTTTTGTTCCTGTGTCAAAATATCTCCAGTATGCACGATATTCCCCAAGTTCATTATCCCAGAATGCAAGGTTCTGTGAATCAAATGCACCGTCTGTAATGACCGGGGTTGTTTGCATTGGTGTCCAGTTAATACCATCGGGGGATTTAAAAGCTATTAGCCCTCTTGTTTTTGTAGCAGGAAGCAAAGCTTTATATTGGGCATCAGGAGATACATTAGGATTTTCATCCTTGAATACGGCAGGATGTCCTCCGTCAGCATAGGCTCCTTTCATTTCCCCATTAATAAAAACAATATTGTTTACTTTGGATCCCTCAAACTCGTAAAGTCCAAGCTCAGGCCTTGTCCAGTGTATTCCATCTTTGCTTTCTGCATAACAGCAATTGATGCCATGAGTTTCAGTCTTACTGGCTTCATGCTGCCAGGCTTTATAATACATCCGGTATTTATCGCCATCCTTGAATATACTGTGATAACCGCTGCCGCTACCTTCCCATGGAGTGTCGTGAACAAATACAATTTCCTGTGGTACAGGATTATGCAAGTGTAATTTTGCATCTCCAACCAGGTGATCAATTAGGTAATCATCCACAAAAAGTTCAAGACGTGATCCAATTTTAATAATACTCCTGGATTGTTTAACTTTTTTAGAATCAAACGATGAGCTATCATTGGCTGAGGATCCAAAACATGCAGATGAAAATGATACCAGCCAAAAGAGGATCGCTGCGTATAAAACAAATTTCTTGATTAATCTTCTCATCTCTAATATTTTTTAATGTTTATTTTTATTCTATTATTGATTTGCTTATTGAAATTTAAAGGAGAACAGATCTGCGTCTTTTAATGCAAAATGCAACCTAACAGGTGTCCCTCTCAAAGATGAAAGGCTGCTTCCATTTGTCCATGTTACAGCCCGTTCAATTGTATCACCAAAAATTTCAGGGCAATCTGCAAGAGTGTAGCCGGGTATAGGCTTGCCATTCTGATCCTGGATCTCAACCTGGATATCGCCCGCAGCAGAAGAGGAAAAATTAATGACAAGAGTATCACCTGTAAATGTCAAAGGTTTTGTAAAAAGTTCACCACCTTTCATAGGTGCATAAACCGAGACAAATCCATCTAACCGTAAAGTATATCTTCGCAAAACATCACTGGTGCCAGTCCAGCCACTTTCTAAAGCATATAAAGACAGTTCATTTGGAGCATTACCTTCAAGGTCAGATTTTGTTTCCAGGATTGACCAGCCAATACTTTGCTGGCCATAAATCCATGTTCCTTCACGCTCAATTCCTGGTCTGAGAAATCCCTCATTCCAACGCTTAAATAATACCCCATCGCGACTAGCCATAAAAAGTGCTTCGCCCAATGCAGTTCCATAACGGGGATTCGCTTTTGAACGCATTTCACGATGTTCGGGATCAGGGAGAGCCCGCATGGACTCCGACCAACCGCGATCAATATAACGTTCCGGAAATCCAATAAGGATGTGAGGAGCCCGCGAATAAGGTTTAACAACGTTTGTATAAAGATGTTCAGGAGGTGAATTGACATAAACAACATCTTTCTCGTCATACCAATTGATGAAATCTTTAGATTTTGCAGTTCGTATACCTCTGATCCCCTGATAAAATTTATCTTTAGTATCTTTATCAAAATACCGCCAGTAAGCTCTGTACTCTCCAATTTTACTATCCCAAAAAGCCAGATTCTGTGAATCGAAGGCTCCATTTGTTATAATGGGTTCCTGGCTCATTGGTGTCCAGTGGATGCCATCAAACGATTTAAAAGCAAACAATCCTCTTTTTTTGGTTCCTACCAGCACTGCTTTGTAACGTGCGTCAGCAGGTGCATCGGGATTTTCATCTCTGAACACCGCAGGATGTCCTCCATCAGCATATACTCCTCCCATGAGTCCCTTTATAAAAACTATATTGTTGGCCTTTGATTTCTGGAATTCATATAGGTTCAGAACCGGTTTGTACCAATGCTTGCCATCATAGCTCAATGCATAGGAACAACAAATTGAATTCTCTGGTATGGATTTGCCAGGTTCAATGATCATTTGCCAGCTTTTGTAGTACATACGGTATTTTTCACCATCAAAAAAAATACTATGGTATCCGCTACCACTACCTTCCCACGGTTCATCATGAACAATTGCAATACCGGCAGGTTCAGGATGATGGAGCCTTAATTCAGCATTCCCGGTCAGGCGGTCAATTAGGTAATCATCCACAAACAATTCAAGACGGGTTCCGATATCCAGCGGTGTCCCAGGCAGACTATTAAATGTTGTATCAGTAGTCAGATTTGAAAAATCAGAAGCTTTCGATGCAGTAAATGCAGTTAATTGAAACCACAATAATATCCCTAAGAAACAAACTACTAATTTAAAATATTTCCCCATTGTTTTACCATTACAATTATTAAGCATTTTATAATAAAAATGAATAATATTAAGCCAAATGGCCGATAAGAAATGTAAAAAAATCCAAATCTTTTATTAATCATGTTCAAAGGTCAACCCCGCCACAACTGGCGGGGACCTTGAATATAAATGATTAAAAACAACTTACCTTCTTCGTTTATTTTTTTAGGGTTAATCCCATCCTTCAGTTTGAATAAGATTTGGATTAATTAATAGTTCATTGTGAGGGATGGGAGCATAATATCTGGAATCTTTAAATTTTTTCACGATATTACACTGTAACAAAAGTCTGCCTTTATTACCTTCTGATAGTTTAACAGAATTATTGTCAACGATACAATAATAAACACCTGTAACAGGTGTACTTGGTTTAACTGTAACAAAAGAAACATCGGGTTTCCCATCACCATTTAAATCTTGTAATTCATTTAATCCTGTACAATATATTCCATCCTGTACTATTTCCAACAATGAACCCTTCTTCCAACGTTTCAAATCATCCATTCTAAAGGCTTCAGCAGCTAATTCAACTGCTCTCTCTCTCCTTATTTCCACAATAGGAATTGAATTTAAGTCTTCATAAAAATTATTTGTCATATAAGTGTCTAATGTTGCAGGCATTGCTGTGTTTGTTATACCAGCACGCTTTCTCAACAATCCTATAGTCGCATTCCATTCTGTTTCTGTGAAACTACCTAATTCAGCTTTAGCTTCAGCATAGTTTAAAAGTACTTCTGCATAACGTATCAATGGAATAGCATTAGAACAGCGATCAATCTGATCATAATACGGATCATCAAGTGAAAATTTTAATATCTGGTAACCGCTAAGTGCTGAGGCCAAATAGGGCGAAGGCACAGTACCATCAGAACGTTTATAAAATGGAGTACGAATTGTTTGAGCCAACCTCTTATCTCGGTTTTTCACCTCGCGCTGAAATTGTACTGTATCATATCCTGCTGCGTCTGTGAACCGGCTTCCATCAATATTCAGATATGTATTTACAAATCGTTTTGTAAAAGATTCTTGATATTTTCCAAAATTGGAAAAGAAACTAGTAGCTCCATGCCATTTCTCTAAGGTATTATTATAAACAGCTGCCAGAATTATTTCATCACTTTTAGGGCTTTCGTTTATGAACAATGCCCGATAATCTTTATCTGGTGTGTTTGTTGAATAAAGTTTGTATTTACCACTTGTCATAATTTCATTCGCTGCATCAGAAGCATTCTGAAGCCAGCTGTTAGCAGTATTTGACAATCCAAGTTCCGTATGGTACTTTCTGAAAGTGCCTTCAAAAAGACAAATCCGTGATTTTAATGCCAGTGCAACCCATTTAGTTACTAATGAACATGAATTATCTTTAGTATCTTCAATATTTTTGACAGCAAAATTGATGTCTGCCAACACTGAATCCATTACCAGAGTTCTTGGATCTCTTGCTTTATATAGGTCCGGATCTTGTGACCCTAATGGTTTATTATACCATGGAACATCACCATATCTTTTTACTTTGTCAAAGTAAAACCATGCTCTAAAAAACCGTGCAATTCCTGCATAATGGTTTTTCTTCGCTTGTGTTGCATTGGCATTTTGATAATTTACAAGGAAATAGTTTATCCTTCGAAGTTCAGTCCATGTCCACCACAATTCCTTATTACTGTTCCAACCCCCTTCTATAATAAAAACATTCATAATGTTTGAAGCAGTTATATCACTTATATTATCTCCAATTACAAACATTTGCTCATAGACACCGGCATTCCCATATATTTGCAATGCAGTAGGAATATTATTTTGATACAATGAATAAATATACCTTTGCAGACTAGACTCATCAGCAAATGCTTGTTCAGCAGTAAGGCTGTCAAGAGGACTTTTATCCAGAAATTTTTCGCATGAGCTTGCCAATACAAGCATCATTGCAGATATTATTAAATATTTTTTCATGTTAATCAATTTAAAGTTTAGATTTGAGATTAAAACAATAGATCAACACCCAAAGTATAAGTCTTAAGGATTGGATATTGATTCCCTTGTCCTACTGTTATTGCTTCAGGATCAACATCTTTTGTAATTTTATAAATTGGTGAATAAGTCCAAATATTTTGTCCTGTAAAGAAAAACCGCACGTTCGTAAGCTTTATCCTCTCGACAATTTTTTGAGGTAATGAATATGAAATAGTCAAATCTTTAAGGCGTATATAACTAGCATTCTGAAGATAACGGGTCTGTGCTTGTAATCCACGCTCACCGTATGGTGATGGTGCCTTATATCTGGGCCAATAAGAGTTAGGGTCCGGATTGTCCAAAGTATATGCATTTTTCAATGTATGCTTTGGAATACTAGCATACCAGACTGTATATTGTCCCCAAAATTCAGTTGATCCATATGGAGGATACCAGTCCATTTTGCCAACACCCTGAAAAAAAGTTGAGATTGAAAAATTGTTCCAATTACAATCAATTGTAACACCGTAACTGTAACGTGGTGTTGTATTTCCAATTATAGTCCAATCACCATGATCAGATAATGTATAGGAACCTTTATTTATTTTTCCGTCATTATTAAGATCCTTAAATTTTACATCCCCAGGCAATGCTTTTGATAAATTAGAACTCATTACAGCACTTTGGTTTGCATGGGTGGTAACATCTTCTTCTGATGTAAATAAACCTTCTGTTTCATATCCCCAAATATCACCAACGCGCATCCCTTGATAATAACCAACTGTAAAGTAATTTGGATCAGCAACCAAAAGTCCGGTAGGATTATTATATTTTGTAATATATGATATGTTATCTGCTAATGTTACACGGACTCCAAAATATATCGGCTTCCTGGTATTAATTTGATCATTCCATCTTAAAGATAGTTCGAAACCTTTGGTTTCTAAATCTGCATAATTTCCTTTAGGAATTGTAGCACCAAAAACAACAGGCAAAGTTGGTCCGGCAGTTATCATGTCTGTAGTAGTTCTTTTATACCAATCAAAAGAACCACTTAATTTACTTTTAAATAGATCAATATCTAAACCGAAATCCATTGTTGTTGATGTTTCCCATGTAAAATTATCAGGTAAAACTGAAGGATTTGTTGTATAATATGGAAGTTGCCCATTTAGAATTCTTGAAGACTTGGTAGCTTTAATCTGTTCAACATATAAATATGGGCTTATCTCACCATTTCCCAGGGAACCATAAGAGGTCCTCAACTTCAAGTTGTCAAGCCAGTTACTGGTAATATCTTTTAAGAAACTCTCCTCGTTAATCCTCCATCCAACTGAAATTGAAGGAAAGAATCCAAATCGCTCAGAACTTGGGAATTTAGATGATCCATCGTAACGACCATCTATTTCAACTAAATACTTTTGTTTAAAATCATAATTAATTCGTGAAAAAAGACCTGTAGTCGACCATTCGTTTCCTCCTCCGGTAATACTGTAAACGTCTCCGGTAGTCACATTAAAATCTGAAAGATCTTCAATTATCAGGCCGTTTCGGGAAACAGCGATACTTTTATATTTATACATTTCTATATTATCACCTAATAAGATCTTGAAATTATGTTGCCCAAAACTATGTGTATAATCCATATAAAGATTATAGGCATAATAATTGGTTGTCCCTTTAGTATTACCTAAACTGGTAGTACCAACGGAAGTAATAATATTAGGTTTAACACTATATGGCACGGGAACAGATTTTCTATCATAATTGTAATTGGAATTCCTATATGTGAAATCTCCCTTGATATTAAGGACATTCTTAATAACAGACAACTCGAAACCAACAGAAGGTTGTACAAGATTTTGTTGGGTAGTTGTATAGCTTTTCCCGTATAACAAGCCGACTCCCCCGGCAGCAGTTTTGGTTAAAGATCCATCAGGATTGAACATTACAGCCATGGGAGTTGACAATCCTGAAGTATTCATTAATGACCAAATATTTGTCCCTGCAAAAGGATCAGAATATTTGTAACCTGAATAATTTATATTATTTGTAAACTTAAGCCAATCCGTGACCTTAATACTTCCTTTAAACCGCATATCATACTTACCGTAATTATCTGATCTTATCTTATACAAACCATCTTGTGAAAAATATCGCCCTGAAATGCTGTAATCAATTTTATCACTACCCCCACTTATAATCAAAGAATTATCTATCGCGGGTGTATTATTAACATATAATTTATTATACCAATCTGTATTCCCATAGTAAACATACTCTCCGGTCGCCGGATCTATATCAACTTCAGGGAGTTCTCCAGGATGTTCAGAGCGGTATTTTATTGCTGCAAGATAATCCTGTGAAAAATTCAAACCTGAGGACCCAATAGTGGTTGGCGGTTTTGTATAATCATACCAGGCATTATAGGTTTCGTTATACATTTTTGCATACGTATATGCATCTGTAACAATATCAGGAGTTACAGTTCTATAGTTTGCTGAATAACTTGACGAAAAATTAATTGTCGGTTTTCCCTTTTGCGGTGTTTTTGTCGTGATCAGAACTACACCAAATGCCCCCCTGGCACCGTATATAGCAGATGAGGCTGCATCTTTAAGAACTGAAACGCTTTCTATATCTTTTGGATTCAAATTATAAGGATCACCTTCCACTCCATCAATGAGAACCAATGCAGATCCACCAGCGCCTATGGAAGTTAATCCCCGGATATTATAACTCGGATTTGAGGTAGGTCTTCCATCACTTATTTTTATATTTAAATTTGGGATAACTCCCTGTAATGCACGACTTACATTTGACACCGAAACGTCTTTAAGAGCTTTACTTCCAATTTGGTCAACCGCACCAGTCAGATTAATCTTCTTCTGAGTTCCGTAACCAACAACAACTACTTCATTTAGTCCCACAAGGCTTTCGTTCAGAGTAACATCGTAGACAAGTCCCGTACCGATAGAGACCTCCTTCGGTTCCATTCCCACAAATGTAAAGAGAATGGTTTTAGCATCTGATGGGACTGAGAGTGAATACTTGCCATTAATATCAGTAATGGTCCCGGTAGTTGTTCCTACAACTGACAGGGAAACTCCAGGCAATGGAGTTTTATCCGTTCCGGTTACAGTACCTGTTATAGTTTTCTGCGCTAAGCCCCAACCGGTACTAACAATAAGAAACATCAGGGCAAGAAGAAACCTTCCCGCACCTGATAAAGCCGAATGATTATGGTTTCTCAACAATTTTTGTCTTTTCATAGATTAATAGATTTTGGGTTGATAGATATAGGATTAAAAGATTTTGTATCCATAATGTTGTTTATGGCATTGATCGAATCTGCCATTAATTATATTGCTGTTGAAGAAAGTTAATTAATAGTGACAACAGAAAATATTTTCTTTAATCAACGACTATAAAATTAAACAACTTCAACAGCAGATACATAATACTAATCTTTGAATTCCTAGTATTTTTTATCAATTTTCAAAGAGAAATCTTATAAATTTCAAACACTTTTGATAATTTAGTACCATATAATATATAGCCCATGAAAATTGCCAACATACGACTTCTTCAGGAACCTGATAAATCATTCATATTCTATAAAGAATCTAATCCGTTTTCTCAATGGCATCATCATCCTGAATATGAGCTGGTCCTGATTACAAAAGGCCGGGGAAAACGAATGGTTGGAGACAATATAAACCGGTTTGAGGAGAATGATCTTGTTCTTCTTGGACCCTATACTCCCCATGAATGGCTTTGCGATCCTGAATATTTCAGTGGTAATTCTGGTTTTAAAGGAGAGGGGCTGGTTGTCCAATTCCTGCAGGATTTCCTCGGTGAAAAGTTTTTTGAAACTCCTGAAAATGCAAATCTCAAGAAATTTCTGATGGGGGCTTCAAGAGGTTATGAGTTTTTTGGCAACAGCAAGCAAAGAATAATATCACTCATGTCAAAGATGACTAAGATGAGTGATTTTGACAGACTTCAGTCGCTGTTCTCAATTTTCAGAATATTCGCCATCACAAAAGATTTTAATGTCCTTTCGAGCCCTTCCTTTATGGAATCAAACTATCTGGATGAAGATGAACCCATGCAGAAGGCTCTGAAATTTATCCTGCAAAACTTCCATAAACCTATTCAAATCAAAGACATACTTGAGATAACAAATATGTCAACTTCTTCATTCTGTACCGCTTTTAAAAATACATACAGGGTAACATTCAAAGATTATCTTCTGAGTATCAGGGTCGGATATGCCTGCAAGTTATTAACCGACTCTTCTCAAAATATTTCAAGAGCAGCTTATGAATCTGGATTTGAAAATATTTCCAATTTCAACCGGCAGTTTAAGAAAATCAAAGGTATAACTCCTTCTCATTTCATAAAAGAGGTCGAGTCCATAGAGAAATAATTAAATGGCATATTGTTAATGTTTTGAACGGACTCCATTTGACTTTTTCACCACTGATTTCACGGAGCTGTGCGGATTCACCTTTGGAATTTTACTTCTTTTGACCCACCCCTTCTTTCGTTAAAACTTCAGCAGAAAAAGCGTACCCCTCCTTCTCATTCGCGTATATTCCATGAAACAAAAACTGAAGGGAAATCAGAAAGATTTACTTTTGCCTTTCGCCTTTTTTCTTTTGTCTTTTTTACTCTAAAGTGTTCCTGCTTTCAACGAGAAATAAAAATTCTGTATAAAAATATTATAAATGAAATGAAATGTATTATTTATTAAAGACAATGTGGTATAGATTTGTATCGTTTCTTAATTCAAAACTTCTACTTTAAATAATAAGGTTTCTGATATAAATAATAAAATGAAAAAGCTGAGCGCAGCAAAAGGAAGAGTAATTATTACTCCGCCTACCGGAACTCCGATGGCAGGTAACATCAGACTCGATAATAAATCCAGAGGTGTACATGATGATTTATATTGCAATATTCTGATTCTGAATGATGACAGCACAAAAATCTGCCTCCTCGGATTTGATCTTGTCGGTATAGAATACACCACTTGTGAAGATATTAAGAAAAGAATAGAAAAAGATTCCGGGATTCCTTCAGCAAATATCGTAATGTGGGCCACACACACACACTCCGGCCCGGATATAGGTATGCGTATGTATGAGGGAACTGATAATATAGTAAATGCATATCTTGATGATATGACAGTCAGGGTTGTTGAAGGGGTGATCAAAGCTGATAAGGAATATGAAGAGGTTATATTAAAAACAGGAAAGGCGATTGTAGCTGATCTTAGTTTCAACAGGAGGCTGATTAAAAAAGACGGCTCGGTAGTTATGAACTTTGAAGAGTTCGAAATAGAAGATATTACAGGCACAACCGGACCAATTGATAAAGAATTAATTACATTGTCAGCATGGGATAAAAACAATAAACTGTTTGCCCTGCTTGTCAACTTTTCCCTTCATCCGGCTATCCTTGTCGGCTATAAATGGCTTATTTCCAGAGATTACATACACTACCTCGATGAATATATTTTAGATAATTACGGGGACCAGGCTATAACCCTTTTCGCTAACGGCGCTGAGGGTAACGTAAACCATCTGAATTATCAGGATCCGGACCAGTTGAGAAGCTTCGAAGAAACAGAAAGAATAGGTAAAAGACTTGGGGCTTATGTCCGCATAGCTATCAACAGTTCATCGGTTCTTGACGGAAAAATAAGATTCGTTTCAGAGAAAGTGGCCCTTCCTCTTCGGAAAATTACTGAAGAAGAAAAACAATGGGCTGACATGGTCCTTGAACGCGACAAGGACCTGGTTGAAGATATGCTGGACGGTATCCCTGATAAGACTTATGCTAAAATGATTAAGGGGATGCTCGTGAGAACCGATAAAGAATGTGAGACGGTTCTGCAGGGAATGGCAATCCATAATTTTGCTTTTGTGACATTCCCCGGAGAAGTATATGTTGAGTTCGGGCTGAAAGTCAAGGAACTTTCACCATACAAAAACACTATGATAATTGGTCTGGCTAACAGCCAGGCTGGTTATATACCCAAAGGAGAAGCCTTTTCACAGGGAGGCTATGAAGTAAGAACGGCATGGTCGAGCCAGTTGGTACATAATGCCGGTGATATCCTTGTAAATCTGGTCAAAAATAAAGTTTTGGACAATCTGCTTCATCAAAGTGTTAAGGTGATGGAGAGGAAGGCATCGGAGAACAAATATCTTCACAGAGATTTCCATGTTGCCCTGAACCTTTTAATGACTTATGTTTATGATAATTTTGGCAAAGATTCACTGATAAATTATCTGAGACAATATTCCCGGGCCTACTATAAACCTCTTAATGAAAAACTGAACACCGGAGATAAAGAGGCACTTGCAGCATATTTTAAGGATATTTATGAGAAAGAAGAATGGCCTGTAAGTATCATCGTACATGATAATTCAGTTGAAATTACCCAGGATGGATGCCCTGCCATTTCATATATCCTGAAAGATGGAGGAAAGCCATGTCCCTTTTACAGGGAAACTTACAACACCGTATATAACACTTTGTGCGAAAATACACCTTTTAAATATGTTCTTGAGTATTTTAATGATGAAACAGGAGCTTGTAAACAATTATTTATCAGGAAGGAGGAAAAACAATGATTTCATGCACTGAATTTATTCCTGCTTACAGCGAGGGATTTAAGTTTATTGAACAGACACATGGACGAAACGAATTGGAAAAATTCTGGAGTTTTCTTTCCGATCTGTATTTAAATGATTCTTTAAGGAAACTGGTTGCGGAAGAAGGACTTGAAGGATGTTATACCTACTGGTCTCATTCATTGAATGAAGAAGCAGCTGATTTTACGATGATTCTCGATGAGATAAAAGGTGAATTTATAATTGACATGCATAAATGTCCGTCAAAGGGAATGTTGAATGAATTCAAACATTTAGAACCTTATCATTCATATTGTGATCATTGCCCTGCACTCTACAAGCCTGTTGTTGAGCGATATGGCTATAAATATTATGAAGATTCTTCTAACTGCAAAAAAGCAAGTTGTTGTACAACGATTAGCATAAAAACCGATAAATAAATCTTAAAAGTAATATAATGGAAAAAGAAACAAAAGTAATGAATGGAGCCGGCATAGAAGACCTTGGCTTTCCTATGTGGCCACAATTTGCCAAAGAAACCCTTGTCGATGTTCTTGAACCTTTAAAAAACGGTAAAGTCAATTACTGGACCGGTAAAAAAGGGATGGAATTTGAAACAAAATGGGCTGAATGGATCGGTGCAAAATTTGCCATTTCATGTACAAATGGGACAGCTGCTCTTCACGTAGCTATAGCCAGCCTTGGGATAGGACCTGGCGATGAAATAATTGTCCCTTCATACTCATTTATTGCTTCTTCATTTTCAGTCGTACAGGCAGGAGCTATCCCGGTATTCTGCGATGTGACTGAAGATCATACTATTGACCCGGCACAAATAGAATCACTCATTACCAAAAGGACCAAAGCTGTTATTGTTGTCCATCTTTACGGAGTAGTTGCAGATATGGATCCCATTCTGAAAATAGCAAAGAAAAATAAATTGAAAGTCATTGAAGATTGTGCCCAATGTTTCGGGGGAGAATTTAACGGGATCAAGGCTGGTGTAATCGGAGATGTAGGATGTTTCAGCTTCTGCCAGAGCAAACATTTTACAACTGGTGGCGAAGGTGGAATGGTTGTCACCAACAATGAAGATCTGGCATGGGAGTGCCGTTCATTCAGGGATCATGGATACGACGTTAAGGAAAGAATGAATATGCTTGCTCTCGAAGAAAAACTTCCATATATTCACAACAGGGTAGGATTTAACTTCAGGATGACTGAAATGCAATCGATTATAGGTATAAATGAATTAAAGAGATTAGACTCCTGGAACCTGGCACGAAGATATAAATATGCTGCCATGTACGATAAGGCGTTCAAAAATATGAAAGGAGTGAAAAAACTTCCTGTTAATACTGCTGAACGGAAAAATGCATACTGGTGGTATCCCATTATACTCGATACAGATGTTCTTAATATTGATGCACCCGGACTTATTCATGAACTTCAGGATCAGGGAATACCCTGTTATGGAATTCAGTGGCCCGAGGCATACAAAGAAAAAGCTTATAAGGAACATAATGGATTCGGATCGCATAAGTTCCCGTTTGAATCGGAAGAATACACTGATAAAAACAGTGTGAAATATGATGAAACATTTTGCAGTGTTGCTCATGCATTGAGAAGTAAAACTATTAGTTTATTTTTACACCCTTCATGGGAGGAAAAACATATTGAAAGATGTATTAATGCTTTCACAGCAGCTTGTAAAAAACACTTAAAATAAAATTAAAAACACTTATTATAAAAAAACAGATAGGAGGCTGATATGAATGTACTTGCAGTAGGTTGCCATCCCGATGATCTTGAAATCGGTTGCGGCGGTACGCTTGCTTTATATGCAAAACAAGGCCACAATGTATTCATGTGTCATGTGGCTAACGGAGATAAAGGGCATGCAGTAATTATGCCCGAAGAGTTGGGGAAAATGAGGACTTTCGAGGCAGAAGCATCAGGAGCAATACTGGGAGCAAAAAATGTTTTTAATATAAATGTCCCCGACCTTTATGTCAATTCTCACGATGAAAAACAGGTCAATGATGTGGTGGAGATTATCCGTGAAGTCAGGCCTGATATAATCATTACCCATTCCCCAGATGACTACATGCGTGACCATGTTGAAACAAGCTTACTCGTCTTTAACGCTAGTTTCTCCTCCAGCATTCCTCATTATGATACAAAATCGAAGCCATTTTCACTGATAGCACCCCTCTATTATATGGACACTCTTGCAGGTGTTGGATTTCTGCCTGAAGAATACACCGATATAACTGATACAATCGAAACTAAGCTTGAAGCTCTGGATAAACATGAAAGCCAGATTAAATGGATGAAAGTCCATGATGGTATTGACTTTCTCGATTTTGTCAGAACCGTTTCAAAGTTCAGAGGTCTTCAAAGTAATGTCAAATACGCTGAAGGGTTCAGATTATGTAAAGGTTGGCCAAGATTGGTAACCAAAAGATTATTACCTTAATAAATTATTTTTTACATCCGAAAAACATATTAATCCAAAATAAATTATGAATTTCATTGATACTTTAGAAGGATCCTTACTTGAAGGTTTTTATCCGGAAGGATGGGATTTTAAAAAAATTGACAAATGTTGTTCAAATCCTGCTGACGCAATTTTTGACAGGCAGAGTTTCTGGAACAATGATTTCAATGTTGTAAAATGTGAAAATATTCATGCTTTCGACATGATGATGGGCCATGAAATAGCCATGGAAATAAAAGAAACTGCAAAGGCAGGAAGAAAACTTGCCATGATACTGCCGGTCGGCCCGATGGGGATGTATAAATGGGCGGTATATTTTCTTAAAGAATGGAATATAAGCGCAAAACATGTATTCGGTTTCAATATGGATGAGTGGAGCGATAAAGAAGGTAATACGCTTGCCCCTGATGATCCTGCAGCATTCCAGAATGCTATGAAGGTTGCATTTTACGATCCCCTTGGAAAACTTACCATTCCTGAAAATCAAAGAAATTTTGCCACACGTACAAATTTGCCAACTTATCCTGAAAAAATTGAAAAACTGATCAAAGAGGGAGCAAAACTGGTGACCGTCTTCGGTATAGGAAGAATGTGCCATATCGCTTTCTGGGAACCCCATTTTGCAGCCGAATATAAATCACTGTCTGAATGGAAAGAGCAACCTTACAGGATTGCTGCTCTGCTTCATCCTCTGACAATTGAACAAAATGCAATAACAAGTTTCAAGAGCAGAACCACTCTTGTGCCTTGCCGTGCAAACTCGATCGGCCCGGGCTTGTTCCTGAAATCCGACAAGATAATAGGTGGATGTGACGGAGCATTGGGAAGAGGGATGCAATGGCAGGGAATGTCGCTTTGGATGACGCTTAGGTATGGCCCCGATATGTGGGTCCCATCGAGCTTTATGCCTACACTTCCTGGAAAACTGTTCTTCCTGTCTGATCTTGCGGGACCGTTGGAAGCAGAATGCAATTAAAGGATAATAAAGTACATTTTCTCAACAAACATTAAGATAACTACATATAATTATGACAGTAAAACAGATGGAAAACGGATTCTACTCCGCATTGGGAACACCAACGGATGATAATGGAAAGCTAGTCGAAAAAAGTTTTGCTAAAGAAATTGAGTTTATGATCACTTCCGGGGCTGCCGGGATGCTATGTATGGGATCAATGGGGAAAATGGAATCCATACGGAACAGTGAATACTCTAAAATTGCAGACAAATGTGTGAAGGCTGTTGCAAAAAGAGTACCTGTTCTCGTCGGAGTCATGGATTGCTCAATTGCAAGGGTTCTCGACAGAATAGATGCTCTGGGAGATATCGATATTGACGGCGTTGTCACTACTGTCCCTTTCTATGCAAAAGTAAATGCCACCAGTATAATAAATTTCTTCACCCATATATCAAAAAAGTCAAAATATCCTGTATTCATATACGATCTTCCATCCGTTACTCAATCACCGGTTACTGCTGATATTTTGAAGCATCTAATGAAAATTCAAAATATAAAAGGTGTGAAAACTGCTAATATCAATATGATCCTCGATCTCATGCGTAATGATCAGATTCGCCCGGGCTTTTCTGTTTTCTACAGCGGCCTTGACTCTTTTGATGCTGCTATCCAGGCGGGTATAAAAAGAAACCTTGACGGAATGTTTACATGTACCCCTTATAACTCCAGGATGATGTATGAAAATCTTGAGGACCAGAACTCAGAGAAAATATCGTTTCACCTGAATAACATTCTGAAACTTAGAAATATTTTCCTCGGAGAGGATGTCCTGGCAGCCTATTCATATGCCATGGAGCTGATTGGGTGCCCCGGCAATTACCATTGCGACTATGCAGAACCTGCGTCAGAGAAACTTAAAGAAAATATTTATACCTGCATGAAGAATATCAAAGAGATCTGAGATGAGACCAGAACATACCATTTCTAAAATGACACTTGGTACCGTACAGCTCGGTTTGAACTATGGTATTGCCAATAATGAAGGGAAACCTGATGAAGGCAAGGCTTTCGAAATAATTGACTCAGCCCTTGCAAATGGTGTTAATTGTCTCGACACCGCCGCCGGATATGGTGATTCGGAAAAAGTTATCGGCAGATATTTTTATTCAGGAACAAAGAAAAGATCTGATATAAATATTGTTACAAAATTCAAATTAGGGCAGATCAATGCATCGGATGTGGAGTCAGTAATGATGAGGTCGGTCGAACAATCCCTGAAAAACCTCAATACAGATTACCTCGATATCTTGCTTATGCATGATGCAAAAGAGTTTTCTGAATTCCACAAAATTGTTACAAGAGTTTTTGAAAGACTTATCTCTGACAAAACCATAAAGAAAGCAGGTGCTTCATGCTACGAATTCAGCGAAATTAAACCGATGCTTGAAAATGATATGTACAAGGCTTTCCAGATCCCGGTTAATATTCTTGATCTTAGAATCACTAAAGGAGAAGGAGCTGACAGACTCATTAACAAGCTTGTTTTTGCAAGAAGTGTTTTTCTTCAGGGTCTGTTTTTCATGAACCCAGCCCATCTTAAAGGTAATTTAAAAGAAGCCGGGAAGTATATTATTGCAATAAATGACATTGCTTCTGAAATGAATATGACTGTAACACAGCTTGCAGTGACTTATGCAAGAAGCCTTCCTTATATTGATTCTCTGGTGATTGGAGCCGACAATCCTTTTCAGGTAGATGAGAATGCGAAGCTTGTTAATTCGGAACCATTTACACAGGATGTGCTTGATACCATTGATAAGAAGCTTAAGGGAGCTCCAGAGTGGCTTTTTATGCCATTCTTATGGGATAGACAAAAAGATTAGTGTCTCCTGATTTATTTTATCAGATGTTATCCAAAAGAGTTGATTAAGTAATTAACTTTGATAAAGGAGGATTTTAAAATGAATTGCAGAATCGCACCAACGTTTGTAAATTTTTTTATTCTGATGCTTTTTCTATCTTTTGTTCCAATATTTGAAATAGCCGCCCAGGAAGATCAGCTATATGTCGGATGGGCTGTTGCTGACATAACTCCTGATAAACCTGTAGCCCTTGTAGGCCAGCTGTATAAGCGGATCTCCGTTTCGGTTCAGGATCCGTTAAATGCAACTGCACTGGCAATAGAAACCAGGGGTGACAACGGTAGAAAAGAGCAGGCAATAATGGTATCATGTGACCTCCTATTCATAAGGGCACAAACACAAAAAAAACTTCAGGGTGAAATTGCAAAGAGGTTGCCTGATTTTGATGCTTCCAGGCTGTTTCTCAATGCAATGCATTCACATACATCGCCAAGTGTTATTGACGATGAATTCCGTGGATTATATGATGTCAGTAATGACAAAGGAGTGATGAAACCTTCGGAATTTGAAACATTTTTTATTGAAAAGGTTACGAATGCGGTTGTTAAAGCATGGAATGACAGAAAACCTGGAGGTATGAGCTGGGGCCTTGGCAACGCAATACTGGGTCATAACCGGAGGACAGTAAAATCTGACGGTACTTCAAAAATGTACGGAGTAAATGATCCCGACTTTTTACACTATGAAGGTAATGAGGATAATAAAGTTCAAATGCTGTTTTTCTGGGATAAAAACAGATCACTTACAGGAATAGTAATAAACACAACCACAACAGCACAGGTGACTGATGGAACAAATTTTGTTTCGGCTGATTTTTATCATGAAGCAAGGGAAAACATTAAGAAAAAATATGGGAAGGATATATTCGTTTTCTTCCAGCTAGGTGCAGCCGGTGATGTTACTCCTGCCAATCATGAGTATGTTTATCGCAGGGCAGAGGACATTATGCTTAAGAGGAAAGGAATAACAGCACGTCAGGAACTGGCCAACCGGTTACTAATGGCAGTAGATGAAGTAATACCTTATGTGAAAAATGATATTGCCTATAAGCTTGTCTTCAAACATACAGTTGCTAAAATAAACCTTCCTGTTAAAGAACCTCCTGCTCCACCATTCTATACCACCGATGATGTAAAACCTGCAGAAATTCATATTATCCGCCTGGGTGATATTGCAATAGCGACCAATCCATTCGAACTATTTACTGATTATGGAGTTCTGATGAAATTGCGTAGCAAAGCCATTCTCACATTCCTGGTTCAGTTATCATGTCAGAACGACGGCTACCTTCCTTCTGAAAGAGCAGTCAAAGGAGGAGGATACAGCGCTGATAATTATCTTGTAGGACCGGAAGGTGGATATAAGCTTGTTGATGAAACAGTGGAACGCATTAATGAAATGTGGAATAATTAATATCCTGAACTATCGTATATATTTGTTTTTAAATAGATTAACATTATTAACTAACTCCTATAACCAAAATTCTTAATAAAATGACAGATCGCAGGAATTTTATCAAACAGGTTGCAGCTGCCGGTATTGTCAGCAGTATGCCTTCAGTACTTTTCTCACAGGAGAAATCTAAACAGAATATGATCTGGGCCAATCTCATACATTTAAGCTATAATATGTGGGAAGACACAGTTCCTCCAAAATATAAGGATGAAAATTATAACTGTACTACCTGTCAGGAAGCAAGGGAATGGGCACATGGTTACAGACCAAGCTTAACATTCGATGAATCAGTATGGAATGCTCTGTTAAATGAAATGGCAGCAGCCGGAATGAATATGGTTATCATTGATCTTGGCGATGCAATTCAATATGAAAGTCACCCTGAAATTGCTGTAAAGAACGCATGGAAACCAGAAAAATTAAGGTCAGAACTGGTCAAAATGAGGAAAATGGGTCTGGAACCGATTCCGAAACTGAATTTCGCAACCACTCACGGTTTCTGGTTAGGTAAATATGCACGGATGGTTTCATCTGAACCTTATTATGATGTATGCCGTGACCTTATCAGTGAAGTCATTGCTCTCTTTGATCACCCCCGGTTCTTCCATCTGGGCATGGATGAAGAGACAGCTGCACACCAGGCAAACAGGAATTATGCAGTTATCCGGCAGAATGACCTATGGTGGGGTGATTTGTATTTCTATATCAGCGAAGTAGAAAAGAATGGCGTTCGTCCATGGATATGGTCCGATTATGCATGGCATAAACCTGATGTATTCTTCAGGAAGATGCCAAAATCGGTTCTGCAAAGTAACTGGTACTATGGTTCAGATTTTAATCTTAAAACACTTAAAGAGCCAAATAAAACATACGTGAAATTGTACAACGATCTGGAAACATACGGATATGATCAGGTACCAACAGGCAGTAATCACTCAGTCGCTGAAAATTTCGAATCAACTGTAGATTATTGTAAAAAGGTGATAGATCCCTCCAGACTAAGTGGATTTATGACAGCCCCATGGAGACCAACACTTGCACCGTGCCTCGACAGGCATAAAGAAGCTATAGCCCAGGTTGCCCGGGCAATGAAAAAATTCAATAGCTAAATAATCTGTTAAAACTTCCCTCTCTGCCTGGAAATGATTTTCAGGCAAATCAGAGAGGTCATTAAACCTTGTACAATTTACTTAACTAGTAGTGATTTAAAATGGAAAAAATAATTAAATGGGGTGTTATAGGTTCAGGAGGAATAGCCCGCAGAAGAACCATACCTGAAGGTATTACCAAGGCAAAAAATGCAAAACTCATTTCAGTTTACGATATCAATCAGGATGCGAACAATGCTGTTGCCAAAGAATTTAATGCAACAGCATCAAAGAGTGTTGAAGATCTTCTTAACGCCGGGATTGATGTTGTATACATAGCAACACCGATAAACATGCATCTTGAACTTGCTGTAGCCTCGGCAAAAGCAGGTAAACATGTCTTCTGCGAAAAACCTCTGGGACTTACCGTTGATGAAGCAGAAAAAATGATAAAAACCTGCGAAGAGGCGGGTGTATACCTCGGAACCGGTCTTATGATGAGATTTATTGCCCAACATCAGGCTGCTTTGAAATTAATCAGGGATGGCAAATTAGGCAAACCTGTATATGGCCGGGCACAACTCTCCTGCTGGTACCCTCCGATCCCCGGAGCATTCAGACAAGATCCGGAATTAGGCGGCGGAGGTTCCCTGATTGATATGGGAAGCCATTGTATTGATCTTCTTGAAATGTTCTTTGGAAAAGTTAAAAACGTAAGCTGTTTCATCAATAATAGCGTGCATGATTATAAAGCGGAAGATAGTGCTTTGGTTTCGCTCTTTTTTGAAAATGGAGCAATGGGATCGGTTGATACATTTTTTTGTATCCCCGATAATAGCAGCAAGAATATACTTGAACTATACGGATCAAAGGGCAGTATACTGGCAAACGGTACTGTAGGTCAGGGATCAGCAGGGACAATGACTGCATATCTGGAGGGTGACAATATGGGGTATGATGCACAGCAGACAAGAAATACTGGGGAAGGTTTTGCAATTAATCCGGTACCGGTTAATCCTTATCAGGCTGAAATAGAAGAGTTCAGCGAGGCAATTCTCCAGAACAGAAAACCCTTGAATAATGCTTCAATAGGTCTTCAGAGCCAGAAGGTAATGACTGCCTGTTATGAATCAGCAAAGACAGGGAAAGTTGTCAATGTTAAATAAAAATTACCAATCCACTTTCAACCGGGTGAAGTGAGCTCAACATAGTTTAACTATCTGCATATTTATCAATCCATTAACAAACAGATATACTCATGAAAACTTCAATATTCGTATCTCTTCTTCTTTTATGCGTAGGCTGCTCATTTCAAAAACAAAAGAATATAAAGATGTCTGAATACAATGTAGTAAAACTTGACCATCCGATTTTGATAGATGGCAACTGGAACAAACCTGAATGGCAGAATGTTAAGACAATCGATATTAAATACAAGATGGGTGATAAACCTTTGTTCACACCCTCGGCTCAGGCTAAAATGATGTACGACGATAAAAACCTGTATGTGATATTCCATGTCGATGACAGATATGTCCGTTGTCTCATCACTGATTATAACGGAGCTGTTTATGAAGAACCAGCCGTGGAGTTCTTCTTTTCACCAGATCCGGAATTTCCCGACAGATATTTCAATCTTGAAATCAATTGCGGAGGAACACCTTTAATGCATTACAATGATTTTTCAGCTAAAACACGTAAATCCCTTGACCTGGAAGATATTAAAAAAGTCGAAATTGCTCACTCTCTGCCTCAGGTGGTTGATCCCGAAATATCCGATCCTGTAACTTGGACCCTTGAATACAGAATTCCTCTTGCAATGCTTGAAAAATACTCAAAGATCATTTATCCAAAATCAGGGATTGAGTGGCGGGCAAATTTTTATAAAATTGCAGAAAAAGGGAATAATGTGCATTTTCTTACCTGGTCGTTCGTTGACAATCCCGTACCTAATTTTCACCTTCCTGAATTTTTCGGAATTATTAAGTTCGAATAGATGTGGAAAATACATCCAAAAAAAATCGGGGCGGTCATTTAACAGAGGAAGAGTCAAAAGATACACCTCATTTACGCAGGGTACTTGGACTTTGGGACCTGATTTTTTATGGCATTGTACTCATTCAACCAATAGCTGCTGTAGGCTTGTTTGGAATTGCATCCAAAGGTTCAAATGGCCACATGGTGACCACTTTGCTGATTGCCATGTTTGCGATGATGCTTACTGCAATCAGCTACGGTCGGATGGCATCTTTATATCCCTCTGCAGGTTCGGCCTATACCTATGTAGGAAAAGGATTGAATACATATCTTGGTTTTCTGGCGGGATGGGCAATGTTTCTCGATTATTTAATAGTTCCCGTTATTAACACAATATACGGTGCTCTGACTTTGCAGCGGTTGATACCCGGTATTCCTTTTATCGTCTGGGTGGTTCTGTTTGTTTTTGTCATAACAATGTTAAATCTCCGTGGAATCAAAACTTCTGCACGTTCCAACGAATTGCTGCTTGCAATAATGTGCATGGTAATCGGAATCTTTATTGTACTTGCTGTTAAGTACATTTTTATAGGACAGGGATGGAGCGGACTATTGTCGTTCAAACCATTTTACAATCCCGAAACATTTAATTTGGGGGCAGTAATGACAGCTACCTCTTTTGCCGCTCTAACATATATTGGATTTGACGGAGTAACGACATTGGCCGAAGATGTCAGGAATCCCAGACGGAATATGTTGCTGGCACCGGTATTGGTTTGTCTTTTTACGGGACTTTTCAGCATTATCCAGATTTATCTTGCACAGCAGGTTTGGCCCGATTATAATACTTTTCCAAACATTGAAACTGCTTTTTATGATGTTTCTGAAAGGATTGGAGGAACGTTCCTCTTTAATGCTATAGCAATAATACTGTTTGTAGCCTGCCTTGGAAGCGGATTAGCCGGACAGGTAGGCGCAGCCAGATTACTCTTTGCTATGGGAAGAGATGATATGCTTCCAAAAAAGATATTTTCATATCTGAACCCGGGTAGCTCAAATCCTACTTATAACATTATCATAATGGGAGTATTGACAATTATAGGTACTATGATTTTAAGTTACCAGAGTGCGGCGGAATTATTAAATTTCGGAGCCTTTTTAGCGTTCATGGGTGTAAATATCGCATCATTCCGGCAGTTTTTTTTCCTACGTCCGGCAAATGAGAGTCGAAATTTTCTGTTTGATGCAGTACTTCCTGTTCTCGGTCTTGTGATCTGTTTTTCTATATGGATAAGTCTTCCTGCCGCTGCCAAGATTACAGGGGGAACCTGGTTTCTCATCGGATTGATCTATCTGATTATCAAAACAGATCGATTTAAAAAAAGTCCTGCATCATTCGATTTTAAAGATATTTGATCAGAATAATTGAATCCTTTTAGAATAGATTCAGACAGAACCTGTTTTGCTGTCAAGACAAAGATGTTTTCTCACAGAATTTTGTAATTTTATAGTTTCATGATTGCTTGTGCTTGAAATTATGAACCAAATCACCAATTAAAAAATTGTTGCGATATGAAACGTCCTGTCAGATTTTTAAGTGGTTGTTCTATTTTAACAGTAATCTTTGGTTTTTTCTTTATTAATGCTGTTTCACAGTCCCTTTATGAACCTGCCTCTGGTCCATTTACCATTATCACTGTGTCCGGAAAAGCAAAAGCCCAGATAATTGTTCCCGCGGAACCAACATATCTGGAAGAGTTTGCGGCATCTGAACTGCAGAAATACTTCAAAAAAATCTCTGAGGTACAGCTTCCTATATTAAGAGAAGGGAAAAACGGTAAATATTCTTTTGCATTCTTCCTTGGTAATACAAAAAAAGCAACCAAAGCCGGGATTCAGACAAATGAGGAAAGGATGGGCCGTGATGGTTTTGAGTTGAAATCAATTCAAAAAGGACTTATTATACAGGGCAGAAATGATCTGGGCACTTTATTTGGAGTTTATGAGCTTCTTGAGCGTTATTTTGATGTAAGATGGTTTATGCCCGGTGAAGAGTACTACCCTGAAACCAGGACTTTGAAAATAGGCCAGGTTAATTTATTATATAAACCATCGTTCCGGGTCCGATGGGTTGGCACAGGGGAATGGGCATTGAAGCAGAGAATGAATGCGTATGTAAAAGCCGGCGATCGTAACGTCGGTATAAACTGGAAGTGGACTTACCATACTTTTTATACTTTGATGCCGCCCGAAAAGTATTACCCCGATCATCCTGAATATTTCGCTATGGTGAATGGCAAGCGAACAGTCATCCCTGAAAACAAGGCTGACGGAAACCAGCTTTGCACGTCAAATCCAGCGGTTATTAGACAGATTGCAAGGAGCCTTATCGATACACTTGACGCGGAACCAGGTATAGAGATTGTCACCCTTTCACCAAATGATGGTGGCGGATTCTGTGAATGCGAAAAATGTCGCGCCCTTGATGAACCCGGCCGCGACTGGTTTGCAAAATATTCTAACCGTCTTGCTGTTTTCAATAAAGAAGTTTCGGGAATTGTAAAAGAAAAACATCCTGAAGTTCAGATCAAGGTTGGCGCTTATGCTATGTATGCCCGACCTCCTCTGAATAAAGATTTTAAACCTGAAGATAATCAGATTATCCAGCTTTGCCACCTGTATTTCTGCCATAACCATCCCCTTGGCAGCGGCCTATGTAAAGCCGGTGCTACCTATGACCCTAATAGTGAATTCGTTAATAACCAGGAATTTGAAAAGATACTCGACCAATGGCTGAAAATTTCGCCACACGTTTTTATCTATGAATATGCTACTATCGATGGCATGAAGAGAGCAAATCTTCCATGGCCTATGATTCATGCAATGCGCACTGATATCCCTTTTTACCGTAATAAGGGAGTCGAAGGTTTCTATACACAACAATCAGATGAACTTTTTTACCGTCTTGGTCTGAATTTTTATGTTGCGGCAAAACTGTGCTGGAATGCTGATCTGAATGTTGATGCCTTGCTGAATGATTATTTTGAAAAGTTTTATGGCTCCGCTGCTACACCTGCCAAAGACTTTTTCATGACTATTGAAAAATCAATGCAGGAATGGAACAAATGTGTATCGTACGGACTGCAAGGTGTGGAAGGCCTTAGAAAAATAAGCCTCGAGATTTTCACTCCTCAGGTAATTGAGAAAATGGGAAAATGCCTCTCTTCTGCTGAAATACTTTCAGCCAATAACCAAATCCATTCGGGACATGTTGCTATGATCCGAAAAGTATACGGCGAGATTCAGGAATCCCTTAAAACAATTAAATCACAAGTCAGATAATATCATTTTATTATTTGATATTTGCACAACTACTGTTTTTAGCCTGAATATGAAAAGAATTTTCACAAATTTACTAATTCGGGAAGCTGAAGTTATTCAAAGTCTCCTGATTTTAGATAAATGAAATCGGATTCATATCCATGAGATAAATATTTGTAATTTTATAAAATTCAAAAAAAATCATGACTCTGTTTTCCAGGAATACTGCAATCCTGATCCTTTCAGTAATATGCGGAACGGGATTCGCACAAAATGATTATAATATCCTTTCTGTTCCGGCAGGCAATAAATTCGCGGAGATTAATACCAAAGGAACATCAGTTTTACCCAGTGGACGGTTTCTTACACCGGCGGGTGATTTTATCAGGATAACTCATGATCCTTTCGGAATGGCGGTTTCGCCTGATGGCAAAAAATCAGTAACCCTTCATAATGGAGTATTTACTATCATCGATCTTCAGACACTGGAAACAACCAGGGTTCCCAGCTACGACAAGAAAATAAAATCACCCTTATCCAGAGGATCATTTTTGGGAGTTGCATTTTCGTCCGATTCAAGAACTGTTTATTTAAGCGGGGGAGATAACGGTGCAGTAATTATTTATGATATTGAAAAGTTGTGCAGGCTGGATTCTATTTCATTGAATGGTGCAGTGGACGGTATTGATTATAATGACAGTTTTACATCGGATCTTGTGTACAATGAAGCAAACAACGAGCTGATAGTTCTTGACCGGGGAAACTTCAGGATGGTGCGGATCAGCCTTGATACCAGAAAAATTACTGCTTCGGTTAAAGTCGGACGTCAGCCATTCGGACTGACTTTAAGTCCTGACAGGAGTACCGCATTTATAGCCAATGTGGGGATGTATGAATATCCGCTTATTACAGGTGCAACTCCAGAAAATTACGAATCTCTCCTGATATCCCATCATCCTTATGGCAACAATACCCGCCAGTCAATAAAAGGGACCAAAGTTGAAGGTCGTAAAATTCCGGGTGTCGGCAGCCCGCTTCATCCTGATGCTATGAGCGTTTTTACAATTGACCTGCAGACTAACACCGTCATTGATAAATTTAAAACAGGGTATCAGATCGGAGAAATGGTCGAGGGTGCAGAAGTTGTGGGAGGTTCAAGTCCGAATTCTATTGCAGCCGGAAATAAATTTGCTTATGTAACAAATGCTACAAATGATAATATTTCAGTCATAGATTATCATAACCATCTGATAGTCCGCCATATCCCAATCCTTGTAGATAACCGGATCGACAGATATCGTGGTTATCTGCCTTTTGGATTAACTCTGAGCAGAGACGAAAAGACTCTTTATGTAACTCTTCTTGGATTTAATGCAGTAGCTGTTATAGACACCGAGACAGGGATGACCAAAGGACTGATTCCTTCGGGATGGGGTCCTACACGTGTAATACTGTCCAATAATGAAAAGGAACTCTATATCATAACCTGCAGGGGATTGGGAGCAGGTCCAAACGGCGGGAAAGATTTTGTACCTCCTGTTCAGGGATATTATGTCGGCGATATTCAGCTGGGTAGTTTTCAGAAAGTAGCAGTACCTGATTCCGTGCAACTGTCGGAATATACCAGACAAACTGTAGATAATACATTCTCTGAGGTTACAATTACAGATGACGGTAAGAATCCATGTCCTGTGTTACCCGGATTACGTGATTCACCAATAAAATATATTGTTTACATTACTAAGGAAAACAGGACCTATGATGAGGTCTTCGGACAGCTTAAAAATGCAACAGGTGACAGTACTCTGGCACGCTTTGGTGTAAACAACGAATATACCCTGCCTGATTCCGTCAGACATAAATTTCCTAATCTCAGGATTAGTCCAAATCATCACAAGGCAGCGAAACAATTCTCATTTTCAGATAATTATTATTGCGACAGTGATGCATCAATACATGGACACCACTGGATGATGGGGGTTATTCCAAATGAATGGGTGGAGGCAAATTCAAGCGTTACAAAATCTGCCAGGATTTTCTCCAGAGCTCCGGGCCGGAGATACCCAGGAACAACCGGCAGCATTGATCCTGAAGATTATGCTGAAATAGGAGGATTGTGGGAAGCGCTTGAAAGGAATAATATTTCGTTCTATAACTTTGGACAGGCAAATGAAACTGCCCATACCGTCGAAAGATGGCATGACACAAATACCGGTGCGGCTCATGGCGTAATGGTACCCATGCCTGATGCCCTGTTTACCCGGACAAGCCATAATTTTGCAGGATTTAATATGAATATTCCGGATCAATACAGGATGAACCAATTTGAGAAAGAATTTACCGAAAAATGGATTAAAGGGAAGAAGAAATTACCATCCCTGATTGCAATGATGCTCCCAAATGATCATGGAGCCGGGATCCGCCCTTCTGATGGTTACATTTATCCACAGTCGTTTATGGTGGATAATGATCTTGCAGTGGGAAGAGTTTTACATTTTCTCTCGAGGACAAAGTACTGGAAAAATATGCTGGTAATTATCACTGAAGATGATCCCCAGGGCGGAGTTGATCATATCGATGGGCATCGTTCAATCCTGATGATGGCAGGCCCTTATGTGAAAAAAGGATATGTTTCGCATACCCATGCTAATTTCGGTTCGGTCCTGAAAACAATTTACAATATTCTTGATATTCCATATGTTAACCAGTTTGATGTCACCGCTTCGTCACTACAGGATTTTTTTACTCCGGTTCCGGATTATACGCCATATACTCTGGAGAGACATGACTCGCGCGTCTTTGATGCTGACAAGGCAATGAATAAATACAACATTACAATTGACTGGCGTAAGATTGAACAAGGCCCCGATTTGGATAATGAAGTTCTTGAAAGGGAACGGTTGTATACTTATTAGGACTTACTTTTTACATTTATAGTTCTGAATTTTCACATAATAAACTTTGATCATGAATCGATTGGCCACCAAGATTTTTATTTCAGCCCTGATTGTTACTAATATATTAACGGCTGGGTTCCTTATCCTTGGAAGAGAAGAAACCAAAGTAGCTGATAAAACTTCAGCTGGCAACCAGCAACAAAGCAAATCTGAATCTTCTTTTAAGGATAATCCATCATATGTAGAAAGGATGAGCCTTTACTCTGTTTATGGCAAACAAGGAAAAATTGTTATGCTGGGTAATTCAATTACTGAACGGGTTGACTGGGCTGAACTGCTAAACAGAGATGATATCATTAACCGGGGGATAGGATCAGATATAACAGAAGGATTCCTCAGCAGGATGGAATATATCTATAAAGTCAATCCAAAAGTCTGTTATATTATGGGTGGCGTAAATGATATAGCCAGAAATGTCCCCCAGGATATAACTATCCTGAATATTAAAAAGATAATTGAAGATTTAAAACAACATAATATCACTCCTGTTCTGCAAAGCGTACTGCACGTTGCTGATATTTATCCCAATAATGTAGTGTTTAATCAGAAGATCGAGAGTATGAATGTTGAATTGGAAAAGGCAGCAAGAGAAACCAAAGTCTGTTTTTTGAATCTTAATGCCATATTGTCTTCAGACAATCAACTGATTAAAGAATATGTATTAAAAGACGGCATCCACCTCAACGGCCAGGGTTATGATAAATGGAGAACTGTATTGCTTGCAAATCTTAAGGAACAGGGATTATAACCATAATAATAGAGTTCGCAGAATTACAAAAACGAGTGCTATCGCTAAGCACTAAAAATCAGGTTAATTTGCTTTTATTCTTGGCTATATTCCAGTAATATATTGAAGGAATAGAATTATTTTTTCGGAGTTGGAATAAAATTTTTCAAAAAAATCATTGAATTCTTTTGATATATAAAAATAATCTTTAGTTTTGTAGGACATAAGGTATATATACTATATGTCTATGAACTTAAACGATATTAATATTAAATCTATTACTCTTGTTGATCAGGTCGAAGAGCAGATATTAAGTTTTGTCAAAAACAATAGATTGACTGCAGGGAACGAAATTCCTTCAGAGCTATTTCTTGCTGAGAGTCTGAATGTCGGAAGAAATGTTGTCAGAGAAGCTCTTAGCCGGTTAAGGATGCTGGGCATAATTGAAAGCCGCAAACATAAAGGTATGGTTCTGAGAGAACCGGATGTCATGAAATGCTTTTCAAAAGTTGTCAATCCATATATGCTTAGCAGAAAAACGATTTTTGATCTTCTTGCTTTCAGGGCAGCGCTGGAATCTGGAATATCTGAGCTTATAATAGAGAATATTACAGATGAAGATATTTCGGAACTGGAAACGATAGTCGCAAGACATATCTACCAGGAAGATATGAAACTGAAGATAGAACATGAAATTGAATTCCATTCAAAATTATATAAGGTTACGAACAATCAGGCTATTATTGATTTTCAGCGAATGGTGATACCACTATTTAATTATGTACACGAAAATTTTGAAGATTTTAAGATATTCAATATAGAAAATAAGAAAAAGGGGAAATTGATAAAACATGAGGACTTACTTTATTTTCTAAAAAACAGGGATCTGGAAGGTTACAGAAAAGCGATCACAATTCATTTAAAAGCTTATTCACAATACATTAAGCAGACAGAAGAAAAAGCTTAGTCCATAAATTGGATTTTTAACTATCCCATTTTTTGTAATTACAGAGCAACTACAGATTGTCAGTCTTCAGATAAGACATTAATGATTAACTGATTATAAAACTTATGATATTTTCTTATAAATAAATTTTTTATGGATGAAACCGGCATGTTTTCAGAACGGACACAATTAAAACAAACCAGATACATGCTGATTCCATCATACTAATAAAATCAATCTTGTTATGATGAATAATAAACATTTAAAAGGCCTTATTGCAGCTCCATTTACTCCATTTGATAAAGATGGCTCAGTTAATCTAAAAAATATCCCCGAATATGCCAACCGGTTAAAGAAAGATGGTGTTTCAGGGGCATTTGTCTGTGGATCTTCAGGAGAAGGTCTGTTAATGACCACAGAAGAACGAAAAGCTGTTCTTGAAACTTGGGTACCGTTTGCTGATGAAAATTTTAAACTGATTGCTCATATCGGAAGCACGAGCTACGAGATTTCAAGAGATCTGGCCCGGCATGCAGAAAGTTTAGGAGTGTATGCGATCGGGTGTATGGGACCTTGCTATTTTCAACCAAAAACAGCCATTGAACTGGCAAAATTTTGCGCGAAGGTTGCATCTGCGGCTCCAAATACACCTTTTTATTATTATCACATTCCAGGAGGGTCAGGAGTAAATGTCAATATGGTTGAGTTCCTGAAAGAGGCCGGTAGGGTTATTCCAAATCTCGCTGGTATAAAATATACTAATTTCAACCTAATGGAGATGTTCCAATGTCTCGAGTTTGAAGATAATAAATATGATATCCTCCACGGCCACGATGAATTATTGATTTGTGGATTGACACTTGGAGCTCAGGCTGCAATTGGAACCACCTTTAATTTTATGGCTCCTGTGTTTAACAAGATAATAGAAGCATTCAGGAACAAAGATATAGAGAAAGCCAGGGCTATTCAAAAGAATGCAAATGAGATTATTTCAATAATGCTGGCAACAGGCAGCCCTGTTTCAGGAGGAAAAGCTATGATGAAAATATGTGGATTGGATTGTGGCCCATGCCGGGAACCTCTCGGTAATCTGACTGATAAACAGTATGAAAAACTAAAAGAGGATCTGAAAAAAAGCAATTTCTTTGATCTTGTCGAAGAAGCTAAGAGCCATAAACAAGATTTATCAATAAAAGGTTAAATAGCCTAATAATCAAAATCTTGAATAGAATTAACTAAAATAAAAAATGTCATGAATAAACCTAAGTACCTTTTGCCTTTTTTTGTTCTTAGTTTGCTGACTTTAAACCTTCCCGCACAAACAAGTAACCTGCCGGAAGGAATTACAGTCAGGAAAATATGGAGTAATGATAAATATAATGCATTTACTTCATTAGTAACCTTTAAGGGGACTTTCTATTGTGCTTTCAGAGAAGGAGAAAACCATGTCTTCGGAAAAGATGGAGAAACACGGATTATTTCATCAAAAGATGGTATAAACTGGGAATCTGTTGCTCTCCTGAAAAAAGAGGGTTACGACCTAAGGGATCCCAAATTATCAGTAACTCCTGAGGGGAGGATCATGGTTACCATCGGTGGTTCGGTCTATAACGATAAAGTTTTGAAAAGCCGGTTAACACATGTTTCATTCTCTGACCGGTCAGGTAAAAATTTCTCTTCGCCTCAGCCAATAATTATCTCGGCAGATGCTAAAACGAATATGGATTGGCTGTGGAGAGTTTCATGGTATAAAAAAGTTGGTTACGGAGTCGTCTATCAATTACCGGAAGGGAGCAAAAAAGAACCTGATGAAAAATGGGTGATTCGCCTCTTAAAAACTACCGATGGAATTCATTATGATTTAGTTACCACACTTGATGTTAACGGCTTACCCAATGAAACTACAGTAAGAGTGATGTCTGACGGGGAGATGCTGATGATGGTCAGAAGAGAAGGTGAAAACAAGGAAGGATTGTGGGGCAGGAGTAAACCACCATATAAAGAATGGACATGGAGCAGCCTTGGAATGCGACTGGGAGGTCCTGATTTTATAGCCGTTGAAAACAATCTTCTGGTTTACGGGTCACGTGTTCATGACAAAAAAGATGCCTATACTGCACTGTTTGCCGGAGACAGATCTGGAAATTTCAGAAAGATACTTTCATTACCTTCCGGAGGAGATAATAGTTATCCTGCATTTGTCAATCGTGAAAATAAACTTTATGTTTCTTATTATTCATCACACGAAGGGAAAGCGTCTATATACCTTGCCGAGGTTCCTCTTTCCTATATAAAAGAAACAATGCAGGCCCCGCCAATGACAGGGTCTGTTAAAATCTGGGATAAAGCTCCTCATTGTGCTTTTACTGATATTGTCGTTTTCAAAGAAAAACTCTACTGTACATTCCGTGAGAGTACGGGTCATGTACCCGGAATTGACGGGCAGGACGGAAAAATAAGGGTAATAGAATCTCAAAATGGAAAAGACTGGAAATCCGCTGCCCTGATTGAGGAAAAAAATATTGATCTGCGCGATCCCAAACTTTCAGTGATGCCCGATGGCAGATTAATGATAACCTGCGGAGGGTCAGATTATGAAGGTAATGCCCTGATGGAGTGGCATACCCGTGTAATGTATTCTCAAAACGGAACAGATTGGACACCACCACGCAGAGTACGTGGGATCCCGTCAAATAACTGGTTTTTCAGGCTTACCTGGTCAGGTGATACCGGTTATGTTGCTTCCAATGTCTGTGGTGCAAATCCCGCTGACGGAACAGCAATTGGAAAAGAAAGAAAACTTATTGTTTTCAAAACCACTGATGGTATGAACTACGAACAGGTGAGTGAGAACATGGCACCGTTTCCACAAGCTTGCGAAGCCACCATAAAATTTAAAGAAGACAAATCAATGGTAATGGTCATACGGAATAATGCCAGGGGAAACGACTTTAGTTCAGGTGTATTTGCCTTTAGTAATCCTCCCTATAAAGAATTCAGGACTATTAAAATCGGCCATAGCATGAACGGGCAGAACATAATATCACTGGGGAATGGTAAATGGCTAGTGGGGACAAGAGAATCTGATTTTGAAAGACCGGAAGGACGGAAAGGCACTGCAACTGTCCTGATGGTTATCGATGAGGATGGAATATATAAAAGAATCTTTGAATTGCCTTCAGGGGGTGATACAAGCTATCCGGGATTTGCTGTTTATCAGGAGAAGCTTTGGGTTTCATATTACTCCTCTCATGAAGGAAATACAGCTATATATTTAAGCATCATCCCAATGAATGAACTAAAGTAAATCATTAATAATTAAAATAAACAATATGTTTCTGGAAAAACCCACAAAGCAGATTAGGGAAGTAAAACCTCCCTAATCCTTAAAAGTCAGCACCTTGTGCAAAAGGTATTAAGCTCTAACTTATCCAACTTTTAATTTTACAAAATTATGAAAAGAAAACTATTAATTAAATGTAAATCATCTCCTTTAAAACATCGACCTGTTTTTCAGCTTTTAGCAATGGTTGCCTTGGTATTCACCTCACTTAATCTAAATGGTGGACCAGTATCAAAAGAATCTGAGTTACCCCAGACCACGCAAAATGTTACGGGGACAGTAATCGATTCCAAAGGAGCAGCTCTTCCGGGAGTGTCAATCGTGGAAAAAGGAACCAGCAATGGAACAATTTCTGACATTGAAGGAAAATTTAAGATATCTGTGCCAGGCAATGCAACTCTGGTATTCTCTTTTGTGGGAATGGAAACTGTTGAGAAAGTAGTAAATAATCAGAGGACTATAGATATTACTCTCAACCCGGGAATGTTGAGTCTCGATGATGTTGTAGTAGTCGGTTATGGTAAACTAAAAAGCAGTCAGGTTTCAAGTTCTATTGCAAGAGTAACATCCAATGAAATTGCCGACCGTCCGGTAGCAAGAATTGACCAGGCGATGCAGGGTAAAATAGCCGGTATTCAGGTTCAGGAAATTTCCGGTGCACCAGGCAGATCATTAGCCGTAAAAGTGCGTGGTAACGGGTCCATAAATTATTCAACATCTCCACTCTATGTTGTTGATGGATTCCCGACTTCAGGAGACCTTAACAACATAAATCCGGGGGATATTGAATCCATTGAAGTTCTTAAAGATGCCGCATCATCAGCCATATACGGATCAAGAGGTTCTAATGGAGTAATACTTATCACTACTAAGAGTGGCAATAAAGGGAAAACTGTAATAGAGATGGATAGTTATTATGGACTTCAGAGCAGGTTCAGTAAGGTTGATGTCCTGAACAGAGATGAATATCTTGATTATGCAATTGAGGAACGGACAAATAGTTATATTTATAGTGGTGGTAGTCTTTCTGTACCTGAAGATAAGAGACATAATTACAAATTTGCAATAGATCCTCTCTGGAGAACAGATCCTACATCTTTTCCCGACAATGATTGGCAGGATTTGGTTGACAGAGTCGCTCCTATCCAAAGCTACACGTTGTCCGCGTCGGGCGGTACAGATAAAACGAAGTATTATATCTCCAATAATTATTTTGATCAGCAGGGAATAATTCTTAACAGTGATTTCAAACGTTATTCCATAAGAGCAAATGTTGAATCCAGTATGAATAAATTTTTAACATTAGGAGCAAATTTATCCTTCGCAAATTCTACCAGGAACGATCCTAACACTGATACAAATTCAGGCCCAATAAGCCGTTCAATTCTTGTTGCACCGATCGTTGGGCTTGATCAACAGACCATCGATGGAGGATATTATTATTATCATGCCAACTTTTTCCTTAACCCAGTTGCATTGGCCAAGGAATGTTTAAATGAAACCAAGAATAATAATATTATGTCAAATTTCTATGCTGAATTGAATCTGATGAAGAATCTTAAAATCCGAAGTTCTTTCGGCACAAACATTTCAACTTATAAAACACACTATTACTTAGACAATAACGTAAACAGAGGTACCGGCAGTGTTGCCAGTGAATCAAACAGCCTGACTCAAAATTATTTAAGTGAGAATACAATCACATATGATTTGTCAAAAGATGACTGGACTTTAAATCTTCTGGGAGGTTTTACCTATCAGGAAGAAAATTATGAATATTCATCTTTAGCAAAGACGGGATTCCCTGATGATGATATTAAAACATTAAATGCAGGGACAGTTTTGAGCAATGGTACTACCTCCGCTGAAAAATGGAGCATGATCTCCTATCTTTCAAGAGCTAACTTATCCTACCTTGATAAATATATAATGACTGCAAGTATCAGACGTGATGGCAGTTCCCGTTTTGGAAAAGATAACAGATGGGGAATCTTTCCTTCGGCATCCTTAGGATGGATAATCTCAGAAGAATCATTTATGGAAAATGTAAAAAAACAGGTCAGTAATCTCAAGTTAAGAGCCAGTTTTGGAACAGTTGGAAACAACAATATTGGCAATTATTCTGCAATCGGACTAATGTCAGCCTCAAATTATATTGTCGGAGATGCCAAGATCGGAGGTTATAGTCCCTCTTCTTTTAGTAACACAGTTCTTGGTTGGGAAAAAACTTCAACAATAGATGCAGGTGTTGATGTCGGATTTATTAATGACAGAATTAACCTGACATTAGATTATTATGTTGCAAATACGAATGACCTTCTTCTCCAGGTCCAAATCCCCGAGGTAACCGGATTCAGTAATGCACTCCAGAATATCGGAAAAGTACAAAACAGAGGATTTGAAGTTGAAGTATTGACCAAAAATCTGGTTGGTAAATTCAACTGGACAACTTCATTTAATATTTCACACAATACAAATGAAGTAAAGGCGCTTGGTCCTGATGGCAGTCCAATCATCGGTTACTCAAATGGTTTTCCAATAACAATCACAGAAATTGGCGAACCGATCGGATCATACTATCTTTTTGAGACTGATGGTGTATTTAAGAACCAGGAGGATGTTAATACTAACAAAGCCATGGCTTATGTAAGCAAAAATCCCAGTCCCGGTGATCTGAAATATAAAGATCAGGATGGCGACGGGGCAATTACCTCTGCGGATAAAGTAATTGTTGGACATAATAATCCTGATTTTTATTGGGGATTTACCAATACTTTTAGCTATAAAGGTGTTGATTTATCGGTTTTTTTGGATGGACAATGGGGTAATAAACTTTTAAATCTTGGTAAAAAGGAAACCACGCAATCAAGAGGAAATGTAAGAGGATACTGGAGGGACCGCTGGAGATCTGAAGATGATCCGGGAAATGGGGTAGTTCCACGTGCCGTCACCACTGAAAACTTAACAACACCATCAAGCTGGTGGTTGGAAGATGCCGGTTTCTGGAGAGTACGTTCTATAACTTTAGGATATGATATCCCTCAACATCTGATTAATAAGATAAATGGAATCAGCAAGATAAAGGTATATGGTGGTATTGACAATGTTTTTATGCATGACCATTACAACCATATGTCACAGACTGCGGCATATACCAACAGCAGTCTGATACCGGGACTTGATTATGATTCCGGTTATCCTTTGGCAACAACATATAAATTAGGTGTAAATGTTAAATTTTGAGATTATGAAGAAAATATTATCATTTTTAATAATCGGATTATCCCTTACCGCTTGTACTGACAAATTGGACCTTTCTCCTGTATCAACTAAAAACGTTGACGGCTTTTACAAAACAAAAGCACAATTTTATCAAGCGATAATGGGATGTTATGATGGACTCCAGAATGCAGTTCTCAGACAAAATTATTCATACATGTTAACTGAGTCGAGAAGTGACAATGCCTGGCAACAAGTTGATTATGATGATGGTCAGACTTCACGTTTTACTGAAAATTCTGAAACACAGATTCTGAATACGGCATGGGCTGCATCTTATGAATATATTGCAAGATGTAATTATGTCCTGAAAAACCTTGAAGGAAGTACAGTTCTGTCAGATGAATTAAAGAACCAGTACAAAGGAGAAGCTCTGTTTATCAGGGGTTTGATCTATTTTGATCTGGTTCGCTTTTTTGGAGAGGTCCCTATTGTAGATAAAGTAATCACTATTGAAGAGGGATATTCTGTCAAAAAATCCACAATAGAAGAAGTGTACGATTTAATTGTAGATGATCTAAGCCAGGCTTCCCAATTGTTACCAGTTGTCAAACCTTCTCAGAATAAAGACAGAGCTACGGCAATTGCTGCAAGAGCGTTCCTTGGCAAGGTTTATGTTTACAGGAGCGGTTATCCTCTGAAAAAAGATGAATGGAATCTTGCCGCTACTGAACTGAAAGCAGCTCTCGATGGGGTTGGTACCTCTGGTTTTTTTACAAAATATGCCGATATCTTTCTTTATAGTAATGAAGGGAAAGATCAATCAATTTTTTCGATCGGATGTAAATCAGGTGCTGAAGGAGAGGGTAATCCTTTCCCCACACGGAATACCCCAAATGGAATTTATCCGGGTAACGATCCTTTAATGATCCCTTACGGTGGAAGTCCGATGCAGCTCTTTTTAGACAGCTATATCCTCGGAAGTATATTTGACGAACCTAACGATCTTAGATATAAATATTCAGTTCAGACTGAATGGATAGAAAAGTCAAAAGACACAATAAGAAATTGGCCTTTCTGCTGCAAATATAAGAACGGCCCAATTGCTGCAGCATCCGACTGGGATATTGATTGGATTATGTTAAGATATACTGATGTATATATGCTATATGCTGAAGCACAATATCATAACGGACACCCGGCTGAAGCTTTGGATATTATTAACAAGGTTAGAGAACGTGCAGGACTGATAGATTTAAGTATGTCGGATATTGACTCTGAAACTAAATTTGTTGATGTAATACTCAAAGAGCGCAGAAAAGAATTCTGTTTCGAAAACCAACGATGGTTCGACCTGGTAAGAACTGACAGGGCTTTTGATGTTATGAAGATTTTCCTTAAACATTATGGTGCTGACGCAAACCTCACCACCAAGGATCAATATTTCTATCCGATCCCGCAAAGAGAGACTGACGTAACCGGACTTACCAAATAGAAACTGCAATAACTTCAAATTATCATAATTGATAAAAAAAGAGAATAATACCAGTTACAAGCAGGTAACTGGTATTATTATTTTTTGATTATTCAAACCTTTTAAATCTTTATTTTCCAGCGATTGATACAAACATACAAGATTAATTGTTATGAATTTTAATATGAAAATATTGCTATTTTAATAGAAAGTACTATTTAATATTTTAATTATAATGTTTCTTTAAAAAATCGTAGATATTGTATATATTTTGATGACAGTCAGAAAATCAAATAAAGACTTGGTTATTTTTTAATGTTTTTTTGAAATCCATTTAAAACAAATTCAAATGTCAGATATTTCTTCCGGATCACTCCATACTGAATCAAAATTACCAAAAGGTGCATGGCTTGTAGTTGCATTGCTTTTTTTTATAGGTGCCTTAAATTATCTCGATCGCATAATGATCACAACCATGCGATCCTCCATTATAGAAGCAATGCCCATGAGCGATGCTCAATTCGGCCTTCTTACATCAGTTTTTCTATGGACTTATGGGATGTTGAGCCCTTTTGCAGGATTTCTTGCAGATAAATTTAAGCGCAGCCGAATTGTTTTATTGAGCTTATTGGTTTGGTCAACAGTAACATGGATGACAGCTTACTCAAAAACATTTGAACAATTACTTGTTACGCGTATACTGATGGGTATCAGTGAAGCATGTTATATTCCTGCAGCTCTGGCACTTATTTCAGATTACCACCGAAGTTCCACCCGTTCCCTGGCTACCGGAATTCATATGACCGGAGTAATGGTTGGATCGAGTTTAGGTTTCCTGGGGGGAATGCTTGCTGAAAATCATACATGGAATTTTGTATTTACCTTTTTTGGTTTTGTCGGAATATTGTATTCACTGGTTGTAGCTCTGATTCTTCGGGATGCTCCAAAAGAGAATGTTCAAACAGTCGTAGAAAAATCCGAGAACAACGTGAACTTCTTTGAAGGAATTCGTGACCTGTTTAAAAAGAAAGCCTTCCTCTGTATGCTTGGTTACTGGGGTCTTTTAGGTATAGTCGGATGGCTGGTCATGGGATGGCTTCCTACATACTATAAAGAACATTTCAGCCTCTCCCAGGGGATTGCAGGTTTGTATGCAACCGGCTATTTATACCCGGCACAAATAGTGGGATTACTTTTGGGTGGTTTTCTTGCCGACAGATGGACCCGCACTAACCGGTTTGCAAGGATACATGTTCCTGCTATTGGCTTACTAATTGCTGCTCCCTGCGTTTTTTTAGCAAGTTATACCTCCATTCTCCCGCTTGCAATTTTTGCCTTTATGATTTACGCTGTCACAAGAGCGTTTGGAGATTCCAACATGATGCCAATGCTTTGTATGGTGGTTGATCCACGCTATCGGGCAACAGGTTACGGAGTATTGAATTTTTTCAGTACAATTATTGGTGGTATCGCACTGTATGCAGGCGGTGTTTTACGCGATTCGAACGTAGATCTCAGCAGAATGTATCAATTCGCTGCTCTGACCATGTTAGTATGTGCTGCACTATTATTCATGGCAAAGCCAAAATCTACACCTGAAGGGAAATAATTCCCATTATGCAATATTAAGTTTCCTGTAAGCTGACTGTTCGCATATTTTTCTGAAAATATGCTATCAATTAGTTGCCAGTTGCTCAATGATATCTGGTGCATCAAAATCCATAGCGACCAGCGCCTGGTCAATATGAGCAGGTTTTCGGCCACCAATCAGAACCGAAGTTGTATATGATTGATGCATTGCCCATGCTAATGCAAGATGGACTGGAGAATAACCTGTACGGACAGCCATCATCTGAAGATGTTCAAGACGGCTGTAGGCTGTATCGTTAAAGTAAACATCTTTATGCCCTGGGATAATATCGAAACGAGTTCCCTGCTGAACCCCCCGCTTGTACTTCCCGGTAAGGAAACCTGCAGCAAGAGGACTATAAGTAATAATAGAAATGCTATTTTCAGAACAGATATTTATCAACTCATCACTTACATCGCTTACTGCCAGATTATTATTATTCTGAACGAACCGGAAGAGAGGCAAATCATTTTCCTTTTGAAGCGAAACAGCCATTGCAAGTTGCTCAGCCGTAAAGTTGCTTGCGCCAAGCATGCGCACTTTTCCCTGAATTATCAGATCCCCAAGAGTTGCGAATATTTCATGAGCCGTTAAAGAATTATCCCAGCGATGTAAGTACAGAAGGTCAATTGTATCAACACCAAGACGGTACAAAGATTGTGAAACAGATTTAGTAATATTTTCCCGATCATAAGGCGGTAGTATTTTTGTAGCCACAACTATTGAATCAGACTCCGGGCGATGTGCTGCTATCCACTCGCCTACAATGGCTTCCGAAGAACCAGCTCCATATGCAGCGGCCGTATCAAAAAGTGTAATACCACATTCGTATGCATAATCCATCATGTCGAAAGATGCTGATCTGCCTATCTCCCTGCCAAAAGTCACACATCCCAACCCGATTTTACTGATTTGCTTGCCTGAAAGTTCTATATTTGTATATTCCATCCGTAAATTTTTTTACCTTTATTCCTTTACTATTTGCATTTTGGAGGTGAATTCTATTTGAATAATATTTTATATGAAACCCACATGTTTCTGAAAAACACAACCAAACCGCCAGCCGGTGGTGAGCTCAGCGAACCTAAACACGTATGAAAAAAGATTTCAAACATGTGGGTTCCATACAGCCATTAATATTAAAATTATTTACGTATGAATATAATATTTCTTGACCGTGCCACAATTGATTTGGATGATATAAATTTTTCTTCAATAAAAGCATGCGGTCATTTTGTAAGTTATCCCAATTCGACCGGTGAGGAGATTATTCTCCGGTCCCGGAATGCTGATATTATCATTTCAAATAAAGCTCCGATAACACAGGAGGTGATGGAAGCCTGCAAAAATCTCAGATTGATTACAGTCATTGCCACAGGATATAATAATGTTGATATTGACAGTGCAAAGAAAAGAGGAATAACAGTTTGTAATGTTGCAGGTTACGCAAAGAATACGGTACCACAGCATACTTTTTCCCTTATACTCAACCTTGCAACAAAGGTTTATAAGTATTATCATGATGTTAAGTCGGGAGATTGGCAAAATGCAACAATGTTCACTCTGCTGAAATATCCTACATTTGAACTTTATGGCAAGACTCTCGGAATAATTGGCTTTGGGGTTATCGGCCAGGCAGTGGCACGTATTGCCACCGGCTTCGGGATGAAAGTCATCTATTACGATTCTTATGTCCCTGAAAATAACATCTATGATTCTGCAGATCTTAAAACATTATTGAAAGTATCTGATATTGTTACAATTCATTGTCCCCTGAACAAAGAAACACTCAACCTGATCGGGAAAGATGAATTATCTGTCATGAAACCGTCAGCTTTGCTCATTAATACGGCTCGTGGGGGGATTGTTAATGAAACCGCTCTCGCCGAAGCCCTTAATAAACAGGTAATCGCTGGTGCAGGAATAGACGTTCTTTCTGAAGAACCCCCGGTAAAAGGCAATGCTTTGCTTTCTGCAAAAAATTGTATCATTACCCCGCATTCCGCATGGTCGACAATTGAAGCACGTCAGACTCTTGTTGACGAAACTGCCAGAAACATTATGGCTTTTCTTAACGGAGAAAAGCGGAATGTGGTTAATTAAATTATATTCATTATAAAAAGTTCTGTCTTTTTTATAATATCTGTTTATTTTTGGTCTAAACTTACCAGCTATCAACTTTTACTATTTTCACCATGAAAAAGCTAATCTCATTATTTTCCGTTTTGACCATTTCATCTCTTCTGATGGCACAGACAGGGAAGGTCTTTGATAACCTTTCGATGCAAAGCAAAATCCTAAAAATGGATAGGAAATATGCCATATATCTCCCACCCGATTATGAAACATCGCAGCGCAGTTATCCGGTTCTGTACCTGTTGCACGGAGCAGGTGATGATCAGACAGGATGGGTACAATTCGGTGAAGTTCTTCATATTGCCGATGTAGCAATAAACTCCGGAGAAGCGACTCCTATGATCATTGTTATGCCAGATGCCAATACAGGAAAACGAGGATATGTAAATGATATTAAAGGAGAATGGCGGTATGAGGATTTTTTCTTCGGGGATTTAATGCCATTCATTGAAAAAACATATCGAATTAAGCCGGAAAAACATTACCGTGCAGTTGCTGGTCTGTCAATGGGCGGCGAAGGCACTTTCATTTATGCCCTTCATCATCCGGAGTTGTTTGCAGCAGCCTGCCCGCTGAGTGCAGCCACCGGCCCGAAAAATCTTGAAGATCTTAATGAGAATAAGCGGTGGCAGGGAGTAGAAGGAGTAAAAGAGTCAGATAAAGAAGCATATCTTAATCGTTATAGTGTCCTGAAACTCATCGAAAACATGCCGGAAGACCAGAAAAAAGCTGTCAGGTGGTATATCGATTGCGGTGACGATGATTTTCTTTATGAAGGCAACTGCCTTGTACATATTGCAATGCGGAAAAAAGATATTCCTCATGAATTCAGGATCCGTGACGGTGTTCATAACTGGACATACTGGCGGGCTGCATTACCCAAAGTACTGGAGTTTATTTCACCGAGTTTTCACCAGTAACCCTCTTAGATTAATTGCATGATAAAACAAATTAAGGGAACCTTAGAAGATTTTAGACTTCTGAGATACCCTTGGTTTTAATGGTTAAAGAGATTTCCTGCGTTTTGTTGTAAGCAGGAACATCAACCTCATCAGGATCCTTATCGTCTGGTAAGAAAACCAGGAGAAGAACTTATAAAACCAGGTCCTGTGGCTATTAAAATTATCAAATGTAACCTGCCGGCAATCTTTTTTAATTATGTCAAGAAGTAGTTTTTCAAATTGCTCTGAGAAACGGTTATCAAGAATATCCACATTCATTTCAATGCTTCCATAATCACTGAGATGATTCAGGTTATAACTCCCTATTGTGCTCCACTTCCCATCAACTGTAGCCACCTTGGCATGCAGGTTTGACGGAAGGTATTCGTATAGGTTGATATTGTTCCTGAGGATCAGATCATAAAGAAAACTGGTCGCCATTTTAAATACCGGGGCATCCGATTCTGATGGAAGGACTATTTTAATGTCGACTCCCCTGCGGCTTGCATCCCTGAAAAGTTTACGTTCGTACCGTCCAGGCAGAAAATAACTTGCCATGATGATCATTCTGTCATGTGAATGTTTTAATGCATAACGGTAACTTCTCAATATCTCTATTTTATTCCTGTACCAGTTGTTTTGCACAACTTTCACTTTCACATTATCGGTATAAGAAAAATGATGACGGATGATCTCCCGTGAGCGTTCCTTCTTGGAAAAAAATGCTTTATTCCAGATTCTTTTAAGAATATTAAATACGTGAGCACATTCAGGCCCTTTGACTAGAAGAGCAAAGTCGAGCCATTCCTTATAATCAGGTGTTCCATGATACCGGTTGGCAGCATTCATCCCACCGATTATAGCAATATCTCCATCGACAAGAAGGACTTTGTGATGAAGTCTCAGACTTAATTGAAATCCCTTCACAATAAAGGCAGGAGAGAATTTTCTGAAAAAGATGCCGGCGTTTTCTACCTCTTTAACCAAATGTTTTACAAAGCTTCTGCCACCGAATGCATCAAGAAGAAAATAGACCTTTATCCCCCTCTCTGCTGCCCGCTTAAGGGCATCTGTTATACGCCGGCCGGTTTCATCATCATCAACAATGTATGTCTGAAAATGGATGAAATATTTTGCTTCGTCTATAGCTTTCTCACAGGCAGCAAAATAAGGTTCACCGCTTTGAAGCAGCTCAACGTAATGTCCTTTTTTATAATTGTGCCGAGGAGTATTTTTCATATCCTTCTGTTCCCTGTTACAAATATAGAACATAAACAACAACATCTCAATTTTCGTGATTTTTACCTTACTTTACACTCTTATATTAACATAAATTTCATAATGTTTATAAAACATGAATAGAAGAGTTATGATAGGAAGTATAGCCGGGGCAGCAGTGATAACCGCTGCAGACCCTTTTAACAGTGTTTTTGCCGGATCTGGCAAAAGAGACATCCAACTTAAAGGAAATATCCGTCATTCAGTAAGCCAGTGGTGCTACAGCGACATTCCTCTTCAGAAATTTGCAAAAGCTTGTAAAAATATGGGCATCGAATCGATTGAATTGCTTGGAGAAAAAGACTGGGCGGTTGTTAATGAGGCAGGACTAAAATGTGCCGTTGGTTATGCAACAGACTGGGGTATCCCAAAAGGTTTTAACCGCATCGATAATCATGAAAAACTGATTTCCGATTTTGAAACCATGATACCTAAAGCTGCAAAAGCCGGTGTTCCGAACCTTATTTGTTTCTCAGGTAACCGGGAAGGTCAGAATGACAATGAGGGTCTGATAAATTGTGCAAAGGGGTTGCGTAAGCTTATGCCAACTGCTGAAAAATATGGTGTAACTATCATTATGGAACTGCTTAACAGTTATGGGCACAAAGATTATCAATGCGATAAAACAAGCTGGGGATCAGCATTATGCGAAATGGTCGGTTCTGAACGGTTCAAACTACTTTACGACATTTACCATATGCAGATAATGGAAGGCAATATCATTGATAACATTAATAAATATCATCAATACATCGGACATTATCACACCGGAGGAGTACCAGGAAGACATGAGCTTGATGACACTCAGGAACTTTTCTACCCTGCTATCATGAGAGCCATTGTACAAACCGGATATAAGGGATTTGTAGGACAGGAATTTGTTCCTTCAAATGACGATAAGCTTTCATCACTAATGAAGTGTATACAAATATGCGACATTTAAGATGAGAGTGCACTTCATTGCTATAGGCGGTTCAGTAATGCACAACCTTGCCATAGCCCTTCATAAAAAAGGTTATACCGTTACCGGGTCAGATGACGAGATTTTTGAACCTGCAAAATCGAGGCTTTACCATTATGGTCTGCTTCCCGGTAAAGAGGGCTGGGATGCAGAACGGATAACTCCTGAGGTTGATGCAATTATCCTCGGAATGCATGCAAAAAAAGATAATCCGGAGCTTATTAAAGCACACGAGCTTGGATTAAAAATTGTGTCATTCCCGGAATATCTGTATGAGCAGACAAAAAATAAAAAAAGGATCGTCATTGCCGGCAGTCATGGCAAAACAACCACAACTGCAATGATTATGCATGTCTTCAGGTTCCTTGGTATAAAATTCGATTACATGATCGGCTCCATGATCGATGGATTTGAGACTATGGTGGGACTGTCGGATGAAGCGGATATTGCTGTTTTTGAAGGTGATGAATACCTGACTTCCGCTCTTGACACAAGACCAAAATTCCATCTGTATATGCCTGACATTGCAATACTTAACGGCATTGCATGGGATCACATGAATGTATTTCCCACTTTCGAAAATTATGTTGAACAATTTAAAATATTCGTTGGCAAGATCCCGGCTGGTGGATCTCTGATTTATTTTGAAGGAGATCCTGAAGTAAAAAAAATAGCCCTGGCTTCAGAAGATAGTATCAAAAAAATTCCTTATAAAATACACGGATACTTTCAGAATAAAACAGGATTTTATGCCGCAACCCATAACCGGGTTGTTCCTTTAAAAATTTTTGGTGAACATAATATGCAAAACCTTTCAGCGGCAAAAGAAGCATGCCTTGCCGTCGGAATTCCGGAAGACTCTTTTTATGAAGCAATAAAAAACTTTGCAGGAACCTCAAAGAGACTGCAGATGATAAAAGAAAATGGAAACGGAGTAATTTATCTCGATTTTGCGCATTCACCATCTAAGGTTAAAGCAACTGTTGATGCAATTGTCGAAAGGTATCCCGGAAGAGAGATCATTGCCTGTCTTGAGCTTCACACATATTCAAGCCTCAGTAAAGATTTCTTACCTCTTTACAAAGGAACACTCAGCAGGGTCTCTGCCGCATTTGTATATTTTAATCCTCACGCTGTTAAACTAAAGAAACTGCAAACTCTTTCAAAAGAAATTATTAAAACGGCATTTGCAGGTGAAAATATCAATGTTTATGATGACTCTGCAGAATTATTTTCCTTTATAAAAAACCAGAATTATTCGTATCCGGTTTTTCTTTTTATGAGCTCAGGCGATTTCAATAATTTTGATCTTACAAAACTCCTGGAATAACAGAACCTTTTCAATAAGAGTGTTTTTTAAGCCAAAATATTTTGCATATCAAAAAAAACATCGTTTCTTTGCATCCGCATTTAAAAGTTCTTTGTATGGTCCATTCGTCTAGTGGCTAGGACGTCAGGTTTTCATCCTGGTAACAGGGGTTCGATTCCCCTATGGACTACATTTTACAAACGTTAGAAGAAAATATATAAAAGCATGGCAAACCATAAGTCGTCAGAAAAAAGGATCAGGCAGATCGAAGCAAGAAATGAGAATAATAAGTATTATGCAAAAACAACACGTAATGCTCTTAAGACACTTCGCGGGACAACCAACAAGGAAGAAGCAGGTGTTATGCTTCCTAAAATAACTTCTATGCTCGACAAACTGGCTAAAAAGAATATTATTCACCAGAAAAAAGCTGCAAACCTGAAATCGTCACTTACAAAGCATGTAAACAGTTTACAATAACATTTACTTCTATTATATTCAGATAGGCTGCATCACTCCGATGGAGCCTTTTTTGTTTTTACGGATCACTGTTCACGACACACCATAAACTATTTCTTCCGTGAGTTGTGTGTCATAAGTCGTTTGTCATTTATAAATTTTTCTTTTTCCCTCTGTTTTATTACCTTGCATAAGCATCTCAAAATTTTCGCTGCATGTCTCTTAAAATCACTGACTGGGCTGTCGAAGACAGACCCAGGGAAAAGCTCATACAGAAAGGTACTTCCAGCCTGAGCGATGCTGAATTGCTGGCAATACTGATCAGCTCCGGAACCAGAGATAAATCAGCTGTTGATCTTGGCCGTGAACTATTATCTGTTGCAAATAATAACCTTAACAGTCTTGGGAAACTTTCAATTTCAGATCTTAAAAAACTGAATGGAATCGGCACTGCAAGAGCGGTGACAATTGCAGCCGCACTGGAGTTGGGCCGAAGGAGAAAACTATCTGAAGTCCCCGAAGTGTCTCAGATCAAATGCTCGAAGGATGTTGCGGAAATTTTCCAACCTCTTCTCTCCGACCTTTTGCATGAAGAATTCTGGATACTGTTCCTGAACAGATCAAATAAAGTGATTGACAGGATGAAACTGAGTCAGGGTGGAATAAGCGGTACCGTTACCGATGTGCGAATGGTTATGAAAAAAGCCATTGAATATCTTGCTTCGGGCATAATAGTCTGCCATAATCATCCATCTGGAAATCTGAATCCAAGTGAATCAGATACAAAAATAACACAAAAGATAAAAGAGGCCGGGAACCTTATGGATATTCAGTTGCTCGACCATTTAATAATTTCAGATAAGGATTATTACAGTTTTGCTGATAATGGGTTGTTGTAATTGTCTGGTTGTCTTTCGGTCTTGCGGTCTTTCAATCATATGGTCTTTTTTTTCAGCTTCAGATCCCCTGACTAAAGGAATCCCCTACATGGAGAGCCTGGGGGTGGATTATGATCTTTAAATTTTCTTCACCTTGCTCTTATCCTTACACGACTCCAGCAACAAGGAGACAGATTTTTTCAGAACAGGATGAATCGTCTCAGCCCCAATCTCACATAAAGGAACAAGTACAAATCGACGTTCCTGCATCAGGGGATGTGGAATTTTCAGGCTCTTTTCATCAATTATGAGATCTTCATAAAGAAGTATATCAATATCTATTACTCTTGATGAGTATTGTCTCCCTTCCCTTAGTCTGCCAAGCAACGATTCGATCATAAGGATCCTTCCCAGCAGACCTGATGGAGAGAGGTCGGTTTCCACTTTCACTGCCATATTGAGAAACTCATCCTCGGTGTGGAATCCCCATGGTTCTGTTTCATATACGGATGAAGATCCCACTACTCTGCCAATGCATTCCTCAATCAGGGCAATTGCTTCTTTAAGATTGTTTTCCCTGTTCCCAAGGTTTGTTCCGATACCAAGAAAAACTACATTCATAATCAGATCTATCTGTTGTCAAAATTATTAAATACATCTGTACTTTTCTAAATTCGCTTTGTTTTTATATCTTTAAGATCCATTTTATTAAAGCGTTTGGAAGATGAAAGACTTTTTGAAATACACATTTGCGACAATTACAGGGATAATAATCACAATCATTATCTTTTTTATTATCACAATCGCAGCATTGAGTGCTCTTGTTGCGTCGGGTAACAAAACTGTTACAATCAGCGAAAATTCTATATTGGTGCTAAAAGCCGGAGTTACCATTCCCGACAGGGGGAGCCAAAATCCTTTTGAGGGAATAGATTTCCTAAATATGACTTTCACTCCCGCTCCAGGACTAAATGAAATCCTGGAAAACATTAAAAAAGCTTCAACTGACAATAAGATAAAAGGCATCTTAATAGAAAATGATCTTCTCCCTGCGGGCTGGGCAACTACCGAAGAGATAAGGGATGCCATAGAGAAATTCAAAACCAGTGGAAAATTTGTCATCTCCTATACGGACTATGTACTGACCCAGCAATGTTATTACCTTTCGACAGCTGCAAATAAGATCTATGTTAATCCGGGTTCGATGATCGATTTCAAGGGCTTAAGCAGCGAAATTATGTTTTACAAAAAAGCACTTGAAAAATTAGGAGTGGAAGTTCAGGTGACGCGTCATGGGAAATTTAAAGGTGCTGTCGAACCGTTTATCCTCGACAAGCTAAGCGAAGAAAACAAAGCACAGATTAAAGATTATGTCGGATCGATATGGGAACATGTAATTAAGACAATTTCTGAATCAAGGAATATTCCGGCTGATCAGCTTAACCTGCTTGCTGATAACCTTACAGGTATTGTTGCAGACAATGCCCTTGAAAGCAGACTTGTCGACGGACTTTTATTTCGCGATGAATTAATTGATACTCTGAAAGTTTTATCAGGAATTCCTGCCGACAAAGATTTCAAACTGGTTTCAATGACAAAGTACAGCAGGGTTTCTAATCCTCTAAAGAATATTTCTGCAAAAAACAAGATATCTGTTATTTACGCATCGGGAAATATCGTCACAGGTAAGGGTACCGGGAACAACATCGGAGCAAACTCTTATGCCGAAGTTATCAGAAAAGAAAGACTCGACTCAAATGTCAAGGCAATTGTTTTAAGGGTCAATTCACCAGGGGGCAATGCCATTGCTGCAGATATTATCTGGAGGGAAATGCAACTTGCCGCCAAAGTAAAACCGGTTGTAATCTCCATGGGAAATTATGCTGCTTCGGGAGGGTACTATATTTCAGCTCCTGCTACAAAAATATATGCCGATCCCACTACTATTTCAGGATCAATCGGGGTATTCGGTATGATACCTAATGCCGGAAAACTTATGGAGCAAAAACTTGGATTAACAACAGAAATTGTAAAAACAAATAAGAACTCTGACTTTCCGTCGATATTCAGGCCAATGAATACCTACGAAAAAGAGATGATGCAAATGAGCATCGAAAAGGTATATACCGATTTCGTATCAAAAGTTGCCTCAGGAAGAGAAATGACCTCTGAATCGGTCGACAGTATCGGACAAGGCAGAGTGTGGAGTGGCATCAGCGCCCAAAAGATAGGCCTTGTAGACGAAATAGGAGGATTGAATGAAGCAATCAAATGTGCTGCAAATCTGGCCGCCATAGATACATGGTCCACCAGAGAGTTGCCGGAAATAGAGGATACTTACACTAAACTGATTTCACAGCTTGGAGGCGAGATCAGAACGAATATTTTAAAAAAGGAACTTGGAGAATCGTTAAAGTATTATAATATCTTTCAGGAAATAAAAGATCTTACAGGTATACAGGCCAGATTGCCATATTTTATTGATATACATTAATATACTAATACAAAAGTACTTGGAGTAAGCTAAAGTGTGGAGTACTTAAAATTTATAGAAGTTTTTTTTGTTATAAATATTACAATAACTCCAAACTCCGGGCACTTCTGGCACTGACTTAAATATATATGGAGAACCGTAAAAATATTCTTCTGTATCCTGTTTCTCTGATTTATGGAATAATTACCGGTATCAGGAATTTTCTTTATAATACTGGTATCTTTTCAACCGTGGAGTTTCATCTTCCTGTTATATGCGTTGGTAATATAACCGTTGGAGGAACAGGCAAAACCCCTCATACAGAATACCTCGCAGGCTTGCTCAGAGAAAACTTCAGGGTTGCCACTTTAAGCAGGGGTTATAAAAGGAAAACCCATGGTTTCAGAATCGCCTCACCATCATCGAATGTAAGTGAAATTGGAGATGAACCGATGCAGATATCCCGGAAATATCCTGATGTGCTCGTTACAGTAGACCGAAACCGGGTTCATGGAGTCAAAATGATTTTACAAGAAAAACCTGATACAGATGTTATAATACTTGATGATGGTTTCCAGCACAGAAGTATAACACCCGGTTATTCAATCCTGCTTTCAGACTTCGAAAGACCGTTTACAAGGGATCATATGTTGCCATATGGGAATCTTAGAGAACATATAAGTAATATGCGAAGAGCTGATATTATTCTGATTACCAAATCGCCTGAAAACATCCCCCCAATTCAGAGAAGGCTTATTGCAAAAGAAGTTGACAAGGCGCCTTATCAGAATCTTTATTTTACTTCACTTGCATATAAAATGCCTGTTCCACTGTTTGAAGACCCAGGAAAGGAGAAGACTCCTTTAGATCTGTCGGTGTGTACTGACTGTGGAATTGTACTGATAACGGGGATAGCAAATCCTGCTCCACTTAAAGAATATCTTCAAAAAATCGCAGGGGAAATAATCCATCTTTCTTTCCCCGATCATTATAATTTTAAAGAAAAAGATATTGAAAATATTTTAACGTCTTATAAGAATCTGAAATCTCCGTTAAAGTATCTTTTTACAACAGAAAAGGATGCTGTGAGGTTGAGGGAATTTGCTAATATTGCCGAACTGTACAGATCGGTATTTTATTATATTCCCGTTGGAATAAAATTTTTACATGACGACAAGGATGAATTTGATAATCTGATAATTGATTATGTTAGAAAGAATAAACGAAACAACAGAGTTTCTGAAAGCAAAAGGAATAATAAATCCTGATGCAGGAATTGTACTTGGTACAGGGCTGGGTGGATTGACTGAAAAAATTGAAAACCGTATTGAAATAGATTATAAAGATATCCCCAACTTCCCTGTCTCAACAGTTGAAGGACATGACGGGAAACTTATCTTCGGCGACTTTGGCAGTAAAAAAATTGTCGCAATGAAAGGCAGGTTTCACTATTACGAAGGATATGGCCCGGGACAGATTGCTTTACCGGTAAGAGTTCTAAAATATCTGGGCATTAAATGCCTTTTCCTTTCCAATGCTGCAGGAGGTCTGAATCCATCTTTCCGGATCGGCGATATAATGATTATTACCGACCATATTAATCTCCTTCCGAATCCATTGATTGGACAGAACGATGATCGCATTGGACCCAGATTTCCAGACATGAGCGAAGTTTACAACAGGGACCTTATTGACAAAGCTTTACTCATCGCTCAAAAACATAACATCAGGATTCATAAAGGGATTTATCTGTCTACATCCGGACCAACTTTTGAAACACCTTCAGAATACCGTTATTTCAGAGTTATCGGAGCTGATGCAGTAGGAATGTCAACAACTCCTGAGGTTATCATTGCCCATCACATGAAAATGCCATGTTTTGCAGTCAGTATTATTACAGATCTTGGTGTTGAAGGTAAAATTGAGTATACAACACATGAATCGGTACAGTACCATGCTGCCAGGACTGAGTCGCTGATGACAACCATAATGACAGAAATGATTTCGTCTTTGTAAGAATTCTATCTTAAAACCGTACATACTTTTTTCCACTTTTCTGTTTCGCCGGTATCGTCAAATAGTGTGATAAAGACAATGTAAATCCCGGGATCTGCAAGAGAACCATCATCTGTTGTTCCATCCCAGATGAGGGTTGCATCAGTTCCGGTTAAAAGATTTGAAGCAATTTTTCTGATATAATCTCCTGCCTCATCAAAAACCGTTGCTGAAATAACATTATCATTACCTTTTAAACTGAGCCTGATAACAAGGTTATCCTCAAATCCGTCACCATCAGGTGTAATCCTGGTTGAGGAAAATACCACTTTGTCAGAAGCCGGAGGCAGATCGGGAAATACCGAATTCGGAGCTCCCGGTGTACCCCAACCTTTACTTTCCAAAGCGGAATGCCAGTTCTCCGCATCTTCAGACTTATTAAGCGGCCCCGTTTTTTCAAGAGCCACACCTTCGAATCGGGATAAAAGAGAATAATGCATATTTTCGTTATAATAAACCTCATCAAGCTTTTCAAGTTCCCTGTTATAAAGAATCAGATGCCCCTCTTTGTCAGACATAGACGGAAGAGAAGCTGTCTCAAAAATATTTTCCGGATCCGCGGAAAAATATCTGTCCGAAATTTTTTCTCCTGAAGTGGTTATGGCATAATATGACCCGGGTTTTATGCATCTCTTTTCACCCGACACCACACAGATCCCGGAAGTATCTCCGTCAACATCATTAACAGAGACAAGCTGCAACCGGGAGGCATCAATAACTTTATCTGAACAGTTGAACAATTCTATATAATCAGGGTCTCCCGGCAAAGGATTAAAAAGAAGTTCATTAAACAAGATATCACCTTCCACGGAGGGTTCTGTAAGACCAAATTCAAATGTGCCGGTCTGAAGGTCATTCCCGGCGAAGTCTTTTATATCCCTTGAGATATTACATTGGTAAATGACTCCTGCTGCAAGAGGTTTGGCCGGTTTAACAAGAAACTCACGAAAAAGCGGGTCGGCCGGATAAACATTTACTATAGGAGTCCCTCCTATATCAATGTTTTTAATATTTTCAGTAAGACAAAAAACCGGTTCTGAGAAGGTGATTGTAACATTAATGCTGTCGTCAGAAAATACATTCTGAACTCCATAGAAAGAGATATCCGGATTATGTCGCGCAACAGAATTAACTCCTCCCGGAGTTCCGCCTTTCCTTGATGAAGATGAGGTCCAGTTCCCTTCAATATAAAAAGGGAATTGCAGATCTATCATCTCCAGAGACCAGCCTCCTCCCGATTTTAATTCATCACTATGCCAATCTGAGGAATAATCCACTCCGGTAATCAAAGTTCCGGAACTGTCTGACAAACAGATGATATTACCTCTGTCAGTCATGGACGGAAACTGCTTTAGTCCTTCCGCTCTTCCGAATTCTGCAAAAACTAAGGTATCCTCCGAAGAACAGATTATCATTATCTCATAAGGATTGATCCTAATTTCCGGGAAAAAGCAACTCTGGCTTCCGCATAAGAGTATCCAGTTTCTCAGGTTATATGAATAATTGGTTCTGTTGGTTATTTCAATATATTCTTCGCCGGGAAGGGAGATCACAGGAAAAGGATCGGCCATTATTTCGGAAATTACAATGTCGCCCCGATCTGCCCAGACAGGTGTAAACGGAACATGAATATCTGAGGAACAATTTCCGGCCTTGTCGCATAGTTTATTGATTATTAATGTATTCAATAATTTATTATTAAAATCGCCCGCAAATTCAACAGTATAGGTCAGAGAATTCTTGTTTTGTATAGATATTGACTTGTTATCCCCACCATTTACTGAAAAATTGCCAGGCACCAGCAATTCATCAATAATTTGTTCATTGAGAGTGATGTCCAATGAATTCTTTCCCGATACCTCACAATTTTTTACTACCGGAATTTCAATGTCTTCATAAAAAGTCCCGTCAATAGTTATATCATCTATCCATAAGAGCCTGTCGCGGGTTGCTGAATACTTATAAAAGATCCCAAACCATTCAGAACTAAATAACTCCGTATCAATCCCTGTTATTGTTGTGAAAGAAGTTCCATCCCGACGTAAAACTGAAACTGACCATATTCCTTCCTGCGTTCTTTCAATATTTACTTTTACTGCATCTGCCATACCGATTTCGGTCTGCCAGTTTATCCGGCAATTGACCACTGGTATAATTGCTTTCCCCTTCACTTTCCACAGGCGAAGAGTATCATCATATCCTGTCAGGTTGACTCCAATGGCGAATCCGTTTGTGCTCCCATCAGGCGACATTGCTCCGGGTTCAGAATCGGACATCAGGAATACTGCCCAATTATTTGAAGAGGAGGGATCATAACCATGTCTTAGAAGAAAAGACCATCTTACAATTCCCATTGACGGATACAGGTTTCTAATTCTTAACCCTATCCGGTCTGTTCCTGAATCGGGATTATCATAGGAGTGGTGCAATGAATATACCCCTGAAATGCAAGCTGCGGTATCAGCAATCCATACACTTTCAGTACTTTGCATCCAGTTTTCAATATTACCCGATTCGAAATTTTCCACAATTTGGCCAAATGCCATATAAGGCATTAATAAAGCCAGTAAAATAACTTTTTTCATGCAGCGGGACGAATTGAAAAAAAAGTTAATTTTGACGGTTTTTAATGTCAATTTTAAAGTAAATTTAATTATTAACTTAAATTATTCCAAACAAATAACTATGAAAACAGCTGTTGTAGGAGCTACCGGGATGGTCGGACGAACAATGATCAAAGTACTTGAGGAAAGAAATTTTCCTGTATCACAACTGATACCTGCCGCTTCAGAGCGGTCGGTTGGCAAAGAGCTTCTGTTTAAAGGGAAGGCTGTTAAGGTAGTAAGCGTCATGGATGCAGTAAATGCCAAACCCGAGTTTGCAATTTTCTCCGCAGGTGCAAGTACATCAAAAGAATGGGCTCCTGTTTTCGCAAAAAACGGAACTGTGGTAATTGATAATTCTTCGTACTGGCGCATGTTTGAGAATGTTCCTTTGATTGTTCCCGAGATAAATAGCCACGTAATAAAAAAAGGTGACAGGATAATTGCTAATCCCAACTGTTCAACTATACAAATGGTTATGGCTTTAGCCCCGCTGCACAGGAAATATAAAATCAAACGTCTTGTTATAGCAACATATCAGTCAGTAACCGGCACAGGAGTGAAAGCGGTTACCCAGATGGAAAATGAAAGAAAGGGTATTAAAGGGGAGATGGCTTATCCATATCAGATTGATCTGAACTGTTTTCCCTTCGGAGGGACATTCCAGCCCGACGACTATACGACAGAAGAGCAGAAACTTGTCGACGAGACACGTAAAATACTTGAAGATCAGACTATTCAGGTAACTGCCACCGTGGCCAGGATCCCTGTTGTAGGAGGTCATTCAGAAGCTGTAAACATTGAGTTTGAGAATGATTTCGATATCGACGAAGTAAAAAAGCTTCTCGGTGAGTTCCCCGGAGTTGTTGTTTATGATAATCCTGCCGAACACAAATATCCTATGCCTATCCTCTCGTATAACAGGGATGAAGTATTTGTAGGAAGAATAAGAAGAGACCATTCGAAGAAAAAATGCCTGAACATCTGGGTAGTAGCCGACAATATACGAAAAGGCGCTGCAACCAATGCGATACAGATTGCTGAATACATGGCAGCTAATAAATTATATTAGAACATTCTCCGTGGCCTGTGTTTCAATCTTCAAAGAACTTACACAGAGGTCTGCAGAGGTGGCACAGAGAAACAAACGAGCTGGCACGGATTTGTAATCCGTGCCTTCTGCCCGGTTGTAATTCGTAAACATAAATTTAGAATAAACGTTAGCACAGATTGCAAATCAGTGCCAGCGGATTTTTTCAACAGCCTCATTTAAGGGGAGGAGGATTTTAAAGGTCAGATGAGGATAAATCGTAAAGAAATTCGTTATAAGGGTATCTCCTGATATGTATCTTTTTTACCTCTTCGTAAAGAAGCTTGCGAAGCTCTTCAACATTTTCCTTTTTCTTCGCTGAGATGAAAACAGTCGGATGATTTTTGTCCGAAGCCATCCAGGTATTCTTCAGGTCGGACAAGGAATAGTTTTCCTTTACAACAGGAGTAAGGTCATCTTCATCCCTGGCGGTATAGCTAAAGGCATCTATTTTATTAAAGACCATTATCATTGGCTTATCGGATGTTCCAAGCCCTCGCAACGTCTCATTGACTACTGCAATCTGTTCTTCGAAATTTTTGTGTGAGATATCGACTATGTGCACCAGCAGATCCGACTCCCGGACCTCATCAAGGGTTGATTTGAACGATTCTACAAGATCAGTGGGTAACTTACGTATAAATCCGACAGTATCTGAAAGCAGGAACGGCAGGTTACCTATTACAACTTTCCGGACAGTAGTGTCAAGAGTTGCAAACAGTTTATTTTCAGCAAAGACATCCGACTTGCTCAGGAGATTCATAATAGTTGATTTCCCTACATTAGTATATCCGACAAGGGCCACCCGAACCATCTTTCCACGGTTCTTCCGTTGTGAAGACATCTGAGTATCTATCTTCTTCAATTGTGTTTTAAGCAATGCGATCCGATCCCTTATCACTCTTCGGTCGGTTTCAATTTCGGTTTCACCCGGCCCCCTGAGGCCTATACCACCTCTCTGCCGTTCAAGATGGGTCCACAAACCAGTTAACCGTGGAAGAAGGTACTGATACTGAGCCAGCTCTACCTGGGTTTTGGCATGAGAAGTCCTAGCGCGTCGTGCAAAAATATCAAGTATCAGATTTGTCCTGTCGAGAATGCGACAGCCAAGTGCATCTTCAATATTTCTAAGTTGGCTGGGCGACAGTTCATCGTCAAATATTGCCAAATCTACTTTGTTCTCCCGAACAAATAATGCAATCTCCCCGATCTTTCCGGCGCCAACAAATGTACGTGGATTTGGGATATCAAGCTTCTGGATAAACTTTTTCAGAGGTTCTGCACCTGCCGTTTCAGTAAGGAACGACAACTCCTCAAGAAAATCTTCAACTTCACTTTCATCCTGCCCGGGATAGATTATTCCTATAAGGATAGCCCTTTCAAGGGGTTTATTGGTATCGATCATTAAAAATTCGCAGTGCTTTTAAAATTATCAATTTAAATCTCCACAATAGGCACGTTACAGAATATATCTTTTGTTATTCTGCATAGCTCTGTTTATTGCCAGCTTGAGAGTTTCAGAACATCTTACAACCATTTCGATATCGGCAGGAAAAGGAACAATTGCAGTCTTCGTTCTTTCAAGCTGCTCTTTGCTAAGAGCCTGAGTATCACCCAGAGGCCGTGATGAAATATTTTCGAAAACCGACTCTGCTCCTATCGGATCCTTTTTGAGAACTTTTTGCGGATTCATCTGGATCACTTCAATGCTCCCCTCGATATTGCATGTTTTAGACTGAATTGTTTCAATAAGGGCACATTGAAGATCTTTGTACTTTTTCTCCTTAATATCGTTCCCAAGGGAATCCTTCATTACGTTACCTTTTTTATCAAAAACATATTTAAAACCATCCTCAACAGTTTTCTTAATAACCGAATCGCGTTGTATAGTCCTGTCAGGGCTAACTAAAATATTTCTAATATTCACATTGACAAAATAATCATATTGGGTATCTGCATTCAGATTCTGGGTAAAATATTCAACCCATTCGGAATTCAGTTTTGGCAGATCAAGTTCCAGAAGATCCTGTTCAAATTCAACCGGGAATTTAAAAACAGAACTATTCTGTATTGAAACAAAAGCTCTGCTCATGCCCATATATCTTGCCTCCTGAATCTTATTATCTATCCCTTCATAATCGCCGACATATTCTTTTGCTCTTAAGAATTCCAAATATGCCTGCCTGTAAGATTCTTTTAATTTGTTCTTCATCAACTCGTTACCATGAGCATAATAAAAATCTGCCGCTTTTCGTTTTGCGTTGACCATTTCAGGTATATAATCAATATATGGAAAATCAACGGATCTTCCTTCTTTATTCAGCGGGGTCACTGTTTTTACAAGTGATTGTCTGGCATTCAATGCATTATATATCAGAAATATTTCGTCCCAGTTTCCCGGTCGTCCTTCCATCTTCAGAAAACGTATCCTTTCATTGTCGAGATCGTTTGCCACTCTATAAGATTGTTCAAGGATCGCAATCTGCTTGGTATCGCCCCGATCTTTTCTCAATTGAGCCACAGCTTTATTAATAGCGGCGTCGTAATTACCTTTCTGGAGTTGTTTTTTTGAAGAACCACATCCTGCCAGAATGAAGATTGTGATTAGAATAAAGGGTATAATTCTTTGCATCAGTAAAATATTTAAAATTTAAACCAGATAAAGATAATAAAACCTAAAGAAAAAAATACATTTAACAAGCTCTGGAATAATATACAAAACCATCAGGGGCGAAAATTCAGCCACATTGAAAACCTTACCCTCACCGGCTGCCCCCTCTGCAATCCCGGTTTCCATCTGGGTGATGCCTGAATGGTCTTTACTGCTTCATTATCGATTAAAGGATCAACTCCCTTTACAACGGTAACGTTACTGACATTCCCGTCCTGTTCAATAATAAAAGTCAGAAATACTCTTCCCTGTATCTTTCTGTCAATAGCAGCCTGAGGATAATTGCACCGCACCTGAACCCATTCGCGGAATTTATTGATATCGCCACCTTTAAATGACGGCATAACCTCAACCACAAAAAATGGTTCATCAGTCACAATTCCCTCCTGCCCCGATAAAAGATCGTCACCTGTGCCGTTTCCGCCTACTATCCCAACCTGATCGTTTGTTGTTGACTGAGCAAGTATTTCATCGACGGTAGCCTGGGTTGTCATAAACGAAGGAATAGTATCAACGACAACCGGGGGGACATATTTTACCACTTCCTGTAACCGTGAATCCTCCGGAGGTGCCGGAGGAGGAGGCACAAACATTGTCTCTTTGGGAGGTTCCAGATTTTCCATTTTCACCTGTACATATCTTACGCCACCACTAAAGACATGCTCGGAATGAGGAGTAAGAACGAATGGGAACACAACAGCTGAGCTAACCAGAAGTGAAGCAAGAATAATTCCGGTAATAACGGAAGAATTGTATTTCTTTCGCAGCTGATATGCTCCATAGTCTTTGTTCCTTTTCTCAAAAAGCAAGTCATCAAAATCCGGCGTCTCTCTTTTACTTTTACTCATTTATAATGCTTTTTCTTCCCAACCAATATCAGTGCAAGAAACATCTCCCCGGAATAAAAAGAATCTTAAATCTGAATTCAATAATAGCTCCATTCCAATTGTATAAGCAATCGCCAACAAAGCGAGTTTGTCTTTTTACTTGCGCTAAAATTACTAAATAGCACTCTTTTACCAAAACTATATTTGAATTTTCAATTTTTTCTTACATTTGCAGGCACGGTACGGGGGTTTAGCTCAGTTGGCTAGAGCGTTTGACTGGCAGTCAAAAGGTCGGGAGTTCGATTCTCCCAATCTCCACTATTTCAACATACTACACAAATTCAAATCCTGTAATAAATAACTTACAGGATTTTTTGTTTTTATATGCAGGACAAAAAGCCTACTTATGACTTATCTATTTAAATTTCAGGATGCTCCGGTTTTTATTGATAATATAGTCATAGTAATCGTTGCAAAACCAAATATCCGAATCTTAATATTCTGTTAAATAATTGATTTTATGGCCTGATTTTAGCAGCATGGTATATTATTTGTGCTATTTATATAAATTAAAGTCAGAGGTCATGAAAACAATGAAAATGAATATATTGAACCTCTTTTTGATCTTTGGATTCTTTTGGGTTTCATTGAATGGCAATTCTCAGGATATTAAATTAAGCCGCCAGGAACTAAAAGAGGTAAGAAAAGCACAAATGGTTGCAAACTTTAATATTTTGGATTCTCTTCTGAGTGCAAAAAGCTTCGTACTTGAAGCAGATTTTCTCCAAAATAAATATGGCTACAGGATACCTGTTACTCAATTTTTAAATTTTGTAAAGGTAGATGTATCAAACGGCATTTTGCAAACCGGATCAAACTTTGGTATGGGATACAACGGAGTCGGTGGGGTCACTGCTGAGGGTAGCGTAGGAGGCTGGGAAATTGATAAAGATTATAAAAAATTAGTTTTCCGCCTGCAATTCAACCTGACTACCAATCTGGGGAACTTTGACATTTACATGATTGTTACATCAGATAATCATGCAACAGCAACTATTACAGGTACAGGATCCGGCAAGCTAACCTGGGAGGGGCATCTGGAGACAATTAATAATTCCCGGGTTTTCAAAGGCCAGGACACTTTCTGATCCTGTAAATCTGTAAAAAATGACAGCAAATTAAAGTATTTACCAAACAATGATGTCATAATGTAATAACCAGCAAGACCTAAACAATAAAAAGCAAAAACACCTATATTTTAATTGACATGCTGACAATTAATGGACAGCCTGCATTCCGGATTCATTTTTTAACAATCTTAAATTTTATTGCCATGGCATGAGATAATAGTGATAATCTTAAATTTTCAGACGTACTTTTCAGATATTTGCGTGGTCAAAATTTTGAGTTGATTAATAAAAATGAATATATCCGGGAAATCCATCAGAAAATTAGCATTTTTTGCGGCGCTGACAGCATGTGCGTTTATCATCAATGCGTGCGGAGAATCATTCGGCAATCTGAAGAGCCAGAAAGAGCTGATGAATTATAAAAATGATCAGGCCTCTTTGGTATTATCAGAAAATGGCGAACTTATTGGTAAATTCTTTTCTGAAAACCGTACCAATGTATCATATAAACAAATACCGTCCGATTTAATAAATGCCCTTATAGCTACGGAAGATGTCCGTTTCTTTGAACATAAAGGTAATGATACAAGGAGCCTTTTCAGGGTACTTGTGAAGACAATCTTTTTAAATGACCGCAGTTCAGGTGGCGGAAGCACTATAACTCAACAGCTGGCAAAAAATATGTATGGGAGAAAACACAAGGGGCCGCTGTTCATCTTTGTCTATAAAATTAAAGAAGCAATAATAGCCAGCCGTCTGGAAAAAGTATATACCAAGGAAGAAATACTGACAATGTATCTGAATACAGTACCTTTTGGAGAGAATGTGTACGGGATTGAAGCTGCGTCAATGCGTTTTTTCAGCAAGAATATCGGAAAACTGAAAATTGAAGAATCAGCTGTCTTAATTGGCATGCTCAAGGCTAATACATTGTATAATCCGCGTATGCATCCTGAAAATGCAAAAAGCAGAAGGAATGTTGTAATCAGGCAGATGGAGAAATACAAATATATCAGTACTGCCAAAGCCGACTCTCTCTGTAAATTGCCGATGGTTCTTAAGTATAGCAAATACAATGAGGAAGGGATGGTCGATTATTTCCTGGTTCAGGTAAGAAATGAGACAGAACAAATCCTGGATGATATACATTCTGCTACTGGAGAGACCCTGGACCCCGAAAAAGACGGACTGGTCATTACGACGACTTTGAATCTTCAGTTGCAGAAATATGCCGTCAGATCTTTTCGGGAGCATCTGTCTGTTATGCAAAAAAGATTGAAGGAGCAGTACCAGAGCGCTTCGGGAAAAAAATTATTGGAACAGATTACTGACAGGGAGCTGAAAAGACTAGGATTAACCAAACAAGCGGATGTTAAAAGTGTTCAGGATGTTTTTGACTGGGATGGACCTCATTCAGAATCAATTTCTATCAGGGACAGTCTGAAGAATTCACTGACACTGTTACATGCAGGGATGCTTGCCATTGATCCACAGACAGGAGCTGTTAAAGCCTGGGTCGGTGGTATCGATTTCAGAACACAACCCTATGACCAGGTACTTGCAAGGAGGCAACTTGCTTCAACGTTTAAACCTGTTATATATACTGCAGCTCTTGAAGATGGAATGGATCCTTGTCAATATCTGGATAATGATTCTGTTACGGTATCAGGTTTTGATGACTGGAGCCCGGAAAATTATGACCATTCTTATGGCGGAAAATATTCATTGGCAGGAGCTCTGGCTCATTCGATGAATGTACCGACTTTCTGCCTGTTTATGAATATTGGTTTTGAAAAGGTAAACTCCATCTGGGAGAAAATGGGATTTTCATTTCGACTCGATAACACTCCGTCACTGGCGATGGGGACAGCTGAGGCCAGCATTAAAGAGATAGCTTCAGGTTATTCAGCATTTGTAAACGGAGGCTTTACGACTAAACCTCAATGTGTTGTCTCTGTTAAAACATCTGACGGAAAAGTGATTTATAAGAACGACTTTAGTGAAAGATCTGAACAGATTATTTCAGAAAGAACATGTATCCTGATGGAGAGCATGTTACAGAAAGCCGTCAGGGAAGGAACCGGGGCGACGATGAGCAGTGTTTATGGAGTTACCCTTCCTCTGGCAGGAAAAACGGGTACCTCTCAAAATTATGCCGATGCATGGTTTACCGCTTTAAACCCGAAGCTTGTGATGGTGGCAAGAGCAGGGGCCTCTACACAGGCAATTCATTTCAATAGCGGATCAAACGGATCGGGTAGCACCCTGGCATTGCCTCTTGTAGGGTTGACACTACAAAAGGTACAGCAAAACCCTTCATTGAGTGAAAAGCTGATTGCACCGTTTCCTGATCTTCCTCCTGATTTGGAAGGGGCTCTCGATTGCCCCGATATCAAAGAGAAAAATGTATTGGATAAAGTCAGGGACCTTTTTAAAAATGAAAAGGGACAATATGACAATGATGATGGATTGGCTGCAAAAAGAATCCGATCACTTATAGAAAGGATTTTTAAAAAAGAACAATAAGAAAAATAATAATTATCCTTTTCAGGTTAATCCTGAATGTTTAATTAAAGCTTTAAGCTCACATCCACCATGAGTTGTTTTCCTGAAATCATAGTGCCCTTATCCTCTTTTTTTTATACCTTTAGTAAACTTTATAATTCTCTAATAAACAATTAATCATTTCTTTCATTTAATCTTGAATCAGTATGGATGAAAAAATTAAAAACACCGAGTGTTGTCCCCCATTTGATCCCGCACCATGGGATGAAAAAATTCATGAATGGAACAACAAATTATTTGTAAAGGATAAAGTTTGTACATTTTTCTTTATGCCTGTCAATTTTGGAAGGGTGATGATCAGGATAAATAAAAAAATTGAAAATGCCGGGGCTAAAATACAAGATTGGATTTGTCTTTCAGATCATACATCAAAATGGAACATGGATCTTTATCTGGCTGTTGATAAAGAGATTGCAGGAGCAGAAAATGTAAAACTGTCAGGCAAGTTTCTTAGTAAGGTCTATGAAGGAGATTTTAAAGAAACAGGTAAATGGTGCAAAGATTTCATAGCTTTCGCACAAACAAAAGGATTTAATATCAAGAAATGGTACATGTGGTACACTACCTGCCCGAAATGTGCTAAAAAGTATGGGAAGAATTATGTGGTAATCATATCGCAGGTGGAATAATTGACCACAGATCTTTTTACTCTCATCCCCCTGAAGTGACTTGGAATCAGGCCGGATCAGGGGGGGGGGAAAAGTAAAAAATCACAAGACTGTAAATGTCTGAACGTGTTTATTTTAAAGTTACCTTCTTCGCGATTCTGCCATTCAATATTATCTGAACCTGATAGAATACAGATCAGCATCTTTCAGATAAATCCGTAAACGGATTGATTTTGAAGAAATGCTTTTTACATCACCGTTGCCATTTCATAAAACCACCCTTGATGTTTCGTTACCAATGATCGGTTGTGAATCCGCCATAGTAAAACCTGGTAAAGGCTTTCCATTTCCATCTTCTATTTCAAATCTGATTTCGCCTGCTGCAGAAGTTGAGTAATTAATTTCAAGTTCCCGACCTGTGAATGTGAATGGTTTTGTCACTACTTCACCTCCAATGTAAATAGCACATTTTTCTGAATTATTCCAATTCAAAATCGTCATTATAACGAAAATAAATCATGGATGTCCACTTAAAAATATTTGATTTTCAATTGTATACAATTTAGTTCTTTGACATCTTGGCAATCTTGGTTTGTAAGTAGTTCTATTAGAGGCGTTTTATTTAAATTTGGCATATTGAAATTTTGGAGAATTCTGCAATCTATTTCAATTACCGTTGGCTTTAGCCAACGGATCAGGAAACACCAAAAGTACGGGCTTTAGCCCTCAAATGAAGGACTAAATGAATGAGGTTGATATATTATACTAATCTGAATCTGAGGAGTATTTCATTTCAGATCGTCACGCTATCAAAAACCCTTCAACGTCGATGTATTCAATATTTCAAAGAAGGATATTTAACTTTTAGTGGACACTAACGAAAATAAATCCCTAAATTATCAGACTGGCAATTATGTTAAACTATCTTTTGTATTTTTATGGTGGTTGTTCAGAATTCCAATGCAGAAAAAATGTTTATATAAACTTTAAATTTTTCTTTTAATAAATTAAATGGTTGCTGCCCATGAACTGTTTTTAATAGTTTAAATACTCTCCGATGACTGATATTTGAGAATCTTGTTCCCATAAGTAATGATACTTCCTGAATGGCAACTTTAAAAATGACAGACGACAGGCAAAAGAATATTATTAACCAGCTTCATCCCAGAAAGATAATCCTTCCTGTTGTTATCGGGTTAATAGTTGTTTTGTGGCTCCTTGTCAAAGATGTGAATATAAATGTATTAAAAGAGATCGTATTTTCGTGGAAATCAGTGTTCTGGTTATTTGTTGCCCTTTTGCTGATCATCATTAGAACTTTTGGTTATATGGCAAGACTAAGAGTGCTCACAGGAAATGACCTTTCATGGATTCAGTCGTTCAGGATAATTATGCTTTGGGAATTCACTTCGGCTATAACACCATCAACAGTCGGAGGCACAGGATTTGCAATAATTTTTTTACATAAAGAAGGGATAAATGTCGGGCGCAGTACTGCGGTGGTGCTTGCAACTTCATTTCTGGACGAGCTTTATTTCGTAATAATGCTGCCTCTTTTACTTTTACTGGTGGGGGGAAGGTCTCTTTTTATAACATCACTTCATGGTACCGGAATAGCACTTTTAAATAATCTTGTTCTTGTGGCAATTATCGGTTATACTATAATTTTTTTATGGGTTGTTCTGGTAGGTTATGGTCTTTTTATCAATCCTGCCGGAATTAAAAACCTTATTATTACCATATTCCGTCTACCCTTTCTGAAGAGGTGGAAAGATTCTGCAATTAAAGCAGGTAATGATCTGATTGACAGCTCTAATGAGCTTAGACATGAGTCTTTTTCTTTCTGGTTTAAGGCAACTGTTTCAACTTTCCTTACATGGACATCAAGATATTGGGTTGTTAATGCGATACTGCTTGCGTTCTTCACAATAAAAGATCATCTCCTTATTTTTGCCAGGCAGCTGGTATTATGGATAATGATGATAATCAGTCCCACCCCCGGGGGGAGCGGTTTCGCAGAAATAATACTTGGAAGATATATCTCCGATCTCATACCAGCCGATCCTGTACATGTCGGAGGAGTAGCCCTTGCAATGGCGCTTATCTGGAGAATGATCAGCTATTACCCTTTTCTTATTGCCGGTGCAATAATTGTCCCTGGCTGGATAGACAGAAAATTTGTAGAGCCGTTCACTAAAAAACAATAGTTTTTTTTTACCTTCGGTTTTTCGGAATATTTTTATCGCAGTATATTTATGAGTGAGAAAATCCTAAAGGCCTTAATGCAGCTATTTGCCCTGATTTTAAAACAGGATGGCGGGATACTCATGAATGAACGAGAATATGTTGCTGACTTTCTGAGCAACCAATTGACCAAAGAAAAAGTTAAGGAGTACCTTACTCTTTTTGATGAATATGCTGGTCATGTCATGAACAGGATAATTGTGAAAGAACCGTCTGCTCCGTCAGTAAAAGATTCCGTTAAGATATTTAGTATATGCAAAAAGATTAATCATACCCTTAATAAGGAGCAGAAAGTCGTTGTCCTGATGCGGTTATATGAACTTGTAAATGTTGACCGTCGGTTCACTCCACAAAGTATGAATATAATAAACACAGTTGCTGAAGTGTTCAATATATCTCCCGTTGAATTTGCAGCAACTGAGCAATTCGTAAAGAATGATGATCCTGAATACCTAAAAAATCCGGCAATCCTGATCCTTGAACCCGGAGATAAAGAATGTGACTTATGCAACAAGATGATAACCGGCTATCATAAAACAAAGATTTTTATTTTAAGGATTGCCAGTGTTGATCTTTATTTTATCAAATATGTCTCAAACGATCAGTTGTATCTTAACGGGCTTCAGATCAAGCCGGGAAGTGTTTATACATTTGCAAAGGGGAGCTCTGTAAAATCAAAACAGGGATACGCAATTTACTATAGTGACATCAGTTCCAGTTTCCTTTCTGATGTAATTATCCACAAAATTTCTTTCAATGTCGAGAACCTCTCGCTTAATTACAGGGAAGGCACTTCTGCAATTAACGATATCAGCTTTGCTACCGGGGAAGGAAAGCTTATAGGGATTCTGGGAGCAAGCGGTTCAGGGAAGACAACTTTGCTGAACCTTCTAAGCGGCATTCAGAAACCAACCTCCGGAAGTATTAAAATTAACGGGTTAGATGTAATCAAGGACAACCAGGCACTTGAGGGAGTTATTGGCTATGTGCCGCAGGATGATCTGCTTATAGAGGATCTTACTATATTTGAAAATCTCTTTTTTGCTGCAAGTCAATGTTTTAAAGACAAAACCAAAGATGAGATAAGTGCTATGGTCGATCTCACTCTTTCAAACCTCGGGCTATTTGAGAAACGCAATCTAAAAGTTGGTTCACCATTTAACAAGGTAATCAGTGGCGGCCAGCGTAAAAGACTGAATATTGCGTTGGAGCTAATCAGGGAACCCTCTGTTCTTTTCCTTGATGAGCCTACATCAGGTCTTTCTTCAAGAGATTCGGAAAAAATGATGGACCTTCTCCGTGATCTTAATTTGAAAGGGAAACTGATTATTACATCTATCCATCAGCCATCGTCAGCGATATTCAAAATGTTCGATAAGGTGATCATACTCGATCATGGTGGATATATGGCGTATTTCGGCAATCCGGTCGATTCAGTCATCTATTTTAAAACCCTTGATGCCCAGATAAATTCAAATATCGGAGAATGCCCCTCCTGCGGAAACGTGAATTCAGAGACTATCTTTAATATTATTGAGATCCAGGTTGTTGATGAGTTTGGTAAATATACTGAAAAGAGGAAAGTCAAACCAGAGGAATGGACAAATACTTTTATTTCAAGACATCCGTTTATCCGGATGGCTGACATTAATGAGCCACCTCCTCATAATCTTCAAAGACCAGGTCGCTTTACACAGTTCCTTATTTATCTGAAAAGAGACTTCAAGAGTAAAATAGCTAACAAACAGTATGTTTTACTTACTCTTCTTGAAGCACCGGTGTTAGGATTTGTCCTTTCGTACATTATCAGATATATCCCGGATCAGGACTCCGGGGTATATATCTTTTCGGAAAATGAAAATATTCCCATCTATATTTTCATGAGTCTGATTGTTGCACTTTTTCTTGGATTAACGATAAGTGCAGAGGAGATATTCCGTGATAGGAGAATTCTCAGAAGGGAGCGTTTCCTCAATCTAAGCCGGTTCAGTTATCTCCTGTCAAAAGTCTCAATCTTAATTATTATTTCTGCCTTACAATCGATTTTGTTTTTAGCTGTTGCAAATCCGATCCTCGGGATAAAAGGTATGTATTTTAATTACTGGCTTGCCCTGTTTACGACTGCATTTTGTGCAAATATGCTGGGATTAAATATATCAGCTTCATTTAATTCGGCAATTGCCATTTATATAGTAATACCCATTCTGATTATACCAATGATGGTTCTAAGCGGAGCCATGTTCCCGTTTGACAAGCTGAACAGGAAAATAGGCAACGTTGAAAAAGTCCCGTTGATTGCAGAATTAATGCCAACAAGATGGACATATGAAGCACTTATTGTATCTCAGTTTAAGGATAACAAGTACAGTCAGGTTGAATTTAATAAAGACAAGGAAACATACTATTTGCTTCAAAAAAAAATAAGCGAAGCGGAATTCAATAAGGTTTACCGGATTAAAGCACTACGTCAGGCATTAGAAACATCGCTTTTGGAATACAGTAGCAATCCTGAAAATATTGGAAATAATGAAGATCCCCTTCTAAAAAAATCCACACCTCAGTTCAGCAAACTTCTACTTCTCAGGAATGAATTGATAAAAATGGCAGCCCTCTGTCATGTTCCTGAATTTAAATATATGGAAGATCTTACTCCATATGAATTTAAACACGTAGTTGCAGATTCCCTTTCAACATACCTTGACAGAATAGACAAGATATTCATTAATATCTCGAACTCAGCAAGTGACAGAAGAGACAGATTTTACAATATGAATGATATAAAACTAAAGAAGCTTGAAAATGATTACTTTAACTATAAGCTTCTGGAAATTGTAACAAAGCCTTACGAGCGTAAAAAAATCCTTGTTTATAATAATTCACTCGTTCAGAATACTGATCCTATATATCTCGATCCTTATAAGAAAGGATTCTTTAACTTCAGAACCCATTTTTACGCACCCGCTAAATACATTTTTGGCATTAAAACAGACACTTTTGTTTTCAACATTTCGTTGGTCCTTCTGAGCACAATATTGCTTTTCCTGTCTTTATATTATGATTTGCTGGGAAAAGTCGTTCGGTTTTTCGAGAATTTAAATTCCGAAAATAATTATTTATCATAGCATTGATATGTTTTTTTGTATTTTTGTATAAATCCATAAACTATCCTGAATGAAAAGAAAAATATTTTTATTGTCACTTTTTATATGTTTATGTTTCTCATGCAGGAATTCCTCAAAAAAGTCATCCGGGTTTGTATTTCCTGAAGCTGACGCTGTTCCAATATCTGAAGCTGAAAAGTTAAGCCCTGAGGCAATAGCAGATATTTCGAAAAACATCTCCTCCCCGGTTGAGATTGCCAACCTGCTGCAGACACTGGAAATACCTTTTTCACAGAGCTACCTAGCATCATCGATAGATGCCAATAAACAAAACACAAATGTTGACAAAGCCCTTAAACTTGGCATTCTTGGTGCCGATCTCGGATATCTTAATATGTATGAAAGAACAGGTTCTTCCCTTGATGTTCTTTCTTCAATCAGAAAACTTTCTGAAGACCTGAAAGTAGATCAATTTTTTGATTTCGAATCAATTAAAAGATTATCAAAAAATAAATCAAATCTTGACTCACTGCTGTTCATTTCAATTGACTCTTATTCACAGATTGATAATTATCTTCGGACAAACGATCGCGGTCACCTTTCAGCTTTAATGATTATAGGTGTATGGCTTGAAGGTCAATATCTTGCAACACAAGTCGCCAGCCAGTTCCCTGATAAAAGTTTATGCGACAGAATAGGTGAACAAAAAATTATTCTGAATGATCTGCTTCTTCTGGTCAGCCCTTACTGTAATCGGGATTCTGAATTTACTGTTCTCTGCAAAGATCTCCAGGAATTTAAAGAAAAATACAGGGATGTCAAAATAACCTACACACAGGGAGATCCTGTCAGTGTCGAAAAAAACGGAGGACTTGTAATTACTCAAACCGAGACAAGTGTTGTTGAAATGTCAAAAGAACAGCTTACAGACATTATTGAAATCACAAAAAGCATAAGAAACAGCCTAATTATTAAATAAGCAGTATGAAAATATATTTTATCTCTATATTCATTTTAATGTCAGGGATCCTATCTTACGGACAGGCTGTTGATCAATTGGTAAACAACTGTGTAATGAATGCCGGAACAGATGCCAAATATCTGAAAGATTTCAGAATCGAACTCGGGAAAGCTTCCGGTAAAAATGAACTCCGATATAAGGCGAATATGTCACTTTGGAAAAACACCAAATACCGTTTCTCAATGTGCAATTCTTCGGATTCAAAGGGGGAGCTTATCCTTAATATTAAGGATAATACCAACAAGGTGGTGTTATCATCATTCAATCAGAAAACCGGTAAGATTTATCCTTTCATAGATTTCATATGTAATAAAAGCGGGATCTACCAGCTTAATTTTGATTTCACTGACGGTCAGCAGGGATCAGGTGTCGGAATTGTTTCTATGATAAGATGATAAGATAATAACCTTCTCATTGATGGTACCACCTCAGTATTTGAATCAGCAAAACAAGAATTACAAATACAGAAAAGAATACTTCAGGTACCAATTTCTTTTTTACAAATACAAAATAGTGAGTCATGAAATAGCTGGAAGGAATACTTATCAACCATACCATTCCTGTCGTGGCGGAAGGCAGAACAATACAAATTCCCAATGAAATAAGAAACGTCCATATCAATAGGAAGAATGTCTTGCGCGATTTTATCTTCTTAGTATTCATCAACATAAATAAATATATCAGGCTCACAACTATTATAATACCGGTAAAAATCAATGTAATTATCTCCAGCCGGGATATGACGTAAGCTTCCGACCTTTCAAGCAGGTTACTGATTACCAGTGATAAAAGAGATGCCAGATCTTCCCCCAGTACATAATACATACCAAAAGTAATAAGGTATGGAGTTATAAGGCCAAGGACAGATATTACAATCTCTCCCAAATTCCCTGTTCTTAGCAAGATAATACCTATTATCAGCAAGAGCCCGAACCAAATCAGATTGGCATAAAAAAGACTTCCTATACTTATCAGGAAACCCGCATCGAAAAAACAATATGCAATTCCCGTTATCCGGTAACCATCCATCAGCCTTATAATAGCCAGAATAAGAAAAAGTGATGCCGGAAGTACCGGATTCAGAAGCTGACCCTGAGGTAAAATTCCACCAATTAAAACATAAATCAGGGCAGGCAGATAAGTTCTTTCATTAATAAAAAAGATGGTTGTATTAAAATTTGTAAGGATGAATGCCATTATGGCAACAAGCGAGAAAGAAAAAATAACTCTCAGATAATGATTATTACCGATAAACTTAACCAAAATACCATACAATGGCATTGGTCCGGTTGTATCACCCGACAATTGATTTGCCGGATGATTCAGAAATGTACCAATCCAAACCGTTACAAGTATAATAGCAATCAAAAAGATTACTCCCGGACTGATACCTTTAAATAATCGTAAGAGCATTTAATTATAAATCAAATCCAATATCTGTCCTGAAACTTATACCTTCAAAGTCTATTAATCCTGCATTTCGATAAGAAATTTCAAGTGCTTCTTCCTTTGTATTTCCCCAGGAAGTAACTGCAAGGACGCGGCCTCCTGATGTGACAACTTTGCCTCCAGCATTTTTTGTTCCGGAATGGAATAAAACGCTATTTTTAATTAGATCCAATCCCTGTATAGATTTTCCTTTCTCATAATCACCGGGATATCCTCCGGAAACGAGCATGACTGTCGTGACAAATCTTCCGTCAATTTCAATATTCCTGCCCGCCAGGTCTCCTTTTGCAACGCCATCGATAAGATCGAATAAATCAGATTTTACTCTTGGTATGATCACTTCCGATTCGGGATCGCCTAACCGGGCATTGTATTCAATCACGTAAGGATCTCCATTTACATTTATCAGACCGAAAAAGATGAATCCTTTGTAAACCATACCATCTTCTGATAATCCCTTCATCGTAGGTTCTATTATCCTGTTCTTTACCTTTTCCATGAAGGCGGAATCAGCAAACGATACCGGAGAAACTGCACCCATGCCTCCGGTATTAAGGCCGGTATCGCCTTCCCCTACTCGTTTATAATCTTTAGCTACTGGTAAAAGTTTATATGAAACGCCATCGGTAATTATAAAAACAGAAAGCTCTATTCCACTAAGAAACTGTTCAATAACAACTTTTTGCCCTGCAGTCCCGAATTTCCCGTTTAATATTGCTTCAACCTCTTTCTCTGCTTCATTAATGTCATCTATGATCAAAACCCCTTTCCCTGCAGCAAGCCCATCAGCTTTAATAACATAAGGGGGATTTAATGTTCTGAGAAAACCAGTGACCTCTGGCAGTGATGACCTGTCAAAACTTTTATATGCAGCTGTGGGTATTTTATGCCTGGTAAGAAAATCTTTCGCAAAATCTTTGCTCCCTTCCAAACGGGCTGCAGAACTGTCGGGTCCGACAACCGGAATATCTTTTAGTTCGCTATCATTCAGGAAAAAATCATGTATTCCACCGACCAAAGGCGCTTCAGGCCCCACAATAACAATATCAATCTTATTTTCCAGGGTTGCTTTCTTAACCTCTGGAAAATTCATGGGATCCAGTTTAAGGTTTGTTCCTGCATCGATGGTCCCGGCATTACCCGGACCTATAAAAACCCTGTCGACCTTATTGCTTTGAGCGAGCTTCCAGGCAAGAGCATGTTCTCTGCCTCCTGAACCAAGTATAAGAATATTCATTTCCCGAAAAATTATTACATTTCAAAAGTAACATTTCAATCGCACAAACAAAACCCCTTCCCAAATACATATTATCAGGCTTCTGTTGTCCGGTAGTATTTTGAAAAAGTCTGCATTACCGAATCCACATAAGTTTTCGATACGGATATATCTATTGTCATCGGGCAATCAAGCTCAAGCTTAAGACCGTCCTTGTCTTTTCTTATGACTTTAACCTTTTCAAAATTTACCATATATGACCTGTGACACCTGATTATGTCTGTGCCGGCGAAGAGATCCTCCATCCTTTTCAGAGTATCGCGCAACAAATATTTTGACACTTTCCCCTTATTAAGATAACAAATACTGACATAATTTTCAGCCGATTCGATATAAAGCAGACTTTCCTTCTTGACCGAAAGCCTCAAAATTTCCTTGTCATCATAAAAAGCGATCATATCCCTTGTATTTCCGGGGAATAATTGATTGTCGGCCATCCGTTCAATCTGTTCTTTTTTGTCGCGCCACGAAAAATATAGCCATGAAACTGAATATGGCAGCAAGAGAACAAGAGCCGTATTATGGGCAGAAAGCTTTACAAGATCAGTGAATATCCTTATATCTTTCAGAACGAATTTTTCGAAAAGTGCATAAAATAATGCCATAAAAAGGATTTCGGCAAATATCCACATAAGGTATTGCCAGACAATAATAATATGTTTCTTACAATAATAGTACATTATAATACGGCTTAATACAACCACAAGCACACCTGTCAGAATTACAAGACTGGAATATGTCAGAAATTCGAGCTGGGTTAAATTGAACCATTTGTCAGCGCCAAAAGGGGAATAAATATTAATAAAGACCAGAGCGAAAAGTGATGTAAAAAGTATCAGGTGGAAAATGTTCCTCTTCTCGTTAAGATATGGCGGTATAGGTTTCTGGAGGTCCATCATTCGCTGTTTTTGTTAAAACTCAAATTTAATGATTTTATTTTTCAGATTTTCCAAAGCCTTGAATCAGCAGAAAAACATGAAAACATTTTCGTCCCACATTTTAAAATTACGTCACTTATTCCTGATTTCCGTCCCTTCAAATTTCCGCCTGTCCCTTTAATTTGCCTGTCATTCGCTTTTCGATTTTTTTTGTCTCAAAATTCATTCAACAATCAAAATCAATTATGGAATATACAAAAAAATATAATGAATTAAAATCTGTTTTCAATCCCGACACTGAAGAAATAACCATTCCGGGATCGAAGATTAAAATCTATAATGTCTGTTTCCGTTCAGACACTTCAACTAATAATTTTTCGAATATCAATGATACTCTGATTTCCGAAAATATCTCTTTTTCCTACCCTGTTTTTGTACCTGAAAATAAAGAGAGTAAAAAGGCAATTCTCCTTTTACATGGACTTAATGAGCGAAGCTGGGTAAAATATCTGGTATGGGCTTTTTATCTTGCTCAGGAAACAGGAAGTTATGTTATTCTTTTCCCGATAAGTTACCATATTAACCGTTCGCCGGTTTCATGGAAAGATCCCAGGGCGATGATGCCAGTAATGCAAAGCAGAAAAAAAATTTTTAGCCAGACTGATATGTCGAGTTTTGCAAATGTTGCTCTTAGCAACCGGCTAACTGAAGACCCGATGCGGTTTTTCAGCTCCGGATGTCAGACAGCAGGAGATATAATTGAACTTGTACGTTCAATCAGGAAAGGCGAACACCAACTTATACCCTCTGAATGCACATTAAATATTTTTGCCTATTCAATCGGAGCTTTCCTTTCAGAAATTATCCTGATGGGAAATCCTGAAAATCTGTTCTCCGAATCAAAACTTTTCATCTTCTGTGGTGGATCGGTGTTCAGCAATATGAAGGGCACTTCAAAACTAATTATGGACAGCCTTGCTTTCGACAGGGTTTATAATTTTTACATGAATGAGTTTGAAAAAACAATAAAAGGGAAAAGCCCACTGATCGATTTTCTACGTTCAAGTAAAATTGGAATGGCATTCAGATCGATGATCGATGGTTCCAGGTTCAGATCATTCAGAGAAAATATTTTAAAAAATCTTAAGGGGCAGATACATTCCATAACTTTAGTGAAAGACACCGTTATACCAGCAGAAGGAGTTCTTGCAACTTTATGCAACTGGAACAAGGAGATGCAAAATGTGGCAGAAATCTGGGATTTTCCATATCAATACTCGCATGAGAATCCTTTCCCGATATTCAATTCTCCATTAAGTATGGAAGTGGACCACTGTTTTGAAAGGGTGTTTTCTTCTGCCAGAACATTCCTGATCTGAAAAAGCTTCTTTTAAAATTCCGGGAAGACAAACCTGTAGCCTTTTTCAATTGAAAATACTATAAACTCTTCGAGGAAATCATTTGATGATGAGCCGGGAGAATCGTGCAATACCACCACAGAACCCGGCCTTACCATTTTCTTCAGAATTTTCAGTGAGTTCCCTGCTCCAAATTTTTTGTCAAAATCGTAAGGCATGATGTCCCAGAAAACAATCTTATAGGTCTTTCTCAATTTTCGGAACTGGTCAAATCTGATACGGCCATAAGGGGGCCTGAAAATAACACGAGAGGTAAAAGGAGCTGCATCTGAAACCTCTTCTATATACCTGTTGAGTGAAGTTATCCATCCGTTCAGGTGACTGAAACCATGGTTCCCTATCATATGCCCTCCGGAAATTATCTGATTGATCAGAACCGGATTTTCCCCGGCAGACTTACCGGTACAAAAAAAAACAGCTTTTATATTATGCTTTTCAAGAATATCAAGAAGTTTCGGAGTAGAATCCTGATGAGGGCCATCATCAAATGTCAGGCATAACAACTTTTCATTTGTCTTTATCCTGAAGACTGCTCCGGGATAAAGACAACCTGCAACAAAGCAAGGCCTGAAAAGCCGCATATGATTTTATTTATTTGAATATAGTTTACCGTAATAGTTATTTATGTCCGGCTCCACAATTTTTGTAATAGAATCCAATTTCAACTTTATCGACATATTATAAATATCCAGCAATCCCTGCATATTAATTCCTGTCGGATAATCCATTCCAAACCGTTTTTCAGGTCTGATACTGATTGCATAGTCGAGATATTCCTTTGAATAGTCAATTATATTCTTTATCAGCTTTTCGCCTTCTTCTTTATTCCCGGCTCTGAGCAGGATTTCTGCAAGTGCAATGGAGAAAAAATCATCGGGTACCTTTTCGGCAGGGACAATTTCCAGGCCCCGGTGTGCCACCTCCACTGCTTTTACTGTATCACCCTTGATAAGAAGCTCTTTCCCAAGGCTGGCAAAAAGTCTTTTAAAGTTGCTGAACATCCGGCGGTTATTTTCATCGAGATAAACCGATGGATTTCCTGCATTCCCCCACGAAAATTTATTCATCAGGTTGTCATACATGACAATCGGATCGACCATGCCGATTTCGCCCTTTTCCAGTTGGTCCGTTTTGATAGGGACCACCCTGTAAGCAAGTCCTTCCTGAATAAAATATTTCTCAAGCCCTTTGTATTGACTTGAAGGAACAGTTGTTGAATAATAAACAGGCCTTTCCCATTTATTGGTCGAGAACATGTCCATTATTGCGAGATCGCCTTTGAAAGCATCTGTTTCTGCGTATTCCCATATCATTGGGGAAACAATTCTGTCCTTATAATACTGTTTAACCGTGCCGTTTAAAAGTACTTTTGCAGAATCGACGTCGATAATAAACTTACTTGCAGGCAGGTAATTCATATAATCGCCTCTGCCGCTCAGATCTGTCATGTATTTTTTGTCATCCATCGCGGCAAATTCAACAACCTCTTTAATGTTGACGGGTTTGTTCACTCTGTCGTTTACCGGCAACTGGTTTCTTACACCATCCCGATATTTATCCGGCCCCAGCGAAAGAGGAAATGGATCTGACTTATAAGCTTTCTGCCTCATCATTTCAATATACCAGCCTGCCTGAATATAACTCAGGTTAGCTACCCTGACATCAGTTCTCACGCCTTCAACCTCCTGACTGTACCAGACAGGGAATGAATCGTTGTCGCCATAAGTGAACAATATGCTATTCGGAGCACACGATTTAAGATAGTTCGCTCCTATATCCCTTGCAGTATAACGGCCAGAGCGATCGTGGTCATCCCAGTTCTGTGCAGCCATAAGAACCGGAGCCGCAGCTATAAGAACCACAAATGTCAAAGCGGCTGATCTTTTTTCTCCAAAAAACTTCAGTAACTTTTCATAAAAGAACATAAATCCTATCCCTATCCATATCGCAAAGGCATAAAATGATCCTGCATAGGCATAATCTCTTTCCCTTGGTTGATTTGGATACTGATTCAGATAAAAAATTATAGCCAGTCCGGTCATTATAAAAAATGCCGTAACAACCCAGAAGCCGTGATTGCTTTTTTTGTACTGCCAGTACATTCCCGCAAGACCTATCAGTAGAGGAAGCAAATAGTATTTATTGTGGCCAGGGTTCGTTTTCAGATCTGTCGGAAGTTTATCAAGATCACCAAGTCTTGCTTCATCAATAAATTTGATCCCGCTTATCCAGTTCCCATTTATAGGATTTCCGTTCCCCTGGATATCGTTTTGCCTGCCTGCGAAATTCCACATAAAATACCTTAAATACATGTATCCAACCTGATACCGCAAAAAGTAACGTAGGTTTTCTCCGAAAGTCGGACATACAATAGCCTCTTTTCGTGATCCAACTGAATATTTCCTCCCTGTGATCTGTCCCCAGTACTTGTAGGCATTTTCATGGTCGGGATCAGAGCTGTACATCCGCGGGAAAACAGTTTCAAACTGTTTACTATACTCGTATTCAGGCTGGTAATATGGTTTATACTTACCGCCAACTTTATTATAGCCGGCAATGACTTTTTTTACATCAATGACTGGTGCACTGTAATAATTCCCGAAAAATTTTGGCGAGCTTCCATACTGCTGCATATTAATATAGTATGAAAGAGAAAAAACATCTGCAGGATTATTCTGGTTCATGGGCGGACGGGCAGCCGATCTGATCACAATCATTGCATATGATGAATAACCGATCATAACCACTGTTAAAGATGTCATTATGAAGTTGAGGACCAGTCTCTCTTTCTTTAAAGAGTAATGTATCCCATAAGCAAGGACACCAGAAAGAGCTACCAGATAGAACAAGAGTCCGCTGTTGTAAGGTAACCCGAGAACATTCACAAAAAACAATTCAAACCAACCTGCAACTTTTGGGACCCCCGGCATCAGAACAAACACCATTGTACCAAGCAGAACAACTGAAAATAAAAATGTTCTGATAACTCCTTTGGTAGTGACTTCATATTTCTTAAAATAAAAGACAAAAACAAGAGCCGGTATCACAAGAAGATTCAATCTGTGAACTCCAAGTCCGAGTCCCATAATATAAGCAATCAATATTATCCATCTGCCTGAGTAAACTTTATCTGCTTCTTCTTCCCATTTCAGCATACCCCAGAGAACAACTGCGGTAATAAGGGAGGACATGGCGTACAATTCACCCTCGACAGCAGAAAACCAGAAAGTATCTGAAAAAGTATATGCAAGTGCGCCTAATATCCCACTTCCGATTATTGCAGGTATGTGCTTTGATTCAAGATCTCTGCCATTAACAAATACCTTACGGACAAGATGGGTAATAGTCCAGAAAAGGAACATGATAGCAAATGCACTGCAAAGTGCCGACAGGATATTCATCATAAGAGCTACCTTCGAGGTATCTCCTCCGGCAAAAAGAGTTGCAATTCTGCCAATCATTAAAAACAGCGGAGCTCCGGGAGGATGACCGACCTGAAGTTTAAAAGCTGAGAGGATAAATTCACCGCAATCCCAGAAAGAGACTGTAGGTTCGAGTGTTAAAAGGTACACTACTGCTGAAACAACAAAAAGAAACCATCCGGTAATGTTATTCAGGCGGCGGTAATTGCCCCAAATTGAATTCATAAACGATCTGTTTTTAGATAATTTGAGAACAAAGAACGTAAAAATTTATTATATGCCCACATTTGCAATTCCATTTAACATCAATTTAACTTGTAACTATTTTGCTACTTTTGTTTAAATATGCAACCATGAAGAAATATCTTATTTTAATATTTTTAATTTCCTCCCTGATCATTAATTCAACAACCGGGCAGATCACTGATAATTCAGGTGGAGAACCGGGAGAAATATATCTAAGACTTAAAAACATTAATTTTTTAAAAAACAATGAATATTTCAACCCTGTTATTGAAGGATATACTCTCATCGGGTATTTTTTAAAACCTGAAATAGTCTATTGGCCAGCTGAAAATTTTAATCTGCGTTTAGGGACACACATATTAAAATATGCCGGCACTGAAAAGTTTTCGCAGATAAAACCGGTTTTTTCAGCATCATGGAATTTTATTGAAAGCACTACCCTTACAGTTGGCTCGCTGGAAGGGTGTGATAAACATAAAATGTCAGATCCTCATTTCAACAGCGAACGTCTTTATAATGCTTCCTATGCTGAAGATGGCCTTCAAATAAAAACAACAAGCAATCATTTTTTTAATGACGCATGGATAAGCTGGGAAAATTTCATATACAAAGGCGACAATACCAGGGAGGTGTTTACTGCCGGAGAATCTTTCAAATATACATCATCTCCTGTTTCAGATTTAATTAATTTCGAAATACCGGTGCAAATCCAGTTCAAGCATTTCGGCGGACAGATAAGCAATTACCCCGAACACATGGAAACCTATTTTAATCTAGCAACCGGAACCCGAATCAACTTCGATATTGCAGAAAAGAAATACGGGCAGGCCGGATTTGAATATAATCTGTTCTTGAGTAACGAACTTACCGGACATTCTTCCTCAAGTATCGGGGTTGGGCGTGGAAACTGGTACAGGCTGCACTATACATACAAGTCAATCTATTTTGGAGCAGCTTACTGGAAATCACATAATTTCTTTGCACCAAATGGCAATACAATTTACAGCAGTATTTCTGATTACCAGAATGTTATTATCGCCAACAGAAGAATAATTACAAATTGGCTTTCCCTGACTCTGCTTCCTGAAAGTTTCTTTGAATTGTTCCTTGGATTGGAGACCTATTATGATATAGATTTAAAAAGGCTTGATAATGCCGTTACTCTTCATCTGAACTTTGATAAGTTTATTAAACTGGCAACATTAAAAAAATAGAAAACAGCAACTGCTCCCTGACCGGCTAAGATTTATATATAATATCTCCATTGCCTTGTTTTCCAGAATTCCCCGGCATAATCTATTCCGATTCTTTGTCCGGTCTTAATAACAGGAGAAATTTCAGAATCTTCAATCCACATTCTGTCAGAAAGAGTCAGATCCTCGCCATAAAATGACTTATCAATCCCGATTGCCCTGGTCAGTTTTCCCGGACCGTCAAAACCTTCAACACTACGGATGAGAGCTGCCTGCGGATTATTTTCTTCGCCTGTAACAATGTTGAGCATCCAGTACATCCCATAAACAAAATAGACATATACTTTCCCTCCCTGCAAAAACATTACATCAGTTCGTTCCGTTCTGCCCCTGCTTGCATGACAGGCCTTATCCTCAATTCCTCTGTAAGCTTCTGTCTCAGTTATTATATATTTCCTGCATGCCTTAATACCAGATCTGACGACAAGTGCTTTGCCAATCAGTTCAGGTGCCACAATAAGGACATCCCGGATATAGAAATCCCTTGTTAATCTTTTCTTTCCCTGCATATTGTCAATAGGGGGTTTTTTCTTCAAATTCATTCCATCTTTTGAAAACCTTGCTTCCTTCTTTTTCAGCCATCCGTATAAAGGAAATTTTTCTGTCAGAGGGATCGAGCATTATCTCACTGTAAATTATATTATCGCTAAAACCAGCACTGGCAGCGTCGTTGCGGTCAGAAGCGTAGACCACTTTTGTTATTCCTGCCCAGTAAATCGCACCAAGGCACATCGGACATGGCTCACACGAAGAATAAAGAGTGCATTCTCTAAGATCGTATGATTTTAAAAATGAGGCAGCCTGTCTGATTGCCTGTATTTCGGCATGAGCTGTTGGATCATTTTTAAGAGTAACCTGGTTATAAGCTTCAGCAATTATTTTCCCCTCCCTGGCGACCACAGCGCCAAAAGGTCCTCCTCCATTTCTTATCCCTTCAGTTGCAATTTCCACTGCTTTCAACAATAACAATCTGTCATCATCCATCCTTACAAAATCTTTAGTAATTCGCATTATAATAACACATAAAAATAACCTACTTTTGTCTAACAAAAAGAAAATCTATGCAATATTCTTTTTTTTTATGAAATATGTTGTATTTTTGCAGACCCGAATTTATGGGTAATATTTACATTAAATAGAAGTATATCAATTTAAAAATAAGTACTAGTGAACACCTTAAGCTATAAAACAGTATCAGCAAATAAAGCTACCGTTGACAAGGAGTGGGTAATTATTGATGCTGAGGGCAAGGTTCTTGGAAGACTTGCTACAGTTGTGGCCTCGATGTTAAGAGGAAAAAACAAAACCAACTTTACACCCCATGTTGATTGCGGTGATAATGTTATTGTTATTAATGCTGAGAAAGTCGATTTGACAGGTGAAAAATGGTCAGATAAGCTATATGTAAAGTATTCCGGTTATCCTGGAGGTCAGAAATTTACAACTGCTGAAGCAATGATGAAGAAAAATCCCATTACTATGGTTGAAAAAGCCGTAAAGGGTATGCTACCTAAAAACAGGCTTGGAAGTGCCCTCTTCAGAAACCTTCATGTTTATGCCGGAACTGCACATCCTCATGAAGCACAGAAACCCAAAAAAATTGAACTTTAAAAAATATTAAGCAACAGATATGGAACCAATCAATGCTCTTGGAAGAAGGAAAGCAGCTGTAGCACGGGTATATTTAAGCGATGGCAAGGGAAAAATCACTGTTAACGGTAGAGATTATAAAGAATATTTCGGAGCTGAAACACTTCAGTATGTTGTGACACAGCCTCTTGTTCTTTTAAACGCTACTGATAAATATGATATCAATTGCAATCTCGACGGTGGTGGTGTTAAAGGGCAGGCTGAAGCTCTTCGTCTGGGAATCACCAGAGCCCTTATTAAGATTGATACTGAAAGCAAATCAGCCCTTAAGGCAAACGGATTTGTAACACGCGACCCACGTGAGGTTGAAAGGAAGAAACCCGGTCAGCCAAAAGCCCGCAGAAGATTCCAGTTCAGTAAACGTTAGAATTTAAATAAGTCAGTCGATATAGATGCAAGTTTAGTATCTAAATTGCAAAGACTTCCGCCAGCTGGCGGAACTACTCTGCAATTGATTGAAAGAATGTAAACTTAAAAACCAAAAAAATGCCCAGAACAAATTTTAAAGAATTACTCGATGCCGGTGTTCATTTCGGACACCTTAAAAGAAAGTGGAATCCTGCTATGGCCCCTTATATTTTCATGGAGCGTAACGGTATTCATATCATTGACCTTGAAAAAACTGTAGAAAAAATTGATGAATCTGCTTCAGCAATGAAACAGATTGCCAGATCAGGCAAAAAGATACTCTTTGTGGCAACAAAGAAACAAGCTAAAGAGATTGTTGCTGAAAAGGTTAAATCAGTTAATATGCCTTATGTAGTAGAGCGTTGGCCAGGTGGTATGCTTACAAACTTTCCTACTATCCGTAAGGCTGTTAAAAAGATGTCCTCAATTGACAAGATGACTGCTGACGGAACTTTCATGAATCTGTCGAAACGTGAGAGGCTGCAGGTTACAAGGCAGAGAGCAAAACTCGAAAAAACACTGGGAAGCATTATAGATCTTACACGACTTCCGGCTGCACTTTTTATTGTAGATGTATGCAAAGAACATATCGCTGTCAGAGAAGCAAAAAGACTTGGCATCCCTGTTTTTGCAATGGTCGACACAAATTCAGATCCTTCTGATATAGAATTCCCGATTCCTGCAAACGATGATGCTTCAAAGTCAATATCATTAATAATCGGTATACTTTGCCAGGCAATCGAAGAGGGACTTAATGAAAGAAAAGTTGAGAAAGATAAAGAACCTCAGCAAAAAGATAAAAAGCTCACAAGGAAAGAGCTTGAAACAAAAGATGTTCATCCTGCAATAATTGAAGCAATAGTTGAAGATGAAGAAGAAGTTGAAGTTGAAGATGAAGAAGAGGTAGAAGAAGATGATGATCTCACAACCGAATCAGATGATGACGAAAGTCTGAAGACTATAGACGAAACTGAAGAATAATTATAGAATATTTTATTTAAAACAAAGGGGAAATTATGGCTGTTATAAATGCTGCTGATGTTGCCAAACTGAGAAGAGTTACCTTAGCCGGAATGATGGACTGCAAGAAGGCTCTCGAAGAATCTGAAGGCAACTTTGACAAAGCTATTGAAATAATTCGTGAGAAGGGACAAGCTGTTGCAAATAAACGTGCCGACAGAGAGGCTACAGAAGGTGCAGTTTTGGCAAGGGTATCTTCCAATGGGAAAATGGGAGCAATGATCGTTTTGAGCAGCGAAACTGATTTTGTTGCGCAAAACGCAAACTTCCTTACACTTGCAAACAATATTCTTGATATTGCAATTGAGAAAAACCCTGCAGACCTTGAAGAGCTTAAATCACTTCCTCTGGATGGAGTTAAAATCGAAGAGAAGGTTGTTCAATTTGTAGGAATTATCGGAGAGAAGATTGAACTTTCATATTGTGAGAGAATTGAAGCTGCCTACGTTCAGGCATACATTCACCCCGGAAACAAGCTTGCTTCTTTGGTAGGTTTTACAAAAGCAGGAGCTGATGTCCAGGTTTATAAAGATGTTGCAATGCAGGTTGCTGCAATGAATCCTGTTTCAGTTGATAAAGATTCTGTTCCTGAAAAAATTATTGCTCAGGAACTTGAAATCGGAAGAGAACAGGCAAGGAATGATGGGAAACCTGAGGAAATGCTTGATAAGATTGCCCAGGGCAAACTAAATAAATTTTTCAAAGAAAGTACTCTCCTCAATCAGGAATTTATAAAAGACAATAAAATCACCATCAAACAATATTTACAGTCTGTCGATAAAGACCTTTCCGTAACAGGATTTAAACGCTTTACTCTAAATCAGTAATACGTAGGTTCATATTTGAATATTCTGGTGGCGCCCCAAAGCGCCACTTTTTTTTTTACTTACCTCGCTTATTCCAATCTGTTTTATTAAATTCGTTGCTCTTATCAATGATTGCATTTGAAAAGAATCGCAGATAAGATGATTTTAATTTAATTTATTTAATATAATGCAATATTCAAGGATCCTGCTCAAACTCAGCGGAGAATCACTCTCAGGAAAAGGGAACCAGGGAATCAGCGACTCTGTTTTAGAAAAATATGCCCGCGAGGTAATGGATGTAGCGAAAAAAGGTTGCCAGGTGGCAATCGTTATCGGGGGTGGAAACATATTCCGTGGTCTGAAAGGTACAGAATCGGGATTTGACAGAGTAAAAGGAGATCAGATGGGAATGCTGGCAACAGTTATAAACAGTCTTGCTCTCGAAAGCGCGATTTCGAGATTTGGAGGCAAAGCCAGAGTTTTCACTTCTATACGTATGGAACCTGTCGGAGAACTGTATAACCGCGACCGGGTGCTGGAAGTCATTAAAAGCAATACCATATGCATACTTGCAGGAGGGACCGGAAACCCTTTCTTCACAACCGACACCGCATCTGCTCTCAGAGCAGTTGAAATAGGAGCCGATGTACTTCTGAAAGGTACCCGGGTTGATGGCGTATATACTTCCGATCCTGAGAAAAATTCAAATGCTGAAAAATTTGATAAGATCTCATTCGAAGAGGTTCTTGACAAGCGATTGAAAGTTATGGATTCCACTGCTTTTACCATGTGCATGGAAAATAATATGCCTGTTATCGTATTTGATATGAATAAACCTGGAAATCTTAAAAAACTGATTAACGGGGAAAAAATCGGGACCCTAGTCTGTAATTGAAAGAATTATTGCTTTTCCCGCTATTTTACTATTTTTGTTCTACCCGAATAACCAAAAAGGGAAAAAAGGACATAGTTAACAGTAAATAATATTTAACCTGTACCAAATGAACGAAGAAATTGAACTTGTAACAGATGAGACCTGGGAAAGAATGGAAAAAGCCATTAATCACCTGGAGCATGAACTTGCCAGACTTCGTGCCGGCAGATCTAATCCAGCTCTTCTCGATGGTATCACAGTCGACTATTACGGAGTTAACTCCCCGTTGACTCAGGTTTCCAATATTAATACTCCCGACGCCAAAACGATCCTTGTCCAACCCTGGGAAAAGAATATGCTGGGAACAATTGAAAAGGCTATAATGGCTGCAAATATTGGACTTACACCTGTTAACAACGGTGAAGTTATCAGGATAAATATACCTCCTCTTACAGAGGAAAGGAGGCATCAACTTGTAAAACAGGTCAGGAACGAAGGCGAAATAGCTAAAATAAGCATACGGAATGCACGCAAATGGGCTAATGATGAGCTGAAACAGTTGCTTAAAGACGGATTACCCGAAGATCTTGAGAAAGAAGCTGTTGAACTTGTACAGGAAAAGACCAATCTTTTCAATGCAAAGGTCGAAAAAGTAATGGCATTAAAAGAAAAAGATATAATGACAGTTTAATTCTGTAAAGGAATAAGGACTCCCCTCATACTTAAATCCACCTCACCCTTACCCCTCTCGCGAAGGCGAGGGGTTAAATCATTAATAATATGCATGTCATTCTCCTTCTCTGTAAGGAGAACGAACCGGAGGATGAGATGAAATATTAATATTTTACACCCCTTAACCCGGAAGTGCAGTTTCTGCATATATCGATCATGTGACGACCTAATAGAATACTTTTCCTGAAGCTTCTGTATTTAGGACCATTCCATATGTCCCTGAAAGAATCCTGGTTAAGATCTCCCATAACAAATTCTGCATCTTTATCGAAACAGCAGGGAACTACTTTCCCATCCCATGTTATTACAGGGTTGAACCAAAGTCTGGCACACCTGTCAGGCAGGGAATTTTTAATAACATATCCCCCGTTTTTAATTTTATATCTGCTGAATCGCTTCTCTGATGGCAGCCATGTTCCGATGTCCCCGGGATTTATTATCTGCATCGATTTCAAAATAAACGAAGCTTTCAACCTGTGAGCAAGGTCTCTGGCTTCTGGAATCTGATGCTCATTCAGTTTGCTCACGACAAACTGAATTTCAATATTAATGGATGATTTATATCTTTTCTTTGCATCAGTGACATTTTTTATACCATTTATTACAGTATCAATATTCCCGTTTACCCTGTACGCGGAATAAGTATCCTGATCGATGCCATCAAGAGATATTATCAGCTTTTTTAGCCCTGACCGTACAATTTTTTTTGCATTCTCTTCCGATAAAAAATGACCGTTGGTTGATACAACAGTATATGTATGTATTCTGTTCGTGAGAAATGAGAAAAACAGAGGATGCAACATGGGTTCACCCTGAAAATAGAGATTGATACTACAAAGGTAAGGATCCAATTCCTCAATAACCCGGTTAAAAAGTCCAATGTCCATAAATCCCCGTTCTCTTATCATCCGGCCAGATCCTGATGAACATTCCGGACATTTAAGGTTGCAATTGTTAGTCAATTCCACCCCAACAGCAACAGGCATGCCTTTTACAGTGACACTCCCTGTGATGGCGCTTTTCAGATAGGAATATCCGGTCAAAACAACATTTGAAGGCTTAATAAGCTGTTGAATCATTGGTTAATCGAAATAACGCATCAAGATAATAAAATATTTATCAGGTTTGAATAGGGTAAATGATGATCATTAAGGTCTTATTAACGAAAAGGAAATAATGCATTATCCGGAAACTATATGTAATTTTTACTTTAAAAGATCAATGCCATGAAAACTTTAAATAACATCCCGCGAATTGCAGTTATGCTTCTTCTGGCCTTAACAGCCCAGTCTGCATTTGCCGGCAACTTTCCCGGCACAAAGAAGAACGATCAGCAAGATTATCTTACTATAAAAGGAAAAGTTATCGATGCTGAAAATGGTACACCACTGGTGTTTGCAAGCGTTTCCCTTAAAGAAACAAATATTGCAATTATTACAAACATCGATGGAGAATTCACTCTCAAAATCGCTGAACCTGTAACTGCTAAAAATCTTGAAGTAACTTTTCTGGGATACAAAAACAAAACTGTCCCGTTAACCGACTTAAAGAATAATGGCTTCAAAAATGTCATTAAAATGGAACAGGCTCCGATTCCCATCAAAGAGGTCGTTGTAAGGCCTTTGAATCCAGTCGAAATTGTTAAAAAAGCGATTAGTATGATAAGTAAAAACTATGAGTCGGTACCGAACCTGATGACTGCATTCTACAGGGAGACAATCAGGAAGAACAGAACATATGTCTCGCTTGGGGAAGCTGTTGTTGAGATTTTTAAAGCTCCTTATGCCAATGATATTCGTTTCGACGGAGTAAGAATATATAAAGGCCGGAAAGGCGAGGATGTTGAAAAAATGGACACGGTATTGTTTAAATATCAGGGTGGCCCGGCCAGCGCTTTACAACTCGACATTGCCAAGAACACCGAATTGATCCTTACTTCAAATGATATGGAAAATTACGACTATTCTCTGGCTGGTGTAATTGAGATCGATAACAAACCAAATTATATAATTGACTTTGTACAGAAGCCATCTGTTGAGGTACCATTGTTCATGGGAAAACTCTATATCGAAATGGATTCTTATGCCATCACAGAAGCCGAATTTGGTTTCAACCTCTCGGATAAACAGCAAGCCGCATCAATCTTTATCAGGAAAAAACCTTTAGGAATGCAAATATACCCTGAGGTTGTAACATACCGCACCAAATACCGCGAACAGGACGGCAAATGGCACTTTGCATACTCAAGAGCAGAAGTAAAATTTAAAGTCAACTGGAAGAGGAAACTCTTTAATACATTCTATACTACTATGTCGGAAATAGCTGTAACCGATCGTACTGACAAAGAAGTTATTAAATTTGCAGGTAAAGAGAGAATAAAGAGTACAGACATATTTTCTGAAAAAGTGGGCGCATATGCTGATAAGGAGTTCTGGGGAGATTACAATATTATTGAACCCGATCAGAGCATTGAATCAGCAATCCGCCGACTTAAAAGGAAAGTTAAATTCAGCGATTTATCTGACACTCAATAGAATATTAAAATATATGATCAGGGATATTGAGATAATCCGGAGGATCCGGAAGGGCGATGTTAAGGAATATGAATCGCTTTTCAGATCCTCCTATGTTTCCCTGGTAAAATATGCCAGGACCCTGATCAAAGATCACGATACTGCCGAAGAAATAGTACAGGAATTGTTTTTCAGGCTCTGGCAAAGCAGGGAAAATTTAAAAATTGACACATCTCTTAATGGTTATCTTTTCAGATCAGTACATAACAGGTGCCTGCATTATATCGAACATAACAAGGTTGTCTTGCGTCACGCAGAAGAGATGTTGATACAGCAACCGGAGAACCAGGAGACCCCTTTGGACATACTCCGCTATAAAGAACTTCAGGCAAAAATAGCAGGAGTACTCGAACGGCTTCCTGACCGATGCGGAAGGATCTTTTGCATGAACAGATTTGAAGGGCTTAAATACAATGAAATAGCAGAAAAACTATCTGTGTCGATTAAAACAGTTGAATCGAATATGGGTAAGGCACTTAAAGAATTCCGGAAAGAATTAATAAAACGATGAAAGAAATGAATAAGAGAGAGAGATATACTGATGAGGAGTGGGAAAAACTTGCTTCACTTCTTTCAGGTGAAAAAGAAGAGCATACAGAACTTCTTGACCGGTTCATGGCTGATGATTATTCCAACACAGGCAAACAATGGGAGGAACTAAGAAATATGAATAATGAAAAGAAAATAGATGTTGATAAAGCCTGGAACAATGTTTACGGAAGGATGAATGAGGCAGGATTCAAATCAGACCATGAACCTTCCGGTACCAGTGTGTTCAGGAGCCACCTGATGAAAATAGCAGCTGCGGCACTTGTTTTATTAGCCCTCGGAGCAACTGCGCTCTACTTTAACAATTCAGGATTATTAAGTAAAAAGCTGACAGCTTCTACAGGAAATGACCAGAAGAATCTCCAGGTTGTACTTCCCGATGGAAGCAGAATATTTTTAAACCGAAACTCTGAACTAAGCTATCATGCTAAATTTGCAAAGAATAAAAGAGAAGTAAAACTTACCGGTGAAGCTTTTTTCGAGATAACTCCCGATTCATTACACCCTTTTATTATTGATGCCGGAAAAGCCATTATAAAAGTTTTAGGAACCTCATTCAATGTCATTACGGAAAATGCAGAATCATCAGTTGAGGTTTTTGTAAAAACAGGCAAGGTAATGCTTACCGACAATTCAGGATCACAATCTGTTATTATTGATCCCGGGTTTGTCGGAACAATGGATTCAAAGATGAATGAGAAAAAAATAAATAATGATCCCAACTATCTTTCATGGCAGACAGGTCTCCTTGTTTATAACGGACAGAAACTCGATGTTGTACTTAAGGATCTTAAACGTGTATACAATATGAAAATTACAGCTGACGATCCGACTATCCTTGAAAACAGATGGACCACCCCTATAGATAATCAACCCCAGGATACAATTATTCGTTTAATTTGTGCTAGCTTTAACCTGCGTTATACAAAAGATGGTAATATTTATCATCTGAAAAATGAATAAATTACTCCTGAAAAAATGTTATCCAATGGCTCCATATTAAAAAGATTTCCGGCCATTGTAATACTTATTTTGATTGCCTGGCAGCAAAGAGCAGATTGTCAGAGGAATATTCTTGATTCTACATTTACCTTCAGGGCAGGCACAGTCAAAACGGGTAATGCCCTTGAAATTATCAGAAAGCATACTGGCTATAATTTCACTTACGACAGCCGTCTTATTGATGAAGAGGAAAAGACAGAGATGACTTTCAGGGATACAAAACTTGAAGTTATTCTTAAAAACATTCTTCATAAAGATTCTCTTTCATTTTCAGTAATTGATAAATTCATTATCATTTCTTACAGGAAAAAGGAACTTCCCTCCCCTCCCGCTGACAGATCATCCATCACTGATAAAATCAACTATTTAACAGGTCGTATTGTTGATGATGAGACAAACGAACCGTTGCCGTTTGCTACAATAGCGATTAAGAATAAAGGCAAAGGTACCATAACTAACAATAATGGTGAATTCGGATTGAAAATCACATCAGATCTCATGGATGATACGCTTTCCGTTTCATATCTGGGATATGTCGGAAGAGAATTGCATGTAAAGGAAGCTCTAGCCGATAATAAAATATCACTTAAGAAAGAATTTATCCCTATACCCGATATAATAATCAGGAACCAGCGACCCCAGGATATTATTTTAAAAGCAAGGTCATCGATATCTTCAAATTATGGTAATACTCCTGCCTCCATGGCAGGCTTTTACCGTGAAGGAATCTTAAAAAGGAATGAGTTAAAGACCTATTCCGAAGCAGTATTGAAGATATACAAAAGTCCATACACCGGGACTCTTTTAAGTGATCAGATCAAAGTTCTTAAAAGCAGAAAGATTGAAACTACCGGTACCCATGATACACTCTCGGTCAGCTTAAAAGCCGGGTTAAGCACATGTCTGGAGCTTGATGGCGCAAAAAACATTTATGATTTCATTTCCATCGAAAGCATTCAGGACTACCGTTACAGGATAACCGATATCGTAACCTACGATGAAGAACAAGCTTATGTTATTGAATTTGAGCAGCGCGAGAACATCACGGAACCTTTATATAAAGGAACGATTTATATTAATACCTATGACTTTGGCATTCTTCATGCTGAATTTGAAGTCAATCCATCGTTAATTCATAAAATGAAGAATTCATTTATCTCGAATCAGACACGTGGATTCGATACATGGCCTGTCTCGGTAAAGTATTCAGTTAGCTACAGAAAAGTGAATGACAGGTATTTCTTAAGCCATGTGAGAGGTGATCTTCTGTTGTATTCAAATCAGAAAAGGAGACTCTTTAAAAGCCAGTTCAAAGTTTTTTTTGAGCTCGCTATTACCGATATTGATCTGAAAAACGTAACAAGGTTCGAAAGGGAAGAACGTGCACCTATTTATTCAATATTCTCAAAAACAATAAAAAACTATGATCCGTCATTTTGGGAGAATCAGAATTTTTTGCGTCCTGAAGACGATCTGCTTCAGGCTCTTAAGAATATGAATGTGCGGTTGCAGGAGGCACCCTAATACTTATCTATCAACTGATATAACTCAGTCAGATCAGGTGTGAGGACGATCTCTGTCCTTCTGTTTTTTTGCCGTGCTTCTGCTGTGTTATGGTCATCAACGGGCAAATACTCACTCCGGCCGGAAGCTGAAAGCCTTTTGGCATCTATCTGCGATCCATCAAGAAGCACGCGTACAACAGTGGTGGCACGTTTAACACTCAGATCCCAGTTATCCTTTAACTGTCCGCTTCCAGGATTATATGGAACATTATCGGTGTGTCCTTCAATCATAACCTGAATATCCTTATTTTTTTCAAGTACTCCAGCCAGCTTTTTTAAAGCGTTTCTGCCATTTGCATCAATATCCCAACTTGCCGATTTAAAAAGGAGTTTTTCATCAAGAGAAACATATACTTTCCCATTTTTCATTGACACGGTGAGCCCGTTGTTTTCAAATCCGAGCAAAGCTTCCGAAACTTTACTCTTCAGATCCTGAGCTATTTTTTTCTGTGCATCAAGAATTTTTTCAAGTTCAGCCATCCTTGCATTCCGTTTTTCCAGTTCAAAGGTAAGTTCATCAAGTGAAGCTTTTTTATTATCGAGGTTCTGCTCAAGCTGATGCATGAGATCCTCTTTCTTCTGAAGTTTTGCCTGCGCTTCCCGTAGATCGGCAAGTAATTTCTGCGTTTCTTTAACATTTCCCCTTATCAGATCTTCCTGGGCATTTTGCAGCTCACTGTACTTTGCTGATATTTTATTGTAATCGCCAAGAGCTTTATCGCGCTCACTCTCTGCTTTTGAAAGATCATCCTTCACGGCTTCAGTTTCCTTGCTGATAGCAGAAATTTTTGCTTCAAGCTCCCTGTTCTTCATTTCCAACCCTATGTTATCAGTTTTAAAAGCATCCCTTTCATTCATAAATTGTCTGCTGGTGTCCTGCAAGCCTCTGTACTTCTTAGATGTGACGCACGACATTGAAGACAGTACAAATGCTGCCACTCCAAGTATGAAAAAAAATGATCTCTTCATAATGCTGATTTTATATAGATAAAACTATAAATCTGTCTTATAATTGTTATAGGAATCTTAAATTCCCATGCAAAATTAAGAAAATCCCGGTGATGCTTCAGCAAACACACGGGAATAATAATTCTTATATTTGCCTGGTAATTTTTTTAATAATTTCATAATGGGAATGGAAGAGAATTTACTCTCTAAAATAACTACTCCCGCAGATCTCAGGAAGCTCAAACCTGATCAGCTTATGCAGGTCTGTTCTGAACTTCGTCAGTTCATTATTGATGCCGTATCCCATAATCCCGGCCATTTGGGATCAAGTCTCGGAGTTGTTGAGTTGACAGTTGCTCTTCATTACGTGTTTAACACCCCGTACGACAAGATCATCTGGGATGTGGGACATCAGGCTTACGGCCATAAGATCCTTACAGGAAGGCGTTCAAATTTCTCTACAAACAGAAAGTATAAAGGGATAAGTGGCTTCCCAAAAATATCTGAAAGCGAGTATGACGCATTTGGCACCGGACATTCATCAACATCCATATCGGCGGCTCTGGGCATGGCCCAGGCTGTCAGAAATAAAGGAGAAAACAGACATGTTGTTGTAGTCATCGGCGATGGAGCAATGACAGCAGGAGAGGCTTTCGAGGGTCTCAACAATGCAGGTGCCAGTAAGGCCGATATCCTGGTGATACTTAATGATAATAATATTGCTATTGATCCTAACGTAGGTGCTCTTAAAGAGTATCTTCTCGATATAACAACCAGTAAAACATATAACAAATTCAAGGACAGGATCTGGAACATGCTTGGCAAGATCGGGCGATACGGGCCAAAAACACGTACACTTGCTGCCCAGCTTGAAGCAGGATTCAAGAGTACTATACTCGATAAGAGTAATCTTTTTGAAGGAATGAATTTCAGGTATTTCGGACCTATTGACGGTCATGAAGTTCTCCACCTGGCTGAAGTACTGGAGGATCTGAAGAGAATCCCGGGGCCAAAACTTCTCCACTGCCTTACAGTTAAAGGTAAAGGATTCAAACAGGCCGAAGAACACCAGACTGCGTTTCATGCTCCCGGTAAATTCGACAAGGAAACGGGAGAAATTATTCAGTCGGCAACTGACAATTTACCTGTTACTTACCAGGAGGTTTTCGGAAGAACAATTCTCGAGCTTGCCAGGCTAAATGATAAAATTACCGGTATAACTCCTGCAATGCCTACAGGCTGTTCCTTATGCTTTATGATGAAGGAAATGCCCGAAAGAACTTTTGATGTAGGTATTGCGGAACAACATGCTGTCACATTTTCTGCCGGACTTGCCACACAGGGGATGATACCTTATTGTAATATTTATTCAACATTTCTCCAAAGGTCATATGACCAGATAATACATGATGTGGCGCTTCAAAACCTCCGTGTGGTTTTCTGCGTTGACCGTGCAGGTCTTGTGGGTGCCGACGGCGCTACACATCATGGATTTTTTGATATGGCATTTATGCGAAGTATACCTAATATGGTTGTTTCTGCCCCAATGGATGAGGTTGAACTAAGAAACCTTCTGTATACAGCCCAGCTTGAAAAAAATAATTTTCCTTTTTCAATCAGGTATCCAAAAGGACGAGGAATGAGTAACGATTGGGAAAGACCATTTAAGGAGATAGAAATTGGAAAAGCCCGTCAGATAAGCGACGGAGATCAACTTGCAGTTTTGACCATTGGCCAGCCCGGGAATTTTGCTGCGTCAGTTATTAAAAAGCTTGCAAAAGAAAACATGTCAATTGCCCACTATGACATGAGATTTATTGCTCCACTTGACAAGGATGTTCTCCATTCTGTTTTTAAAAAATTCGACCATATAATTACTGTTGAAGACGGGATACTGAAAGGTGGATTTGGAAGCTCAGTAATTGAATTCATGTGCGACAACCAATACAACAACTCGGAGGTCACGAGGCTGGGTATTCCCGATTATTTTGTTGAGCAGGGCACACAGCAGGAACTTTACAGGGAGTGCGGATACGATGCGGAAGGTATTGAGAAAGCAATAAGAGAGATACTTTTAAGAAAAGAAGATAAAAGACAAAAGTAAAAAGACAAAAGTTTTTCCTATTTTCGCATTCCAATTGTAAATGTAATTTACGAGGCAGGCAGAGTTCTTTTAAAAGTGATTAAAAACAAATAGCGACTACCATTATTATTTATGCCCGGATGGCAGGGGCGAGCGTTAATAAAACACCCGGTGGGTGTTTTTAGCGAGCAGCCAGTATGCAGTGGTGGCCAATTCCGCCATCCTGCGCAACAGGCAGAGTTCTTTTAAAAGTGATTAAAACAAATAGCGACTACCATTATTATTTATGCCCGGATGGCGGAATTGGTAGACGCGCTGGTCTCAAACACCAGTGGCAGCAATGCTGTGCCGGTTCGATCCCGGCTCCGGGTACTTTTTAAACCAAGTAAAGCCTTGATATATAACAGTATCGAGGCTTTTTAATTTGTTACTACTGAAACATAGCTTAAACATTTTTTGATTAATAGCCATAGTTTAAATTCCATTATATTTCTTATTTAAAGATCCCAAGCCTTCGAGCTTTCCAATAAGCACCTTGAAGATAGAAAATACCAGATGTTGAGACACGTTTGTAATCCAATCGTGTAATAGCTTGAATCAGCAACAATTTCTGATCTTCAGGAAAAGATTCACTTATGAGCATGAGTTGTGTCAGCGCTGCTTCGCCGCTCTCACGTACACAATACCAAACCTTACGATATTCGCTACCTGTCTTAATGCCAACGCCATCTCTCCAATCAGATGTTAACATGGTTAAATCGAGTTGGGA
>JAJFVL010000014.1 GCA_021371855.1 Bacteroidales bacterium | reverse complement strand
TCAGCTCAATTAAACCGGGTTCCTGTGTAACAACATTCCCAGGGTTAGCTACTTCAGCACTTGCTTTCCATGTCACACCGTTGTCATCTGAAAAATAGCTCCACAGACGACCAACATTAGAAGCTTTTTCTTCACCCGGTAGCTGATGCAAAGCCACAGCAAGCAACAATCTTCCACTCTTAAGCTGGATCACGCGATTATTGTTAAGAACAAAATAACCCTCCTTGTCTGTAATACAACGGACTGGTTCACTCCACGTTTTTGCCTCATCTTCCGATATCCGGATAAGTGGAAGACAATCAGTAGTTGAATTCTTCCTAAGATAGAACATAGCAATTTTACCATTCTGCAGTCTGAGAAGTGAGACTGACATAACATTCATTGTGCCCTCCTGATCAACAATTTTAACATCTTCCTGTGCCCATGTTTTACCATTATCAGAGGAATATCTGCCTGCCAGATAGGCATTACCATTGTCATCCCCTGAAGTGCCTGTATAATGGCTGTATATATACAGAATGCGGCCATCTTTCAATGTAATAAAGTCACCTTCACTATTACGTGGATTATTTGGTCCAGGATTAAGTTTAAGCACATCCTCTACAGCTTTGCTTTCAACTTTTGTGCCGGCAGATTTATTTTTGCAACCGTAACCAATAATAATTATCATACACAAGGCCAATATTTTAATCAATTGGTGCGAGTGATAAGAAACAGCGATTGCAGAAGCTCTTTTAAAGTTTTTATAATACATATCGCTCATTTTTAAATTAATAATCAAACTATAAGATTCAGTGTACGGATTATTTATAAATCCAGTCAAGACTAAGTTTTGTGATCTGGGTGACAGCCAAACCGGTGCCCTTAGGACGGTTACCTGCACAGTGACCCAACAAAACGTCTTTATCATTAATGTGTATAGCTATATAGCAATACCATCCATCCGGGTCATTTTCGACGTTCTTTGTCTTTTCCCATGTTTTGCCTTCGTCCCGTGATATAGCTACTGTAAGCGGGGTACGTTTACCTTTTATTGCCGGATCATCTCCTCCATTGTTGTTCCAAACAAGAAGAAGGTCCCCTGTTGAAGGAATTCTTTCTATCGATGCAGGTGACACAGGCGATTTAATATTGCTGCGTTCAACAGGACTCCATGACTCACCTTTGTCCTTGGAAAATGAGACACATTGAACTCCTGCATTGGAACGAATAAACATTAAAATATCACCATTTTTCAATTCAACAATACCTGGTTCCTGGGTCAGCAGGCTATCGGGATTTGGAACTTCAACTCCTGATTTCCAACTCCGTCCATTATCGTCAGAATAATAACTCCATAGGCTTCCTTTATTCAGGAGTGATCCTTCAGGAATATTATAGAGGTTAACTGCCATTAATACCCTTCCGTTCCGTAATTGAATGACACGGTTATTATTAAGCACAAAATAGCCTTGTTTATCAGTGATACAAGGTAACGGATCGCTCCATGTCCGGGCTTCATCTTTAGAGAACCTTACCACCGGAATACAGTCAGTAACGGAATTCTTTTTCAGATAGAAAAGAGCTATCTCACCATTCTGTAAACGGAGCAATGATACCGACATAACGTTCATTACACCCTCTTTCTCAATAATTTTTATGTCTTCTTTTGTCCATGTTTTTCCTCCATCATCCGAGGTTCTTCCAGCCAGATAGGCAGGTGAATGATCTCCTCCAGAAGTACCAAAATAATGGGTATAAACAAAAAGTATCCGTCCGTCCTTTAATGCAATAAAGTCGCCTTCACTATTGCGTGGATTATCCGGTCCCGGTTCTAACCTGAGCACAACCTCTTTACCATCGTTTTCCGATTTATTCTTGCATGACGGTTCAATAGTTAATAAGATACAGAGAGGTAGAAATAAAACCAGTCTCCAAATTTTAAATAAATAACCCGGACCTGTAACTCTTCCGATAAATTTGCTGTAAATATTCATTGTATTACAAGTATCAGTTTTAATAAATGAAGACTCCTCACGACACTCTACCGCTTAAGCTATTTAGTATTAGCGGAAAGCGGTGAGGAGTCTTTGGTCCCCTTTAAAATCTTGTCATTAAAAACCAGAGTGATGGGGAAATCAACTCAAGAGATATTCACAATTAACCTATTTTTTTTATAAAGTGCATCACTTTAGTAACCAGGATTCTGTTTCACATTTGGCTCTAAACTCAAGGTTGACTGAACAATAGGCCATAACTCCAAATAATTTTGCCCAACCTTGGTTGCAAGCGAAGGAACTAATTCAAAAGCTTTCCCGAACCTCAATAAATCCCACCAGTATGTTCCTTCAAAGGCAGTTTCGAAAAGTCTTTCCTTAAGAATAGCTGCGTCATTTTGTTCCTTAGTTCCGGAGACAAATACATGAGATGAATAATTAGTCCCATAAGCACGTTTCCGTACAAGTTCCATTTCCGGAGTCGGATCCTGACCCAAACCATTTTTAGCTTCGGCTATCATTAACAGAACATCTCCATATCTCAGGACTATTTTATCATCGTACCAATATCTCAATCCGTTAATTAAAGTGCCATGATATTTGTAAACTATAGAAGAATAGTACGTTTTAACTCCTGAGGGGTATGAATAGATTACCCTGTAAGATGCATTTTTACGGGTGTCATCATCGGTGAACTGAGCCTGAACATGTTTTTCAACTTCCAATACAGAATATCCGTTTGAACCTTTAAGTATTTCTTTGGTTTCATTATCAATAGTAGCAGGAATATAGGCAGGATACAACCACATATGGTTATAAGGCTGCAGATCACCCGTCTCCACATCAGCGTGATGAACTGCAAATATTACTTCCTTGTTTCCTTTGTTACTATAATCAAATATCTTAGCGTAATCTGTTAACAGATCAATGTCGCCGGTCTTTACACTGTTCAGAGCTTCCAGTGCTGCAGTCAGATCAGCATTCCCGCCGTTTTCCTTTTTAGCAGTCCACAGGTATATTTGTCCTTTTAGAGCGTTGGCAGCAGGTTTCGAAAATGTTAATCGTCCGGCAGGAATACTGTTATCGGGGAAAAGAGCAATAGCGTCATTTATATCCTTCTTGATGAATGTGAAAATGTCTGCTTTAGATGTTCTTTCTCTCTGAACAGCTGCTACATCATAGCCTAAAGTCGGCTGATCAACAAGAGGAAGATCACCCCATGTCCTTACCATAACGAAATAACATAATGCCCTCATAGTATGGGCCTGAGCAAGGAGACTATTTCTATTATCCTCAGATGCGAATGCAATATCAGGAACAAACTTCAGAATTAAGTTTGCATCATGTATAACTGTATAAAAAGCTTTCCAGTTTGGCATACTTGAGCTTGCTGTTAACGTATTATAGAACATTTCGAGCTCGTTCTGGTAATTTCCGGCAACGCCATTCCCTAATGTCTGACTTCTCATTTCGCCAAGATAATAGAGGTCTTGTTCCAGGCTGCGAAATCTGGCATACATTCCATATAAACCTCCTGTTGCATCTGTTTCAGCTTTCCAGAAGGAGGCATTTGAGATCTGACTGACAGGGGCTAGATCCAGTTTGTCAGTACAGGAGATAACCGTAAAGACAGCGATTGTAAAGCATATCAGGAATTTATTTAGTTTTTTCATGATTATCTATGTTATTTATTATTATTTATTGAAATAAATCCATCCATTTCACCAGTAATTCCAGTAATTAAAGAGTAACGTTCACACCAAAAATAATGTTCCTTGGGATAGGATATCTGCCGTAGGTTCTGCCACCATCTTCAGGATTTACGCCTCTGTATTTTGTGAAATAATGCAAATTATTACCAGTAATATTTACTCTTAATGCAGAAATTTTAACCTTTTGCAGAAGACTCTTTGGCAGATCATACGCTAAGGTCAACTCTCTGAGAGCAAGAAAATTACCTTTTTCATATAATAATGAAGTGCCGTTTCCAGCCCTGTAAAGGTTATTGCTTGCCTGCTGATCGGCCCAGTAAAATCTTGGTATATCTGTTATATCACCCTGCTTCTGCCACGATCTGAGAAGATCTTTCGACAGACCATTATCTCCCTGGAACTGGCCAATCATACTCCCATATGTGTAATTAAATATTGTCTGGCCAACAGTATAGTCCATACGGACATTAAGGGTGAAGTTTTTAAAACTGAATGTATTGGAGAAACCACCGTTACCTTTTGGATATATATTTCCGACGTAAGTCATGTCTTTACTATCAATTATATTATTTCCGTCAGCATCGAGGAAATTAACATCTCCGCCATGTTTTGTTCTGTCAGTTTGAGGAACATTTACATCCATAGGAGCAGAGGCTGCCTCTGCATCGGTTGCATAGACGCCAATCTGTTTGTAAGCGTAATAATCCCCCATGGTGCCACCTTCCTGCAAGCCACCCTTCCATGCATAGTCACCTTTATCAGCATCCCATACATAATATCCTCCTACCCTGTTATTTTCAACACCGTTAGAAGGAAGCTTAAGAATTTTGTTTTTTACGGTGGAGGCATTGAGAGCAACATCCCATTGAAATTTAGATGTTGCTGGCATGATACTGGCTCTGAATTCAACTTCAACTCCTTTGTTTTCGAGGCTTCCGAGGTTAGTAAGCATGCTTGAGAAACCAGTAGATTCAGGCAGAGACAAGCTGGCTAACAAGTTATCTGTAACCCTTCTGTATACATCAAAAAGAATGGTGATCCTTTCATCCAAAACTCCAAGGTCAAATCCAAAATCTAAGGTTTTAGACTGTTCCCATTGAAGCTCGGAATTGGCCAATGATGTATTTTGTATTGCAGAATACCCATTGTATTTAGTCCCGACACTATAAGCGCCTTGTGCAGTATAGTAACCGAGCCCGCTTATATTACCGTTAACTCCATAGCTTGCCCTGAGTTTCAATCGGAGAAGCTTTTCAGGCAATGTTTTCCAGAATTCTTCTTCATATACATTCCATCCCAGGGAAACCCCGGGGAAGAATCCCCATTTATTACCGGCTCCCAGATTGGATGCACCGTCATACCTGGCATTCACTGATAAAAGATATTTCTGGTTATAATCATAATTTATTCTTCCAAAATATCCAAAGATCAATTGCTCTTCCTCTGTACCACTTACGCTAACTGGTGTTGCAGCCGCATTTAAAGTTGAAATAAGGTCGGTCGCAGCGCCTTTACCGGAAGCAGATAGGTAGTTATTTTTTGTTCCAAAGTATGAAAAACCTGCTTTCGCATCAAAATGGTGTACGTTAATATCTTTGGTATATGAAAATACGGCATCAGCCTGCTTCTGCATGACATCAGAATAAGAGCCGCTGGAACTGCGATTAGTATTATAAGCTTTGGGCCCGTTAAAGTAAGCTCTTTCAAAGTATCTGGAATCGTAGTTTGTCCTAAATAATGAAATCTGTGGGTCAAATGCCAGACCGGGAAGTATATCCCAATGTCCTCCGACAGCCACTGACAATTTTTGGTTACTATTCTTTGAATCAGTATAACCAACAACATATTCGGGATTCCCTAAAGAGGTATTTACACCGCAGGCCAGAGTTCCATCTTCATATTTGTACTTGGCTGTTGGAGGAATTCCCTGGGATCTGCCAAACAGATTGGTTCCTGTAGGAGGTTCATTATTAGACGAATTTGAATACAACAGACGTCCAAAAACTTTTACCTTTTTATTCACTTTCAGCTCTCCGTTCAGATGAGCATTAAGCCTTGTATACTTTGAAGTAATAACTATTCCTGACTGATCGATGAAACCGAGACCTGCTTCGAATGTTGTGGTTTCAGTTCCTCCTGATGCTGAAATGGAGTGGTTCTGGGCAATTCCTGTCTGAAATAATTTCGACTGAAAATCAGTGTCTGAAAATATAATAGTCTTTGAAGGATCAGCAGGATCAGGCATGCTCTGCCACCCTTCATCCAGTTTGTACCTATTTTCATCAGTCAGATACTGAGTGGAGAAAGCTGTGAGATTTGTCAGGTCATTTCCCGTACCGGCTGAGTTGGCCTGAGTAAGCATAGCAAGCTGAGAGGGTTTCCTTTCCGCAGAAGCCATGATCCCCATCCTCTGAAAATAAATATAATCCCTGGCACCGAGCATGTTAAGGTCATCAACATTGTTGGATGTTGTCATATCATACCGATAATTGATCTGTGTCCTACCTGATTTACCTGATTTTGTGACAATGATAACAACACCGTTAGAACCACGTGCACCATAAATTGCAGTAGAAGCAGCATCCTTTAAAACCTGAATAGACTCAATATCTGATTGATCAAGGTCATTCATATCTGTCCTGATAATTCCATCTATTATATATAGAGGTGTTGCCCCGCCTGGATTGTTGATTGAAGTCCCTCCACGGATTATTATACGAGGAGCTGCCCCTGGCATACCTGTGGTAGTTTGAACCTGCAAACCGGCTATCGCCCCCTGCAGAGATGAAGCGACGTTAGCATAAGGCACATTTGCAAGAACTTTTGTGTCAAGCTTCGATATTGATGTGGTAAGACGGGCACGTGACTGTTCGCCGTAACCAACAACAACTACTTCATTTAGTCCTACAAGGCTTTCGTTCAGGGTAACATCGTAGACAAGTCCCGCACCGATAGAGACCTCCTTCGATTCCATTCCCACAAATGTAAAGAGAATGGTTTTAGCATCAGAGGGGACTGAGAGTGAATACTTTCCATTAATATCAGTAATGGTCCCGGTAGTTGTTCCTACAACTGACAGGGAAACTCCAGGCAATGGAGTTTTATCCGTTCCGGTAACTGTACCGGTTATGGTTTTCTGCGCAAAGACCAAACCGGTGCTAACAATAAAAAACAACAGGCAAAGAAGAATCCTCCCCGTGCTTGATAAAGCCAAATAATTCCGGTTTTTCGACATTTGTTGTCTTTTCATAGATTAATAGATTTTGGGTTAATAGATGTAGGATTAAAAGGTTTTGTATCCATAATATTTATGGTATTGATCGAATCTGCCATTAATACTGAATTCTATATTGTTGTTGAAGAAAGTTATTTTATAATGATAACAGAAAATATTTTCTTTAATCAACGACTTTAAAATTAAACAACTTCAACAGTAGATACATAATACTAATCTTTGAATTCCTAGTATTTTTTATCAATTTCCCAAGATAAATCTTACTTATTTTAGTTTTTTTACTTTTAAGGATCTCCCTTTTCAAATTAGTCTTAACCGATGAAAATTACCAACATAAGACTTCTTCAGGAACCTGATAGATCATTTATTTTTTATAAAGAATCCAATCCGTATTCCCGATGGCATCAACATCCTGAATATGAGCTGGTCCTGATTACATAAGACCGGGGAAAACGAATTGTCGGTGACAATATAAACCGGTTTGAGGAGAATGATCTTGTTCTTCTTGGACCCTATACTCCCCAGAAATGGCTTTGCGATCCTGAATATTTCAGTGAGAATAATGGCTTTAAAGGAGAGAGTCAGGTTGTCCAATTCCTGCAGGATTGTCTCGGTGCAAAGTTTTTTGAAACTCCTGAAAATGCAAATCTCAGGAAATTTCTGATGGGTGATTCAAGAGGTTATGAGTTTTTTGGCAATAGCAAACAAAGAATAAAATATATCCACTTCTTCATTCTGTACCGCTTTTAAAAATACATACAGGGTAACATTCAAAAATTATCTTCTGAGTATCAGGGTCGGATATGCCTGCAAGTTATTAACCGATTCCTCTCAGAATATCTCGGGAGCAGCTTATGATTCGGGGCTTGAGAATTAATCAGTCCACTCTTTCCCTTCGAACGGTTTTGTTTGGAGTTTTATTTAATTGCAGTTAATCAAATCATGTATTGATTAAAGTTAATCCATGGTAAGTGTTTCTACTCTTCTTGGTTCCGCGAATTGTTCTCCGTGCATCTTTTCCGGCACTTTAAACCTCAATGCCCTTATGGCGCTGTTCTTCCCTTCTTCATAATAAATACACAACACCGAACCATCTTTCAGCTCCACAGTTGCAGGATAAGCGCCAGATTTCTCATCAATAAGATAAGGGCCTTCCCAAGTCTTTGCTTCATCGCGGCTTATACGTAATCCTGTATACCCACTTTTAGCGAATGCCCTGGTAACCAACAATATCTCACCTGTTTTCAGGCGTGTAAAAGAAGGACAATGCCCGCGGAATCCGATATTCTTCACTTCCGACCATGTTTTTCCTAAATCTTTGCTTAAGGCATAATGCATGTTGACCTCACCTTGTGCCCTGAGCGCAGCAAATAAAGAGCCGTCTTTTAATAATACAACATCGGTTTCAGCTGCTAAAGGCAAATTAGCTTTTTCTCCTATTGAAATAACATTCTCCCATGTTTTCCCTTTATTGTATGAAAGAAAAACTCCTCCCCATGCCTCCTTATTTGACTGGTGGTATACAGGCAGGATATATGTACTGTCAGGCATTTCCCTTACAGGCGCAGAACAGAACCAACTGCCAGCACCGGAAACTACTTGCGCTTCTTTATCCCAGGTTTTTCCGTTATTATCTGAACGTACAACACAAATGATTCCCTGTGTAGGATTTTGTTTATAAGAAAAGAAACTACATATTACTGTCCCATTGCTTACCTGGCAAATATGAGGATCGCGGTTATCAATAATATCGTCGTATATCACTACAGGTTTAGTCCAGGTATGGCCTTCATCTTTGGAACGCACCATACAAATTCTTCCAGCATTTGGATATTTTTCGCTGGAACGTGTAACATGGCTGTCTCCTGCATAGAATACAGCAATAATATCTCCGTTTTTCAAACGGCAGGCATCGGGAAAAGCCTGGTATTCACCAGCGTCTTCACCTCTGGATATAATCTGATATTTTATAGTATCTGAAAGAACAGACTCTGGAGAATGAGATGGTAAAAAAAGTGAAAAGCTTTTGTTTTCTCCTGATGCCACATGACATAGAACAATGAAAAATGTTATGGCTGATATAAAAGATTTCGTTATTTGTTTCATTTATTTTCCTTTTTAGTTGGTTTTATGTCTTTATTTATTTTCCAATGTGTTGCCATAATAGCAGGTTTTTCATCTTTAGATGGCATTTGATAATATACAGTATAGATCGAACCATCATCAAGCTCAACACTCGAAGGATAGCCAATATCCCAGTTTGGAGGGTAATCATAGATACTTTCCTCAGGCATGACAGGTACCGATAAAATAATCTCGTTGTCAATATCCCATGTTTCTCCATTATCTTTGCTGACACATGCCCTCTGTCCCGGTTTTAAACCATTCCTGAGACAGTAAGTTGCCAATATCCAGTCGTTACTCAATTTTATCAGATGTGCAGGGTATCCCTGCATTGGAGTCACTATGGGCAGGGACCATGTATAGCCTCCATCTTTACTGAAACTCTGACGAAGGTATGCAGCTCTCGATAATGCAATTATCCTTCCATCAGTTGCTTCAACAGCATGTACTTCAGATAAGGTACGTGTTTTGTCATCAGTAGGTATTTTACCTATTTCCTCCCAGGAGAGACCGTCATTTTTTGACTCAGCAATACCTTTATTGGTAACATATAATAGTCTGCCGTCAGAAAGCCTTATTGGACCATGGGGGGAATTACCCGGAGTGGAGATTGGATCTGAGAATGTTTTGCCACCGTCAACTGACCGGCGAATCCAGTTTCCAAGCCATTGCTCTCTGATTTCATGTGTTAGCTTTTCTGCATGTCTTGAATACCTGCTGTAACGGCTGCTATAGAACTTGCTTTTATTATCGGTAAATGCCAGAGAGGTAAACCAGCTGACAATTATGGTACCTTTTTGGGAAACCACTATGCCGGCGTCCCTGTCATCAAGAGGGGTGTTGTTTATGACTTCCGGTTCTGACCATGTCTGACCGTTATCCGAGCTACGGATCAAATATGTTTTTCCCCAGGGGCAAACATGCCAGTCCCTGTCACCTGAAAAAACGACAAGCAACTCACCTTCCTGAGTTTTTGAAATAGTTGGCCAGCCAGCGTACCTGTCAGGTTGCTGACAGATAACTCTGGTTGATAAAACGGTTGCATAATCTTTAGCATTGGAAGTCTTATTAGCAACCGCTAATATATAAACAAGAAAGGAAAGTAATAAGACTGCTATTTTACGATTTGTCATCCGTTTATAATTTATTTTTAAAGGTTCCCGCTTTAGCGGGAGAACCACACATGATAAACTTCGTTGAACTCTCCCGACAAGTCGGGGTCGGTTGTGATTTGGATCAATCATGTGGGTTTCATAATAAATCTTTGTTTAAACATACTTTGGCTTACAACTATTTTGTCATTTCAAGAATTGTTCCGGCTATATGCCTGGTTCCGTTATTCTTGTTAAAATAATATGTGACCAATACCCTGTTTTTACCTAAAAGTGTAGCCCATGGATATCCCAGGTCAGATGAACCTCCGTCATCACGTAATACAATTTCGGTAGATGTAGCATAGTCAGTACATTCTGCATTCAGGATACGTGCCCTTATGCCATAAGGTACATGACGATAACCATATACCAGCATCACCCTCTTGTCTGGTAACCTGAGAGCCTGCAAAGGATGTCCCTGAAAACCCATTGATTCCCATTTAAAACTTTTACCTCCATCTGTTGAACGGGCGATACAAGCCATATCATTGAAGTTCCCTGTACGCAGGAAAGCAACTATATCTCCTTTTGGTGTTTCATAAACTGAAGTCTCGTTGAATACCACTTTGTCATCCACGGCAACCGGAGCGGAATAATTCCATGTAAGGCCCTTATCGTCAGAATATATCAAATAATTCGAAGTTCTTCCCGGGGAATCTGTTGCTGCTACTACCCAGAATATTCTGCCGCTTTTTCCTTCATACAATGCACCGCGGTTATATGCAGGTACTTTTTCACCCATCGGGGTATAGTTAATTTCAGGTGATATGGATAATGGATAGATGGGGCCTTTCCAGGTTTTGCCACCGTCGGTGGATCGTATAAGATACCCTCCGAGAAAAATAAATCCTGCTGCCTGGAAATAAGGTGTTTTGAGGTTAGACATTCCATCAGGACGTATAATGGTCCAACCATAACTGGCACAAAGCAGAGTGCCATCTTTAAGCTGCAGCAGACATGGATCCTGCGATCCGCCATATTGATGTGCATATAACAATTCAGGCTCTTTTGTCCATGTCTCACCATCTTTTGAGCGTACCATCATAAGATAACTGTTAGGATCACAATGATTTGTACCTTTTTCACCATATATTTTCCTTTCAGGTGCCCGTCGAAAAGCAACAAGCAACTCGCCATTAGGCCGCTTCACAACTGAAGGAAAAGAAGAATACATTTTTTCATCTTCATAAATGACAACATCTTTTACTTTACGTAATTCGGGACCATTGCCGGCAGGTGTTTCTGTTGATACATCTTTTGCTATACAAATGTTTGAAAAAGTAAAAGTTCCCGTAATCAAGACTCCTAAAACATAGTTTAATTTCATAGTTAATTAATTTGTAAATTTTAGATATATTGTTCTTGGATTAAATAAATTCTTATTTCAAGGTATTGACCGAAACTTTTTCTGTTCGATTCTTAATTGCATCAGGTTCTCCATCTATCATCTCTCAGGATCGGTAGTTCCAGTCCGTCCAAAGTCAATTAAACCTGACCAAAAAATGAAAATGATGAACAAATCCAACATTACCCTCATAATTTTCATTTTAATTTACTTTTTCAATGTCAATAAATCTTCAAAACATATAAATCGAAAATTAGAGGTTACAGTAGTCTAACTTTTATTTCACGCACCTTTACCGCTTTTCTGAGTTTGCCGCCGGAGATTTTATATTTAAAGTCTGAATATATTAAAAGAAAACTGTCGGGACCGGAAGGTATTATCTCGGTATAGCCACACGAGACATCGCTTTTCATGTTTTCAAAGGGCAACATTTCAAAAGGATCTGTCCACTTCTCTCCTTTTCCGTCGGTGCAAAAACGCAGTTGTATGCCAGGACGACCAGAGGCAAGTATTATAACCCCGTTTCCAAGTTGAAGTAGTTTGGGCAACACCCCTGATCTTGTGAACGTTACAGGTCGTGTCCAGGTAACGCCCAAGTCAGAAGAACGTGACAGGTACATGGGGCTATTTCCTAAACCATCAGTTGTACGCATTACGCAGAGATAAGTACCATTGTCAAGCAATAAGGAAGCAGGCTCAGTATACCCGAGTGCAATACGCTTATCTCCGTTTGGATCTGTTGCAAGATCATACTGATAAGGGATCCTGCCCTGGATGTCCCATGTATGGCCATTATCAGTAGAACGATAAAAAAGAACTCCGGAAGGATCAACCTGGTTTTTGTCGTTTAAATAAAACCCGGGATATATTCCTGCCACAACAGTTTTATCAGTTGCCACATGCATGTCGCCCCACCATACGACGGGGAAATATCCTGAATCTGTATAGCGGACAGCCTTAGGATCATTCAGTACTGCATGTTCCCTGTTCCACGTTTTGCTTCCTTTTACCATGCGATTAAGATAAACTCCCTGCAATTCCTCAGGCAGATCATTCATTTTATAATATACGAAAGTCCGTCCATAGTTTTCTTTGTTGGAACCAACAGAATCAGGCAGGTCAAGCTCTGTAACTTTTTTAGCTTTTGGTGTATATACCTGTAAACAATCTCCGTTTGGCAGTTCGAGACCGCCACCAGCGGTTGATTCACCTGAAGGTTGATTCCATGTTTTTCCCCCATCTTTTGATACAGAAACACCGGTCGCTCCGTTGCCATAACTTTCAACTGCATCAGCAGCCATACTCCAGGTAGCAACAAGCAGATCATCCTTTGTCCTGTGTATATTAGGAAATTGAAAAAATCCCCATTTTTCAGGTCTTGCTGCTACCTTAACAATGGCAGGGGCCTCAAGTCTGACTGTCAGAATTGACTTACCATTCTGTTTGTAATCAATGTTGGCTCGGTTATAAGCAGGAATGCTTTGTATTATATCTGAATCGGCATCATATCCGGTCTCCTCCCATTTTCTCAGAAGTACGCCAGTTTCAGAACATGAAATGTATCCCAGTAGAACAGCTGATATCAGGAAAACGGCAATGACTCTCATAAAGCAATAATGTCATTTTGTTTCAAATATTTAATAAAAGATTATGCGTGTAAACCTCCATCCATTAAAATGTTTTCGCCGTTTATGTATGTACCTGCTTTACTGGCTAACAGTACTACAAGACCTTTTATATCATCATTGTTTGCCATCCTTCTCAGAGGAACTTTTTTGCAGTAATTTTC
>JAJFVL010000071.1 GCA_021371855.1 Bacteroidales bacterium | reverse complement strand
ATATCCTGCATCATTGCTAATATATAGCGCTTTTCGCTGGGATAAGTATTAACTATCTCAGTTATTTTCTGGTGGTCAAGTTCTTGAGCATTTACTGCCATAATAAAACTTACCCTCCTTCTTAAATAATAGTTGCCATCTATCGCGGTGAAAATTAGGTTCCTTTTGTTAAACAATTACTTCGTTACAACAATCACAAGGTAATTGGTAGTTGTCCCATCTTCCTTTCAGCCACAGAAATACGGGAGTATGAATATTTCAAACTCCAGGGCACCTTAAAGTTTTACTTTCCTTTCTCCCAATCATCAAAAAATAACCGGGGTTACACTGTTTTATTATTCTATAAAATTCATCTCCGTTAATGCACTTTTCTGAAGCAGCATGCCAAAAATTGTGCATAGAACCATAGGAAAATATTATTTTAACAAATAATTCTTTTAGATATTGGCTGTAATCTTCCCAATAAAAAATGAAAAAGCCGGTCTGTTGCAATTTGTCTCTCAGCATATCCAAGTCATGCATTCTGCTCATACAGCTATTGATTGAATAATTGCCCAGTTTAATAACTGCTGCCGAATTTTTGGCGTAGATATCGGTCATAAAGAACCGTCCATTATCCTTTAGTACTCTGTATACCTGGTTTATAACGGTGTCCAGACTTTCCATCAGGGATAAGCTACATTCAGCAAAAACGCAATCAAAGCTTTCGTCTGCAAAAGGCAGCTGTTCTCCTTTTCCCTGGTAGAAAACGGCATGTCCATAATTTCCTTTTGCAATCTCAATCATTTTTTCTGAAGGATCAATTCCCACAGCTGAAAGGTGGTGCTTTCGATAAAGGTAATCCACTGTAGCACCCCGTCCGCAACCCAGGTCAAGAACGGTATCTCCTGGCAAAAGGTTACAATACGCAACCCCTATATCAGTCAACCTTAATCCGCCCGGTCTCAGAGTTTCTCCCATTATTTCTGTCATACAGCTGCTTTCATAGGCATTATGGGTTTTCAATTATTTACCTCCAGACCATTTTCCGCTTTTATTTTTCTACTCCTTCTTAACTTCCATTCGGTGACTGTAAACCGTTATTACTTGAATTACTCCGTCTTTTTCAATATAACGCACCCAATAGGTAACATCGGCAATTCGCTGATTGGCTAAAAGACTGCCATCTTCAGGATTATAAAAACGCACCCCCGATTCCTGCGCGTTTTTTACGACTTTTTCAATGTCTTCGCGAAGAATATAGCGCTCGTCCATAATACACCCTACATCGTCAGGAATGATTAAGTTGTCCATTGAGGTTAATTCGGTCTCCGGATCCTCATGCCATAGTTCTCTCAGCAAATTCTTTTTAAGCTGCGCCCGGTTGGCATGTCTTTGTGAAAGACTAGGCATTTTCCTTAGCGCTAATTCATCCATATTCCCTCCAAAAATCAGGTCCAGAATATGGTAGGTTTTTTTACCGCCCTCCACAAACAAATCCTTGCACATAGCACAGTAAACCAAAAGATCCTGATCACTTTCATTTATCCGGTCTTGCACAAAATCTTTGGACTGTTCCCGGTTGGCATAGTATACCAGACCTCCGTAGCCGCAGCATTTGGTTCTTTCTTGGGCATATTTAAGTTCCTGTATTTCATAACCTAGCTTAACCGTGATATTTCTCAGACTTTCGTGGATTTTCTTGTTATGCCTGGTAGAACAGGCATCATGAACATTCAAAATATGGTTCTTCCCATTTGGGGCCGTTGGCGGCAGTCCATAACTTGCAAAGATTTCCCATAAAGACATAAAAGGTATGTCCGGAAGATATTTTTCAAAGATGGCACAGCAGCTTGAGCACGCCAGAATAAAAGTAGGCTTGCCTTTTTCGGTCCAGGCGTCTTTTAATCTTTGAATATTACTCTCCATCAAATCCTGTCTGCCTGCCCAGTCGGCGGGAGCACCGCAGCAGCCAAGCATAAGTCCGACACCTTCTTTAATGCTGGATAGAAGGTATTTATAAGCTTTTTCGACATACTCCGGATAGGATGCCGAAAGCTGACATCCGGGATAAAATATAAAATCCACCTTTTCTGTACCGGGCGCATCCCCTTTAAAAATTGACTGTGCATAATTGGAAAAGGAAAGACGCGGGTAAGTGAACAATTCTTTTTTTCTCAGCTCGATTTGTTCTTCCGGAATGGGAGGTGGTGATTTTACCATGAAAAATCGACTGCTATTGCTGAACTCCATATCTTTCAAGGCAAAATCATGGGCGGAAGGAGGCATTTTGCCCTTTTCTACCATACTTTCCCTGGTCTCCTGGATTATATCTTTCATGTTTATACCCGCATGACATTTGTCGCCGCACAGCCCGCACATGGTACAGGAATTTATCATTTTATTGGCGTAACGTGTACCCAGGAACGTATCTTCGTTATGAATAATCTGCCTTACATAATTTTTCGGATTTGTATTGAACTTCTTCATATGGCTGCACGCATCAATACATTTTGCACACCGGCATTTAAAGCATCGTCCGGCTTCATTTACCGCCTCATCTTTACTGTATACGTCAACGGTCCCTATAACTGGCGCTGCAGGTTCAATATCATCCACTTCATATTTAAGAGGTGTTCTAAATGCCCCCTCCCTTTCCCTGGCCACCATCATGGATATTCCCTTAACATATCTTTCAATGGAAGCTGAAGCTCTCCTACCTGAACTTACCGATGAAATAATTGAGCCATTTGGGTATAAAAGTCTTCCTCCTGCAAATAGGGATGAACACTGTACCTGAAAAGTCTCCGGATTAATTTCCAGATTCTCATCCCATTCGCCCGTACCCAGGAATACCGCATGGTTCTCGTTAATAATCTCTTTTAATTCTTTTGGGCTGATAAGTCGGTTTAAAATTATCTCAATGTTTAACTTGCTGAATATTTGCAGTTCTTCATCGATAACCGCCTTGTTAAGAATTGCACCTTGATAATTCCATAATCTGCCGCCTAGTTTATCCGACTTTTCATAAATTGTGACCTTAAAACCTTTTCGGTCAAGTTCCAAGGCAGCCGAAAGCCCGCTGAGACCTCCTCCGATCACTGCAGCTTTACCTGCCTTCTTAGGAACAGACAGTGCCTTTTTAGGGGGCTTGTACCCATACATTACAGCCGCCTTCTCAAGCTCTGAAATCCTAATCGCTCCGCCGGCGGCTTCTCTCACGCATGCACTTTCACAGGGATGGTCGCAAATCATGCCCAGCACTCTGGTAAAAGGCATTCGTTTTTCCAATATTTTATAGGCTTTAGTAAAATCGCCTTTTTCCATCTCGGCCACAAATGCCGCCACATCCACGTGAACAGGACACCATGCAGTACATGCGGCAGGTTCATCATATATACATCTGTCACCCGTTTTCAGTAGCTTTTCCTTGTCCATTGAAAATACCTCCATTAGGCGAAGATTTCAATTAAGTCCAGGTATATAAATAAGGCTATAAAGCCAAACTTTCGGATTATTAAAATATGGAATTGGAGTTTTACTCCAATTCCATATTTATTGATTTTAGTTTAGACTTCTAATCTTAAAGCTTTTTCAAGCCCTCCAGAACCTTCTCCGGTAATGCGGGCAGCTTGGTTATACGAACTCCGGTAGCGTTGTATATGGCATTGACAATCGCTGCATGCGGAGCAGACAGAGGCATTTCTCCAGCACCTGCCTGACCATAATAGGTAAGTGGCCTTGGGGTCTCCTGGTGAATCAGCACGATATCGTCAGGAGCATCGGTGATTTCCGGGATGCCACAGCCAATAAGGGTCGTATGCTTGTCCAAATCTTCGAAGTCTTCACTAAGTGCAAGACCTATTCCCTGTACCAGGCCACCATAAAGCTGACCTTCGAGAACCAGTTTATTAATTATAGTACCGCAATCGGATACCATAGTTAGTTTGTCAACTTTGGTCTTGCCGGTTGTTGTGTCAACCTCTACTTCTGCTAAAAGCACACCATACATGTAGACTGGGAATGGATTTCCCTGTCCAGTTTCTACATCACAGGCAGTGCAAGGTGCCGTCCATTTTCCCTCACATTTTGTTTCCAGGCCTTCAGATTTCATTTCCTCGTAGGTCCTGAAAGTGCCGTCCGGTTTTCTTAGAGCATCCAAGAGATTTCTGCAGGCCACGGTGGTTGAATTACCGGTCATAACGTTGGAACGGCTTCCGCCCGCAGGTCCGCTGTCCGGAGTATATCTCATATCATTCATAACCAGTTTTATTTGTTCCGGCTTTAATCCCAATGGTTTTAAGGTTTCATAGGCAATGGTCAGTGTTCCCATATCTGCGCCTTGACCATGATCTTCCCATGAATTTCCTACCGTAACTCCATCCGGGGTTATCTCGGCCCATGCTGTTGATGAATCTGCACCATCAAGTCCGCAGCCGTATTCCAGCAATGATACGCCTATGCCATATTTGATATCTCCGCCTTTTTTATTCTTGGCAGCAGCCTTATTTTTAGCCTCCTGATAAATAGGTCTTAATTTATCAATTGCCTGCGGAAAGGCAATTACATCAGGCGCACAACCGGTGGGTGTGGTATCGCCATCTCTATACACATTTAGATATCTTAACTCTAATGGATCCATTCCCATTTTTGCCGCCAGTTCATCAATCAATACTTCTGATGAGAACAAGCTTTGCGGTGCGCCATAACCTCTGAATGCTGAACCCCATGCATGGTTAGTGGCAACTGTTCGGCCTTCACCCCTTATATTGGGAATAGCGTAACCTGCGCCTATGAACTGGTGCCCTCTCATGGTAAGCAGATCGCCAAATTCCATGTATGGACCATGGTCCACCGTCCAGTCTGATTGCATGGCGACCAGTTTCCCATTCTTATCGGCTCCCATCTTGAGGTGAATAAAAAATGGTGATCTCTTTCCGGTATAAGTTATCTGCTGGAACATATTGAATTCGAGGTATACCGGTCTCTTGGTAACCAGTGCGGCAACACCTAAGAGACCTTCCATGGTCGGACTAAATTTATATCCAAAAGTTCCTCCGCAATTATTCTGCACGAGAAATAATTTTTCTAAAGGAATGCCAATACCTTCGGCGACCATCAAAGCATGTACATGGATGCCTATACTCTTGGAATGAACTATTAGATTTCCTGCATCATCAAGGTATGCATATCCAACATCCGGCTCCAGCGGAAGATGGGGCTGTCTTCCCACATATATATCATCCTCAATCACATAGGGCAGTTTTTCAAATAAGGGTTCAACCTCTTCCCCTTTTACGGTCTTAGTTTCGAAATAGACATTCGGCGTACCCGGATGAATCTCAATGGCATCTTCCGCCATAGCTGCAGGTGCACTCATATAGGCCGGCAGTTCTTCCAATTCGACCTTAACTTTTGCGGCCGCTTTTTCTGCCTGCTCAGAAGTATCTGCCAGTACCATGGCAATAGCATCACCAAACTGGAATACTTTTTTATCATTAAGGATTGGTCTTTCTTTACCGTCCCCTTTGTTCTGCGGGAATGCCAAACCATTGATTCGGTTGGTCCCAGGAACGTCTTTATAAGTTAGAACTCTGAATACTCCCGGCATTTTTTCAGCTTCTTTAGTATCTATGGAAAGAATATTGGCATGAGATACGGTTGCTTGTACCAGTTTAATATGCAGAGTATTTTCAGGAAGTCCTTTTACTCCTGTATCTGCTCCAAAATCCCAAGTCCCGGTTACTTTTGCTTCAGCGGATGGACGCACTAATTTTGATCCTAACATACTGTCGCCAGTGTTCAATTTAACCCATAAATCTTCTTTTTTAATTTCGCCTCTCATTAGCCTGGCTGCATCCATGACTGCATCCACTAAAGGTTTGTATCCTGTACATCTACAGAGATTTCTATTGGCCCGGAACCATTCTCTTACTTCTTCTCTAGTAGGATCCTGGTTTTTATCCAATAAAGCTTTGGCAGAAACAATAAATCCCGGAGTACAGAATCCGCATTGAGCAGCACCGTGTACCATCCAAGCAAGCTGCAAGGGATGAAGGTTATCTTTAGTACCTACGCCTTCGATAGTTGTAATCTGAGCATTATCCGGCATTCTTTCCATGGTATAAAGGCAAGATCTAACCGGCATGCCATCCCAGATAACCGTGCATGCACCACATTCTCCTTTGCCGCCGCAGCCGATCTTGGTTCCTGTGAGCAAGAGTTGCTTTCTTAATACATCGGCAAGGGTTTCTTCAGGATTGGCTTTGATATATTTTTTAACTCCATTAATAATTAATGTTTTCTCAACCATGTGATTCATCTCCTTTATATTCTTAAACTGTCTAGAAACTACTGTATGAACCCATATTATTGCAGCATTATCCATACCTGGATAAGACTTTTATATATCTACCACTCAGCCTGTTTAAAACTGGGCCTCTTCAAACACTTCTTTAAATTTAGACGCAATTACCCTTTTCTTATTTATGTTGGCCGTGGTGCTGTCCAGGAACTCTATGGCTCTGGTAGGACAATATTTAGCACATTGGGCATCACCGTCGCAAAGATCGCACTTCATTATTATCTTCTTAACGGTGGAATAGTGAATATTTCCCATAGGACAAGCACTAATGCAGACTTTGCATCCAATACATTTACTCCGGTCCGATACAACCGCACCATTCTCATCCCGGTAAATAGCTCCCACGGGGCAAACCTTCATACATGCGGCATCTTCGCATTGCATGCACATGATAGGTACTGAAACTGCCACATCTTCAAACGTTATTACGTTTACTGCGGAATTTGGGCAAACCGCCTCACAGGTTTTACAATTGTTACATTTCTGAGGAGAAATCATTAAAATTTTGCTCATGATTCCCTGGTTACCGCATTTGCGATACCAGTTGCACCTCCCTTAAGTAGTTAATTTTGTTGTTAGCAATTTAGAGCAGCTTTCAACTACTACTTAATTAGCAAAATTCGTGCCAACAAAAAAACCTCCGTCAAAGTACGGAGGTATCGGAATAGAATTAATATTTATTAAGAATTGTTCCGTTATGGAACATTAATTATCGGAATTATGTTGTTAGAAATTGGAACACTGCTCTGTTTCGGAACATCTAATTAGAAAATTATGAATTGTGAATTTTGAATTATGAATTAGTGTATAGAAGCTGAAGCTTCTCATTATTCAAGGGAAGCCTAGCTATACTGAACTCACCTTCATATTTATTTTCATACCTGGTTGTGTCCTTATGGGTATGGGGGGATTGAGAGTTATTATTTTCCAGTTCGATAAGTGCTCCTGGAATTATATGCTTATCCGTTATAATCTTCTATCAAGACACGCATAATACCACCGCAAACCATGCCTTCATCTTCGGCGATTTGGCCTGTCATATCGATATCATAAATCTTTGACCCGCCGCTTCCTATCATCTGCCGGGCAATATTAATTACTTCTCCCTCAGCACATCCGCCGCCGATACTTCCCAAAAGCTTTCCATACGGCCATACCAGCATTTTAGCTCCTGCTTTTCTCGGCACCGAACCTTTGGTTGCAATTATTGTAATAAGTGCCTTGGGGTCCACCGTATCTTTACATAGTTCTTCCAATACGGGCCTGTCAAGTTCAGGCCAATTTACCTTAACAGAAGTCGTACCGTTTATTGTTGTGCTTACCAGCCTTCTATAGCTAATGACCTGAGCTATTATGGATATTGCAATTTCTTCAGGTGTAACTGCTCCTATTTCAAGGCCAATGGGAGCATTAACTGTATTTATCAGTTCAGACGGGTAGCCTTCATTTAAAAGCTGTTCTTTAACAATTTTGACACGTCGTTTAGAACCAATCATTCCCGTATACGCAGTTTTATAGCTCAATGCCTGTTTCAGGCAATCAAAATCATGCCGGTGTCCCCTGGTCACAATAACTACGAAAGAAGATTCATTCAGATTAAGCTGAGTGAAGCAATTAGTAAAGCTCTCACAAATTACCTTCTCAGCATCCGGGAATCTCTGCTGGTTGGCGAACATTGGCCGGTCATCAACAACAGTAACTGAAAATCCAACTTTAGAGCCAAATTCAGCTAAAGGCTTTGCAATATGTCCACCACCCAAAACTATGAGGCGAGATTCCGGGAAATATGGCTCGATCAAAATACTTACACCATTCGATGCCTGTAAATATTGAAGATTTCCTGTCTGCAAAGCAAATTGGGCCTTATTAACAGTTGTTTCATCCAGGTAATGAATGGTATCGGATGTGAGTAACTGCTCTTCGGTAAGGATAAGCTTTTTAGGTGAAGAATCGCCTCCGCTATCTCCAGCGTTCATTAATGTAACCACTGCAGCTTTTTTCCCTTTATTCAATTCACTTTGCAAACTCATGTAAATATCTGAATTCATCCTGCTTATACTCCTTTTTCATTTTATTAGAAAATTCAACACAGATTAACACAGATTAGATTATGAAGGACACAGATTGTTTAAATAATAAAGTTATCTAATTTTCATACATGTTTTTTTCCCCCAAACATGGGGGGTAATTCTATTTTATCTGCACTTGCTCCCACTGCCATCTGCGGCATGTTATATTCCAGCTAAGCCGGTTTACACAACCATAAGGCTGGCTTATCTTAAATACATCCTGCAAGGGAAAATTTAAAAGTTTACTTAATATCACTCTGTTTACCCCTGCATGGCTTATAACCAGAATGTTTCCCGCAGTATTTCCGGCAATGTATTCAAAGGCCGGCATGACCCTTTTTTGCAGCTGTTCAAAGCTTTCTCCCCCGGAGGGAATAAAGGTATCAATATTTGCACCCCTTATTTCATACATTTCGTGAAAGTGGTCTTTAATATAATCTATTGTCTGGTTTTCCCAATCCCCCATATCAATTTCCTTTAATTCATTAACTACTTCCCTGCTGATGCTGCTGCCCTCAAGCAGGATCTTTGCAGTTTGCAAACACCTTTTTAACGGGCTGGTATAGGCTTTCTCAATCTCTATCCCTGAAAAATAATCCTTAAGCCCTGCCACTTGTACAATGCCGGCATCGCTAAGCGGCAAATCAGTTATACCTATATAACGTTTTTCTCTTCCATAATCGATTTGTCCATGCCTTACCAAGAATATTTTTCTATCCATTTATAAAACCTTTGCCTGTTGCTGTCTCAATTTTTTTTATTATTTTATAAGCGGCATTCCTTCTATTTACTATCTTTTTCAATAGTTCAGGGTTGTTTTTATATTTATTTAGGGACTGATTAAACCTTTCTTCAATGGATATTGCTTTATCTTCCTTAACAAGCTTATCGGCGAGATACAGTATTTCACCTTCTGTAATTCTCTCTTTATCGTCTACTTCAATATCAGTATGACTGCCTATGATAGACCCAACCTTCCCATACCCAATCTCTTGCATAATCTTTTCTCCTGCCCGGGCATGGTTTTTTTCCTTCCTGGCAATATCATGGAGCATCGCCGCAGCTTTCAATGCGCATTCATTAAGCTGGTATCCGGTGTTATCCAGACTGTGAAAAATTTCAACGGACACCTCTGCAACTTTCCTACAATGTCTAATAATGTTTTCTGGTACCTTGTATATGTCCAAAATGCTGCAACACTCTTCCATATCAGGTGCAGCAGCATTAGCGTATTCAAGCAGTTTTTCAAAGTCTTCTTTTATATCCATATCCATTAGTATCGCCTTGTCAAAAACAGGCACAGATATTGAATCATAAGAATATTCTCTTAAAATTCTCTTTAGTCCGCCTTCCCCGTTACTTATTAAAATTGCCTCTCGATACTTGCAGTCTATCAGCGGAGGATGCCCCGTTGTGCCGCAAAAATCAGGGTAAGTTATACCTTTACCGCTTTCCAGATACTTGTTTTTCAGTGCTTCGATTGTATTCTTCTTTACCAGAGGAATATCTACCGGCTGCATAAAAAAAGCTGAAACATTTGCATCCAAAGCTTTAACACCTTTTATTACCGAGGTAAACATTCCTTTTGCAAAGTTTTCGTTCTGTATGCACGTCGTACCTGAATCCCTAAGTTTTTCTGCGACTTCACTGCCTTTATAACCTGCTACAACGATAATATTACTAATTCCGGCGCTTTTATAAGTATCTATAATTATTTCAATGGCTGATTTTTTACCAAATTTCAGAAACGGCTTAAAACTCCCCATTCTTGAGGAATAGCCGCCGGATATAATAATAGCTGCAATGCTGGTGTTTGTCATATTCCAGCTCTCCTAAAATCAGTGATCTTTCTTTTTATCATACTGTTGATTATTTTTTCCGGCCTGCTGTCAGGATTTGCAATGACAGCAAAATCATTTTTGTACCCAAGCTTTTTATATAACAATGTTTGAATACTTTCTTCAACATCTTTTATAATTGCTTTATTTTCGGATGCAATTCCTATTTTGAGAAGATTTTGATCTGTAATACTGGCTTTGTAATCCAAAACATCCTTATATTTCAAGATCGTTTCATCCAGTTGCCGGAGATATAAGAATCGTTTCCCGCCCAAGTTCACACGGTTATCCGCTCTCCCCAACGCTCTGGTCATAGTTCTCAGGAATGTACCGCACTTACATGGGACCGAAGAAAATGAAGCTATGTCGCCAGTCCGGTAGCGAATTAAAGGCATTGCCTGTCTCGTTAAGGTTGTAAATACTATTTCTCCGTATTGTCCGTCTTCAACCGGTTTACCTGTATCTGGATCAATAATTTCGAAGTATATATCTGCCTCTCTTAAGTGGTAGCCGTTCAAAGCTCCGCATTCAACCCCTCCGCCATAACCCATTTCTGAAGAACCATAATGCGTAAATACCTTGCAGCCATATATATTGCTTAGTTCGCTTATCAAAACTTCCGGGACATAATCTGCACTTAAGAGCACCTTTTCTATATTGTTTTTAAAGATTTCACTGTGAATCCGGCTAAAATACAGCACC
>JAJFVL010000065.1 GCA_021371855.1 Bacteroidales bacterium | reverse complement strand
GCTGATCTTAAAACCTAACTCTTCTTTTATTCTTGTTATTATTTGCAAAGCCAAAAGAGAGTGACCTCCAATTTCATAGAAATCATCATCCGGTCCTATTTCATCACTGCCTATTAATGATTCCCAGATATTGGTAATCTTATCAACAGTCCGGTCCGACACACCAATTTCTTCGACAATCTGATCAGATGAAGTACTATTAGTTAATGAAAGAGCCTCATTACTGCTTTTTTCTATCGAAGAATCCTTGACTGTAACAACAGGAGATAATTTGTATTCTATCCAATGACGCTTTCTTTCAAAGGGATATACTGGCAAATCCACTTTCCAGGGTTTACTGCCTTCCGTCAGAACCGAAAAATTAATATTTATCCCAACATTATACATGTTGCCTAATGCAGATATTATCTTGTACCGTTCATCAATATTGTCAGACTTTCCTAAAGTGCTGATTATTAATTTTTTATTGGTGATATCTTTTGATTGTCTTATTAATGAGCTTAAGTGAGTATTAGGACCCACCTCAAGAAATACTGTGCCACCGTTTTCAGCAATCTTTGAAACACCCTGACGAAAATGAACGGTATTTCTTAACTGCTTAGCCCAGTATGTCCCTGAAGTCGCCTGTTCTGAAGTAATAAAATCACCGGTTAAACAGGAGATGAAAGATAATTCGGGAGTTTTCAGGTCGAATTGATTTACATATTCGGTAAATTCTGACAAGATAGGATCAAACGCAGCGGAATGAAAGGCATGAGATGTATTAAGTGGAATATACTGGATCCCATTTTTATCTAACAAGGCCTTTACCTTTTCAATATCTTCCGATTTGAATGAGATTGTGCAGGACTCAGATGCATTATCTGCAGCAATTTCAAAATTTGAATCTGAAATGCTTTGAAGCTTATCAATTGTTGTTCTTACTGCCATCATACTCCCATGTGGCATCTTTCCCATCAATTGACCTCTTTTTATTACAATCTTCAATGCAGTTTTCATATCAAAAACACCTGCTACACATGCTGCTACATATTCACCAATACTATGACCAATCAGACATGATGGTTTTATTCCGTGCAGCATCAAAACCTGAGACAGAGCATATTCAACGATAAAAAGCGCTGGTTGGGTCATTTCTGTGTTTGCAAGTTTCTTTTCAGCCTCTTCAGGGTTTTTATGATCGAAGAGAATTGCTTTAAGGTCTTTATCTGTTTCTGACTGCACAATTGCAAAACACTCATCCAGCAATTTTCTAAACTGATCATCTGAATGATACAGGCTTTCTCCCATTGACACATATTGGGAGCCCTGCCCCGGGAAAATGAACGCTGTTTTTGAGATAAGTTCATCTGATCTGCCATCAATGAATTTGCCTTCTCCTGACAATAATTCATTTCTTCCTGAAGCGACAATAAAGCTTCTGTAAGACATGTGACTACGCCCGGTCAGAAGAGTATATGCAATATTTCGTATGTTAATATCAGGTCTGGCTTCTGCAAATTCGATAAGATCTTTTTTCCGTCTGTTAAGAGAATACTCTGATCGTGCAGACAGCATGATTAATTCAGGCTGTTTAGAATCTTTTTGCACAGATATTTCCCTTACCGGAGGTTCTTCAATAATGACATGTGCATTGGTGCCACCAATACCGAAAGCACTAACACCAATAATTAAGGGTCTGGTATCAGTATAATGTCTGAGTTCATTCTGAACAAAAAAGGGAGAGTTCTTAAAATCAATATTTGTATTTGCTCCTGAAAAATGTAAAGTAGGAGGAATTGTTCTATGAAATGCTGCAAGTGAAGCTTTAATAAAGGAAGCCACACCTGCTGCAATATCAGTGTGTCCAATATTCGATTTTACCGAACCGATGCCACAGAACTGTTTTTTATCGGTCTTCTCGGAAAAAGCTTTTTTCAGAGCCATAACCTCAACAGGGTCTCCAAGAGGAGTTGCTGTCCCATGGGCTTCAATATAACTTATTTCATCAGGAGACACATCAGCCAAAGACTGTGCCATCATGATAACCTCAGCCTGACCATCGATAGATGGTGCAGTATAGCTTACTTTATTGCTCCCGTCATTATTAATTGCCCATCCTCTGATAACGGCATAAATGTTATCACCATCATTTATTGCATCTTCTAAACGTTTTAAGACCACTGCTCCGACACCGTTACTTGGGACAGTCCCTTTAGCCTCTGCATCAAACGGACGGCAATGACCATCCGGTGAAAGAATTGCTCCCTCCTGGTAGATATAGCCATTCTCCTGTGGCTCAATTATGGTAACCCCTCCGGCAATACAGATATCTGATTCAAAGCTATACAAACTGTTACAAGCCTGTGCAATTGCCACAAGAGAAGTTGAGCATGCAGTATTTACATTTATTGCCGGACCTTTTAAATTGAACTTATAAGCAGTTTTGGTTGATATGAACGAAGGATCATTAGCAGTCAGTATCTGATATGAGTCTGCCCCTCTTAACCGGATAAAATTCTCCCGCTTATTTGAATCGCGCAGAACATTGTTCAGCAAATAAGTACTCATGGTTGCCCCTGCAAAAACGCCAATGGGTCCATTATAATTTATTGGATCACATCCTGCATTTTCGAATGCTTCCCAGGCAGTTTGAAGCCATATTCTATGCTGAGGATCAGTAGCAGCTGCTTCTGCAGGTGTCATTCCAAAAAAAGTGGCATCAAATTTATCTGTATCATCTATAACACCACGTGCCTTTACATAATCAGGATTATTCTTAAGAGAATCAAAATTAAATTCAGACTCTGCAAGAGATTCCTCATCAAAATACTTAATGGTTTCCTTTGCCTGTGTAAGATTGTTCCAGTATTCATTCAGGTTTTTGGCGCCAGGAAATCTACAAGCCATACCAATTACCGCTATTTTGTTGTCCATGATGTAGTAATAAAACAGATTTAAAAGTATTCTAATTTATTCCCAGAGATAGAAGAATATTATTTATTAATCTAAATCCTGATTATCAGAGTACCTCCTGATAGATATACTCAATATAAAGAATTGTCAGGCAAGAAAGGTTAATGAATTGAATACCCTCCATCGACAACCAGGCTGGAACCTGTAATCCATTTGGATGCTCCTGATAATAAGAAAACAGCCGCATGAGCTATATCTTCAGGTTCTCCCAAACCCAATGGATGCAGTTTTATTATGTCCTTCACCCTCTCCTCCGGTAATTTATCAAAAAATTTATCGGTCATAGAGGTTTTACACACACCTGGTAAGACTGTATTAACCCTGATCTTATTCGGAACAAGTTCCAGAGCTAAAGCTCTTACTCCACTTTCTATCGCACCTTTTGAGGCACAATAGGCAACTAATCCAGGGTTGGCAACCTTACTCAGAATAGATGAAATAAAAACGAGGGATGAATTTTTATTAAGACCTCTTTTTTTTAGTAATAGCCTGCAAATTTCAAATCCTGCAAAAACATTGACAGAAAAGAGTGTCTGATAATCTTCAAGCTTAATAAAATTGAAGGGTAAACTATGTTCCAGACCCACAGAATACACCATTCCATCAATTGATCCATAGTGTTGTAAAACTTCAGATATTGCCGAATCAAGCGCATTCCTGTCGCATACATCAACAATGACTTTACGATGATCTCCGGCCTTCAGTTTTTCGAAGGTATCCTGAAGTCTGTCCGCATCACGTCCGAAAATAATTACATTAGCACCGGAATAACTACATTGTACTGCACATTGTTTTCCTATCCCCGATGATGCGCCTGTAACCAGAATTTTTTTCCCTTCAAGAGTGAATGGATCTTTAAAAGATGAATCCATATCAGTAAGTTTTTATAGGCAAGATCTGACATCCGTCAAAATCCATTAACATTGTTCCCCATGAAAATCCAACGCCAAAGCCACAAAGAACGGCTTTGACTTTCCCATTCATGAATGAGTCTCTTGCTGAAGCAATTGTAAGAGGGATGCTTGCGGAGCTGGTATTTCCATAATCTTTTAGGGAAAGCGGGTATTTCTCAACCGGAATTTTTAGCTTTCTTGCTAAAAAATCAATCATGAATTTATTTGCCTGATGAAAAAAGAAAAGATCGATTTCCTTAAAATCTGTATTGGTAGCATTTAGCAGTCCGAGTATGTCTTTTGGTATCTCTCTGATTGTAAAATTGAAGATGTCTGGCCCATCCATATAAAGGTTTTCAAGAGAACGCTTGTTCTTGCTATCGAATTCACGTACTTCAAGAGTGGATGAAGATGATTGAAGTCTGTATGCCCCTCCTTCAATTATCAATGATTTATATCCTGACCCATCACTGCTTAAGGTACAATAAACCTGTGAAGTATCAGAGTCTGCTTCAACCAGTGTTGCCGTACCGGCGTCACCAAATAAAAGATTTGATGATCTGTCTAATGGTGACACACATTTAGAAGCTGTGTCTCCTACCAGTAACAAAGCTTTGGTTATCGTTCGTTGATTTAAAAGATTAAATACAACAGAGAGTCCATATACAAAACCAGAACATCCTAAATTTATATCAAATGCTATGGTTTGTTTTGGTAATCCAAGCTTGTCCTGAAGAACACATGCAGTTGCAGGCAAATGATAATCTGGCGTTTGCGTTACAAAAATTACCGCCCCGATCTCATCGCGATTTACAGCCAAACAATCCAGCAAAGTACTTGCAGCTTCAAAACATAAATCTGATGTGCATACATTTGATGGAGCTATATGGCGTTTAAAAACACCTATGCTATCAATGGTTTTCTTTAATTCCTCACCATCAAAAACGGCTGCACCAAACTGGCTGTTTTCCACAACCTGATCCGGGACACAAACAGAAATGCCTGCAACTCTAACTCCTTCAAATTTAAGTAATTTCATTGCTAAGCTACTAAGTTTTCAGGACCAATAAGATTTATCAGGTCATCTATTATTTTAACTTCTCTCAGATCTGCAGCCTTTACCTGTTTATTAAAATTTTCATCAATGAAAGCAATAACACCAAGTGTAGATAAAGATGTAAGCCGGACCTGAGTAGATTCATTTATTGAATCGTCTTCTAACATTAGAGCATCTTTAAGTTCTGTAAAAAAAACTGACTTCTTCATATTCCTGATTTTAAGTTAAAAAATTTACAATCTTATAGTTATAACTATACCACATTGAATTTTGAAGGAAAGGAAAACTTTTATAAATTAATTTAAAATAAGGGATCATGATTTCCATTAATCACATATTCAAGACAATTGATCATATTTATTAAATTTCAATAATAGTAGCCCCCCATGAGTATCCCACACCAAATCCAGCTAAAAGTACCTTGTCTCCTGGTTTGATAATGTTTTTCTTCAACGATTCCTTCAAGGCAATTGGCAACGTTGAGGATACTGTATTCCCGGTTTCTTCCATATTTTGATAATATTTCTCATATGGAATTTTAGATTTCTTACGTAAATAATCGAGCATATATTTGTTCGCCTGATGATAAATCACGTAGTCGATACTGTTCAAATCAAAACCATTTTTTTTAAGTACGGAATCGACAAGTGGAGGCACTTTTTCTATAGTAAAAGAAAAAATATTTGGTCCGTTCATAAACAAATTATTATCATTTAAAACGTTTCCTGACTCATCGTACCGGTCTTTCTCAAATGGATCGTGTCTGTTTCTAAAGCCGCCTCTTTTAACAATCAGATTATCCATTCCGGAGCCATCAGTGCCAAGTTCAAATTCGTGTATTTGTTCGGTTTCACTGAACGATACAATTGTTGCGGCTGCCCCATCACCAAAAATACTTCTGTTTGATTTATCTTTTGGATGAATATGTTTAGAATATGTTTCTGCTGTAACCAGCAGCACATTTTTTGAAATATTGCTATTTATCAATCCTTTTGAAATAGCAAGTCCGTAAATAAAACCGGAGCATCCCTGATTTATATCCAATGCTCCTATATTATTTCTCAATTTAAGTTTATCCTGTAAAACACAGGCGCTTGCCGGTAAGAAATAATCAGGACTTTGGGTACAAAGGATAATGAAGTCAATAGCAGTCTTATCAAATCCTTCAAGTATTTTAGTAGCAGCCTTGTAACCTAAATCAGAAGCTGTCTCGTCAGCAGCAGCAACATGACGACGTTTTATTCCAACTTTATCATTAATTTTTGCTGCATCCCATTCCGGGAATTCATCGGTTAACTGATTGTTGTCCAAAATTTGTTCCGGGAGGTAATATTCTATACAAGAAATTTTTGCGCCCATCGATAAATAATCTATTAATTATTCAGGTAAAATGTACTTATGAACTAAAAGTATTGGATCAATGTGTTATAAGCTTAATTGCCAACCAATACTATTATTTTCTACGCCTCTGAAATTCAATATTCTTTCTGCGTTCCATCTTTGCACTCACATCCTGTGACACTGTTCTTCTATCCTGATTTGCTAATCCTGATATATAACTACTTTGAGCTTTAATATTCGGATGTTCAAGAACTGTAATTGTATTAACTATGATCCCGAACTCTTTTGATATAAGAGTGGCAAGATTTATTGCAAGTAAGGAATTACCTCCGACCTCAAAAAAATTGTCCTGAATACTAATGTTTTCAATTCTCAATAATTTCTTCCAAATATCCAGAAGTTCCTTTTCATAATTATTAGTAGGAAGTACCACAGGAATTCCGGTTCGTTTCAAATCGGGTTTTGGGAGAGCTTTCCTATTTACTTTTCCGCTTGTCGTTAATGGCAACTTGTCCAGAAACACAAAATATGAAGGCACCATATAACCAGGTAATTTATCTGACAGAAATTTACGGATATATTCTGACTCCATACTAGCTTCAGACTTCAGACAGATATAAGCAATCAGGGATTTTGGCTCTATATACTCAGCCACAACAACTGCACAATTTATTACATCGGTATGCTCCAGAATTTTTGCTTCTATATCTCCCAGTTCAATCCTGAACCCCCTTATTTTAACCTGGTTGTCAAGTCTTCCTATGTAATCTATCTCCCCTTCTGAAGTTAGTTTTACAAGATCTCCTGTCCTATAAGCCCTTATCACCCGATCATTCGAGATCTTAAAATCAAAGAATTTATCTCTGGTAAGCTCGGGATGATTCATATAACCTCTGGCAAGATTAACACCGGTTATGATCAACTCTCCTGGTATTCCTACAGGTTGTATTTTCATTCTGTTATTAAGAACAAACAGCTTTGTGTTGTCAATAGGTCGTCCTATAAAAACATGGTTGATATTACTTTTCGGACAATTATAATAGGATACATCTACAGTTGCTTCTGTGGGCCCATAAAGATTAATAATATCCGGTAGAATGAAATCTTTTCTGATTTGATTGAACTCTTCTACTATCTTTAAAGGAAGTGCTTCTCCACTCATGAATATCCTCGTCAGGTTTCTCAGTTTGCCAAATAAATCCCTCGATTTTAGCACCTCAAAGAATGCCATGAACATTGATGGAACAAAATGAATAGTCGTAACATTATAATCTTCAATGCACTTTACTATTGTTTCAGGATTTTTTTCTCCTCCGAAAGGTAAAAGCACTAATCTGGCTCCATTAAAAGACCACCAGAATAATTCCCAGACTGAAACATCAAATGTAACAGGTGTTTTCTGCATAAGTGTATCAGATTTGCCAATAGGATAGGCTTTCTGCATCCATCCCAGCCTGTTTAAGACTGAATGATGTTCAATCATTACCCCCTTGGGGACACCGGTAGATCCGGATGTATAAATAATATATGCCAGATTTTTCGAGTTTACATTAACGGCCGGCGTCGTGATATCATCAGAAAGCGGATTATTTAAGATGTCATCGATGAATAGCAGACTGGAACCATCAGGGATATTATAGCATGAGTTTTTGGTTGTAAGAATCAGTTTGGGATTTGCATCATTAATTATACTTTTCAATCTTTCGGATGGGGTATCAGAACTTAAGGGGAGGTATGCAGCTCCTGCTTTCAAAACGCCAAAGACAGCCACCATCATTTCCACCGACCGATCAATGCAAATACAAATTACGTCCTCAACTTTGATTCCATCCCTGATTAGCCTGTTGGCCATCCTGTTGCAATGCTCATTAAATTCAGAATAAGTCAGCAACTGATCATTAAAAAGAATCGCAGGTGAGTCAGGAGTTCTTTTAACCTGTTCTTCGAACTTCTTATGAATACATATATTATCCGCGCATTCAACTTCAGTTCTGTTCATTTCATAAATCAGATCAAGATCTTCCTGTGGAGTAATATTAAAATAACTTAACAATTGATTTGGTTCATCAATTAATGACCTAAGAATAGTTTGGTAGATACTCCAGAATCCCCTGACAATTTCTCTATTGAATAAAACTGAGGAATACTGTATAAACGAATGATATTCATTATTTTCCTCCCAGAATGAAAAGAATAAATTTAATTGAGCTCCTTTATGCTCAAATATCCGTTGTTTGACTTCAACACCATATAATGGAAGCTGTAACTCGGAATAATATGTAAATCCTGCCTGAAACAAACCAGAACCATCACCCGGACCTAAATAAGAGTTAAGTAATAAATAAGGGACTTCTTCATTTTGCTGAATCTTTAATAATGAATTAAGAACCTGTTTAAACAATGCTTTACCGGTTATATCTTCAGAGAAATCAACAAGCAAAGGAAGCGTGTTTACAAAACATCCGAATGTTTTGCTAAACTCAGATCTTTTACGGTTTAAAAATGGAACCCCTATGATAATTTTTGATTGATTGGAAAGTTTGTTTAACAGGATTGCATAGGTACTTAATAGTACTATGAAATTATTAACCCCGTTTTTCCCGGCAAATGCAGAGATTTCACCAAGTGTAAACTTATCAAGCTTTAAATGAATTCTTTGGCCTTCAAGATTACTGACTTTGGGATGTGTTAATGCTGAAAATAATTCTAGCTTTTCTGGCTTGTTCGGAATAATACTTTTCCATTCTTCAATTTTTCTTTCCGATTTTCCTGAAGAAATCCAATCCTTATACCATAAAGTGTAATCAGAATAATTGTTTACCGGAACATCCAGATCAGGAGAAGTTGATAAATAATATGACTTATATAACCCGGAAAGGTCTTTGAAAAAGACTTCAATAGATTGCATATCAACAATTATATGATTAAATATGATAGTAATCACTGTTGTATTGCTGAAAACGAAGAGCTTAATTCGGAACAAAGGCCAGGTTGTCAGGTCAAAGATTTTATGAATTTCATCACTAATTAATACCGGAAATGGATCAGTCAGAAATTCATCATTAACTTTAATTACATCAACTTTCAGAATCCCATCAACAGGATTATTAACCTGCTGATATACTTTTCCATCCTCTTCAATAAAGCAGGTTCTCAGCATATCATATCTGACAACTACCTGATTAACTGCATATTCCAGGGCTTTTAAATTAAGCTCACCACTAATCGTTGCCACATACGGAAGATTGTAGGCAGTAGTATCAGGATAAAGATGCTGCAAAATCCAGAATTGCTTTTGAATTTCTGATATTTCAGTTTTTTCCATAATAATACAGTGATCTTGTAACTACTTCGTTAAACATATATTACAGCCTGCTAAATAAGGTTTAAAAAGGGATTAAACCAAGGGGACCGTTTCCATAAAAACACTTCGCATGCTTGTGCCTGAATACAGAATAAAACTGATAATCGATTCCGGTACTTCTCCATTGTCAATTTTTTATAACTTTCCATCCTAAATTATTACATATGTTAAGAAACCGGAGCAAAAAGACAACATTTATTCTTCCTGCCGTTTCCATAGTATTATCATGCATCCTTGCTGTTTCAGTAATTGATACCCTGTCAGCTCCTCTTCCCAGGAAAACCACACCCAATGCAAACATCCTGCTTTTAGAAGGCTGGCTTGATCAAAAAGCAATTGAGATGGCTTACAATGAGTTTATTAACCACGGATATTATCAGATTATTACTACAGGTATCGATATTATTCCACATGAATATTGTTCTCTTCCTTCGAACGGATACCTGATCTTTTATCCTCAGAGAGAAAAATTATCGGACAGCAATGTATCTGTTCATCAAATTGAAGTCGATTGTTACAGTAAATCAGGCGGTGAAAATTCATCACGCTTCAATGTTTTTGTCAATGATTCCCTCCTTTCGGATTTCACAGCAGACAAGAAAAAGAAAAAATATATGGTCAACTGGAAGGGGAAACTAACAGATATCGATTCAGTGACTGTCCAGTTCTTTAACGATGGCATTGGTGAACATTATGATAGAAATCTGTATGTTAAAGAAGTAATCATTGATCACCGAATAATAGTACCCTATAAGGATCATTCCGAATATGATATTTCAAATCTTGATGGAAAGAACAGACTAGTCTTCAATTTCAATTCTTTTGCTGAGTTAGGCAGGAACAGGCTTATCTCCCTGGGCATAGACTCTTCCCTTGTTACTGCAATTCCAGGAAAAAGAGTTAAATTAAGCAGAACTCTCTCAAGCGCTCTTGCATTTCGTGACTGGTTAAAAACCTCTGATATCGATGTAAAAGGAATAAATATTGTCACTTCCGAGACTCATGCCAGGCGAACAATGATGACATATAGCAAAATACTTGATAAAAAATACAATATCGGATTAATTGTCTTACCAGATAATAGAGCCAGAGATTCAAAAATATACAGAGTATTTAAAACAATCCGTGAGTCTATAGGAATTGTCTATTACTGTATCATCCTTTTACCATATTAAGAAATAGGCGACAGGAGTTGAGTAGTAAGAGATATATGCTGAAAAGTCGTATAAAATCTCTTATTTTTTATCTTTGCTGGTAAGCTTCCGCCATGTCAGTCACATAAATAATTAACCAACCAGTACAGAATTCCCCTTCTAATAAATGTAAAAATCAGATAAAAAAACTAATCACATTAAAGGAGAAGAATAATCTAATAAACAGTATAGACAATCTCAATAAAAGTCTAATTCGTAACTAAAGTAGTACAAAAAAAAACAACTAATATTTTTATTTGACCAACTGTATATAATTGTCCATTAGCAGTCTTTTCAGGAAAACAAAAAATAACCATAAAATTCATCACCGGATAATTCTGTTCCATCGTCCGGAGAACCTCGAATTGATGAATTAATGAGATTCTTTGCCTGTTGGTTCGCTGTTGACTATTTCATTGCATTCACTTTTTCTGACAGGTCTTTTATTCTCGGGTTGTCAAAAAATTCTCTTAATGATAAATTTATATTAAAAGCCGAATTAATGTTTGTTATCACAGTTATTGCCAATAATGAGGCCCCTCCTATTTCGAAGAAATTATCCTTAACTGAAATATTCTTAGTCTTGAAAGCTTCACTCCATATCTTATAAATGATTTCCTCTGTCGGAGACAATTCCTTTGTTACGTTTGTTTCGCTTTCTTCTATTTCTTCAGTATTTAAATTCAGAGCCTTGCGATTTATCTTTCCGTTGGCAGTCCGGGGAAATTCTTTGCATACCTGAAAAAATGAAGGTATCATATATGAAGGTAACTTCTCACCCAATGATTCTGATATCTCTTT
>JAJFVL010000043.1 GCA_021371855.1 Bacteroidales bacterium | reverse complement strand
GGCTGTCCCGATAATGCTATCGAAGGTGACCCCAATGAACGCTGTATCTTATGCCGTTTATGTTCCTATGCCTGTGAAGAAATGGGTACCAGTGCTATATCAGCTATAATGAGGGGAACCGAAAAGCGGATTGCTACCCCCTATGATGAAGCTTCTGCAGCTTGTATCGGCTGCGGAGCCTGTGCAGAGATCTGCCCGACTGGTGCCATAGAAATGACACAGGAAGGCAGCCATCGTACAATTTGGAACAAAACTTTTGAATTGGTAACCTGTGAAAGCTGCGGCAAACCTTTTGCTACTAAGGAACAATTAAAATACGTTAATGAAAAATCAGAACTTGATATATCCGGCAATTTATGTGAAGGCTGCCGCAAAAAAAGATTTGCTAATAAGCTCGGTCAGTTTGCAGTGGAGTTTCAATAAAACCAATATATAAATAGTCCAAACCCGTAAATAGGTAACAGGCCTGTTTACGGGCTTCTTAAAATAAACTTTTCAGGAGAGAATATTTCAAACTATAAATTATAAATTTAAATTGTGGTTTAAAATTTTATTTTATATGGAGGTGTTAGCTATGAGGACTGTATATATGGATCATAGTGCTACTACCCCAGTTGACCCGGAGGTTTTTAATGAAATGATACCTTTTTATATGGATCAGTTTGGCAACGCATCAAGTGTATATTCTTTGGGACAGAATGCACGGCGTGCGGTTGAAAAGGCTCGGGAGCAGGTAGCCGAGTTGATAAATGCGTCTCCTAAGGAAATTGTTTTTACCAGCGGGGGGACAGAAGCAGATAACCTGGCACTAATAACATATATGCAGGTTAATCACAGCCGGGGAAATCATTTGATAACATCATCCATCGAGCATCATGCGATACTGCATACTTGTGAATATTTAGAGAAGCAGGGATTTGAGATCACTATTTTGCCGGTAAATAATTATGGTTTGGTTGAACTTAATGACTTGGAAAAGGCAATGAAACCTAACACCACTCTGGTTTCCATTATGCATGCCAACAATGAAGTAGGCACAATTCAGCCTATCAAAGAACTGGCAGATATTGCCCACCAGGGAGGGGCAGCTTTTCATACTGATGCGGTACAATCTCTGGGCAAAATCCCTGTTGATGTAAAGGATATGGGTATTGATATGCTGTCGGGATCAAGTCATAAGTTATATGGCCCTAAAGGAGTTGGTTTCCTGTTTGTAAAAAAGGGCATTAGAATTAGTAATTTTCTTCACGGCGGTGGTCAAGAACGTAAATTGAGAGCCGGAACGGAAAATGTTCCCGGTATTGTAGGCTTGGGCAAAGCAGCTGAATTAGCCGGAATCCATATGCCGGAACGAGCAGAAAAACTAAAGAGACTCGGAAACCGTTTAATCGAAGGCATAATAAAAACTATTCCTAATTCAAGGCTAACTGGTCATCCCCAAAATCGTATACCAGGCAGTGTAAGTTTCTGCTTTGAGTTTGTAGAGGGTGAATCCATATTATTGATGTTGGATGGGCTGGGGATAATGGCCTCCAGCGGGTCTGCATGTACGTCCGGTTCCCTGGATCCTTCACATGTATTATTAGCTCTGGGAATTCCTTATGAAATAGCTCATGGTTCATTACGATTAACTATGGGAAAAGATAACACCGATGAAGATGTAGATTATGTACTGGAGGTCCTTCCATCAATTATTGTAAATTTGAGAAAAATGTCCCCGCTATGTTCATGATTCCAGTTTAATGAAGGCTAAAACCGAGTTCGGTGGAATAGACCGGTATTATTTGTTTGCCATATTTTTAACGGCAAAATAAATCAAAATAAAGGGGTTATGTTAATGAAGCAATACAACATAGTCTCGTCCTATCAACGCCCCAGTTTTCGGCGGACCGAAAACATGAAGATAATACCTGTGGAAGAGTCCGTTGGAATGGTACTGGCGCATGATATGACGGAAATTATCCCGGGTAAGTCTAAAGGTGCAGCATTCAAAAAGGGGTATATCATAAAAAAGGAGGATATTCCCCGATTATTAAACATGGGGAAAGAACACATATTTGGTGTAGAGTATAAAGACGGCGAAATTCACGAAAATGAAGCGGCCATCAGAATGGCAAGAGCAGCTGCTGGTCAGGGTATAACTTTTTCAGAGCCATCCGAGGGGAAAGTAAATCTTTTGGTAAACCGTATGGGACTTCTTAAAGTAAATACTGAAGCGTTATTGGAGATTAATTCCATAGATGAAATTATTTTATCAACAATTCATACAGATAGATTAGTTGATGTAAATACTATTGCAGCCGCTACAAAAATAATACCTTTAAAAATAGAAGAAAAAAAGTTAGCATCGATGGAAAAGATTTGTTCGGAAAATTTTCCTGTTATACAGGTAGTGCCTTTATATAAATTAAAGGCCGGTATTGTGACAACCGGAAATGAAGTATATTATAAAAGAATTCCTGACAAATTTGGCCCGGTTCTCACAGAAAAGTTCAGAGAATTGGGATCTGAAGTAATCAACCAGATTTTTTCCAAAGATGATCCCAATATGATAGCAGAATCTATTAAAAAATTAATAAAAGAGGGAGCAGATATTATTCTGGTTACAGGAGGGATGTCAGTTGATCCTGATGATGTTACCCCAACCGGAGTAAAGATGGCCGGAGCACAAATATTGTCTTATGGTGCTCCCACGATGCCGGGAGCTATGTTCCTGCTTTCATATATTAAGGATATTCCGGTATTAGGGTTGCCGGGATGTGTTATGTATAACAAAAGAACAATTTTTGACCTGGTGGTTCCGAGATTGGCGGCAGGAGAAAGAATTGAAAGAAAAGATATTATCAGATATGCTCACGGTGGATTATGTTCAGGCTGTAAGGATTGCAGATACCCGAACTGTGGATTTGGCAAAGGGTAATTTCTGAAGCGGTCCCAAAGCTTAAGGGAAAGTGAACCTGTTGCATCTTGGACTTGATTCTTGGAAAGGATATGGAGGAAATCCCGCTTAAAAATACCAAACCTATCCCAGCAACATGCAAACAGGGCAGGCTTGAAAAACAAACTCTTAAGAGAATTGGGGTGAAGACCGAATGAATTTAACAGAAAAAAACGAATACAATTTAATCATTTCACCCGAAATACAGAGTGACTTGGAAAAAAAGTTTATCTTCTTTGAAGATATTGAAAAAGTTGTGGCATATTCCAAAACAACCGGACAACGCTTTTTCAATCCTGAAGATTCCAGCTATCTGGCAAATTTGCGTATAGACAATGTAACTTACTGGGTACGGTATAAAGAAAAAGAAGACGTGATTCAAATAATAACTGTTTACAGCCACAGAATGGAAATAGTGAAGGAGTAGATCTTGTGAATGTGGTAAAAGAACATGACATGTCATGGGTATGTGATAAATGCAAGGAAAAATTGGTCCAAAGCAAGGTAAATGTTACCTACCTGGGAGGGCATTTTGAAGTGGAGTTGTTGAAGTGCCCTAAGTGTAATAATGTATTTATCGGAGAGGATCTGGCCCTGGGCAAGATGTTGGAGGTCGAAAAAGGACTGGAGGATAAATGATGTGAGGCGGCCTTTAGTAGGCTTTAAATATCTGTAACACCGGGTATAGGCTGTCGATCGGCAAAGCGAACCAAAAAAGTGAGAGGCAAGGCATTAAAAAAGCCCGTGATTGAGGCGGTGCAAGGTATGGGGACACACCCCCTGGGGGGGAAGTCCTCGTTTATCAAATACGTCGAATGAACGGGATTTTTTAAATATCGCAGCATATCGCTTTTTTGACAGTCTGAAGAATCCAGGTATTTAGAAAATGGCTACCGGAAAAGGGAGGGGACAGAGCATGGATGATATGGCTTTTGAAATGTTTAAGCTGTTCAATGCTGGCTATCGCTGTACTCAAATTATGATGAAAATGGCACTGGATCAAGAAGAAAAAGAAAATGAGGATTTGTTAAGAGCTTTAAATGGTTTTTGTATAGGAATTGGCAGTGCTCCGAAGATATGTGGAGTGCTGACAGCGGGAATTGCGATCCTGGGCCTTTATGCAGGAAAAGGGAATGACATTGAATATCCCAAACCAGGGTACTCCAGTATGGTTGATGAATATTCAGAATGGTTTGAAGCAGAGTTTGGCGGTACCGAATGCAGCGATCTTATAGGCGTAGTCAGTTTTACAGATTGGAATACCAAGCAGGAATATAAATTAAAATGCGGTAATGTACTGATAAAAAGTTATGAAAAGATACAAGAAATTCTGATGAATCACGATTATGAATTCGGATGCCGGGAATAAACGTGGTTACCTGCAAGACAGCCTTCTAAACAAAAAGTAGTATAGAACTGTGAGATGAGGAGTTAATCATGAAGGTGACGCCGATTGAAGACTGGATTGTTGGGAAATCTGGCATTAAGGAAAAGAAACCTAAGATTCTGGAGGAGTACCAACTTAAAAAGGTAAGAGAGACCTTGTATTATGTTAAAAAAAATAGCAGTTTTTACGGTGAAAGATTAAGCAAAATTAATGAAGATAAAATAAATTCTATTGATGATTTTCAAAATATTCCATTCACATTTTCGCATAATATCGGGCAAAATCCATTTGGCTTTTTGTGTGTTCCTCAGAGAGAGATTAAAAGGATAATAACAATAACAAGTTCTGGTACTACCGGGGAAGAAAAACGAATATTTTTCACAGAAGCAGATCTTGAACTGACAGTCGATTTTTTCAAATACGGTTTCAAACCGATGCTATCTCAAGAGGACCGGGTGCTGGTTCTTTTCCCGGGAAACTCTTATGGGAGTGTGGGGGATGTAATAAAAAGATCATTGGACATTTCAGGCGTTGAGAACTTTGTACAGGGAGTCATGGTCAATCCGGATGAGACAGCAAACTTTATAATTGCAAACAGGATAAACGCAATTGTTGGTATACCAATGCAGGTGCTGTATTTTAGCCGGATTCACAGTGAAATCTTTAAAAACAATATAGAAAAGGTGCTCTTAAGTGCAGATTATGTCCCGGAAGTTTTGATAAGCGAACTAAGCAATATATATGGCTGCAAGGTATTTACGCATTATGG
>JAJFVL010000013.1 GCA_021371855.1 Bacteroidales bacterium | reverse complement strand
CCGGCATTAACATGTATAATAGAGCCGGAAGTAGTTACAGAACCACACGCTTTATACAATGTCTTCCATGGATTGGCCGATGTGCCGGTTCCGGTTGCATCATTACCATCAGGTGATATAAAATAAGTTGTCTGTGCCTGACTTGTTAAACTGACTAATAATACAAGCAGTAATAAAGCTTTTCTCATCTTCTGATTTTGTTCATGATAACCCTCTTCAAACTTCCAACCTTACCCTTTTCCCTTCGCAGCCTGTACCCGTGATATGTTTATCCGGGTATAACTTTGTCATGTGAACCGTAAACCAAAATATCTGTTTGTGTCAAAAGCCCGCCATGTGGATTAAAACCACATCGTCATCTTATTATTCTCAAATCTGAGAATTTACAAAGTTATCATTTATTTGACTAACACAATTAATTAAATAGACCAATATATATTTCCCATACATTAACAGGTATAATATTATGACATTTAAGAGAAATTTGTCAAATAAGATACTGTAAGTGCATCCGAAATCTTAGAAGCTAAAAACAGATTAGTACCCAATCCTGAACTTTCAATACTAAAAAAAAGATTTATCAAGAGTCAGATAAATGGTGCTTTGGAGAAGCATGAAGCCGGCGATGACATTATGGATATTGGAGCTGTTGATTTTAGTCCGTTATTAGTATTAAATGACAGAACCCGGGAACTCTATAAAACAGGCCCGAAATTAAGAAATATGACATTATATCAATACTTAAAAATATCATATATTTGTACATGGTGACTAAATATATGTAGCTCATTAGAAAAAACAATATTTGTTCTAAAATTCCTGAAATATGCATAAATCAAGTTGTCCAAAATGTTATATGATGTTTATGATTGCATCGTTAATGCTCACATCTGCCTGTGTACCATATTCAAAGCTAAAATATCTGAGCGATATTGATGAGCTAAGTGAACCTGTAGTTAATCCCATAAAACCGAAAACCATATCTGCTTTTGACAAGTTACGTATCATTATACTGAGTACTGACGAACAGACTTCAAATCTGTTAAATTATTCCGAATCAAGCAATTCCGACCAAAGCAATCAAAGTAATACGTCCGGATATATTGTTGATGAAACGGGAAATATCAGTTTTCCTTTTGTAGGCAAGATCGAAGTTGAAGGCCTGACACTTTTAGAGGCAGGAGACAAGATAAATAATGCCATAAAAAGTATTATAACGAAACCTGAAGTTATTGTTAGTTTTATTGACAATAAGATCACAGTTCTCGGGGAGTTTACGTTGCAGGGATCATATCCAATTAATGGAGACTTTGTCACTCTTTACGAAGCTTTGGCACTTGGCCAGGGGCTTTCACAATATGCTGACAGGAAAAATGTCATATTACTAAGAAAGGAGAATAATAAACTGATGCATTACAAGCTGGATCTAACCAGTTCAAAAATAACCTCAGATCCGCTTTACTATATCCTGCCAAATGACATAATTATTGCTGAGCCTCTCCGGAATAAATCATGGGGTCTTCAGAGTTCAATGCTCTCAACAATAACAACAACATTATCGTTAATTTTGAGTATTTTTTACATTACCACAATCACTAAGGGCAACTAATATTCCACTTTCATGAAAGAGAACAAAATAGTCGAACCTTCAATTTTTACAAGCAATAAGTTATTTTTTCAACAGCTTTGGTCCTATAAATTCTTATATATAATTCTGATAATTTTATTTGTAGCTATCGCCTACATCTACAACAAAACCTCATTGACGGAATATGAAGTTTATGCAGCCATTATGGCTACAAAAAACGAAACCTCTTCGGTCCTTAGCTCAAATGATCTTTTTGCGGGGATGCAGTCATTACAAACATACAGCGATATTGAAGACGGGATCAATAAGCTGCGATCGTTCTCAATGATATATTCCACTATAGATAAGCTTAATTTTGAAATTGGATATTTCAGTGAAAAAGCCACCCTTTTCAAAAGTAAAAGTGAATTATATCAGAATGGACCATTTGTTGTGAATATCCGCGAATCGCACGTTCAACCCATAGGTGCAAGGTTTTACATAAATATATTAAGCGATTCAACATTCATGATACATGCTGACGAATCTGAGTCAGTGCTATTTAATTATATTGATAATTTAATAGTTGCTAAAAAATTTCCTGTTAAACTTGATAAGGTATGTAAATTCAATGAAGATATCAACTCAAGTTATATGAGCCTTTCTGTTACAAAGAATATTGAATTCAAACCAAACAAAGATGGTCAGAAGTATAAGTATTACTTTGTTCTTTATAATCCTGACCTGATGGCAAAAGAATACTTAAGAAATTTGAATGTTTACAGGGCTTCGTCCTCCTCTTCCAAACTTAACGTCTCGTTCAGGAGTGAAAATCTTGATAAGTCGATATACTTTATAAACAATTATCTGAATTTATTTATCGATGAAAACCTTTCACGAAAGAATGCCACCGCTATCAATACTATCAATTTTATAGATAATCAGATATCGGGTATTTCCAATTCGCTTGTAAAATCAGAGTCGAAGATCTCAAATTTCCGTGCTGCAAATCAGGTTATGAACCTGAGCTACCAGGGACAAGCGACATATGACAATATCAAGCAATTAGAGAATGAACGAACTGAGTTACAGGCCAAGGAGCGATATTACAGTTATATACTCGAATATCTAAGGACAACTCATGACATTGCAGGAATTGTTCCACCATCAGGCATGAATGTTGACAATCCCTTAATGAATCAGCTTATCACTGAATTACTTAATCTGAATTCCGAGAGATCAAATATAATAAACCTTCGAGGGGAGAGAAACCCTTTTCTGGCCAACACTGAGGAAAAGATAAAATCAAAAAGACAATATATTATTGAAATTGCCACAAGCAATTTAAATACTGTCAAACAAACTCTCAGCGACCTGGATTATAAAACCACCAAACTTTCAAGAGAGATTGCGTCACTCCCAAGACAGGAATTGAATATGGTTAATATCCAGAGGCAGTTTAATATTGATGAGACTATTTATACTTATCTTCTGCAAAAACGATCAGAGGCTACTATCACTATGGCGTCCAATTATCCGGATTTCACAATGTTTGAGCCGGCCAGAAAGGTTACCTCATACCAGGTAGCTCCAAAATATATGTTCAATTATTTAGTTGCACTTATGATGGGAATAATAATCCCCACAGGTATAATGATCTTTACAAATCTTATCAATTTCAAGATCAATAGCCCGGAGTACATTCACCAGGTGATTGAAAGGCCACCTGTAGCCACCATTTTTTCTTCCCCTGAAAAAGCTGAAAATCTTCTTTTTGATAATTCTGCTTCTATAGCATCGGAATCTATCAGAGCCTTAAGAAGTATCCTTTTCCGAAAGCTCAAAGCATCGAATTCAAAAATAATCCTTGTAACTTCAAGTCAACCAAATGACGGCAAGAGCTTTCTTTCTTTCAATGTTGCCTTATCAATCGCCCTTGTTGGGAAAAGGACCCTGATCATTGATGCAGACTTTAAACGTCCCAGTCTGCACAATAAGTTTAAATTGGGAAATAAAACCGGGGTAACTAATTTCATGACGGATAATGCATCTTTGAAAGAGATCCTTAATAATACTGATATCGAAAATCTTTCCTTTATTTCTGCCGGCCCTAATATGCCAAATGTAACTGAAATTATTGAATCTGGGGGATTAGATAACCTGATTGAGGCTGTAAAGGAAAAATTTGAATATATAATTATTGACACCAATCCTATCGGTTTCATGGCCGATGCGCTTGTGATGACCCGTTATGCAGATTATATTCTTTTAGTGGTAAGGAATAATTCCACTTTTAAGGATTCATTTACTGAAGTTGTAGCAACTTTAAAATCGCATAATATCACAAATTATGATGTTGTTTTCAATGACAAGAGTCTGAACGAAATTGGCTATGGAGCATATTCAAAATATTACATCAAGGGAAGAAAGGTTTAATCATTGTTTTTGATCAATATTGTAATGCATTGATTAATACATAGTTGTCGTTTGGAAAACTAAAGAAAAACCCCGATTAGTTTGTTACACTCAGAAATCGGGGTAATTTTTTAAATCGAACAAATAAAGTACTTTTCTATGCCATGTCGTAAATTTTGTTCAATTCTTTAATATATGTACCGGGATTGAAATTTTCAAAGATATATTGCCGGGCATTTGCTCCTAATTTTTCCATCAGATCTTTTTCGTTAATAAGCCGGGCAATGGCTTCAGAAATATCTTCATAAGAATGTTTGCGGATAATAATACCGTTATATCCGTCAGTTATTACATTTTTAATGGAACCGACATTGGTAACTACCGGTACCAGCGCAAAAGACATGCATTCAAGCAAAGAAATAGGAAGTCCTTCATAAAATGAAGGTAAAAGGAAAACATTACATTCTTTTAACAGGGCAGTCTTTGAATCTCCTGATACAACTCCCCGATATTCAAAGTACGATCCAAGGATATCCGAAAACCTGCGCACATATTCATCTTTATCCTCTCCTACTCCCGCCATCATGAACTTAAACGGGATTTCTTTTTCTCTCAGAACTTTCAATGCCTGAAAGATATATTCAATACCTTTATCTTTAACGATACGTCCAATAAACAGCAGCTTTACCGGCACCGTATAAGGATAGATTCTGTTAAACACTTTTGCTTCATTTATATCCAGACTGTTAGGAAGTACGAAAACATTTCCTGCATTGAATTTTCTGATAATTAATTCTTTTTCGTCAGGACTTAAAACTATTTTAGGCTCTCTGCCCGACAGGATGAATCTTATCACTGATTTTATCCAACGCGGCATATCTTCTTTGGTAAGGTATAATCCACCGTGTATATGAATTACCATTCTTTTTCTAAGTAATTGAGCATAAAAAAGTAACGGCGAATCCCTGATTATTGATCGTTTTTCAAGGGCAATATTGAAATGTACAAGCAGATTTTTACCAAAGGTCATTAAAAAAAACCAGTGAATCCATCCCTTCAGAATCCGGGAATAATAAAATATTGTTCTCTTTTCTTTATCGTACTTTCCAAGTTCAAAATGAGAATATAAATAGCTTGTATTATTATTTATCACAAAACCTGCGACAGATGATATACCACCGATGTTTCTTTTCAGATCTAAACTCGGGCAGGTAATTATAACTCTGTGGGCAGCAGTCATTCTATCATTCTTATGAGTACTTTAGCATCTGCTTCTTAACACTCGCCCCAGACAACCCTCCTGATATAATCTGTATAAGACAAAACAATCCTTACAACTTTGTCACTTACATTCGGCATTGAGTAATCTGCCACAAGCCTGAAATTCCGTTCTGCTCCGCATTTTTGCAATTCCAGCTGATCCAGTCCCTGCATTACTCTTTCCGGATTAAGTCCAACCATCATAACACTGGCTTCCTCCATTGCTTCGGGTCGTTCATGAGCCTCCCTGATATTCAGAGCTCTGAAATTCAAGATTGAAGACTCCTCGGAGATTGTACCGCTGTCACTCAATACCGCCTTTGAACTTAACTGCAGAGCCAGATAATCAGTAAGCCCAAGAGGTTTGTTCAGTCTGACAAGCGTATTGAACCGTATATTCAGCTTTTCAATCATTTTTCTTGTTCGGGGATGAGTGCTTACAATTACAGGTAAATTGTATTTTTCAGCCACACTATCCAGAATTCTTACAAGATTGTTAAAATTTCTTTCACAACTGATATTTTCCTCACGGTGAGCCGACACAACGAAATAGCTTCCAGCATTCAGTGATAAACTTTCAAGAACCTGTGATTTCTGAACTTTTGGTAAAAAGGTATTGAGCACCTCGTACATCGGACTTCCTGTTTTGATAACTCTGTCGGGTTGTATGCCCTCTGCTAAAAGGTATGCTCTGGCAATATCACTGTATGTCAGATTAATATCTGAAGTGTGATCAACAATCTTCCTGTTTGTTTCCTCGGGTACTCTTTGGTCAAAACACCTGTTTCCTGCCTCCATGTGGAAGATAGGGATATGGCGCTTTTTTGCAGCAATTGCACAAAGGCATGAGTTAGTATCGCCCAGAACTAAAAAAGCGTCAGGTTTAACCTCTTCCAATACAGGGTCAATATTAATTAATATCTGACCGGCAGTAGTTGTAGCATTCCCTCCGGCAGCTTTCAGAAAATAATCAGGTTTTCTTAAGTTCAGGTCTTCAAAAAACACCTCATTAAGCTCATAATCATAATTCTGGCCTGTGTGAACGAGTATACTTTCAATTGCAGGGCTGGCTTCCAATTTTTGCAGGACACAGGAGAGCCTGATTATTTCAGGTCTGGTGCCTACAACGGTCATTACTTTAAGTTTTCTCATTTTTAATAATTATTTGACACAGAAATAGTAAATGAAAAATCTGAGGAGAACAAAACTCTTCTGATAAATGGAAGATCAGTTTGACCGATGATTTATATCACACTTTTTCAAACCATGTATCAGGATCAGATGCATCAAATTTCTCATTTATCCAGAATAATGTTACAAGTTCTTCTTCTCCCGTATTAGTGATATTGTGTGTGTACCATATTGGCATATCGACAAATGAAGGTGCATTGCCATCCAATTCAAAGCTGAATACTTTTCCGGTACCAATCCGGCGAATATCAATTCTTGCCTTCCCCTTTATTACCGCAAACCGTTCTGCTTTTCTGGTATGAAAATGGTTACCCCTTGTAATACCCGGAACTGTCGTTGAGAAAGATACCTGTCCTCCACTGTTCAGTTTGATAATTTCAATAAAAGAACCCCGATTGTCAGTGTTCTTGACCAGTTTGAACGGGAAGAAATTCAAGTGGTCGATATAGCAAATGAAAGTATTAAAAAGGTTCCTTTCGAACGGATCATCAAGGTTAGGTATTTCTCCTTTTTCGAAATAATTCGATTTAAATTTTTCCAGCAATTGGAGGATTTGTGAAACCCGTACTTCGGAAGTATGCTGAAGATGTATCTGGTTTATGACAGCGTTCTTCCTGTCCTCATTATCAGGCTTTTCTATAATTTCGATGATATGCTGCACCAATTCCGCGACATAAATAAGTTTCAGATCTCCATCAATTTCAATTTTGGGTTGTTCGTTATGTGTCAGCTGATGACAGAAAGTAGCAACTACCGAGTTATAATATGGATTACCAAACGGGCCATATACATTTGGAATAATGAGCCCTGTAAAACGGGCATTGTTTTTATTAGCCCACAGTTCAAATAATTTTCGTCCGTCTTTCTTTGATTTTCCATAAAGGTTATCTCTTTCTTCCTGTGTGGAAGATGAAAATATTATATGGGGAGCTGAATCAGTTGATTCGCATGCTGATATAACCTGTTTAACCAGTCCGATATTAGTATTGTAAAGGACTTCGGGATCATTATGGCGGTTCATGGCTGCAAGATGGACAATGACATCGCACTGACTTACAAAATTATTCAGCAATTTCTCCTCCTTAAAAAAAGCATCCTCAAACGGGATCCTGGTAAACCTATCAGAATATAAGCCAAGGGTATTGAACAAATGAGTCCCTACAAATCCGGGCTGCCCTGTAATTCCAATTTTTAACATAGCTGTTATATTTTTTCACACTTATGATGCTGGGTGAAAACATCTGCATTTACACACCGTCATCTGTATTGAATAAGTAACCTCAGTGTTCCGTTCTATCAGATATTTTCCCGAACTATCTCTAACTTTAATAGTAATTGTTTCATCCCTTCAACATCCAGGCGGGCTGTATTATGTGAATGGTAATCCTCAATACCCGATACCTTCTCCTCTCCTGATTCGAAGTATTTATTGTAATTTAAGTCTCTTGTGTCACATGGTATCCGGAAATAGTTTCCTAGATCTTCCGATCGGGCCATTTCCTCACGGGTAACCAGAGTTTCGTAAAGTTTTTCACCATGACGGGTACCGATAACCTTTACCTCGGTATCAGAATGCATAAGTTCTTTGAGAGCAGTTGCCAGAACATCCAGTGTTGCAGCCGGAGCTTTCTGAACAAACAGATCGCCGTTATTCCCGTGCATAAACGCATAGATGACCAGGTTTACTGCATCATCAAGAGTCATCATGAATCGGGTCATATTCAAATCAGTAACTGTTATTGCCCCCCTATTCTTTATCTGATCAATCCACAATGGAATTACTGAGCCGCGGGAAGCCATCACATTGCCATAACGTGTACAGCAAATGGTTGTAGTTCCTTTATCGCCAAGCTGACGTCCTTTTGCAATAGCAACCTTCTCCATCAATGCCTTGCTCATACCCATAGCATTTATCGGATAGGCTGCTTTATCCGTGCTCAGAATTACAACATTTTTTACATCATGCTCAATGGCCGAATCCAAAACATTTTCGGCTCCCATCACATTAGTACGGACAGCTTCAATCGGAAAAAATTCGCAAGAGGGAACCTGTTTCAGTGCAGCAGCATTAAAGACAAGATCAACGCCCGACATAGCTCCATCTATACTTCGTTTGTCGCGCACATCGCCAATGTAAAACTTAACTTTGTTGTTTTGCAACCGGTGTCGCATATCGTCCTGCTTCTTCTCATCGCGAGAGAAAATTCTAATTTCTTTAATATCAGAATTAAGAAATCTGTTCAATACCGCGTTACCGAATGAACCTGTACCTCCGGTTATCAATAATACTTTATCTTTAAACATATTTAGTTTTTTATTGATTATATACCTAAATTATTCTAATGTAAATGATCTCTTTATTATAGAATCAACGACTTCAATTGAGCTGAAACCGGGATATTTTAATTAATCCTTTTATACTTTTCTTTTATTACTATCCAAATAAACCTGGCATTGCCGATAATGTACCTTCGCCACATCCGGCGAGGTTCCTGGGCTAACCTGAAGAACCACTCCATGCCGATTTTCTGAATCCATAAAGGAGCCCGCCTGGTAAGGCCGGAAAGGATATCAAAAAAGCCGCCTACTCCCAAAAAATATCTGGCATTAAGGGAATCCCTGTATGTTTTCACAAATAATTCTTTTTTCGGTGATGGCATCCCAAGGAAAATAATATCGGGATTTGCCTTATTTATCTCTTCGACAATTTCCAATTCATCTTCACGATTAAAATATCCATTGCGATACCCCGCGATTTTAATGGCTGGATATCTCTCCTGAATATTTTTTATACTTAACAACAAGCTGTTTTCCCGTGCTCCTAAAAGGAAGATGCTATAATGCCGGATTTCTGATAAAGCTATTATAGCTTCTGCAAGATCAGGGCAGGGAACTCGTTCCGGAACTTTATATCCAAGAAACCGTAATGCCCACACAACCGAAATGCCATCAGCGTTGACCAGATCTGAATTTCTGAGAGCTTTCCTGAGTTCGTCATTTTTAACAATATCTATAATTGATGCGGCATTTACACCATTTTGAACTATCTGACAGCCATTATTCAGGTTTGACTCTATGACAGATAAAAATTCTGATTTAGGAAGAGGATTTATTCTTATACCAAATACTTCAATTTCTATCATAGATCAATCAATACAATTTCGGGACATTAGCTAAGCAAAAATAGCAATTAAATAGTATTTATTCGGGTTTATAATCCTAATAACTCAGAAAAGCATTTTGAATTATAATTTATCTAAATAAGCAATTATTCTTGTCATTGATAAATTATATTCGAGAAGTTCGTGAGCTTTATGAAAACCGTTTACAGCTATAGAATTTACCTTTTCCTCGTTTTGCAGCATCCATTTGATTTTTTCAGCAATAGATACGGGATCACCACATTTGGCAATTACGACGTCGCTACCATCAGTAAAATATCTTTCCACCTCTCCAAAGTCAGTAGCCAAGACAGGTTTCTTAAGCGCCATGTATTCGCCCAATTTGGTAGGAAATCCAGCCTGGGTTTGAATATTCTTTGGACGGGTTATAGCTAATAATTTGCATTGGGATAAATAAGTTCTGACCTCATCATATTCAACTAATCCTGCAAAGCGAACAAGGCTTCTAATCCCCAGATTTTCGCATGCAATCTCCATTTCAGGAATCATACTTTTCCCAAACGGCGAATCTCCAACCACAATCAGGCTGACCGGCATTTGGTCTTTCAGGAGACTAAGGGCACTAAACATATATGTCAAGCCGTCCTTTGCACCGGGGGTACCACTATAACCAATCGTGTATTTTTCAGTTGTCCGGGGTGCATTCCAAAATTCAAAATCAGTCAGGTTAGGCTGAACGAAAATTCTGTCTTCTTTAACTCCTTTGCTCAAATAAATATCTTTCAGAAAATGGCTGAAAACTATAAGTCCGTCAGATAAAGGGTTAAGGTGCTTTAAGGTAAAAATAAAAGTATTATATTGTATTTTATTGACTAAACTCTGGAAATTTGCTTTATTGAAATATTCAGGCACGAAAGTAATAATCCTGATACCAAACAATTTTTTTGTCAGATATAATAGCATGCTGTGAAAAAAATCTGCCTGATACACAAAAATGATAGTTCTCTTCTTCTTCCAGGCTATTGAAGGTAAAAAAAATAAAAGATGAAAAAAACTTAAAAAATCATCAATAGGTTTAAATATACCTTTACCGGGTCTTTTGGTTAATCCCAGGTATGAATAGGCTATCCCATCAGAAGTTTTATTCTTCCTTAAGATTCTTTCCACATTACTTTTAAAAGCAAAACCTCTTGTCAAATATACTTTCACCGGACAGCCGTGCGACATCATCCCCTTGCAGAATAAATTCAGAAAGGCTGCTCCGGCGCCTCCGGTAGGAAAATTTGATGATGTAAAAAGCAGGTATTCCTGATTATTGTTGATCTTATCACCCATTTCGCGTTTATCGTTTATAAATAAGACAAGATGAATTAATTAATTATTCCCATATTAAATAGTTTGCTCTTCAGAAGTCATGTTTTTTAATTAGCTGAAAAAGATATTTGCTTTATCAATCAAAGTCAGACAGTTTGATTTAAGGTAAGACCTCAATTAGTTTTGCTTATAGCCTTGTATTTGAGTCGTCATCATCTGGCCTTAAAGGATCTGTTCCCAATATCAGTTCTGCATTTTTGTGTTATAAAAAATTTCAGCATTATCAACGGACGATATCTTTAAGATTTATAGTGATTAGATGCATTTACACTTAACGTTTCCCGGAATTTTTCCCGAACAAGAACAGCATCTTCATTACTTACGGCCAATTGTTTAGCTTTTTGACCAAGGGACTTCCTTAATTCGGAATTTGATTTTAATTCCAGTATAGCATTGGCAAGTGCCAGGTCATTCCTTTCTGTCACAACATATGCCCACCCTGCTTTGAGAGCATATTTTGCAGTTGCAGTTTCCTTTGGTGAGTATACTAAAACAGGCGTGCCGGAAATCATATATTCCGATATTTTAGTCTGAAAAGAATATTTAAGAAATCGGATGCTTATATCGTCAAAATCGATTGGCAGAATTAACAAGTCAGCAGTGGAGAATTTCTTTGGCAGCTCGGCATAAGATGTAGGCTTTACCCATTTAACATTGCCATTGAAACTTACTTTACCATCAAGTTCCATTATATCAGGCGTCTGAATTTCAAAAATCAGGTTTCCATTTTCTGATGATAAATTATGAACAACTCTTGCAGTATCAATGATAGAATCTTTCATTCCTAACCCAATTCTGCCAGCATATAATATTGTAAATCGCTCCCGGTTCGACCAATCGGTCCGGCTAAAAGGTATCCAGTTTCCAATGTCAATTGGATTATGAAAAGGGATAAACTCTCTTTTGTATCGTTTGTTATATTCCTCGCTCATAGCGTCGCCTATACTCATAAGAACAGAAGAACGTTCAACTAAACCTTTAAACTCATTATCGATTTTTTTCTTCCAATACAAATATAACAACCCAGGTCTGTTTATAAAAGTGATCCAGTCATCCATAAAGTGCAATGCGACAGGCTTATTTAAAACATCAGCTACATCGGAAACGAAACGGATTGAGCTTCTGGAGGCGAGTTGAGAATAAATTATATCAGGATTAAACTCTGTCAGCCACTTTTTAAATTCTGGAGTAATCTTAATTCTGTAAAGAAAGTTAAAGACTCCCATAAAGTCCAGTATATACATTATTACCCTATAAATCTTCTTGTATCTACCAGGGACCTGAGCAGGGGTTTGATTGTCACTATTGTTTGAGAGAGGTTTGTTTATTGGACCACAATAAACACCAGGTAATACAATATTTAATGGGAAAGGATGAAGTTTGCCATTAAAACCCAGCTGGTAGTAATTCTCGCATATTGAAAAATCCGCCTCAAAATATACATTTGCGTTTGTAGCCAGAGCCAATCTGTCTTTCGGCCATCCGTTAAATAAATTGGACATCGTAATACCCCCTCCTGATTTATTATTAAATGGATTGCCAAGTATCAGTGTCTTAGGATATTTTGTGGAGCTGTTGTTCGTATCCATACATTATGATTTCTAAAATAATGCCATGATTTCTTCATTTGATTTTGACCTGACAGCATCGCTATAGCAGATACCAACTGAAATCCAGATTATTAAATATGTCAATGAAAATATATTAACATATGTTGGATACAAGAAGATCGTATATAAGAAAATCCAGACTGCAGATGCCTTAGTCAATACATTTTTTGAATAAAAAAGTCCTAAGAAAATAGCTGGAATAGTTATAAGAAGATAAAGCCCCAAACTTAAAAATCCACCTTTCAGCACAATTTGAAGGTATCCTGTTTCAATTACAGATCTTTGTACTGTAACGCTACCAACAAGTTCGTCAATCCCAGGACAATAGTACTTGCCATTTATTCCTTTTCCAAATACCAGATCAGTCTTTGACATGTCTGCCCAGAAATATCTCTCTACTCCTTTCCGGGTATCTTCATCAATCCGGTTAGTAATTAAACCAAATGTTCCTGACTGGTTTTTAGAATATGTTACAAACGCGTAGAAGACAACAAAGCATAAAAGTGCAACTGATAATAAGATCTTTAAAATCTTGCCTTTATTGGTGAAATAAAACATTATATATGAGAATACCATGAAGCATAAAGTCATGAACATTAATCCTCTTCTTGCTCTGATAGAGACAATCAGGAATGTAAATAACAGAATAAAGACAGAGAAAAATATTCTTTTTTGCTTATGATATACATATGTAAGCAGAATAAAGGCAGCAGGTAAACTAAGAAAGTGTGTTACCCTTTCTGTGATCTCAGTTGGTAATCTGTAGAAGCCACTAATACCATGAATAATGAGTTGACGATACAGGATCACATAGAGAAGGAAGAAAAGATTTAAGATAACTATAACTGAAAAGAGTTTTCTGATATTGACTAAACTATCCTTAAATATCAGGATAAAAGGTGCGAAATAAATAAAAATTGAGAATGCGGCATAGAAGAAAAGATTTTTTAAAGAATAATAGTCAAAAGTAAATCCTCTTACCATGGTAACAAAGGACCAGAGCATATAGATTGAAAATAACACTTTAAGATATATATTTTCAAAACTCCAATGAATTAAATAAATCCCGGAAGGCAGGAATAAAAATATACCAAAAATTTGTGCTGCCTGAAGATATTTTACTGGAATATCAATTCCCGGGCATGCATTGCATATTGAGTAGATCACGAATCCAACCCAGAAAAAATTCCAGGCAACTGATGTTGAAGGATTGGATTCAGATTTTGATAAATCACTATTTGATTGATCGACCTTCATACCTTAGATGTGTATGATCATTATTTTGCCCATAATCCAGTTGCTTTTGAATTGACTATCTTATTGTACTGGATAATAAAAAAGATAACATTTAAAAGATTAACTAAAGCTGTGGCACTAACCACTCCGGGGGGGCCAAACATTTTTCCTAAAAAAATCGCCAAAGGAATAAAAATTATCGTACCAAACACTGACAGCAACAGTTGAATTTTAATTATGCCTACGCCATTTAAGAAAATTGAATAAATATAAGCTCCGATATTAACTATTATGCTGACTGCCAATGCTATTGAAATTGAAAAAGGAACATGCAAATCACTGCCTACCCATAATTTATAAACCGGACTTGAGAATATCATCATAACTACAACCAGAATGCTTAGCGCAATCCATATATAATTTAGCTTCTTCATCGTGTTTGTTATCCAGGGGACTTCCTTCCTGGTCCATGCATCAGTAAATGCACTCCAGAGAGGCATCATTATTATCAGCATAAACATTGGAACAATATTAAAATATTTAAATGCAATATTGTACAATGTAACGCTTTCACTACCAGATAAATGGGCAATTATTAAATTGCTGGTCTGATATAAAATCAAAGTAGCAATCTGCAGAATGAAGAATTTTATACCCAGCCCCAGTAACCTTCGGATATATCGGAAATCAACATAAGAAATTGATGGCGAATATGCCTGATACTGATGGGTATAAAACCATATGCTGGAAAGGAACAATATCACCACAGGAGCCAGGCTAATTGCAATTCCCAAATAAATCAGATTCCCTGTTGTTGTCTTTGTAAGAATAAATATAGCAGCCAGTGAAACAAAGCTTCCTGCTAAATTAAAAGCGGAAGCCTTTGCTGGTTGTTGATTCGCAGTAAGGACCGTGACTAATAACTGAAGCAAAAGCTGAGAACAGAACAGGACAATAATAATTAGTGCTAAATGTCCTAATTCAGCTCTCATGCTATCCGGAGCATTTAAGATCTTTGGCCAATTTAAGAATCGATTAAAAAGAGTAAATAATAATGCCAGGATAAAAAGTATACCACCCAGAACGGCATAAGTGGTACTTACATATACTTTTGCCATTTTATGGTCACCTAAAGCAACAGCTTCAGCAAACCTGTTACGAAGACCATTTCCCAATCCGATATCAAAATAGCCTAACCAGCCGATGATTGAGGTCAAGGTAATCCATATTCCATATTGAACAGGATTTACGTAATTAATAGTTAAAGGGACAATTATTAGACTTATAAGAATGCTTAAAATCCTGATAATAAAAGATGCGAGGATGTTCTTCTTTACACTGATACTTCGTTCATGCCCCTTTTCAAAGAAATCTTTAATAAATATAGAAATTGTAGAATTATTATTGAGAAGATTCATTAGTATAGGTCTGTTAATCAAAATATCAGACTAATTAAAGCAAAATTAATATTGCGACCATGGGAAAGGGATTGACCTGTTTTGATGCATATTGTATTTCAAATGTCAATGAGATTAACCTGAAAATTATTTTAAATATTCTATCTGCTAATCCCAACAATTGATTTTTTCATTAAATCCAACTGCAACAAATATACCATAATCGAAACAGATATCCAAAGTCGAAACAACCATATCAACCCTGAAGCATCAATACTGATTGGGAAATTATCTTTTCTTTGTTTTAATCTGACAAAGGGGCATAAAAGTAAAAACAGAAGCAGAATTTATGGCAAAAATTATTCAAATTATGTTCTTATAATCAAATCCCTCATTCATATATGCTTACGGGAAAACTTCTTGTTCAATATCAGAACTGTAAGACCCATAAAAAGAAGCATTATGAGTCCTGTTCCAGCAAATTCTAAAAACCTGCTTTTTTTTTGCCTTCAGAAATACCGGTTAATTCATAACAACCAATATTTGGAGGATTCCCAACCGAAACACTATCCATATCATACAAGTTCTGGTTCAAAGATATGCCAGCATCAATCACAGGTGAATTAGATTTTGGATGGAAATCTGTCTCAGAGTATAAATAAGGTCTGGTAATGCGATTACCTGAGTTGATATAGTTTGAGGGAGTTCCGTGCAGCAAAGGAGAATTTGAATTACCATTATTATATAAAATATTGTTTCGGACATTAAGATCATTAAAGTAATCGCCTCTGTTGCTTTCAAACCAGGTCCATCCAAAATTCATGAAAATGTTATTTAGTATTTTTATGCGGGTTGCGGTTTTAAATCCCCGTATGTGTAATCCAAAATATGGCTTGGATGCCGGATTTCCCTGAAATACATTGTTATAAATCTCATAATCCTGTAAATCAAAATTATATTCAGTTTCTCCAAACCTTATTGCCGAATGATAGGTACCTGATCCAAGATTAGAAAAAATGTTATAGCGTACCTTTACCCTTTTAACCCAGGGTTCAGGATAACGCATCGTATGATGTATACCTACTGCGCAATTTCGGAAATGATTTCTTTCAATAATTACATCTTCAACTCCAAATTCAAGTATCACTCCTTCATAATAAGTTGTGGAGGTTGCTTCAGGTCCTAATGTATTATCATGAATATAGGCCCCGTAATCATAATTCCCTTTATCAATAAAATTAATATCGATTGCTCCAATTATGCAATTATTATAAATTTCACACCCCTCAAAAAAAGCTCCTTCGATGGCAAAGCCCCATGTATAAGGATCAATCTTGGTAATTACATTATCATATATTTTCAACCCCTTCATAAATCCACCGTTGGCAAAAATCTTAACCGGATATCCATTTTGACCGGCGGGTCTTTGTGTCTGAGTTATTGTATTCCTGTAAATCAGCATTCCCTCATGGCCCCCAATATAGAGCCCCCCTCGTCCCCAATCACTGTAAAGTGAACAATTAGCTATGACATTGTTATGAAACTTACTGCCCGTAGCATAATGTGCCGGATAGGTTATTTTATTATAAGGATCACCACCAGCGTTTCCTCCATCTCCCACCCAGAGTATTCCCAGATAATTAAAATCGACAAATGTGCAATGATGAATCTCGATATTGTTTCGTTTTGCAATCCATAGTGCCTGAGCTGCTTTCAATGAACTTCCGTCAAATTTGATATAGCTGATTGTTTGATCACCATTGACAAAAAAAGGAGACCTCATATCAATAATAGGATTCCATTCAGCTGTGAGTGCAGATGAAGTAATTATCGAGTTGTTACCTTCACCTACAAGGCTTACGCCAGCTTCAATTCTTGATGTTTTAACCTCATCATAAATACCAGCCTGAACAAATATTGTATCCCCTGGCATAATAGCTTGTCTGGAAGCTCTGTACAATGATCTCCACGGAGAACTATTGGTCCCGTCACCGGCCAGGTCACTTCCACCCGGAGATATAAAATATACCTTTGCCGAAACCGGGAAGTTCGCAGTTAAAAAACAGATAATTACAAATATCTTAAATATCAACCATTTCATCAGTATATAATTATTTTTAAAGGTAAGATGGAACCTCCGTGTTTTGAACGATTATTTTCATTCCTGTATGTGTTTTGGATCAATCATGTGGGTTTCATCCGGACTAAAATCTAATCATGATATCTCTAAATACTAATAATGGATTGGCCTGACACATCTAATCAACAATTAGTTAACAGAATATTCAGATTGTGTGTAAACGTATAAAGAAGAAATTATTTCTTAATTATTCTGAGTATTGCTTTCCTGTTCCTTGATTCATTTCCTGGTTTAAGTTTCATAATTTTATTCCATTGAGCCCCAAAAAACAGTTTATTTTTAAAATATAATCTACTCTCTCCACAATTTAGTCCATACCTGGGAATGCTCAGTAAATTTGATCTTGAATTAAAGTTGCCTGATTCAGTTGAAAATGAATAACTACAGCCATAATCTTTTAAAATATCCATCTCCCTCTGTCCAAAATCAAGAACAGGCATACCGTTAGGATACGCAAAACATTCTATTTTATGCCCAAGAATGTCTGCCAACCCGGTAAATGATGAGATAATTTCATTTTTTGATACAGTCAATTCCTCGTTGGCCAGTATAGGGTGCCTCAGGGTGTGTGCTCCAACAGTAACTAATCCGGAATTATCGATTTCTTTTAATTCATTGACATCCATGCTATGACAAGGTTTCTTTCGTGGCTGATACTTCATTTTATACCTGTCGATTACTTCCCATATGAGATTAATAGTTAGACATTTAAATATATCAACCAGGGGAAATTTATTTAAATTATTTTCATCAATATCTATCACATCCGAAAGTATCCGTAAAAGTTTTTGTTTTTCATATCCGTTAATCTCCTGAAACCAAAAGTCTCTCTGATTGATTACCAGATCGGGAGACACAAAAATTGTTGCCGGGATCATGTGTTTTTTAAGAACCGGGAAAATTGCCTTATAAAATGACTTATCTCCGTCGTCGACCGTAATATGGCAAATGGGTTTTTTTTCATTACCGTTTTTACATAAACTGGTTAATTCCGTCTGGCGAACAGGATTATAATTCTTTTTCAGGAAACATAATATATTTTCAAGCCAAAACGGATCATGAACCTCATGAAGATTAAGAATTATTCCCATCTCTTTTCAATTATTTAAACTTTGTTCTACAATTTATAATATTTGCCTGCATCATTAGAATTGCCAGCATTGTATTCCTAAGATATGGATAAGATCTTTACGATCAAACAACTTAAGATTATTTTTAATATTTCATGTTGCTTGATCCTTATCTATATGATCAGTAGTCTGAGATTAATTGGGAACTGATCGGACTATTAAGAAGAGGACGAACAAAAATCATTCAGTCAGGAAATCTGTATCTGAATCAGCACAAGTTACCAATATCCTGGTGTTGGGGCCAAAAAATAAAGGTCCGGTGATATGTTGTTTTGAGCCTGTTCTGTATACCAGGGGACATAAATTAAGTTTCTTTAACTTTGAAGTAGTTCTTACTGTAACAAGAGGAAGCCGGTTCTGCTTCCCAAGTTCAGCTCCTGCTTTTAACACTAATTTGAATTGTTCTGGTTTTTTTAAATTGGATCTGAAATCGACTATTGAAATAACTGGTAATCCGCCATCGACAGTAGGCCTCACAACAAAGTAACATTCGTCTGGTTTATTTGCATCGTTATTTTCAAGCTTATAAAAATGGTATTTTAAATAGTTTTCAAAAAACCTGTTTCTTAAAAAGTGTTCATCCCTGACAAAATCTATATCAATGTCTGGCTCATTCCAATAACCATTATTCGGAATTCTTAATTCATTTACATTTGATACTTTGATGAATTTGTAATTCCCGATCTTTAGTATATCCGGAAAACTATATATATCAGGGCCGGTAGCGCGGATCAGTTTTAATTTGATTAACAGCAACTTAAAAAACCAAATATTAAAAATAAGGTAATGTCTCTCTACGTCTAAAAAATTTGCCCCTCCTTTCTTCTGGATCTTATAATTTATATCTGTTGCACCGGTTCCAAATGACAATTCCATTTTAGACATTTCTATAAAAAGAAGCATACTTGCAATCCCCCTGTATTGCTCTTCAACAAATACATCGTGCCCCCAAAACATCTTCTCCTCTTTCCCGTTTATTCTGGCCTTTGACGGGAAATACAAAGTACAGCCTATTATTTTACCCTCATCATTTTTTACCAGTAGGTTGTATTTGTTGTCTTCAGTTTGCTCGGGAATCTGAAATAACCTGTATTTAAGGTATTCTTCCGGCTTGTCCGGCCATATTCTTTTTGAAAAAGCTAACAACTCTTCATAATACTTTGTTTCAAAATTGACGATTTCCATAAGTCCAATACTTTTTATATTAACAATTCTTTAATCAAACAGATTAATCCCGTACTCCCGTGTGTCAACACATTTAAACGATTGACTGAAGCCAACCATAAAATAGTTCAATATATATCAATAATAGCAGGGTAAAATATTTCCTGTTGCTTCAGGTTAAGTAAGAGATAATATTTTCCTCATTAATCTGATGCAATTTAATAACTGCTTTTTGAGGTATCGCGATACTTAAGTAGTATTTCAGTACTTTTTCCGAATAAATAAAATGCTCATTATATACAGGTTCAATTATTTGATTATCGAATGATTCCTTATAAATAATATTTTCATTTTCAGATACCTCAACTTGTGTCAGATTATTTATTATACCGGTACCAAGAGCTTTAAGCAATGCCTCCTTACGAGTCCATAAGAGTATAAATTTTTCATACGCCCGGTCATTTGATTCTAAAATTATTTTACGCTCCTTATCGCTGAAATAGTTATTGATTATTGGCAAATAATCAATTGTCCGATTCACCTTTTCCATGTCAATTCCCGCATAGAAATATTTCGAAATAACAAAAGCAAAAGCACCTCTGTCATTAGTGATATTGAAATAGTAAGGATTTCCAATTAAACCAGGTTTATTATTTCTGTCATAATTAAAAATTATTTCCAATGGATTCTTTTGTAATTTTTCAGAAAGAATTGAACGAAGCAATCCATGGCAGCAGATGTAGGTATATCTATCCTCGGAAAAACGAAACTTATTTGCTCTCAGACTTTCTTCCCGGTTGATATATTTTTCCAAATCAGTATATTGTGAGTGAAGGTCATTGCTAATTCCATAATATACTTCTACTTCATCCATAGGGAAATAGGATGAGCTGCTTATACCAGGTTCAAAAAAACACTTAATACATCTGGAAGAAGGTATAATCATCATTATATAAAGGAATGAGTGAAATATTAATTGGTTTTTCTGGAGTGGGCAAATGTTTATAGCAACCTTATTTGATGATATTCTTTGCCAATTGATTGGCTGGTAATTGTTTCATTGCATTCACTTTTTCTGACAGGTCTTTTATTCTCGGGTTGTCAAAAAATTCTCTTAATGATAAATTTATGTTGAAAGCCGAATTAATGTTTGTTATCACAGTTATTGCCAGTAATGAGGCCCCTCCTATTTCGAAGAAATTATCCTTAACTGAAATATTCTTAGTCTTGAAAGCTTCACTCCATATCTTATAAATGATTTCCTCTGTCGGAGACAATTCCTTTGTTACGTTTGTTTCGCTTTTTTCTATTTCTTCAGTATTTAAATTCAGAGCCTTGCGATTTATCTTTCCGTTGGCAGTCCGGGGAAATTCTTTGCATACCTGAAAAAATGAAGGTATCATATATGAAGGTAACTTCTCACCCAATGATTCTGATATCTCTTT
>JAJFVL010000070.1 GCA_021371855.1 Bacteroidales bacterium | reverse complement strand
TTCTGTTATGCCCTTGTATGAATTTCATATAGTTAAGGTACAAAACTCACAACTTCCTTAACATTCCGTAAAACATTAGTTATTAACAATTGAATGAGGTTTTTAGACAATCTGACGGCCCGGTGGTATGGTTAGGTGCCGTCTGTTAAGGAGTGGCGTCCCGAGTACCCGGGATTGCCAGTCCTGGGAGATGGAGAAGAAGTTTCATGTCACGGTATACTTAATAAGTTATTTTTAGCAGAAAACGTTATGTTTATAACGTTTTTCTAACATTTGCCTTTTCATAAAACATGGTAAATATTTAACATCTACACAGCAATGCCCCCGTCAGTCACAGAAGCATTCTCTTATTAATATGCTGAACCACATATTTATAACATGCTTTTTCTGACCTTCACCCTCACAATTCATACGGAAGTTAAACAAAATATTGAAATGGTTATAAATCATGATTCTAATTTTTATGTTTTCATATTGCAATTCACATCCATATGCTGAACATCGTTTTTTAATATGATACCCAGGCGAAATTAAATTCCTCCTGGGCATAGTTTATCAGTTACAAGGTTCGCGAGGTATCTTGACAAGAACCATGGTTATTAATGCTGATTATGATCGAATAAATGAACCAGATTACTAAACAGATTGATAAGAAAATTCCTTTTGTTTATTGATTTTAAGTTTAATTTTAAAGTCCAGGATCGGCGTCGCTGAATGATTCTATGAGGTCATTTTCTGAAAGTTCAATGAGATCCCAACAATCATCGCAGGTATTAACAGAATCAGTAGAAATATATCCCTCTGATAACAATTCGAGAGTATCATCGCCTGGACGGAAAAACTCTGGCAGGCCTACAGTAAAATAAGCGCAAACGACCGTATAAAGGCTGAATGCGCTTATTTTATTTTCAATCCTGCTGAACATAGCTGAAATATATCATTAGTTATAAATACGATATCATCTCTTTTCTCTACTATATCATCTCTTTTCTCAATTTGAAACAAATTAATTGGTATGCCTGACTTTCAATCATAAAATACTTATCAGATTTAAACAATATATGTTATTATGTAAAGGACAAATCTTGGAAATATTCCACAGGACTTGTTGATTTATTACATTATAGACTATAGTTCAAAGCAGGAAATGATTAAACCTGATCCAAAGTCCCAAAGGATGATTTCATATAACATAAAACCGGCGAATATACAGCAAAAAAAATATTTAAAAGTCTTCAGATATACTGGACAAAACCTAAGCGCAAAAACTTTCTTAAAACCCAAAAAGAAGTTGAGGTATACATTAAATGGCAAAGTCAATAGCCAGAAAGTACTTTTCTGATAGAATTGCAATAAGCATCAGCTCTGTGGCTTTTTTTTGTCACAACCATTTCCAGGCGGGAGTAAGTTCTATTCCCTCAATTTTATCAGCCTGGTTTTTGGTAATGATAATCCCAGACTGAGCGCCTGTTTCTGCAATGGCATTTTTGATCCCACTTATTTCCCTGGCTATATTTTCATTGTTAATTTCAAGGCACGATTGTACTGCCAGGGTAACCTGCCCATTTTCTTTAACCAAGAAATCGCATTCGGCATTTAACTTTTTAAAGTAGTAAATCTCCTTAAAATCCCTTCGTAACTTATTAAAAACAAAATTCTCCAGTCTCCTCCCTATATCTTTACTGAATGACAGACTGTTGGCTTTGGCAAAAACCGGATCAATACTGTAACATTTTTTTGGATTTACCATTTGCTTTTTGATGGAAGTTGAATACAGTGGTATAAAATCGATTATATAACTTTCCCTCAAATAGTCGCAATAATCAATAACTGTCCTTACTGACTTAATTTCAAGTATTTTTGAAATATTGTTATAACTGAATTCTTTGCCGCAATTGCTTAATAAATGTACAGCCAGCCGCATCAACTGGCTTTCATTTGTGATATTTCTCCGAATGGCAACATCGCGGGTTACTATATCCCGAAGTAAGGTCCTGAGATAATCAGTATCATTCTCCTCGAGATATTCAGGGAATCCGCCTGATTCAAAATAATTATCAAAGCTTTTTAAATTTCTTTCAAGATTGCGAAAAGTGAGAAACTCCTGATAACTGAAAGGAAAGAGTTCAATTTGCTTATATCTTCCTGTCAGACGAGTTCCCAGTTCCCTGCTAAGCATGCTTGCATTTGAACCGGTTATGCAAAGCGAAATTCCTTTTTCGTTTGCCATCCTTGCAAATAATTCCCATTGGTCAATATTCTGGATCTCATCTAAAAACAGGTGGATTTTCCCTGATTCTTCAGCGATTTTTTCTAGTTGAGAAAAGTCATCCAATGTAAAATTTATTAACCTTGGATCTTCAAAATTTATATACAATGCAGCTTTGCTTTTTATCAGCTTTTGCTGAACCAGGGTACTTTTCCCGCAACGACGCACCCCGGATATTATCAGGATTCTTTTGGAGTCAAATGGAATTTCAGTACTCCTTTCGATCCAGTGTTTCTTTAAAAAGCTTTCCGACTGGTCTTGTATTATTTCCGTCAACAATAATTTGCTTATCATATCAGAACGGGTTATTTTCCGGCTACAAAATTACTGGTTTGTATTGAGAATACAAATTAGTTTGTGCCAGAAATACATACTATTTTAAATCTGGAAAAGTTAATGAATAAATTATTTCGAAATAATTCTTATTAAAAAAACAGAATTTAAGCTAAGAAACTTTCTCCAGGATCAAAAAGATGTTGAAGTAATTAAAGAAAGTCCGTTGAGGTATACATTAAATAGCAAAGTCAATGATAAACTTATTTGCTTTATTGAAAATTTTACGCGTTGGTTATTATATCTTCTTTGATTGTAAGCAGTTGTACTGTTTGAATTTTATATGGTATTGTAAAATAGAAAATTGTTCCTAATCCCGGGTTTGGTTCAAACCATATTTTTCCACCTAATAACTCTGTATATGCTTTAGAAATTGACAATCCAAGACCTGTTCCTTCATATGGTCTGGAACTTGAATAGTCCCCCTGGAAAAAGCGGTCAAAAATTTTATCATACATGGAATCCGGAATCCCGATTCCTGTGTCTGTTACAAAGAATTCCAGATTGTCATTTTTTAATTTATAACCAAATTCTATCTGTCCGTTATCAGTAAATTTCAGAGCATTACTCAAAAGGTTTGAAAGAACCTGAACAAGCTTTGTTTTGTCAGTCTGGATATATGAGGAATTTTCAGGAAGGTCAGTTGTAAGTAAGAGATCGATTCCTTTATCAAGAGTTCTGGGTTTAAATTGTCTAAAAAGGTCATTCATAAGGAAATTGATGTTAACCTCATCTCTTTTTAATCTTATGATGCCTGCTTCAATATTTGATATCTCCATTATATCACTTACTATTGCAAGCAGATGATCACTGCTTCTGGAAATTAAATCAATATATGACTGTTTGCTTTCAGAATCGAGATCCGCTTCACCTAAAAGAGCTGAAAAACCTACAATTGCATTTAAAGGTGTTCTTATCTCATGCGAAATGTTTTGTAAAAATGCTGTTTTAAGTCTGTCGCTCTCTTCAGCTTTTTCTTTGGAGATTAAAAGTTCAATTTCGTATTTCTTTCGCTCAGAAATGTCGTTGAAGCTGGACAGAGCACATTTTTCATTATTTATGGTAATCAACTCCGAAGAAAACAGACACGTGACTAATTCCCCCGACTTTTTCCGGAATTTATATTCCCTTTCACATACCTTATCTGTTTTAAATATCTCTTCAAGAATCGCCATTCTATCCTCTTCGGACGACCACAAATGAACTTCAGTCACTGTTTTTCCTGAAATTTCCCCGATAGAATATCCGGTAATATTTTGAAATCCTTTGTTAATATCAATTATTTGTCCCTCCGGGAAACTGGTAATAATAATTCCATAGGGAGATGTATTGAATGCTTTTGAGAATTTTTCTTCTTCCTGTTTAATATCCAGAAGCAGCTGGTATCCAAACATATGTATAAGGCTATATGTCAGAAGAATCAAAAGTATCTGGCAAACGATTATCATTGTGGCATCGAACCAGTCTGAACTTAAATTGTCGTCAGAATCAATCCCATAAATCAAGAATTTAATAATCCTTGCCAGACAGACCAAACAAAAGGCACTACAAACAAGATTGACAGGGAAAGTGGACCTGAATTTTGATAGCGGAACCCTATAAAGAGAAAACCAGATACATTGTACAAATACAATTAGCCATAGAATTGAAATATTCAGATGGCGGGCAGTTATATCAGGTTTCAGGAAAGTGAACCATATCTGAACAACGATAACAGCAGTTAAAAAAAGAAGGTTTGGTTTTAGGGAACTCTTCTTCCCCGTGTATATTTCAATTCCTGAGTAAAAGAAAATAATACCGCTTGTACTTATTATGTTTGCCAGGTCAAAAGAAATCCAGATAGGAATATTTCCCCTGAGAAGGATTAGCACTAGAGCCAGGGTCTGCAACGCGAAACAATAGAGAATATGATGAACGCCTTTATAACGATTTCTGTATTGTTTTAAAAGCAAAGTAATAACAAAAGTGCTTATTATCATGATAAGCACATAAATAATGCTTGCGGTACGTATATCCAATGAAAACATTTCTTATCTCATTGATTAAGAACCTTCTCCTGCTATTCCTTTAAAAGAAAAACAGCCTTGAGTATTCTAAATTCCTTCAAATCAGAGTAGTTCTATTTAAGTTACTAAAATATCAATATTATTCAATTTAAGCCGTAATGGTGCAACTATTTAAATGTAAAAAATTTTAATATGCCGTCAGGATGTACAGCATAATGTAATCCCTGCATATTGTTATAAGATATGTTTGGCAGTCTCAGTCATATTGGAGAAAGGAATTGCCAGACTCTGTTATTCAGTTAGATCTTTTTAACCCGGCAGTATAGGATATTAACAAAAACGAAAGATGTTAACAAAAAAAGCAAAAAAGAAAATGCATTAATATTTAAATTTCTTTAACCGACTGTAAGTGATTTGTTTTTCTTAACTTTAATATCTTTTTAACAGGGTGGCAAACTTATGAAAATTCATATGAGACGCTTCTTGTTATTTTGCCTGTTGGCAGCTTCCAGCTGCATTGCACAAAGTCAGGACATAGGTCAGATCATTGCAGCAACCAGTCTGGACTCACTTGTCAAAACTGTAAGGATTTTAAGTGGCGAAGATTCAACTTATGTAAACGGGGTAAAAGTTTTGATTAAAAGCAGATCAAATACTTTGCCTGGCGGAGGAAATGACAAAGCTGCAGATTATATAAAAGCAAGACTTCTTAGATACAATTTATCAGTAGAAGATCAGGCATTTAATACCACAGGACGCAATATTTTGGCAACCCAGCCTGGGTTAAACAACCCCGATTCAATTTATATTATCTGCGCCCATTATGATGCTGTTGCCAATTATTGCGCAGACGACAATGCCAGCGGGGTCTCCTTTGTTATTGAAGCAGCAAGAATACTTTCAGGCTATTGCTTTGACAACACCATTCTTTATGCTTTATGGGACAATGAAGAAGATGGTCAGTGGGGAAGCAGCTACTATGCTCAAATAGCTTCTTCACAAGGATATAAAATTGCAGGTGTTTTAAATGTTGATATGGCCGGCTATGACAGCAATAACGATAGGAAGTTTGACATTCACACCAACAGTTTGGCATCATCATTAGCTTTAAAAAATAAACTTATCTCGACTGTAAATAACTACCACCTGTCATTGATTCCGAACGTTATTAATCCGGGTACCACACTCAGCGACCATGGTTCATTCTGGAATAAAAATTTTGGTGCGGTATGCTTCAGTGAATATTTTTTTGGAGGGGATCCCAATCCCTATTATCATAGCGATAATGATAGAATTAACAGGTTCAACCTTCCATATTTTTACGAGTTGGGCAAGTTAGGTATAGGGACATTGGCAACAGTGGCAGAATTAATACCATCCTGCCAGGCAGATGACAAAACTCTGTCTGTTTCTCCAGGGGATCTGAATATTGTGTCTAACGCCGGAAGTACGTCATTTGACATTACCTCAAACACCAGCTGGACAATCACTGATAATGCTGACTGGTTAACAATAAATCCTGCAAGTGGAAGTGGTAACGGAACGATAACTGTGACGTATACGGCAAACTCATTATCTACAGCGAGGGTCGGTACAATCACAATTTCAGGCACAGGAGTAAGTTCTCAGCAGGTTACTGTAACACAGAGCGGCATAAACACGCTGTCTGTGATACCATCTAACCGCGATGTGGGAGCGGAAACAGGAAGCACAACCTTCACTATCAGCTCAAACACCAGTTGGACAATAACTGATAATGCAGACTGGTTAACGGTAAATCCTGCAAGTGGAAGTGGCAACGGAACGATAACTGTGACGTATACGGCAAACTCATTGGCTACAGCGAGGGTCGCTACAATCACAATTTCAGGTACAGGAGTAAGTTCTCAGCAGGTCACTGTTACACAGAGCGGCATAAACACGCTGTCTGTGATACCGTCTAACCGCGATGCGGGAGCGGAAGCAGGAAGCACAACCTTCACTATCAGCTCAAACACCAGCTGGACAATAACTGATAATGCAGACTGGTTAACAGTAAATCCTGCAAGTGGAAGTGGCAACGGAACGATTACTGCGACCTATACAGCAAACACATTGACTACAGCGAGAATCGGAACAATAACAATATCAGGCACAGGAGTAAGTTCCCGTCAGGTCACAGTTACACAGAGTGGGA
>JAJFVL010000054.1 GCA_021371855.1 Bacteroidales bacterium | reverse complement strand
GCAGGGTGTTCCTGAAGAGAGTTACGGGAAACGTGTTCCGCTTAGTCCGGGAGACAGTCGTTTCAGAGGAGGGGCTCTATGTGACCATCCACATGTGTTTGATCTGATCCGCTGGATGACCGGCAGCGACTTTGATTATGTATATGCTGAAGTGGGGCCAAATCTCAGGAAGGATATTGAAGTTGAAGACACCCTTCTTGTAAACGGTAAGATGAAAAATGGGGTTAGTTTTTTGTTTGACCCGTCATGGTCGCGGCTGGAAGAACGTTTGGCGGTTCCCGGTCCGGGCTGGGAGATTTATCCCAAGCGTATGGAGGTGAACGTAACTGTCAGTGGGGAGGATGGAGTTATGCTGGTTGATTGTTTTGGTCCGAACGTCTATCATAATGGAGTACCGAATGATCGTTATACAGTTCAATATACCTATTTTGATGAATGGATAGGTCTCATGGATGAGTTTGTAGATTGTATCCGCAATAAAAAGACACCAAAGATAAATTTGAAATGGCACCGGAAGACAATTGAATTTGTCAACGCCTGTTATGAAAGTATTTCAACGGGCAAAGTTGTCTATTTATAACAGGTAAAGCTTTATTGAGTTAGTTAGCACGAAAATCCAATTGTCTTTTTTTATTTAACAACCTGATAATGATAAAATTACTATTAAATAATTTTAAAATATTTTCATATGACAAACCGGAGAGATTTTATTAAGCAAGTATCAGCAGCAGGAATAATCAGTACTTTCCCGGATGTTTTGATACCAAAAAAGAAAGCTTCAGATGACAAAATCTGGGCATGTCTGCTGCATTTAAGCTTTAATATGTGGGAAGAGTATGTTTCACCACACAGGCCATTCCGTGGATACAGTCCTGATATGAGATTGAGTGAATCTTTATGGAATGACGCCATCGCAAAAATGTCGTCGGAAGGGATGAATATGGTCGTAATAGATTTAGGCAATGCAATCAGATATGATAGCCATCCTGAAATTGCAGTCAATAATGCATGGACCACGGAACGATTCAGAAACGAATTACAACGGATTCGCAAAATGGGATTGGAACCGATTCCAAAACTTAATTTTTCAACAGGGCACGATACATGGTTGGGTGAATATTCCAGAATGGTATCGACAGAAAAATATTACAAAGTTTGTTCAGATCTGATAAAGGAAGTATGCAGCCTTTTTGACAAACCCCGCTTTTTCCATCTGGGAATGGATGAAGAAAATGCCAGTCACCAAAGTCATTACAAGTACATAGTTGTAAGACAGGATGAGGTATGGTGGAACGATTTCTATTTTCTGGTAGATCAGGTGGAGAAACAAAACTCCCGTGCATGGATCTGGCCAGATTATATGTTATGGAACTTCCCTGAACAGTTTATGAAAAAAATGCCTAAATCGGTAGTTCTGAGCAATTGGTATTATGGAGAAGACTTTGATGAAAAGATAAATTATGTAAAAGCATATCTCGATCTGGAAGCTAACGGATATGATCAGATTCCGACGGGAAGTTATCATGCCGATAATGAGAAAAGCTTCTTAAACACAGTACAGTTTTGTGAAAAGAATATTAACGACAAAAGATTGCTTGGGTTTTTACAAACATTCTGGAAACCAACAATTGAAGAAAACCGTGAACGTATTTTAAAAGGTATTGAGTTGGCTCATAATGCTAAAGTGTGGTTTGAGGAAAACCATAAATAGTTACAATTTAATTAAATGGAGTAAGAACCTTAATAATATCATATTATGGAAACCATAGATAAGCCCACCTTCCAGCGATTACAATCGCTTGATGCTTTACGCGGATTTGATATGTTCTGGATTATGGGTGGTGAAGGGATTTTCGTCGGGCTCGCAACTCTCACCGGTTGGCCTGTCTTTAAATGGTGTGCTGAACAACTTACACATGTGCCTTGGCATGGTTTCCATTTTTACGATATGATCTTCCCGTTGTTTCTTTTCATTGCCGGAATATCTTTCCCATTTTCCCTGGCAAAACGACTTGCATTGAATAATAGTCGCAGGTTAATTTATAAGCATATAATAATGCGCGGATTGATCCTTGTGATTCTGGGATTTCTGTACAATAATGCTGTCAGATTCAATTTCTCCGAATTACGGTATGGCAGTGTTCTTGGACATATCGGCGTGGCGTGGATGTTTGCTGCTCTTATCTTTATGAATACGAAACTTAGTTCCCGTATTATATGGTTCTGGGCACTTCTGATTGGTTACTGGCTCCTGCTTCTTATTTTTCCTGCACATGACCTTGGTTCAGCTGATCCATTTTCCCTGGAAGGAAATTTGCCCGGATATCTCGACCGTCTCCTTACCCCTGGAAAATTATACCTTGGGATTTTTGACCCCAGCGGATTCTTCACCAGTATGCCATCTGTCGGGACAGCATTACTTGGAATGTTAACTGGTGAATTTGTAATGTCTAAATATATGAATAACAAACCATTGCGTAAAGTGTTGTACATGATTTTGACTGCAGTAGCTCTAATGATAATCGGAAAGATCTGGGATTTGAAATTCCCCATTAACAAGATGTTATGGTCAAGTTCGTACGTTTGCTGGGTGGGAGGATTGAGCCTGCTTCTTTTTTCCGTTTTTTACCTCATAATTGATGTCTGGCAATATAAAAAATGGACATTCTTTTTTGTGGTGATAGGTTTGAATCCATTAACAATCTATCTTACCGGAAGGATAATTAATTTCAGGTCAGTAACCACGTTTTTCTTTGGCGGAATTACTGACCTTCTGCCTGCAACATGGACACCACTTATTAACAGTATTGGGATTACAACAATTGGTTGGGTATTTCTATATATATTATATAAGAAGAAGATATTTCTTAAAGTGTGATAACAATATAAAAAAATTAAAAAATTAAATTCTTTGATCTTCAGGAACATTCGGATTAAAAAAAATAAAATCTCAAAATGAAAAAAATCAACATTGCTTATAAATGGGAACTTATCATACTTCTTTGGCTTGCATTTTTCTTTAATCAGGCTGATCGTCAGATCTTTAATATAGTTCTCCCCTCTTTACGTGATGATCTTGGTTTTACAGATGCCGATATGGGATTAATAGCATCAATATTCACATTGTTCTATGGATTAATGGTTCCTTTAGGTGGTATAATCGGAGATCGGATAAACAAGAAATACATTCTTATTGTGAGCCTGTTAGTATGGAGTGCGGCAACTTTAGTCACAGGCTTTAGTTATACTCTTGTTCAACTTATAATTTTACGAAGTATAGCACTGGGAGGAGGTGAAGCTTTTTATGCTCCCTCAGCCAATTCACTTATATGTGAATATCATCAAAACACCAGGGCTACAGCTATATCTATACATCAAACTGCATTATATGTTGGCATTATTGGAAGTGGTTATCTTACAGGGTATATTGCTGATTCATTTGGATGGCGCTCGGCCTTTTTCATTTTTGGCGGATTTGGTATCATACTTGCAACCGTTTTTTATTTCAGAATAAAAGATTCTAAAGTATTGTTAAATGCTGTTGTTACAACTGATGCAAAAAAAAGCGTTAAAGAAGTAATAAAAGTGTTTTTTACGAAACCTACTGCCATTTTACTGGCTTTGGCATTTGCCAGTTTTCAATTTGCAGGTGTCGGTTTCCTGACATGGATGCCTACATTTTTACATGAAAAATTTAATTTCTCTTTAGCCCGCGCAGGTTTTGATTCAACTTTTTATCATTTTGCAGCAGCATTTTTTGGTGTTATCATAGGCGCAAGAATTTCAGATAAGCTGGTACAGAAATATTTTGGAATAAGAGGTCTTGTACAACTGGTTGGTTTATTGATTGGGGCTCCTTTTATTTTTATTATTGGCAAAAGCGACTCAATACTAATTATTTATCTTGCTTTGACAATATTTGGCCTTTGTCGCGGTGCATATGATTCAAACATTTTTGCAGCACTATACGATGTAATCGAAATGCCTTACCGGTCAACCGCAACTGGCATCATGCTGATGTTTGCTTTTGTAGTCGGATCAGCAGCCCCTTATATCCTGGGTGTTCTTAAACCAATCTTTGGCCTGTCAAACGGATTGGCATTTTTATCTGTCGGCTTTATTTTTGCAGCGATATGCATTGCAATTGCTCTTATCTTCTTTTATAAGAAAGATAAAGTATAATAGGTTATGATGAGTTACCTTGTCATGTTCTTTACCTATTTCCCGGCATGGTTGTTTGCAAGCATTGGAAATAGTTTTATTAGTTCTTCATGGTCTGGTTGTCTGCCGAACTCGCTTATCTTGAAAGCTTCGGCATTTTTTATCTGTGAAGCATGAGGTTCATCATACCATTTTTTAAGACAGTTTCTTACGGTCTCGTTTGGCGGGGTGAATCTTTTTTTCAGAAACAGAAGTCGTTCTTCATTACTTTTGGGTACCTTATCTAGGTTTCCATTTAACCAGGGAAGCCATTCAAAAAACTGGGATTCGTGTGCTGCTACGGCATAATTTTTTTGTGATAGTTCATCGTCAATGTCAATAGCTATATCAGGTTCTGATGATGTGTAATGGAAGAATGCCGGATTTTTCTTAAGAGGTGGTGTGTCGGGGGCAATATTTGGAACAATAACCATAAATGAAGCATCCTGGACAAGAATGCTGGTGTAACGATGGTCAGGATGATAATCATCCGATGGGTGAGTGATCACAATGTCGGCGTTCCAGTTTCGTATTTCTCTTATTACTTTCAATCTGTTTTCAAGGGTAGGCATTAATTCTCCATCGTGGTTATCAAGAACTTCATATTCAACACCGAACCGTCGACCTGCTTCCTTAGCTTCTGCCATACGTCTTTTTGCAAGAGCTCCACCGCCCATCGATTGATGACCTGCATCGCCGTTTGTCATCGACACGAACTTAACCTTGTGCCCCAACCTGGTGAATTTAATAGCAGTGCCTCCGGCAGCAAGGTCACAATCATCGGGATGGGCGCCAAAAACGATGACACGGATAGGCTTATCCTGAGCCCGGGAACCTATGATGCAAACAAAAGCAAAAAGCAGAATGAAGAGTTGTTTTTTCATAAATTTATTTTATTGAGTTTAAGTCGCTGGTTTATATTATATCTTAATCTTGGCATATGAAGATATTAAACAAATATCAGAAAACCGGGGAATTAATCAACCAGTTTCTTATCCTTTAGAAGGCAACGGTCGTACGTTTGTATTGCCTCCTTTTGACATAGTAATATCAAGAGGAGTATTTGTTTTATATGAACCGCATGTAAAATCAGGTATTCTGATAGAATTTGATCCGTTGGCCACAGACCATTCGCTTAACGGCACTATTGAACTCCATGCAGCTGCATCATATACATCTTGTTCGACAGGAAGACCATTCCTTAAACAATCGGCCAGACGCCAGTTCATTAAGAAGTCCATGCCACCATGACCACCGATTTCTTTCGCCAGATCTCCCATACGTTTAACAATCTCAGGTGTATATTTATCAGTAACTGCTTTCATCTCTTCGTCACTCAGCCATTCATCATTTCCAAATGTGATCTTGCCTGGAAGAGGATATTTCTGGCATAATCCTTTTGTACCGCTTACCGTTTGTATACGAGAATAGACCCGGGGACTGGTTATATCATATTGCAGCATAATTGTTTTTCCATTTTGAGTTCTTATAATGGAAGTATTCATGTTACCCCGATAGGAATTTGTATCAAATTCCTTGTAAAAACTATCTTTTTTTGCAAGTTCCGCAGCCATCTTCCCCATTGTAAAGTCGTTTGATGACATAGAAGAGATGAGTGCCAGTCTGTCGCCACGGTTGATATTCATTTTCTGACATATTGGTCCGATGCCATGGGAGGGATAAAGATTGCAATTGCGGTGCTGACTCTCTCTCACACGCCACATATCACCACCTTCCGGTATGGGAACAAAATTATTTTGATGATGGAGATAGCCTGCATCGGCATGAATTAATTCTCCGAACAACCCCTGGCGGGCCATATTAAGTGTCAGCAGCTCAAAAAAATCGTAGCAGCAGTTCTCGAGCATCATACAATGTTTCCTTGTTCTTTCAGATGTTTCGACTAATTTCCAGGCTTCTTCAAGCGTTGATGCTGCAGGAGCTTCAACTGCCACATGTTTCCCATGCTCCATTGCAAAAGTTGCAATTTGTGCATGCAGAGGCCCCCTGGGTACAGCAACAGAAACAAAGTCAATATCGGGATCTTTGCATAGCTCCTTCCATATATCTTCACTTCCTCCATATGATTTAGCGGGCGGCAAGCCATGTTTAGAAAGTATTTTCTGTGCATTATCAACCCTAACCATCCTCTTATCACATAGCCCTTTGATTTCAACACCTTCAACATATGCCATTGCATCGAGGTTTACCGGACCTCTGTTTCCAAGACCAATAAATCCCATACGCACTTTATTAAGTTTTGGAGCTGCATATCCACACATGTTAAAAAACTGCTTGTGTTCCTGCTCAGAGGCTTCTTTTGTGTGTGCAAAAGGTTCTGATTTTTTATCTTTTTTATCGGCTCCTTTTGAAGTTAGGCCGGTTGCTATCATTCCAGTACCGGCGACACCGGCGATTCTTATAAAATCTCTGCGATCTGTTTTCATTCTGATAAGTTATAGTTGTTTATATTTTCAAAAATTCAAACAAAATATTCTTAATTTTTTGATAACTTAAATATATAAAATATTAGCTCTCGTAATTAAAGAAGGTGTTCAAGCCAGTTTTTTACTTTTTCATTCATAACTGTTTCATATACAAACATCCAGTCATTGTCTTTTCCTCCATTTGCCAGGTCAGCAGTCTTGGATCGTATGTATCCATCAGGATCCTTAAGGAATCTGGTTTCAGATATAACATTTTCAAGAGTACATCTTATTTTGCTGAAAGAGCTGACATAGTTTTGTATTTCCGTTTTCATTGATTGTCTTCCGGCAGTAGAGGTTGATTTATCATATTTCTCCAGTAGTAGTATAATATTTGAAGAATATATCTGGAACTCATTTATCTGGTTCATCAGAGCCAAAGAATAATGATTCCTTCTTGCAAGTTTTGAAGCATTTGCAATTCTGTTCTTAATTGTTTCATATCTTGATACTTCCTTTCCTGCCAGGGAAATTTTATCTTTATACCTGTCGGACCATTCTCCTGGTTTATCAGGATCAGGTAATTCAATAAGATCAATATACTCAGGGTAAATCCGGCGGTCTCCTCTGTCTCCTGACGGATTGTAGACGTCATCTTTTGACAGATGTTTATAATATGTCGAATTATTTATCAGGGCGCCATCCCAGAACCAGAGGGCAAGTTCAAGCATGTTCTGAAATTCACATGAAGGATCACTTAATTCAGGGGCATAGAACCTGTGACGGAATATTGCATTAAAATCATCTGATTTAATATCTTCATAGTTCCAGCTCATTGAAGCGAAATTAAAGATGCCGCGCCAGAATGTTTCGAAACTGTATGCTGAATCATCCCACATAGTACATAAAATACCGTCCAGTTTTTTTTCTGTGGCAATTTCGCAGAAGTCTTTTATCGGTTTGAAAATTGAATTGTTGCGTGGAAGCAAAGGAGACATGTCCTGGGCTGCTGTCGCTCCCATTACTCTCAGGTTTTGGGAAATGAGCCAGTCGATGGCTTTAAGGTTGCCCAGAACTTTTGTATTCCAGTATGTCCATCTCATGTAAATACATTCTTCAGGGAACTTTTCTACATAATTATCCATCTTGTGTTGGTTTTCTTTCCATATCTTTTCAATCTGCTCATCTGACATACCTGCGGCATTATTACGCATAGTGCCAAACAAGCCGGACAGATTAAAAAACATATCATCCCAGCAAATGGGTATTCTTCCCTGCTTTTTGACAAATTCGCTGACTTTATTTAACCAGTAAAGCTGCAACTCAACCGGTTTCATTCCTGATTTCTTAGCAAGTTCCGATTGACCAAGATTGTAAACCTCATCGCCTCCCACATGCAAATATTTACCGTAAGGAGTGGCTTTCATAGCGTCCTCATAAAGAGCAAACTGCAGGTCGTAGGTTTCCGGCTTTAATGCATCAAAGGCCCATTCTGAGCCAGGATCATCTCTAAGGTATTTATATTGTTCATGTTTTAAAATATGACCGGCATGTCCTAATCCCTGAACCAGCGGGCTTATATCAATGTTCCGGTCATGTGCATATCTGCTTATTGCAGCAAATTCATCGATAGAAATTGCATTTGCCGCTCCAACTACCGGTGCTTTATTATATCTCAGCTTATCTTCAAATTCAACAATAATGGCATTTATCTTGATCTTTGCCAGACGGTCAATCAGCTGGTAATAATAAATCTCAGGATTAAGATGAAACCTGATATCCAGATGAATGCCACGGTAAGGAACACCCGGATAATCAGTAATAATACATGGAGGTATGTCAATAAGTTGATCATGAGAGTCTTCAATCAGTTGCAATAGAGTCTGACAACCGTAGTATAGTCCGGCCTCACCACGGGATGTTATTGTAACCTGATTATCTTTAACAATAAGTATATAACCTTCTTTAGATGATGGAAGATTTTCTTTCTGGGATAAAGCCAGTGTAATAACTCCTTTTCCCGGAGACTCTGCAACAGGTAAATTACCCAGAGGTTGATCAAGTACCGGTCTTTTTGTTAGTCCGGTGAGAAATAAAAAGCGCAGGTCATTGGCTGATACTGGCTTACCGTCGGGGAACTCGATTTTTTGAGGTTTTGGAAGTAATTTAAAATATCTGTTAAAATCTTCTGATTTAATTGGTGATGCTGAAAGGTTAATGAAAAACAAACAAAATATGAATAAACTTGAAAAAGTTTTCATGTGATGGGATTATTAAATTTCCTGAAAGATTTTAATTTTTTAACAATTGTTTGATCATATTATTCATTTTCAATTCATAAAGATACATCCAGTCACTATTGTTTGTACCATTGGCAAGCATAAAGTCGAGATTCTGATCAAGAATATACCCGTCAGGATTTTTCAGGAACCTGGTTTCAGAAAAAACGTCTTCATAAGCTTTTCGGATATCTATAAACTTGTCAATATAAGAGAGTAATTCAAAGCGGGCTTTAGTTTTTTTATCGGCAGAAGAAGCTCTGTCATATTTATCAAGGAACAATAACAGGTTAGATGGGTATATCTGCAGCTCATTTATTTGATTCATAAGGGCTAACGAGTAATAGTTTCTTCTTGTCAGCTTAGTCGCCTTTTCTATTTTATTTTTTATTGTCTTATATCTTTCAATTTCCATCTCTGCTCTTGAAATTTTTTCCTTGTATTTCCTGCTCCAATCACCAGGCTTATTTATGTCAGGCAGGGAAATAAGCTCGGTATTCATAAAATAGTGTGTTCGTCGTCCTTTATTAAGAAGAGCTGTATCCCAGAAATTTAATGCCAGCTCTAACTGGTCCTGAAACTCAAAAGATGAATCACTTAATTCAGGGGCATAAAACCGGTGGCGGAATATCATCTGGGCATATGCCGGTTCAATATCCTCATAGTTCCAGCTTAAGGCTGCATAATAATATAATCCTCTCCAAAATGTCTCAAAGTGAGGTGAAGAGTCATCCCACAGAGTGCAAAGCAGACCATCGATATCAATTTCAGTTGCAACTCTGCAAAATTGTTGAATGGGTTTGAAAATGGAATTATCGCGTGGAAGCATTGCTGACATATTCTGTGCAGCTGGAGCGCCCATTACTTTGAGACCATGGGATTTATACCACTCCATGGCTTTGACATTTCCCAGGACCTGTGGATTGGAATAAGCCCAGCGCATATATACACAATTCTTCGGGAACAGATTGATGTTTTCATCCAACCGGTACTGATTTTCTTTCCATATTTTCTCAATCTGTTCATTTGAGAGTGACAGCGATTCAGTGGTATTGATAAGACCTGAATATTTTAAAAGCATATCATCCCAGAAGATTGGTATTCGATTGTGCTCACTGGCAAATTCACATACTTTGTTCAGCCAGTACATCTGCAATTCAAACGGATTTTTTCCCGACTTTTGTCCGAGAGCATAATTGCCATAATTACGTACTTCGTCGCCTCCGACATGAAGATATTTGCCGTAAGGTGTTGCCGCAATGGCGTCCTCGTAAAGTGCAAACTGAAGTTTGTATGTTTCAGGATTGAGTGGATCAAAAACCCAGTCGATATCAGGGTTATCCCTGAGATTTTTGTACTCATCATGTTTCAGTATAAAAGATACATGTCCCAATCCCTGTACAAGCGGGCTGATCTCAATATTTCTCTCGTGTGCATACCGGCTTATTGCTCCAAATTCATCGATGGAGATAGAGTTGTAAGCGCCTATTTCAGGAGCTTTTCTATATCTCAGTTTATCTTCAAACTCAATAATGACAGCATTGACTTTTAACCCGGCCAACCTGTCGATCATCTGATAATAATAGAGCTCGTTATCAAGATGATACTTGATATCAACATGAACAGCACGATAGGGTATTTCCGGCCAATCAGTGATAAGGCAGGGTGTTATACCTACCTGTTGGTCCTTTGCATCCTCGAGAAGTTGTTGCAGCGTCTGACAGCCATAGAATAACCCGGCTTCACCGCGTGATGTAATTTTAATCTGGTTGTCTTTTACTGTAAGAATATACCCTTCGTTTGACGATGGTAGATCTTCACTCTGTGACAGGCTCAGGGTCAGAACTCCTTTGCCTGGTGATTCAGCAACTGGCAGGCTACCTAATGGCTGATTCAATACCGGTTTCTTTGTTCCTCCCTCGAGATAAATAAAACGCAAGTCGTTTGCTAAAAATGGTTTACCCGGGAATAATTCTATTTTCTGTGGCTTAGGCAATAATTTAAAATGTCTGTCAAATTCCTTTGATTCAGCGATAGATACTGATGTCAGCCCTGTACAAAGGATAACAGTTATAAGCAGAAATGATAATTGTTTCATTTATAATGTTTTATTTAAATCATCTGGTTGTACCACTGCTTTTCGGCATGGAAATATTAACCGGTGAGTTGGTCTTATATGATCCACATGTAAAATCAGGGATATCGACAGCGGTGGAGCGGTTTGCCACAGACCATTCACTCAGAGGGGTTATAGAACTCCAGAGAGCTGCATCATATACATCCTGATCGAGGGGCAATCCGTTGCGAAGACAGTCTATCAATCTCCAATCCATAATAAAGTCCATTCCTCCATGACCACCAACCTGTTTTGCCATTTCACCTATTTCTTTAATGATAGGAGGGGTATATTTTTCTTCAAGAGCTTTAAATTCCTCATCAGAGACCCATTCATGACCCTTCGAAATCCGACCGGGAAGGGGATATTTAAGCGATGAGGCTTTTGTCCCGCTTACCATTTGAATACGCGTGTAAGGTCTGGGGGAGGTAGTGTCGTATTGCAACATTATTGATCGCCCTTTATGGGTTTTGATGATAGAAGTATTCATATTACCATTATAAGTGTTCACAACGAATGGTTTGTAGAAATCATCATTTAAGGCCAGTTGTCGGGCTTTATTTGCCAACATAAAATCTATGCTTGAAAGCGAAACCATATAATCAAGTTTATCGCCACGGTTAATATCCATGACCTGGCAAACAGGTCCGAATCCATGAGTAGGATAAAGATTTCCGTTTCTTTTGGAAATTTCTTTCAACTGCCACAAATCAACATGACGGTTTTTTGACCAGAGTACTTCATCATTCAGATCATGGATATATGAACAATCGCAATGAACTATTTCCCCGAAGTATCCCTGCCTTACCATATTAAGGATGAGTAACTCAAAAAAATCGTAGCAGCAATTTTCGAGCATCATACAATGTTTTTTTGTACGTTCAGATGTCTCTACAAGTTGCCAGCATTCGTCAATTGTCGATGCGGCAGGAACTTCAGTTGCAATATGCTTATCATGTTCCATTGAATAAACAGCGATGGGAGTATGCAGGCTCCATGGCGTAGCTGTATAGATCAGATCAATATCATTCCGTTCACAAACTTTTTTCCAGATATCCTCTGAACCCGAGTAAACATCAGGTTCATGACCACTTTCATTTGAAATTTTTTTTGCGCGATTGGCTGCTTCAGCACGTTTATCACAAACTGCTTTGATCTCGATGCCTTCTATTTTACACATCCTCTCAACAGCTGACATACCTCTGGCTCCTACACCTATGAAACCAATTCTTACAATATCCAGTCTGGGAGCGGAATAACCTGACATGTTGAATTTCTGAACATGAGTTTTCAGTGTATTTGCACCTGTCATTCCAGACTTTATGTTTCTGTTATATTCGCTTGCAGGAGTAATTGCTTTCAACAGGCTGCTTCCTGCCAGTCCAAGGCCTGCCAGACCACTAATCCTGAAAAAATCCCTTCGGTTATTTTTCATCACTTATTTGTTTGGTAAAATAGTAGATATACAGATCATCACGGTGATTCATATTATACAGATGTGAGATTATTTAAAAAACACTCTCTTTCAGAAAGCCTGGTTTATAGCCATTATCGACTGCCCATTTTACTGCTGTCATAACCTTCTCTTTCCAATCAGGCTGATAATGGGAGTAATAGTGATAAAAGTATTGTTCGTGTATCATCAGGTCAATATAGCGGGGATTATAGGTTTTTTTGACATTATCCAGATAAGGCACCACCTGGTCAAGTTTGACAGTGTTTATTACAAGTGCAAGTCTTGCAAAGATGATACCCTCTGCATTGTCCCTCCAGATAAATCTGTTTTTAATGTGTCTTTTCTGTTCTGTTGTAAGATAGTATGCGACCGGGGCCTGATTATCATCCACATTGAAATAACCTGCCAATGCTGTGTATCCACAGTCTCTTAATGCCCTGCACCCTTCAACTTTTGATTCTCCCCAGTGAAGAGTTGTCTCAGGCCCCATTACTTCTTCACCAGCGAATCGTTTGATTTGTTCCTTCACGAGAGCGCAGTCTTTTTTTACCTGATCATAACCGGCATTAAGGTATGGTTTATCGGGAAATTCTGACAACGCATGGAAACTAAGTCCAAGCCATCCTGCATTTGCCTTCCATTCATTTTTGAATTTATCAGTCATCTGTGAGAGGTTGAATCCATCTGTCTGGTAAAATAAATTAAGATGTATTTTTGTGCCATAAGTGTCATGAACCTCTTTAAGACAGCTTAGATACGGATTTTCAAATATTGATTTATATCTGTCAGAATTTTCAGAGATATCTTTCAGGAACCAGATATTGTCATCGATCGAAAACCGGTACTTGTTTGCATAGTTTTTAAGCCAGAATACTTTTATGCTCTGTTTGAATCCTTCTTTTTCTTCGAGCAGTTCTATAACATTTTCATAGTTTTTCAGTTTGACCTCAACCTGAAATATTCCATCGGCATATTTTGCTTTCACACCGTTCACTTTAACATGGCTTCCTGCAGGAGCAGCGATTTTAACGTTTATCACAAGACTTTCTTCAATTACTGTTCCATCATATTCATTTAACATGTCACCATCGATAGGGCTTATGAATTTTATATCAGCTCCGGTATTCTCCGGATAAAAAGGTTTAAATCCGGAGACACCGGCGACAAACCCGGTCATACCGGACAGTTTTAAAAATTCTCTGCGATTTGTTTTCATTGTAATAAATTTGAATTTAAGAGGTTAGATGAACCATGAAGGCCCGTCTTATGTAAATATTTTACAATTATGTTTTTATAGTTTCTTTCTGGCTCATTCTGTAATCAACTACAGTAATTATCAATGTTGAAATCAGAACAAGAATACCACCGGCTATTGCAGGGGAGTTAAGTCTTTCACCGAGTGCGAATGCAGCTATGGGCAGACCAAAGAATGTAATGAGGTAGTTGGATAAAGCAACCTGCATGGCATCGAGTTCCTTCAGAGCTTTAAAGAACAGGATCATTGACAGGAAATTGTGAAAGAAGGTCAGAAGTGACATTCCCAACCAGGTCTGTTTTGAAAAATGCGGGATCTGTGCAAAAATATCATGCTCATAATATAGAACAAGAGGAGTAAGGAGAAGAACCATGAATATATAGGTAAAGAACACCATTTCCATCGGTGTATATCTCTCTGATATTTTTTTGCATCCTGTGTTATAAAAGGAATTGCCGAGAATTGCACAAAAAATAAGGATATTTCCTATTGCATACTTTGAGCCGAAATTGAGATTTTTAATGTCACCGGTGGAACAAAGAATTACACCTATGATAGCTATTGCAAAGCTCACCCACCGTATTCTGTTCATCTTTTCTTTCAGCATAAAGAAAGCAAAGATGGCTGTTATAACGGGTAGGCATAGTGTTAGTATTGCAGCATTGCTGGCCAGCGAATATCGGGTTCCCCATGTCATTAGCACCTGTGCAGGAAAAGCTCCTAAAAGTGCCAGTTGGGCAAAAACAAAGATGTCTTTTAATGATTTATGACTCTTTGAAAAGTCCTTCAGAGCAAAAGGAGTCAGGAATATGACTGAAAGTAGCATAGGGGCCCAAACAGTGAAATATGGTCCCACCTGATCCTGAGTAAGCTTGATGCATGTGAACTGAAGTGACCACATCAGATTACAAGTGAACAATAATGTCCACGAGAAGATGGTTTTTTTCATCCGTATCTAATTAATTTTATGGGTGAATGGAACCGCACATGATTGACATCAGTGAGCTCTTCCGACAAGTCGTGATCAGCTTTGATTTTTATCAATCATGTGGGTTTCAAAATCTTTCTTTCAATTAACCATCTGTCGCTTGTCTGTTAAATATATGTATACTAATCGGGTAAATAAACCGTCAGATGGTTACAAACAGTATTATTTACGTTTTCTCATTTCCATAACAGCTTCAATAATATTATCAGCCATGTACTCAACCTGTTGATCTGTCAATGGATAAAGTGGTAAATGGGTGAATTTATGGAGGAAGGCATTTTCTGCATTCGGACAGCTCTTTTGCATTGCAGCTGTGTCATGTCCCAGTTGTTTAAGATATGAGAAGCGATATAACGGAGCAAAGTGAGGGATCTGAATAATGCCCCTTTCTGCCATTTTCACTTTGAAATCCTGGATGTCGCCATTCAGTTTGGTATGATCGAGTTGGAAAAGATAGAGATGGTAGACACTTTTAATATCCTTTGTATCGAGAGGGCAGGGGAGAATCTCTTCAATACCAGCAAATCTGTTGTTAAGATATTCTGCATTTTTCTTTCGGGCCTCTATTATCCCTGGTAACCTTTTCATCTGGTTGAGAAGAACAACTGCCTGTATTTCAGTGGAGGAATGATTTCCTGCCATTGAGAGATGGCCGTCTTTTCCTTCAAGGGCAACAACATCATAGAGCCATTTGTCTATTGGATGGGCTATATCAAATCCGCCGAAACGGGCTTTGGGAAAATCTTTTCCGTAGTCTGTGTTCGTCACCACAATTCCTCCTTCACCACCAGCTGTGATGTTTTTAACTTCATGAAAACTGAAGGAACCGAAATCGCCGATAGTACCCAAAGCTTTTCCTTTATAGAAGCTTCCGAATGCGTGGGCACAGTCCTCTATAACCATAATATTGTGTTCTTTTGCTATTTTCATTATAGCTTCCATATCACATGGATAACCGCCAATATGCACTGGCATTATAGCTTTTGTACGTTTAGTAATCTTCCTTTCGATGTCTTCCGGGCTTATATTCAGAGTCAGTGGATCAATATCAGCCAATACCACTTTAGCTCCTATCTGCAAAGGATAGGCTATAGTCGAAAGGAATGTAATTGCCGGTGCAATAACTTCATCCCCGGGCTTCAGCCCTGCAAATTTAAGTCCTATATCAAAACCTGCAGTTGCATTGGTAACAAAGCATGCATGTTTGACATTGAGAAATTTTTTCGCAGCATCCTCAAGCATACTGCAATTGCTCCCCATGGATAACTTTGTGGCGAATTGACCTTTTTTATTAAGTTCCTCAAGTTCTGCTGTGACTTTTTCAAATTGTTTCTGATAAGCGGAATGATCTTTCCCTTCCGGAATCAGCAACCTGATGATCGAGGAAATATCCTCAATATTCATAGTTTCACCTACTGCAGCCCATGGTACTTTAGCCTCTCCTGTATCGTACCTGAAATCTGATTTTGCTTTTTCTTGTTTTTTCATTGTCGATTCAATTTAAGATTTATATTTTGTATTCTGTTTTAGTTTCCTCTGAATAGTTCTTTTCCCTGAACTTCCGGTACATTCCATTATTTAATATGTCAGAATTTTATCAGATGTTTTGTCAAACTTACTCATCAACCTGGTATGCTTATACTATTTATTATTTAAAAACAACACTTCAAATTTCAATCTGGATTCTTTACTGTTGTTATGAAATCTGTAATCATCTATTTTCATGTTAATATTTCTCCAGAGAAGATATTCAGAATCGAATCTGCCTGTAATAGTGCCCATTCTGTATGGCATATTCTCAGAAAGCCATGCTTTTCTGTATTCTTCTTTTAATTGAGTACAGTAATCCATCATATCAATTGTAAGCCCATGGGTTGAATAGTTTATATCATAATACATGATATAGTCTTTTTTTCCCTTTAACTGAAAATCATAAATCCAGTTCCAACGTTCTACGATGTGACTTGCCCAAATGAACCTCGAAGCAGTAAAATCGAGCATGCGGCTGCTTACAAGAAGAGTTCTGATAAATGCAGTATCTTCAGTTTGAGAATTAAGAGCATCGAAAAGACTCTCCTCAGCTGTCTCTGCAGCCATTCTTGCATTTTTATAGTCATCGAGATGGATTTTTGTATTATTAAGATGGAATGATGAAAACGGATTTTCCCACATTTCTAACAGAGTATGCCGGCCAAGACATTTTGCAAGTAAAGCTTCTGATTCGGCTAATTTTGAAAACGCATTGCTCATCTGTGCAGATTTTCCCGGATACATTATTTTACAGTAACTATTGATAAATCCATCCCTGTCAATGGGTTCGTTCTGCCATGCTCCGACTGATCCGTAAGCCATATATAACCAGGTATTCCGCAATAATGGCTGAACCGCATCGGTCCATATCGATGTAATATATCCTATTGCTTTTTCATCACGGCTTGTTTTAAGGCATAAATCAATGTTATCGAAGGTATATTTACTGGCCAGATAAACGTTTCCCCAGTTGTCAACAGCCGATTGTACAAAGAAGGGCATTTTCTCTTTTTGAATAGGTTTTAACCATTTTTGGAAAGAACCCTTACTATCGGAATATTCCCATATCACAGGTATTAAATCTCTTGGAAAATCTGACCCCGACATGATATCAGGATAGTTATTTGTAATGTCAGTCCAGAACATCACTTTTTTCCCGTATTCTTTGAGTGTACTTGTGACAAAGTTTATTTGCTTAAGGTAAAGCTCCTTAGGTTTAATGGACGAGTCTGCTATTATGAGACGTTCTGTTTCCCATGTTTCGTCGAATCCGACGTGGATGAAAGGGCTTGGAAAAATTTCGGCGTACTGTTTAATCCAGTCTTTCAGCAAAGTCTGTACACCTGGATCACGAGGGTCAAGGTCATGCCCATATTGACCGATACCGAGACCGGCATATTTCTCGAGTCTTAAAAGCTCATGCAGGTGTCCATAAAAGTTTACAAAAGGGATTACATCCATATGTCTTTCACGTCCGTAGGCAACAATCCTTTTGATCTGTTCCTGTGAATAGCAGGCATTATAGTTTATCAGCGGATATCCTTTCATTTCAATACTTACTTCATTATAGAAATAGTATTGGTTCATTTTCCATCGTGCCAGAAAATCGATCTGATTTTTAATCTCTTCTTCGGTAAGCAGACCACCATGTGAAAAGTCCATCATTACACCACGATAAGCGAAAGAGGGATAATCCTCAATATCAACTTCAGGAATAAAGCAGTTATTCCCCTCCCATGTAATTAACTGACGTAATGTCTGAAGTGCATAATAAATACCTGCATCGTAACTCGCAGTAATCCGGACTTTCTTTGCAGTCACACCAATATTGTATGCTTCACGTGACTGAGGCCCGGCTTTTTCGTTAACTGCAGGTAATGCCGTACCAGGCTGACCGGAATTCAGAACTATTAGTTGTGCATTTGGGTCCTCAGTGTAAATAACTGGAAGAGATAATCCTGTTTTATTCTTTACGAAAGAAATAAACTGAGAGATTGCTCTTTCTTCCCTTGCATAGAAATCAGCCGAGACCAGTATTTTTGCTCCTGCTACCGGAAATTTGCTTTTGCCCCATTCTGCTTTTTGAGGGACAGGCAATAAATCCGGATTTTGAGCATTAAGATTAAAACCGCTCTGAAGCAACAACAGGAAGGTAAAGAAAATGATCACTTTATTCATGTTTTATAAGATTTTAGAGTTTAAATGGAATAAGTTATTAATTGTCTTTAAAATTATTCTGATTTTAGAGATAATACACATTGCATCACCTGTTCAGTGACTTTATTTGTGTGAAGGAAGGGGGCTGCTCTCATTTTGTATATTATCTTAAAAATTAAATCTGACCAGAGGATCCTTAATGATTTGACTGTCACTAGTAAAATAACAATAATGTTTCCTGATTGATTAATACTTTCCATAGTATTTATAATACTTATCTCTATATTTGTGGCTTTAGTTGATACTAATTATTGCATTTACAAAATATAGATATTATAATTCGCTCTAGTAATGAAAATTGCCAAAATCAGGTTACTACAGGATCCCAATAAATCGTTTATCGTTCACAACGAAAAGAGCCCATTTGCACCTTGGCACCATCATCCTGAATATGAGCTTGTTCTAATATTGAAGGGAAGAGGACAAAGACTGGTAGGAGATCATATCGACAGGTTTGAAGAAAAGGATCTCATTTTCATAGGCCCATACCTTCCTCATCAATGGATTTGCGATAATGAGAATTCAGAAAATAAGGATAGCCCAAACAATGAGGCATTTGTAATACAATTTGTTCATAATGCTTTAGGTGACAAATTCTTTGAAATTCCGGAAAATGTCTCACTAAAGAAATTTCTATGCGGATCAATCAGAGGTTATGAGTTTTATGGAAAAAGCAAAGACAAAATAATTTCAATTCTGCTGAAAATGATTAAAATGAATGATGTGAAAAGACTTTACACATTATTTTCGATTTTTGAAATCTTCGCTTCTTCCAATGAATACCATTTATTATCCAGTCCTGCTTCAGTTGAATCATTTCTTTCAAAAGAAAATGAACCCATGCAGAAGTCATTGCAATATATTATGCAAAACTTTCAGAAGAAAATTCAGATTAAGGATTTGCTTAAGGTTGCCGATATGCCCTATTCAACTTTTTATTCTTCCTTTAAACATGCTTACACTCTGCCATTCAAGGATTATTTATTGAACATACGGATTGGTTATGCCTGTAAATTGCTTATTGACGAAACTCAGGATATATCTCAAATTGCTTTTGATTGCGGATTTGAAAACTTATCCAATTTCAACCGTCAATTCAAAAGGATCAAGAATCTGACACCCTCCCAGTATCAGAAAAAGATTTTTTGCGAGAGAAATTTACAGGAAAAACAAAAGAGATAAAGAGACACTGGTAAAAAGCAATGGTTAATAATTAATTGAAAACACAAGCTTCGAGGAAAGCTGGTTCATATCCATTATCTGAAGCCCATTTTACTGCTTTTAAAACTTTTTGCCTGTATTCAGGCTGGTAGGCTGAATAGAAAGGATAAAAATATTGTTCATGAATCAGCAGATCTATATAAGCTGACTTATGCGGATCTTTTTTTACCTCCTCAAGAAATGGAACTATCTTTTCAAGTTTATGAGTATCAATTATAATAGTGCAGCGTACAAAAATGATCCCGTTTTTATTGTCTCTCCATATCAGACGTTTATTTATATGCCTTCTTTTTTCTACGTCGAGGTAGAACGAGCAGGGGGCAAGATTATTATCAACATTAAAATCGCATGGCAGACATTTAAATCCGGCATCTCTTAACGCATGGCAGCCTTCGACGGTAGCTTCACCCCAATGGAGAGTTGTTACCGGTCCTGTAATTTCTTTTCCGGCAAAGCGGCGTATCTGACCCATCACCATGTCGCAATCATTCTTCACCTTTTCATAGCTTGCATTGATATACGGTCTGTCCGGTTCATTGGCAAAAGCGTGAAAACTTAACCTGATCCAACCAGAGTTTGCCCTCCATTCATCTTTAAACTTATCGGTAAGTTGTGAAATATTGAACCCATCGGTCTCATAGTAAATGTTAATATGGATTTTTGTACCGTAAGTATCATGTACCTGTTTAAGAAATCCAAGATATGGATTTTCAAATATTGATTTATACCTGTCAGCATTATCGGAAATATCCTTAAGAAACCAGATATTATCATCAAGGGAAAGTCTGTATTTGTTGGCGAAATTTTTAAGCCAGAATACTTTTATGCTCTCTTTAAATTCTCTCTTTTCTTCGATCAGCTCAATGATATTTTCATAGTGGTCCAGACTGATATCCGTCTCGAAAATCCCATTAATGTAACTTGCCTGAACTCCATTAACTTTTATCACACTTTCCTCTGGTGCGGCTATTTTAACACGTGTTATCAATTTTTCTCCAATGACGCTGCCGTCATATTTATTTAACATATCTCCGTCAATGGGGCTTATGAACTTTATGTCCTTTTCTGCCGGGTTCACTGAGCGGAGATCATACTTTGAAGATTTAAAACCAACGGTTCCCAATGCAATACCTGCCATACCGGTCAGTTTCAGGAATTCTCTTCGATTTTTATTCATTACATTTGTTTTAAAAATAACAATGATCAGCAGACATTTTCATGAGTACTGAAATAAAATGCACCATTTCAGGGATGAAAAATACAAATAAATAATCAATAGACCAACCAGATATTTTTGACTCCCGAGTTACCGGCAGGAACATTTTAAAAGTACAAAATTATCAATAAAGTAGCAGAAAAATGCACTGATGATTGATGTCAGATAACATAAAATCAGATTGTTAAATAAATTATTAAGAATTATTATATTTTTTTGTGAAAAATCATTGATTTTTCATGACATTTGTTAAAGTGCTTTAAATTCAGGTATTGAACGTTTAAGTTATGTTGAAAAAAATGCCTCGCATAAAAACAGAGCTTGGCTTCTCCGGGAAGAGGAGAGAGTTATGCTGTCTGGATCTTTAAAGAGGCTCAAAATGACTTTTATATGAAAACAAATCTATTAATTACTATTCTGCTCGGAATTATCCTGTTTCCAGGATGTAACAGTGTAAGTGAAAAACCAAATTATTCAACTCCTCCGTTTATAATCGATTCTCATATTCATTACGTTGCCACGGACGAATGGGAAAAATCATTCATTGACATCTATACAAAGCATAATGCGATGGCTTGTGTACTTGTCTATATGAAAGATATTGAAAGGGGAATTGCTTTTGCTAAAGCTCATCCTGACAGGGTAATACCATATGCTTCCATAGAACTTGACAATCCTGCAGTTTTGGAAGATATTCAAAAAGTTTATGATATGGGATATAAAGGGTTAGGTGAATTATTTGCCTCAGGTGACTGGGATTATAATGATCCTAAATATGAACCGATCTGGACCCTGGCAGAAAAACTGCATCTTGCTGTAGCTCCGCATACAGGAAATCTTTCTTCTGGTGTGATGGATCATCTGCGTCCCGGGGAACTTGCTGATGTTGCTGCAAAACATCCAAAACTTTTTATTCATGCTGCACATTTTGGTAATCCATGGTATGAGGAAGCTGCTGAAGCAACACGACGTAATTCCAATCTGTATTTTGATCTTTCTGGCTCTTCATTAATCAAAAAGGAAAATGATCCGGGGTATTGGGCTCAGTGGTTATGGTGGACCGATGCCATAGGAAAAGCTCATATGCCCAAAAATGCTGTTCCCGCATGGGAAAAAATTTTATTTGCAACTGATGAAGATCCCCATGCTCTAGATGAAAACATCAGAAGATTTAACAAAGTTCTTGACGCCTGCAAAGTATCGCAGGACACAAGAGCCAAATGTTATGGCTTAACAATTGCCAGGTTTCATGGGATAGAAGTCGGCAGTTCAAAGTAATGTCCTGGTCTGTGAATTGATATTACGACAGCTGACTTTTCAGTTTTTAAATAGCTATTACCCGTGTGAATAAACCACTTTCCCTTTTATGATGGTTTTTTTGATGTTAATGTTTTGGTCAAAAATAACAATGTCAGCATCTTTTCCAGGGACCAATGATCCTTTTTTGTCATCCACGCCCATTATAGTAGCTGGTGTAACTGTAGCCATCCTTACTGCTTCCTTCAATGGGACTTCACCCAATTGTATCATAGTCCGGACCAATCTGTCAGTTGTAGCGACACTGCCGGCAAATGCTGTACGGTCAGGTAATTTGGCAACTCCATCCTCAACAATTACTTTCAGCCCGTTCTTAAGACTTCCTAATATGCTTTCACCATCAGGCATACCGGCATTTCTCATTGAATCGGTAACCAGTGCAATTTTATCCGGTCCTTTTATTTTATAAATCAGCTTCAGCAATGGTGCAGGAAGGTGGATCCCGTCACAAATTACCTCCACTTTCATTTCATCAATAAGGTAAGCACTTTCAATAACACCTGCATAACGGAATGCATTTTTACGGAAAACTCCTGACATGCCTGAATACAGATGTGTTATAAGGTTATAACCATTTTCGAATGCCTTAACCACTTCATCATAACTTGCATCGGTATGGGCAATTGCTGCAATAACTCCATTGGAAGTCAGATACTTGCCAAAATCAAGCGCTCCTTCCAGCTCAGGCGCAGAGCTCCATCTTCTGATAAAAGGATAACGAGCTAAGATCTCTTTATAATCTTCCGGATTGGGATTAGTGATATATTTGGGATTTTGGGCACCTTTCTGACTCATTGCAAAATATGGCCCCTCAAGATGCACGCCCAGGAATTGTGATCCGTTAATATTTTTTTTATCAGCCTGCTCATATAAATCCAGAGTCTGAACCAATTCTTCCTTTGCACCTGCCAGGGTTGTCGGAACCATTGATGTTGTTCCAAACTGAGCATGTTTTTCTGCTATCTTTAAAAATGCCTCCTCTGTGGCATCCATAAAATCGCAGCCACCACCACCATGTAAATGAATATCGATGAATCCTGGTGCTATATAATTTCCTTCTGCATTAATTTCAGTTGCCCCTTCTGTAACAGGATTACCTTCAGCAATCTCTTCAATAATTCCATTTTTTATGATAACCGTTCCATTATTGATAATACGATAGGGGGTAACTACCTGACCATTATATATCTTTAAAAGTCTGTTTTTTGATTCCATAATTACATTGTATAACTAATTACTGCCAGGAGAACAAAGTGACTGGAATGTTTAAAATTTGGATTTAGGGCACAGTTTGATATGTGCTCTCCTTTTACCTCTTGTAAAACCGTTTTTCAGCCAGCTCGTTAAAGTTCCTTTATTCTGATATTTTTCCACATGGATTTTTTATCTTTTTGCCACTCTTTGAATGCTCCATGAAACTGCAGGCCAAGAAATCCGGATGAAGACATGTCATCAGTCGTATCTACAGTAGGGATATCATTAACCCATACCTGTATTTTATTACCATCCATTTTTATTTTGTAATGGTTCCAGTCCAAAGGTTTAAATGCATTACGGGCAGCCTCATTGCCGGCTAATGTAACGATCCATCCGCGATTACCTGGTTCGTATAATCCACCTGACCATGCACGGCGGGATGGATCTACTTCAATCTGGTATCCCCATACATATCCTGCCCTCCATTTTGATGGGACTTTTGTACCCTGGGCATCACCTGCCACATATATCGAAGAGGTATCCTTTTCCCATACCCGGCTCCTGCATTGAAGGCCTGAGTTGAGAGAAGTATCAATTTTTACATCAAATTCAAGTATGAAATCTGAATAAGATTTATCAGTAACCAGGTAGCCACCTTCATTATTCATTGTCGTATTGCAGACAATCATATTGTTTTCAACATAAAAATCAGGTTTGCTGTCCGGATGGGTCCAGTCCTGATTCAGAACCTTCCAACCGTTAAGTGTTTTGCCATCAAATAAATCTACCCATCCATCTTGTTTGGCAGATTTATTACGACAGGATAGTGTGGTTACCACAATTAATAATGCTGTAAGCAACAGGGAATTTGCTGATGATTTTAAAAAATTCATAACATCTACTATTTTAATTGTTTAATGGTTTCAGTTAACATGGTTTTAAAGTTTTACCCGTAACCTGTCAGTCACTTTTTCTAAATGACCAGTTTTTGATACGATAGCCGTAATAAGCATAAAATGATAAGTATATATAGCATGGTAATAATACCCAGTAAGCAAGACGGGGGTTGAAGAGATCAGCAAAGTATCCATAGATGATAGGCAGAATTGCACTCCCGCATAAACCCATGATAAGAATTGATCCTCCCATTTTGGTAAATCGACCAAGGCCATTGAGTGCAAGTGGCCATATTGTAGACCACATCAAAGAATTGGAAAGGCCTAATAAAACGAGAAACCATATTGACAGATCAACAGTAATGCCAAGGAATACTACCTGACCATGTACTAAGAAAAATACAACTGTCAAAAGAATTGCGGATGTTGTACAAATACGCAACATCTTGAGATGATTGATAAATTTTGGAATGAGAACAATACCCAGTAAGAAACCAAACATGGTAACACTTAAAATATACGAGGGGAATACTTTTGCTTCCAGTAATGGCAGACCTTGCCATTGAGCATATCCTATCACAGTGTTAATCCCGACAACTTGTGATCCTACATGAATGAATATTGCCACAGCACCAAGAATAAGATGAGGGAACTGGATTATACTGGTTTTACCGGAATTTGCATTAGCTACTGCCGGAGATTCATTATCAGTATCTATTTCCGGCAAAATTGAAAACCTGATCATCACTCCAAGCAGGAAAAGAACAACCGACATAAAGGCATAAGGGGAAATAACCCTTCTTATCAGCTCATTCAGGGCAGCATCTCTCGTTTCCACATCCATTAAAGGTATCTGTTTGAACAACTCTGTGTCACTTGGTCTGAGAATAGCGGCGGCCAGTAATAACGGGGCAATTATCCCTGCAGTTTTATTACATGCGCCCATAATGCTCATTCGCTGTGCTGCTCTTTCTTTTGAACCGATCTTTGTGATATAGGTATTTGCCGCAGGTTGTAAAACTGCCAGACCGGTCCCAATTGTGAAGAGCCCTATGAGGAATATTCCGTATGTCCTTGTCATGGCTGCCGGTACAAATATTAAAGCACCCAGGGCCATTATCCAGAAACCAATCATTATCCCCTTCTTAAATCCAACCTTCTCTAATAAAAAGGCTGCAGGTATTGCCATGACCAGATATGCTATGTAAAAGGCAAAAGCAACGAATAAAGACTGGACATTATTTAATTCGCAGGCAATTTTGAAATAGGGTATTAATATCGCATTTATCCAGGTTGAAAAACCAAAAATAAAAAACAATAAACCAATTAAAACTATTGATATGACTGTGTTACGAGTAGAAAGTGTTTCTGCATTTACTACTTCAATTTTCTTTTTCATTTATTCGAGTTACTCTGTTTGAAATATTTTACAAATATATCATGAAATATGTCAATATAAATATCGTACTGAATGTTAAAACAACAGATCAATTAAAAAAAATTGATCTGTTGTTTCTGATATTGATCATGAATATAGTATCACATTCATGGTTTGAAGGTATATAAGATAAAATCTCCTGATGATATTAAATTTTATTAATTTACATTATATCTTTGGTTCCCAGCCAGGTTGATATTCTCTCGACCAAAGTTTTTCAGCAACAGGATCGTTCTTAATATGTCCGTTTGAAGGATCCAGGTGAAGAGTGTTTCCTGAACGGAGAGCGATATTCCCGAGTTGTACGAGCAGAGTACTTTTATGACCGCTTAAGATATCGGAATTTAGTGGTGTTCCAACTCTGATAGCTTCGAGAAAATTACGGATATGAGCGGAATCCAGACCGCCCGCCGGATTACTTGCATTTCTGGCATCGATAGTTGTTTTATTGCTGACCTCTTTTACAAGCTTACCTTTCAGATCAAATACAGAATAGGCATCATTGCCGTCGATCCTTAATGAGCCGTTGTCTCCGTTAAATATCACTCCCACGAAACTACCTTCTATTGGACGACTATTACAACTGACACCTTCCCATGTCATGCTTGTATTATTGTCAAATTCCATAGTAATAATTTGAGTGTCAGGGGTTTCCCAATCATCATGATAACGATAACGTCCTCCTGCAGAACAAACGCGTACAGGATAATCAACACCTAGTCCCCAGCGTGCAATGTCGGCAAAGTGGGTTCCGTTATTCAGGGCTTCACCTGTTCCCCAGTTCCAAAACCAATGCCAGTTATAATGTAAAAGATTGTCTTTGTAAGGTTTACGGGGAGCAGGTCCCTGCCATAAATCGAAATCGAGCCACGATGGTATGGGAGCTTCTTTCCCGATTCCTATAGAGGGACGGTTGTTTGAATACCATGTTTTTGCAAAATAAGGCCTTCCTATTATACCGGCTTTGAGTTCAGCGATACCAGCAATTATATTTGGGAATGAACGGCGCTGGTTTCCCATCTGAATGACATTTTTATATTTTGCTGCTGCTGCGACAAGTAGTTCTCCTTCTCTCGGATTATGACTGCATGGTTTTTCAAGATAAACATGTTTGCCAGCCTTCGAAGCAAGAATGGCAGAGGGAGCATGCCAGTGATCAGGAGCTGCAATGACAATGGCATCAAGGTCTCTGCTTTCGAGTGCTTTCCTGAAATCAGGCATTGCTTTGGGGCGTTTATTCTTAAGTTTCTCAATTGCATCAGAACACTTTGCTTCTGCACGGGAATCAACATCACAAACGTAAATTATTTCAGCATTTTCCTGATTGGCAAAAGTTCCGGCTAATGCCAACCCCCGGGAATTGACCCCCATCATTGCTATATTGATCCTGTCATTTGCACCGAAAATGCTGCCATAACTTTTTGCACTGAATCCTGGTAATATTCCGCCAACAGAGACAGCTGCTACTCCTGCAGCTGCTTTTTTTATAAAATCCCTGCGATTATTTTCCATTTTCAATTATAATTAATGACTTTATAAACAATTATTTAGTATCGCACTTTTTTAGCATTCTGGATTGCTTTCTGTCTGACCTTTTCAACCTCAACCGGAATGCCTCCTTTAAGTTTGCTTTCATCAGCGGCTTGCATAAAGGCAAATATATCCAGTGTTTCTTCACTGCTTACAGGTGGAATCCCTGTTTTGAAGAACTCAAGTATCTTTACAAGGAGTGGATCATATCCGCCAAAATCACCAAGTTTCAGAATATCTTTTTCCCCGAATACTGTACCTCCATAACCTGCTTTTCCTGCCCTTATTCCACGGAAAGTGCCGATGCGGTTATCTTCCCACGTACCGATTGCCATATCAGTATCAGGAGTGCTGACGCGGGTTACGCTTTTGATACCTTTTCCCATTACTGTAAATAAGATCTCCACGCCATGTATTCCATACCAGAAGAGATCAGGATGTGTTTTCTCGAGATGGCATGGAGAATAAGCGTCAGCTCCTGTTACCTTCCCGATTGCGCCTTCAGCTATTTCTTTTGCTCCTGAAATATATCTCAGGGATGAAGATGAAAAGACAGGCACATTATAATGTTTTGCAACATCAAAGATAGCTATTGCATCGGTTAAGGAAGCTGCAACAGGTTTGTCAATAAACATGCGTTTACCGGCTTTTAAAACGGGGATTGCCTGTTCAAGATGAAGGCGTCCGTCGTTTGTCTCCAGGCATACAAAATCGACTTTAGTAAGTAATTCATCAATAGAGTTGACAATCTCAACACCAACTTTCTTTACTTCCTCTATATAACCTGGTATTCTTTCTGTACTTGACTTAATATCATTACTTCCTTTTGGGTATGCTGCAACAATCTTAAATCCACTGTATTCCGGCTTCGGATCAGGTCCATTAAGCGCTTTTGCATAGGCAACGCTATGTGATGTATCCAATCCAATGATGCCTATTCTGCCTGAAGCAGGACTGCTTTTCCCATATAATGAAGTTGCATTTCCAATCAGGCCCAGTCCCAGGCCTCCTATTGCTGTCGTCTTTACAAAATCACGACGATTAAAATTCTTTTTCATTTTATTTTATGATTATGATATAACATTTCAAATTAAAGTGAACATTATTACCGCAACTGATCTTTATAAATGTAAAAACATGAATAGCATTGTTTCTGATCTTATATTCACTTAATAAAACTCCCTGACATCTGTTTGAAATAATAAACCTGTGTAAACCGGTGTTTTGTCAAATGATGTTTAAAACTTCATGAAAAGAAGATTTAACAAAGATGGAGATATTATCTGATCATTCACTTTATTAAATCTTCTTTTATTAAATTTAATTAAATAACAGCATAAAGAAAAGACGGGCGGTTAATTGTTTGGCACCCGTCTTAGCTTTCTTTTGCAATTTTGCAATATTAATAATTAAATTGAGTTAAGTTTATCTCTGTTATCGTAAACTTTCATTACTGCGTTGATAACATCGTCCATGTCAGCAAGGGTTCCGAGCAGTGGTCCTGAAGCCCATAGCATTACCATGTCCTGGCAAACCTGGTCGCACTTTGGAAGACTCAGTTCGGCCTGGAATTTTTTCAGTCTGGATGTACCAAACATCTTCTTATACTCCGGTAATGTCTGAATATGGTCAGTCCAGGGTTCTCTGTGTAATCCGTTTGCAATATACGGGCTGAGACCTATTCCTTCAGCTGCAATTGCTTTCAGAAATTTCTCACGAGGTGCGTTATTAAAATGTTCTTTTTTATAGGACCAGGTATAAAGGTAGAACGATCCGGAGGTTGTTCCATCATAGAGTTTCTGAGGTACAAGGCCCGGGCACCCTTTAAGTTTCTCTGTCAGATATTTAGCATTTCTGTTACGGGTTGCATGGCGTTCTTTCACTCCGGGCATTTGTCCGAGAAGGATTGCTCCTTCAAACTCATTCATACGATACTTTGATCCGATAGTTTCGGTTTTCCCTCTTTTTGATGTTCCATGGTTCTGAACCGTGTAACATTTATCCATGAGCTCTTCGTTATTGCTATAGATGGCTCCGCCTTCACCACAGCATAGCACTTTGCTTGTCTGGAAGCTGAGGCAGCCTACATCACCAATCGTTCCTATCATTTTCCCCTGATATTCAGCCAGAATTGCCTGGCAGGCATCTTCTATCACATTCAGGTTATGTTTCTTTGCTATTGCCATAATACGTTCCATATTACATGGCTGACCCATGATGTGTACCGGCATAATGGCTTTTGTCCTGCTGGTAATCTTTCTCTCCACGTCATCAGGATCTATCTGAAATGATTCCGTATCAAGATCTGCCATTACAGGAAGTGCACGGCTGACCAGAATTGACTGGATAGTCCCGGGATCGGTATATGGAGAGGTAATGACTTCGTCTCCGGGCCCGATACCCAAAGCTTCAACAGCTGTATTCAGCGACTGTGTGCCTGAACCTGTACATACTGTTGTTTTAACACCCAGAAGTTTGGCAAGCTCTTTTTCAAATGTGGGTACCGTTCCGTTAGCTGACTGTATCCTGCACCAGATACCGCTGCGTGTGGTCTTAACTATCTCTTCGACGACTCTTTCATCAACATATGGCCATGCGGGCCATACCTTGTCCGGTGCAACCGGAGTGCCTCCCAGGATCGCAAGTTTACCGGAGTTACTATTTGTAATAGTTATGTTCTCCTTCCCGAATGATGGAATAGCACTTGAAGCAACTGCAGCTACGGACCCTGCGGATACCGTAGCAATGAATTTCCTTCTTGTTAATTCTTTCTTTTTCATTTTAATCTATTGATTATGTTTGTAATAATTATTTAATATTTTGATTATGATAGTTTAATTACTTATTGCGTTCCTTTAAAATTTCCAGATTTTACCTTATTGAGTTAAATGTGATAAATGTAAAATATTTTTTTATTTTTTTCTCCCGGAAACAAGAGTAATAAGTATTACTCCATTTGAGCCTCTTGTTCCATATACTGAAGCATCAGCTCCTTTAAGCACTTCAATTGATTTTACACTTTGTGGTGATATATTATCTATGCTGTTTACAATTACCCCATCCACAACAAAGAGAGGCTCTGTGCTTGCATTTAGAGAAGTACTTCCCCTTATTGTAATACTTTTTCCGCTTACTTCAACTCCCGGGACTGAACCACGAAGCATATCATATATATCCTGATAAGCGGCAAAACGTTGATCCTGACCATCTATCTTATTTATTTTATTAGGTATATCATTTTTTCCGGCAGTACCATATCCGGTATTTACAATTTCATTATCAACCGCTTTTGCTTTACGGTCCAAATCTTTTGTTTCATTTGAAAGAATAAAATCGATAGACTCTTGTCCATCAAGGGCAACTGTAGAGTATCCGTTGAAAGGAGAGAAGACCATTATTTCCCTGGCTTTCCGGCTTGTTTTTATTTTATAAAATCCTTTTTTGTTTGTAACCGAGCTGGTTTTCACACCATCTATGAAAATGGAAGCATTCTCCACAGGATTTCTTTTTGCATCCACAACAAAACCTGTTATAGTAAGATTTTTAGTTGCATTTTGTCCTAATAATATAGGAGAAAAACAAATAAAAATAATTAAAAGTATTTTGTTCTCAATTTTTATGTTTTTCATATCATGCCTTTTATCGTTCATTGACTAATTCAGGAATTTGCGTGTTGCAGCCATAGTATTTTATCTAGGTTTTTTGCCGGTGAAGCTACCTTTATTGATTGTGTCTCAAGAGTGCTGGTTTGCAATGGCATTCCGGCATTCATTCTTTCTCTGGATATTGCATCCGCTAATGTGGTCCCTCAACCTGCAGTAACTTGTTTATTGCTGACATAATTATCTTTTCCGATCCTTTTGTGACACCCGATGCACTACTGGCCTCATATCCTCCCTCTTCGTAAGCGCTGTCAGTGCAGATGTACTCTGGCCCATAATCACCATATGCTGCCATGGCAACAAAAAGATCGGGGCGCTCAGCTTTAGCTTTGAGCTGATACTCCACAAACAGTTCTCCCGGCATATTCAATATACGGGCACGACCAAGAGAGAGACAGCTTATATCTATCTTTTTACCTTTACGGCACCGGTCGTAAAAAATTATTTTTGAGATGTTATTTGATAAGAATATCTGATCGTTTGCTTTTGATTTAACTACTGCTCTAAGGCTGTCGATATAATTTGCAGGAGGGAGAGCTACCGGTTCAACATTCCAGGATACATCTTCAGCTGATAGAACTTCCTTTTTAGTGGCATCCCAGGCTCTTTTCATCCCATCAGCCAGACGTTCAGCCAGGATGCCCCGGTTTTCATGTGAACCATCGTTGTATTTGCCGGCCCCCAGATTTCCTCCGGCTCCGTTGAAATGAACATGAAGAGCCTGTGGAACAGACAATTGCCTGTAGAAACGGGCAAGCCCGGGAAAATCCGGATTAGCAACTCCCGTCAGATAATAGCTCTGCGGATGAACGGCATAATAGCTTAATACCGCTACAGGATTCTCCCCGTTCCAAAAACTCACAAGTGAAACCATTGGATCAATCAATCCTTCAGGTTCAGCACGTAACGCAGAGTCCTGGCAGGTTGTATAACGAGTTGCACGAACACGTCCGTCGGGTCCCTGTATTCTTCTGTTCGATGCTACCATATAAACAGGTGCTTCACCCATTCCCACATGAGTGACGGGAGTGGCCTTTTCAAGAGAAGTACGGATTGCTTCTTCAATTCGATGCATTACCAGTCGGGTAAACGTACTTTCGTAACTCAGTGGCGCAATGCCTGAGTTCTTCAGATAGGTTTCAGCGCTGAAGTCACAAATCGGGGCATCGTGCTGATGAATAGTATGAACAGCGACCCGTTCGGGAACAGTCCCTGCTGCATTTGCCAGAACGCGTTTAAATTCATCCTGACTCTCATTTGCGAGACCTATCCAGTCAATCGAGCATAAAACAATAGGTTTACCGGCACCCAGCAAAACTATTCCCCTGGCCCGAAGACCGAGGTCCCATATATTGATGACAGGATTATATGTCATATAACTGCCGACAGGAGGGGTGGCGTCAACATCAAATGTTGCAAGTCGGAGACCTGCTATTCTATCTTCTTTTTCATTAATGCTTTCAATCCCAAATCCCTGAATAAACAACATCATTCCCAGCATTATGCATAGAAACGTCCATCGTATTTTTTTACCTAGCATAGCATGATTTTAAAAGAATAAATTTATAACCGTTTCAATTTCAACAAACTCATGAATTGTTAATAAACCTGCATGAATTGGCAGGCGTATTTAATCAGTTGTAAAATAAAGAATTACCAGGAGTAACATTGGGCCAAATTAATGATCTCAATGTTACTTCCCGGTGATTCTTAATACTTGTTATTAAAAAATTGTAATATACTATTTTAAAAAATTCAATACTCTTTACATAAGGTATTTGCCTTATGCCAATTCAAAAGATTAATAGCCAGGATTCTGAGCGAACGGAGCGCCAACATTAAGGTCAATCTGTGCCTGCGGGATAGGCCAAAGAACATTAAAGTCCTGGATATAAGCTCCGGGGCAAGCCGGATTATTATTATACTTTTTGACTCTTTCAACAAGTTTGCCGGTACGTCTCAAGGCAATAAGTCTCCATTCTTCTCCGAAGAGCTCTCTGGCTCTTTCATCGAGAATATAATCAATAGTTACATCAGCAGCTTTAACAGGAGTTGCGTTAGCTCTGTTCCTGATCTGGTTAATATCAGCTGCAGCCAGGTCGGGTTTATTCAGATCAAGATATGCTTCAGCACGAAGGAGCAGGGTCTCTGCAAAGCGTAATGCACACCAGTCTTTATGTGTTATACCAGAGCCAGCCCTGTTGGGTTGAAGAATGTAATGCTGAGGATCAAAGAACTTAATAAATGACGGGAAAAGAATCTTGCAGGTATCAACCATAAGATTGGAACGTGGTGGATTCGTATAAAGGCTGAAATCTATCTTTTGGCCGTTATAAGCAGAAGCCGGGTTATCAAAATAATAAGTTCTTTTAATATTATGTTTGGCATTCCGGATATCATTGTTCCAATCGCTTGCCCACATACCGTAGAAAACAAAATCAGTTCCCCGGGCATTTGCTGTAGGACGGCTTAATGTATCATTGATCCCGGTATAGGTACCATTATAAATTGTTCCCAGGGTTGCCTTTTTTCCATCAGGTGTAAGTGCTAAATCGAAATAGCGGGGTCCAAAGATATAAGCAGTTGCTAACTGGCTGCCACCTGTAATTAACGGTTCAACCTGTATAACCCACATAGCTTCGGTATTCTCTGCCAGATTTTGATTTCCACGACTAAAGAGATCATAATATACATCACCAGATCCAAATACATCCTTTGCAAGGTTCACACCAAAACGTTTAGTCATCAGTGCATAATGGTATCCATCAACTACCTTAGTAGCTGCATCAACAGCTTTTTGATACTCTTTTTCTTCAAGGTATGTTTCAGCAAGGAAATGCCAAGCAGGTCCCTGTGTTATTCTGCCAGGGGCAGCTTCCTTACCAGGTTCAGGTAAGTTTTCTGCAGCAAATTTGAAATCTGCTTCCATTTGACTACGAACCTCAGCTGCGGGAGTTCTGACAAAATCGTCTTTTGCAGTTGAAACAGGTTCTGTCAGAAGAGGCACATCGCCGTAAGTCGAAACCAGGTTGCGGTATGCAAAGGCTCTGAAAAATTTTGCTTCACCCAGGTACAGGTTCTTCCCGGCTTCGCCGTCATCAAAGACAGTTGGATCTAACTTGGAAACTTCCTTGATAAGTACATTCGCCCTTTGAATAATTCTGTAGGCTACATTCCAATGAGCTGTATCAGCTTTAAAAGTTGGATTCAGATCAAGATATGAATTTAAGTAACCGGAACCAGCTTGCGGAACTTCTCCATTATAACCTAAATCTGATCCGTGGGTTGCCCAGTTCATGGTACCAAATTCATTCATGGCATAGTATGCACCTCTTACACGCTCATGAAGTCCGGATATACCTTGTATAACACCTTTTTCAGTAAGATAAGCGTTATCGGGTGAGAGAAAATCAAGAGGCACCTCATTGAGAATGTCATCTTTGCAGGAGGGAAGTATAAATAGAAGAAAGCCAATTATCAATAAATACTTTTTACCCAGCATATATAAATATTTTTTCATTTTTTCGCAATTTTTAGATTTCAAAATAACTAATCTATCAATTTTTTAAACAGAGCTAGAAGCTAAGCCTTAGGCCTGTAACAATATTTCTCATGAGAGGAGTATCACTTACTCCGATTTCCGGATCCCAACCTTGCCATTTAGTCCAAACGTAAGGGTTCTTACTTGATACATATATCTGGCATGATTTCAGTTTTAACCTGTCAAGTACATTCTGCCCGAGATTGTATGCAAGAGATATATCCTGTAATCTCACAAAACTTCTGCTTTGATATATACCGCTTTGACGCAAAGGATTATTAAAAATTCCGGTGGTGTTATTGGTAGGGGCATCTGGTCTCCAGTAAGCATTGATTGCCGAATTGTTCATCCTTTGTTGCATATAATAAAGTGGATTTACCACTGTAGCATTATCAGCAATATAATATTTATCGCCTCCCTGTATTGAGTTAATAAAGAATGAGAAAGTGAAATTCCTGTATGAGAAGGTGTTATTTATACTGAACCGGTAGCTTGGAGAACCGTATCCTACGATTGTTCTGTCATTAGTAGGATCAATTGCTCCATCACCATTCTGATCAACATATTTGAACTGACCCGGATACCAACCACTCATTATATTACCACTGAACAGATCAGACTCCTGCCAGACTCCACCTGCCATCTGATAGTCGTATTTTGCACTTATTGGTTCGCCAACAAACCATCCGTTACCAACATCTTTATCATTTTCACCACCAAACAGCTTAGTAATTTTATCTCTGTTCATGGAGAACATTAAACCGGTTGTCCATTTAAAGAGACCATCGAAATTGATAGATTTTAATTCAAACTCGATACCTTTATTGTCAACTCCTCCCATATTTGCCCAAACGCTTGCATATCCGGAAGCAGGAGGAAGCTGCCTCTTAACAAGAACATCAGTGGTTTTAGCGGTATACAGATCAATAGATCCTGTAATTCTGTTCTTCATAAAACCGAAGTCTGCCCCAACATTGAACGATGTTGTAGTTTCCCAGCTCAGATTTGAGTTAGCCAGGGAACCTGGATAAAGAGCAGAAGCGGGTGTTGAACCATAGACATAATATGTGGTACCCATTGTAGAAAGACTTGAGTAACGTCCGATTCCCTGGTTTCCGTTTTTACCGTAAGATGTTCTGGCTTTCAAATATATTCCCAGATCTTTAAAAAATTCTTCATTTGAAATCACCCAGGCCAGAGAAGCTGAAGGGAATGTTGCCCATTTATTGCCTGCTCCAAATCCGGAGAAACCGTCTTTACGTACGGTACCGGTAAACATATAACGTGATTTAAATGAATAATTTATACGACCCATATATGAAAGGCTATTTTCTTCAAAAGCATGTGATGCAACAGAAGTAATAGTACCGAGTCCCATATTATTATAACCAAGTATTTCATTATCAAATCCTGATGCAGTCAGAGTAGATGACCCTCCGGTGAGACTTTCCCGGCTGAAAAGCAAAGTGGCATTCACCTGATGATCACCAAAAGTCCGGTTGTAAGAAACTATATTATTAACAATCCAGTTTCTTCTTGTAGAAGGAGCCTTGACTGCATATCCTTTATTGTTAACGCCTCCCGGTGTATTGCTATCATAGTAAGTGTTATTATCAGCCTGGTTGTATGTCTGGGAATAATTAAGTTCATATTTTAAACCTTTAACCCACGGTACAGTTATTTTTGCACTACCTACGGCATACAGTTCATTACTGGTATCAGAATTATCAACAAATAAATTAGAAAGAGGATATGGTTGAAATAATTCTCCTCCGAGGTATATGTCATAATTTTCAGTACCAATGTAATTATTTACCAATGGACTGGCAATCCTTGCACTGGCAAGATCGGCGGCAAGTCCTGAATTATCGCGGTATGTATATGCTGCGTTTAATCCAAGTGTAAGCCAGTTGTTAACTACACTTTCCAGATTACTACGAACGGTGGTTCTTTTAAATTCGTCATTCAGCTGGATTCCATTAATGTCAGAATATGAAGCTGACATGAAATAAGATAATTTGTCAGTACCTCCCTGGAGACTCAGGTTGTAATTTTGCATCGGGGCTACCCGTAAAACTTCATCAACCCAGTCAATTTCATTTCCAGCCAGGTAATTCTGCTTTTCCTCGTAAGTTCTGAGGTGTGAAGCCACAACGTTACGGTCAGTAACATCAGGTCTGACAGGTCTCAGATCAGCGCTTGTCGGGTTTGTTTTGTACCAGGTATATAGGTTCTCCTGATAATCCCAGTCAGCCAGTCTGGTTGCGAATTCATCGGCATTCATCACTCTCATCGGATTATTTGTCATATCCTGAAAGCCCTTGTACATGTCAAAAGATATAACCGGTTTTTCTGATTTACCCTTTTTTGTGGTTATAAGAAGTACACCATTAGCTGATCTTGATCCATAAACTGCTGCAGAGCTGGCATCTTTAAGGATATCTATTGTTTCAACGTCACTGATATTGATGTTAGACATTGATCCGTTATAGATAACACCATCCAAAACAATTAACGGTTGATCTGATGCTGATAATGAGGTCTGTCCTCTGACTGACAAAGAAGGTTCGCTTGATGCACCGCCTCTTCCTTCAATATTCACTCCGGCCGAAGCTCCTGATAAAGCCTGAGAAAGGTTCACATTTGCCTGAGAAACTTTGTCAGCCATAGTCACCCTTGTTACGGAACCAGTCAGATCACTTTTCTTCTGAGTACCATAACCAATTACAATTACTTCATCGAGTCCAATGGCTTCCTCTTTTAACACAACATCAATCATCGTTTTACCGGTCGATACAATTTCTTGTGTTGTCATACCGATAAAAGAAAATACTAATGTTGCATCTTTTGGTGCATTTTCAATAGAGTATTTACCTGACATATCAGTAAGAGAACCCAGTGTGGTCCCTTTCACTATCACAGTTACTCCCGGTAACGGATTACCTTTTTCATCGGTAACAGTACCTGTTATTTTTTGCTGTTGTGAAAGTTCCCTGGGAACAATAACGATCAGATTATTATCATAAACCTTATAAGTCAGTGGAGATTTTGAAAAAATATTATCTAATACGCTTACAGCGGTTTGGTTATCTGCCTTTAAATCAATATTTTCATTCATAATCAGCAAGTCGTCGCTGAAAAAAAACCGAACATCGGTTTGTTGCTCAATTGATTTTAGCACTTCGCGAATTGATGTATTCTGAAAATTCAAATTGACAGTACGCTGAGAGTAGACATTTGCACTAACTTGAAGAACGCTCAGAAAAATGATTATAAAAGCTAGTTTCATGGTTAATAGAATTTTCCCCCCTCCCGATTTAGAAACAGGAAGAAGGTTTTGTTTACTTTTTTTCATAATTTTGTAATGTTTTTAAGTTTAACAAACCAATGTACTCCTGAAGAAAGTTACATTGGAAATAATTTGCAAAAAACTGGCGCGGGGTGTTTCAGCATCCTGCGCTTTTTTCAATAACTTAATTTTATCATAGGCAAAACTTTATTAGGTAATATTTAGGGTGAATGTATATTTCTATTCGTATAAATTCTTACTAAGTTCTTCAAAGCTTTTGTTCTCTGATAAGGTAACGACTCTGCCCTTTAGTTTGAAATTAATAGGAGCTGAAATGCTTATAACCTCAAGTACCTGTTCTATAGGTTCTGCAAGTATAATTCCTGTGAATCTGAAAGTTTTTAACCGTTCCGACTCAAAAATTATCTCTATGTCAAATTTACGCTCCAACTCAATTGCGATCTGCGAAAGACTCTGCTTTTCAAATATCCAGCGGTTTTCTTTCCATGATATAACCGGATCTACGTTGATATTCTCCGTAACTAACCTGGGAATTGATATTGATTTCTGAACCATCAGAGGCTGTGGACTATTCTCTGCTTTCTTCTCCGGAATAGTTGTTTCATCAATCATCGTTGAATCTTCCTTAAAAAAAGTAAGCTTCTGATTTGGTTTAAGTACTGTTACTTCAGATTTACTTTCAGATGCTATCTCTTCTATTTTTACGGAACCTTCTATCAGGGTTGTTTCAATTGTTTTATCCTCAGAATAGGCTTTTATATTAAAAGTTGTCCCTAAAGCCCTGACATTCAAATACGAAGTTTTAACCATAAAGGGCTTTTTACTATCTTTTGCAACTTTAAAGAATCCCTCTCCATCAAGTTGTACTACCCTGTCATTTATACCAAACCGGTTATCATACTTTAACCGGCTACCTGCGTTTAATGTAACAATTGTTCCATCAGACAATAAGAATTGGGCACGCGATCCCAAAGGAACATTTAACTCATTATAGCTTAGCTCAGGTTTGACAACCTGATTTTTTCCTAAATAATAAAACACAAGTCCGCTTAAAGACGCTGCAATAACAGATATTGCAGCATACTTCGTTATTGTTTTAAATAAATTGGTGCTTTTTAAGCCAATATTCAAGGTTTCATTGCCTCTGATATTTTGTTTGAACTTCCAAAAACCCTCCTGAATATTAAATTTTGGATTTTTAAAGGATGCTTTAGCTGTGATCCATATTTCACAATATTCATCAAATTCGCGCTTATTGGCTTTGTTCATTTTAATCCAACTGATAAGTTCTTTTGTTTCATCAGAGGATAATTCGCCTTTCAGATAACCTGGAATTAAATTGTCTGCCGGCTGTTTACTTTCTTTGGGTTGCATAATATTATGATCTAAATATAAGACAGGAAAAAATTATGACAGGGTTAAGAAGGAATGAAATATTTTCAAATTCCCAGTATGAATATGATAAGAACCATCATGTAATCCTTAAGATTCTCGCGCAGACGGACAAGAGCAATCTTCATCTGCGTCTTGACAGTATTTACTGAAATCCCAAGCTTATCTGCAATTTCCTTATACTTCATATCTTCATTACGACTGAGAACGAATATTTGCCGGCAGGCATCCGGAAGTGTATTGATACCATGTTCCAGAATATCTGTGATCTCCTTTTCGTACAGTTGCCCTAAAGGATAATCGCTGTCCCATGCCAGTAATTTAAAATCTGAATCATTGAAGTTGTCAGTTAATTTATTGCTTGTTTTAGACTTTTCAAGGTAGTTGAGAGAAGTATTATGAACTGCTTTTATTAAATATGCCTTAATGGAAGTAGTAATGTTAATATTTTCCCTGATATTCCATAGCTTGACAAATACATCCGATACTATTTCTTCTGCATCAGAATGATTCCTGACAATATTCTCAGCAATCAGACAAAGAAAAATGTAGTATTTCTTGTATAGTGTTTCAAAATAAGCAAGATCTCCCTGCCTGATTCCATGTATAAGCTGTTGGTTTGAATATTCCATCCAGGTTTTAAACTTTAGGTGTGCAAATTTACGTTTTCGGAGAGTCTATTTCGCTGCTGCATGGTAAAAAAAGGTTGTTCGGTTAAGACTGACACATCTGGTTCCTTTTGAACTTACAACTCATATAAGGATTAAAAAGTAGTAAAAATACAAATTTTAGTGATAGTCGACTCTCGATCATCTTTTATTAAATTTGGCTTATTTTATTATTGTTGTTTATTATCCGTTCGATAGAAAGGAGATTCATCATCATATATCGTATCTGATGGAAATTGTCTTTCCTGAATACGGTTATGTCAGGACGCTTCTTATCTTTTCCGAAACGGTCAACAGCCTGTCTCCATACACCGTTACCGGTATTTGCCATGTTTTTCAGACAATATTCCCTTCCCCGTTCATACCATTCCTTTGCCCATGTTTCACCTGTGAATTCAAAGACGGTCATGGTTGCAATAAGCAACTCAGTGTGAGCCCACATTACCTTCAAATCATATTCAGGTCCCTGACATTTCCCATTGGAACTGAAAACATAATAATTTTCTGTGCCCAGACCTTCGAAGACATAATCCCAACCCATTTCTATAATCCGGCGGATCCGCTTTTTGACAGTACTGAAAAGCTGTTTGTCTTTTTTGCGTAATGCTTCATAAAGTAGTATCCACAGGGTCTCAAGATAATGCCCCGTATACATTTCTGATTCATAACCGGGCAACCTGCTGTAATCATGAAAAAGGTTCTCATTGTTGATCCCGTATTCAGGATTCCAGAAATCGTTAATGATATGATTAATATGTTCATTCTGGAGTCCTTCAAGCTTTGGATCTTTTTGAAATTTGAGAAGATTAGTGAGATTCCATATTATCATGAAGGAGTGTCCCAGGGTCCTTAGACCTTTCTTGTTTATACCGGCAACAGTAACGCCTTCATAATCCGGGTTTTCGTAAGCTTTTACCGATGACCATATTGATGTTTTGGCAATTTCCAGATCATCCTTGTTGCCGGTAGCTTTGTAAAGTTCAATCAGACCGGCAGCAGAAAACATGGCTCCGTAAATATCATTGCTGGTACCCTGAGCAACAGTGCTTTCAACAGGCATGCCCTGCCTGTTGACTGATTCCTTCCACATGCCATCACCTAAATACATGTTATTTATCATGAAATCACGGGTTTTTATTGCAATGTCAAGGAATTTATTATCCCTGCCGAAGTTATTGTACAAAAAAGAATAAACCCAGATTGCCCGGCCTTGATACCATATGTATTTTTCATCATTCTGCACTGAACCATCATCATGAAGTTCGCACATAAAACCTCCAAGTTCCTTATCGAATCCGCCTTTATCCCAAAATGGAAGGTACTGGCTAAAAATGCGATCTTTGTAATCATCTCTAAGTTCCTGGAGTGTCATCCCAGCAATTTTCTCAGGTAAGGTTGTGATTCCCGATGATTGAATATTTTTTGTCGTTCCTCCTGATACATCACTTCCGATGATAATTTCGGGAATAACACCCCCGACAGATACAGTTGCTGCTCCTGTCATAAGATTCTTTATAAATATTTTCCGACTGGTTTTCATTACATTTTTATTAATTACTATATATAACTTGTGTTTTTATTCCGCGTTAAAATTAATAATTAACAATTAACATGGATTCAATATTGTAAATTATACATAATCTACAGGTTATTAATAAATTAACAGATATTTGCAGACAAATATCTGATTTAAACATATTTTAAAAGGATTCTTTCTAAATTTGTAATTCCGACAAAACGGAAAGATAGAAATACTCAGGAATTAATTCCGATTCAATAACCATCATACTTTATTATGTTTGTTATTTTCTTTATAAACGCAAGACATTCATTCGATTATAATCAATCAGAAAGATTGGCAAAACAGGTTTTATTTCAGATTAATTAGTAAATATAATAATTGAAGATTATGCGAATATTCCAAAAAGAATGGGCCATGTTACTGAGCGTAACAGTATTGACCAGTATCACCAGGGATTCCTGCGCACAGGGTCCTGTAATAAAGTTTGGTAAAGAAGTAAATTCTCAAAAAATCTTTTCAAAATCAAAAGAAAAAGATAAGACCCTGCTCTGGATTAATGTAAATACAGCACCGGACACATGGACATTACAGAAGGATATTCTTGTATGTTCGGGACATCCTATAGGAGTAATGCGATCTGAAAAGCAATATGAAAATTTCATTCTTCATATTGAATGGAAACATATTGAACCGGGAGGAAATTCAGGAGTATTTGTCTGGAGCAATGCTACACCTCCTGAAAAGGCCAATCTTCCCAATGGTGTGGAGGTACAAATGCTCGAGCTTGACTGGGTCAATCTCAATAAGCGGGATGGGATTACTCCTCCCATAGCCTATGTTCATGGGGAACTTTTTGGTGTAGGCGGAGTAAAGACCTTGCCAGACAATCCGAGGGGGACCAGAAGCAAGTCAATCGAAAACCGATGCAAGGGCAGGGGCGAATGGAACACCTACGATGTTGTATGTGTGGATGGAGTGATAAAGCTTTCGGTTAATGGGAAATTTGTAAATGGAATAAGTCAGTCATCGCAGAAGAAAGGATATTTATGCCTTGAATCGGAAGGAGGGCAGATCCACTTCCGTAACATCAAGATAGTGGAGTTGCCATCAGGGGTTACGTCGGCTGAACAGACCGCACCTGAAATACACTGATGATTTACTGAAGATCTGTTTTTTAAAGCTATATTTTTATTGGTGAAAATGAATAAAGCATGGTAGAAAGACCACGCTTTATTCATTTAAAGTAATACCTTATAAGAGATTCACCACTTAATACGCGAATTTATTTCTTCAAAATATATACATTATATCAAATTTTAAGTTTGGACCTTCTTTGGAATTGATTTTTGAGAGGTTGCTGTCATTCTGAAGTTATTTCTACAATACATAAATCTCTTGGTTTGAGTGTAAAATCTATATGTATTTTCTCCCCTGAATAAGAAGCTAATAACCGTTTTCCTTCAGCATTAATGATAAAAATCTTTCCTGATGAAGGGAGCTCATAATCCCTGGAATTAAGATTGAAATTAACATTGAAAGGATCATCACTTATGCTTGCCATGGCAATTCCGATCTGCTTATTATCAGACTGCCATGTTCCTGAATATATCAAAGGGAAGGTGCCCCGGAAAGCTGTAACGGTATTCCCTGTTTTACCTGCATAAATAGATAATCTTGAAATACCGAACTCTTCTTTTGGAGAGGCTATATCAGGAGATTTTAAGAATTTTCCATGAAGCAAATATTGCAATCCCTGGTTTCTTGTTTTTGCAAGGTCCATTATGAACTTAATTTCTTCTTTCCGCTCTGATGCAAGAAAGCTTTGATAATTAGCAATTGTCGGCTGCATTCCCCAAACGAACGATCTTGCCTGTTCCATCAGGAATTGTTTATTAAAATCTTTACTAAGCATTTCCAGCGGTTTTTTTGGTGCATATTCTTTAGGCCAGAGTTCATCATAAGGGGGGACAAGCAACGACGAGTAATTTCCGTAAGTGATTGCATATTGATGATATACAGCCTGAAAGAATGGTATTGTTTCCCATCCTCCTAATCCTGCATATCTTTCCTTGCTGACATCCAGAGTAAGGAAAGCGTCAAGATATGGGATCCACGATTCTCCGCATCCCTCTCCTGCAAGCATCATTTGTTTTCTGGGAGAAATTTTTGAACGGATCTGTCTGGTTAGTTTGCCAAAGTTATCCACCCAATAGTTTCCTGTACCTATGGGATGACCATGGTTCCCGTCATAGCAAGACATGGCTGCACAGGCCTGGTCCATATAAACGCCATTAGCTGAATATGTATTTATTGCACTGTCGCATAATGATGAATATTTATCTTTCCAGAATTGTGTACCCATGCACATTGATGCTGTTCCCTTGTTGGAAAAAATATTATAGACATGTGTATTTATTTTACCATCAGAATTTTTTACAGCATATGGTAGAGCATTTTCCTTTGTCCAGCTTTCTGTGGTAGTTCCCCAGAGACGCTGATTCATGTAGACAATAGCGTTTATACCTTTCTCATTAGCAGCAGACATTGCTTTTAAGAAAGAAACTTTTCCTTCTCTGGGGGGAATGTACTCGGGGAAGCCGTCATCATAAGAACAACCATGCCACCAGTGCCAGAAGACACTAACCGGCAAACCGAGTCTCTGCTTCAGTTCAGTTGCAGGGACCAGTACATTTCCTGATTTTCCCCTGTTCCAGACCCACAATGCAGTTTTCTCCAGCCAGTCAGGAGTATAACTGTTCTTAAGTCTGCTTTCTTTTGTCCAGGATTGCCCTGTACCCCATTCCCTGTAAATTCCGGCAGCGGTAATCCAGTCACCTTTAAATGAGCCGATTACTGCAGCATAGGGAGGTTCATAAGAAGTCACTGTTGAATCCACGGAAGGCAGATTGTGCATTTTGTAAACAAAGCTGTTTAGCGTATCAAGAGTGAATGAGAAACTTTTCAGATAAGCCAGTGAATCGTTGCATGAAGCGTAAAAACCGCATTTTTCAGGATTGTATAAAGCCAGACATTGAAGTGAAAACCAATCAGGATAAGTCCATTGGTACTTTTTTACACTTGCATTACCAGCAGCCAGGACTTTTCGTGGATTCTGCAGTAATTGTCCCATTCCTGCAGGAACAGCAAGAATTTCTTCCCCCGGATCTTTCAGTCCGGCAATCCTTGGAAAAATGACCTGTTTTATCTGCCTGTTTTTAATGTTGCTGACAGATATCTTCCATGACGACAAAGCCTTTTCATTGTCCAGGGTTACTTTAGCTTCAACTTCAAGATTCTTATTCTCAGCACCTGCGAATTTTTTCCACTTCAGTATGAGAGTAGAAGCGTCTGGTTTTGAATACCGGAATCCTGAAGCAGTTTTAATGTCAATTAATTCAATATTTTTATTATTTACAAATTCAATTTCCCAGGGAGATCCGTCAGAGATATTCCCGTCGAACCAGTCATATGAGTTCACTAAATCCTTAAAACAGGTTAATGATCCGGTTGATTTATCAAAACCCAGGGTGATCTTTCCGTTGTCAATATATACGTTGTGGTCAGTGGTCTTATTATCCCGGCATGAGGAAAGAAAAACTATGATAGATAAAAGCACCGAACAGAAAATTATATTCTTATGTTTTTTCATCTTAATACGGTTTATTTGCAATAAATCATTATTCACTTTAACGTGTTGTGCGGTTGAAAATTAATTAAAAAGTTAAGCATAATACAGATATACAGTATATTAGAAGTAATATTTACCACAAATTTACTTCTGATATGCATAACTTAAAACAAATTTCGACAAGTTCTTTAACATTACTAAATCGGTTTTTAAAGATTGATTAAATCAATCTGACAACTTTATTTTCTATCCAAATAAGCCAAAACTATCAGATTGTGAGATAATTGAATTGTCAGTAACAGGAGAATCTCTTGGCATTGATAGTGAAAGCCATTTTTGAAGCAAACTCAAATTTGATCACAAAGATGATTTCCCCAGAATAAATGACCGCAGTAATTTCAATCTAGGTCGGGAACATCTCTATTCATATCTTGTTACTTCATTCAGAGTGGTCTTTCATAGCATGGATATAACTAGAACCAGCTTTCATGATATCCATTATTTGTCAAATGTTAGATCATTATTGGTTGCAGACTATTTTTTATTTATGAGTGTTCTTCAGGAGTACTTAAAATATCAACTCACTTAATCCTTTTTCCAAATTGATGCAGAGGATAGAATCAATTCTGTCTGAGTACCAGGTATTGGACTTTATCTCCTTTTTGTTTTTAACTCTTATAATGGTTTTTGCTTCTTCACCACCAGTTTTTATTCGGGGACTCCGTACTGTGGAATTCAGTTTCAGAGTGAAGCCGGGAGAGGGAAATGGTGCTTTTAATATTATTTTATTGGGTTCAACTGAGATGGTTGTCAACTCTTTGGCAGCCCAGTACCTGGCAATTTCACTTAACTTCATCCATACAAGATTTTCGTACTTCTGATCGAGCCTTTTTTTGACCTCTTTCAGGATATTAAAACCAATATATTCGCCATTGAAGTATACACCGGGCCAGTGGCAAACCATAATTGCAGGTTCCCCACTGTCAATAACATCCACCATTCGTCCTGAGGTAAGATCTTTAGTAATATACTTATCAGCACTTCCCGCTTCCAGTCCATCCCATCCACCAAACCAATCGCCGGTACATCCAAAAATGGAGACAACACATTTCGGGTCATTGCTATCAAGATCAGAGGGGTGTAATACCTGCGGAGATACACTCTTGCCTTTTTCGGTGAAAAGATCACGGAAATAATGTGGTATTCCGGCTCCATAAACATCCCGGACAGCCTCCATTGTGGATAGAGCTAAATTGTCCTGATTATGGACACCGTATCCTCCCGGTGTAGTCAGCCCTTCACATTGCAGGCCAGCCTCTTTTAAAATGTTGAGGGCATATGCCTGATATACCCCCAGTTCATCTACACTTTTTTTCTGGCTCCATTCCCAGTTTTCCATATAGTCAGGCGTTGGGTATGGGAAAGGCTTTCCGGTTTTAATATCGATTACACGGGTGTGGCTGATCATTTCAGGATGAATATCCCAGTTGGGGACGATTACTTCGCGTATAAGATTCAGACTATCTTCCAGCTCCTTTTTGGTCCATCCGGGGATAAAGCGATTGACCCAGCCAGTACAAGCGGGGTAGGGGACAATACTGTATTTTCCTTTTACACCGTTTCCGTGGCACCATTCACCAAATTCTCTGACAAAACTGTCAGGTATTTCCCTGGGAAGCTTTCTCCAGTCCTGTTTATACTGATCGGGAAATACCTCTGCAAATTGAGGGATTCCATAGTAAGCCATGTTAACCAGGCATGTGGAATCATCTATTATAAGACTTACGGGTACGCGGTGGTATGGATTCAATACTTCCACTTTCAGAGGTATTCCATTCATTATGTTGAGATTAGGATAAGAAGCAAGGGACACTCCACCAATAGCAGCAGTTTTTAGAAATGAACGTCTGGTATAATTCATAGTTTTTAAAATTAGGATGACTAAACATAATAAAAAAAAACTATATCCTTTAATCAGGATCCTTTTATTTAGTCGTATTTGAGAATTTTTTAGCATAAAAAATAAGTATTAAATATGGGATTAATATATTATTTTTAAAGAGCTAGAAATAATCATTCAAGAATTAATTACTGACAAATTATTATTATTTAAAAAACAAGAAAAATGAGTGACTCAGTTAAGTTGACCCAGGAACAGGATCGGATTTTTTCAATAGATTTTTTTCGTGGTTTTACGATGTTTATGCTTGCCGGAGGCCTTGGAGGGCTTTTTGGAAAACTTGATCCTGGATCAGGAGGTCCTGTTGTCAATTTTTTTCAGCAACAGTTATCTCATGTTGAATGGGAAGGACTTCATTTCTGGGATCTTATTCAACCATTTTTTATGTTCATTGTAGGAGTTGCCATGCCCTTTTCATTTTCAAAAAGATGGGCGAGGGGAGATAGCTGGAAAAAAACATTTTATCATGTACTTACCCGTTGCTTTTTCCTGCTGGTGATAGGTTGGGCTATCAGCTCCAGTGCTACCGGCTCTAATCTTAACAATGTAATGGCTCAGCTATCAGTTACATATCTGATTGCGTTTCTAATTATGCGTAAACCCATAAAATGGCAGTTGCTTGTATCCTTTGCATTAATCATTGTATCCGATCTTCTTTACCGTTTTTGGTCTGTCGACGGATTTAATCAACCTTTTGTAGCAGGGCATAACTTTGGTTCATGGACTGATATGATGCTGACAGGAAGTCTGGATCACGGGAATTGGGTGCCATTTAATGCTATACCTACATCAGCACACACAATATGGGGTGTTATTGTGGGAATGCTTTTAATGAAAGACTGGTCTCCGCGCAAAAAGATAATGACACTTATGATAACGGGTACCATTGGCCTAATAGTTGGATATTCAATGAACTCTTTTATTCCCATAATAAAACATATCTGTACAAGTTCGTTTATTATTGTCAGCGGAGGCTGGTGTCTGATAGCAATGGCGATGTCATACTGGCTTATTGATGTTTTAAATTTCAGAAAGGTTCCTCTGTTTTTTGCAGTTTTCGGGATGAATCCCCTGTTCATTTACTTGATGGGTGGTAGTTTCCGTAGTTTCTTCGGAAGTTTGGTAAATCCATTTATCTACAGAATATTTGGCTGGGCAGGAGAGGCAACAATCATTGTAATTTCAACCATTACAATAGCCGTCATGCTTTGGTATGTTTGTTATTTTCTTTATAAACGCAAGATCTTCATTCGATTATAATCAATCAGAAAGATTGACAAAACAAGTTTTATTTGAAATAAATTAGTAAATACAATAAATGAAGATTATGAGAATATTTAAAAAAGAATGGGCCATGTTACTGGCCGTAACAGTGTTAACCGGTATAGCCAAGTATTCCTGCGCACAAGATCCTATAATAAAGTTTGGTAAAGAAGTGAATTCTCAAAAAATCTTTTCAAAATCAAAAGAAAAAGATAAAAACTTGCTTTGGATTAATGTAAATACAGCACCGGAAACATGGACTTTACAGAAGGATGTTCTTGTATGTTCGGGACATCCTATAGGAGTAATGCGATCTGAAAAGCAATATGGAAAATTTCATTCTTCATACAGAATGGAAACATATTGAACCGGGAGGAAATTCAGGAGTATTTGTCTGGAGCAATGCTACACCTCATGAAAAGGCCAATATTCAAAATGGTGTGGAGGTGCAGATACTCTAACGGTTACTTCCGCTGAACAGACTGTGCCTGAAATACGATAATGATTTACTGAAAATCTTATTTTACTCTATACTTTTTACAAAATAAAATCAATAATAAAATGAAAGAATCAAAAAAAGTTACAAGAAGGGATTTCTTAGGTACCACTGCTGGTGCTTTTGCCGGAATTGCATTATTCCCTTCGAACACAATTTCCGGTTTAGGATATAAAGCTCCAAGCGATAAATTAAACATTGCTATAATTGGTGTTGGTGGCAGGGGTACGAGCAACATGGCCGGTGTAAGCAGCGAAAATATTGTAGCCTTGTGTGATGTCAATGAAAATGCTGTACTTGAAGGGGCTAAAAAGTATCCAAATGCGAAAAGATATAAGGATTTCCGCCGGATATTCGACAAGGCAAAGGATATCGATGCCGTTGTCATAAGTACCTGCGAACAAACTCATGCTTTTGCTACATTACCGGCACTGCAGTTGGGTAAGCATGTCTATTGTGAAAAACCTCTTACTCATGGTGTGTGGGAGGCCCATGTGATCACTGAGGCTGCACGTAAAGCAAAAGTAGCTACACAGATGGGGACACAGATCCATGCCGGAGATAACTACCGTCGAGTGGTGGAATTAATCCAGACAGGAGCTATAGGTAAAGTTAGTGAGGTACATGTTTGGGTTTCCCGTGCATGGGGTTGGCAGAGCGAGGAAGATGCAGTGGCACATAAGGATATCGTTTCAATACGTGAACGTCCGGCTGGTTCTTCTCCGATACCTGCCGGTCTCGATTGGGATTTATGGCTTGGCCCGGCACCGTACCGGCCTTTTAATGATGTATATTGGCCCGGTCCGAAATGGTATCGCTGGTGGGATTTCGGTAACGGGACCATGTCAGATCTTGGAAGCCATTGGATTGACCTGCCATGGTGGGCACTTAAGCTTGATTATCCTTTGACTGTTGAAGCTGAGGGCCCGACACCGCATCCTGAGATTGCACCTGCCTCAATGCATGCAATTTACACCTATGGTTCACGCGGTGATCTGCCTCCTGTGACTCTTCATTGGTACCAGGGCACTATGAAACCTAGACTGTTTACCGAAAATCAAATACCTGCCTGGGGAAGCGGCGTACTGTTCGTAGGTGAAAAAGGCATGTTGCTTTCTGATTATGGCAAGCATATTCTTCTGCCTGAAGAGAAATTCATGGATTTCAAAGCTCCTGAACCTTTTATTCCCAAATCGGCGGGTCATTACCAGGAATGGATTAATGCATGTAAAACAGGAGACCCTACGACCTGTAACTTCCTGTATGCAGGTCCTCTGACCATTGCCAACCACCTGGGTAACATAGCTTTCCGAGCAGGTAAGAAACTGGAGTGGGACCCTGTTAATATAAAAGTAAAAAACTGTCCCGAGGCTGAACTGCTCATTTGTCCTAAGTATCGTAAAGGATGGAAACTGAAATGAAACAGATTTTCTGACGGGGTTAGGGATCTAGTTTATGAATCCCTGCGAGTATAAAATTCATTATTGGGAGAGGCTGTCTCAAAAGGGCAGCCTTTTTTGCATGTTGATAATCAATATGTTAGTGCTAATAAAATTTTATATTTTACAGATAGACAATATTGTATAGTGGTATATCTTTAATATATGAAAAGTGCAAGAATAAAGTTCAAGCCCTATCACCAAAATTAGCTGATGGCTATTTCGCTGACCTTGGAAGAGCTTATTCTAAAGGTCGATACGTGTGTTTAATCAAATCATAGATGGATTTTATAGGCACTAAAGTTGAAATTACTGAAGCCGGGTATTAAAGAACTTTATCACGTTACAAAGCTCAAAATTGCATGGGATGCCCAATTCATGTGATGTGTCATAAATATAAAAAGAACCGTATTATCAAAGTAAGTCATCATTTAAATGAGCTCAAAACCAAGGCCCGAGAATTACTCCTAAGCGAGAAAAGGATAATGCATCAAAAAATGCGACATGTTGATGTTGAACCAGTCTTTGGGATGCTCAAACAGAACAAGGGATTCCTGAGGTTCCTTCTTATAAAGTGAGTATTAAATTTGGATTGCTCGCCTTAGCACATAACCTAAAAAAACTCGTTAATATGACTGATATTGTGACTTTTTTAGGTTCCCAGACTTGCTTTCTTGGTCTTTTTATACAATTGGAAATCCTTCTTAAATCAGAACCTGTTTTTGTAGGTCAAAAAAACAAGAGCCAATGTCTGGAATAAAAAAAAGAGACTGTCTCGCCTTTGAGACAGCCTCTTTTTAGAATGAGGATCTTTACGCCATGAGTCATATTTACAATGTTGCAGGAACTTGTAAACCGAGATATTCTGAAGGTTTCGAAAAAGACTTGTACAAATCTAAATCAACCGGTATTACCTCATTGTTTTATAAAAAGCGGACACATTGTAATTAATGTGTCCGTCTGTTCCTCCTGTGACAGACAAAATATTTTTATTGACAACCTTATAAATAGTTATATATAAATGAATTAACTAACATGTATTTTTTTCAATCTGTCGCAAAGATCTTTCAGTCCCTCGTTTGTATCACCACCCGGCTGCTCTATGGTTGTCCAGCCATTGTATCCGACATTATCAAGAGCTTTCATTACAGCCGACCAATTAACATCGCCTTCAAGTAACTTAGCGTTAAAGCCAGTGCTTTTACCCTGTTTATCGGCAATCTTACGGCTGAACTCTTTAATATGGACTTTTACTATACGTTTACCCAGAATTTTTATCCATTGTTCGGGCCATCCATAAACCAGAACGTTGCCGCAATCAAAGTAAAAACGAACGAATGGAGAGTTAAACTGATCAACATAATTAGCAGCTTCTAATGGGCTGAGAAGGAAATTATTCCACACATTCTCAATTGCGATTTTCACATTTAGCTTTTCTGCAAAGGGAATTATCTTTTTAATTTCTTCAGTTGAGCGGTTCCAGCAATCATCATAACTAACAGATTCTGAAACTCGTCCCGGAACAAAGAGTATAGCATCTGCCCCATAGGCTTTTGCGTCTTCAAGAGTTACCTTAAGGGCTGCTAATCCTTGTTCCCTGACTTTCGGATCAGGATCAGACAGCGGAAATTTTCCATGAAGGGAACCGCAAACGCTGGGAATTTTTAATCCTGTTATATCACGGGCTTTCAGTACTTCATCTCTGTTGAGATGACTCATTGGTTCAACTCCTTCAAACCCTGCCTGCTTTGCAGCCTGAAATTTTTCGAGAATTGTAGAGCCAACCTCAATATTTCCCCACATGATTCCTCTTTTCAGATTTCGTGTTGAAGGTGAAAAAATATTTGAAAAGCCTGGTATAGTGCTAGTTGATATCACAGCCGATGCCATTACTGTATTCTTAGCAAATTGTCTTCTGTTCATGTTAATCATTATTTAAATTTAGTAATGCCCGGAACAGGAACAGTAAGATCATAATCCATTTTCCATGATATTTTCTCAGGAAATAATACCTCCGTTGAAGTAAGAGCTTGTTCGTAGGAAATAGTTTCTCCGGAATATGCAGCCATTCGGCCAGCCATAGCCAGTAAATTAGAACGCGTCATCCACTCTCCATCATTGATTGGTTTGCTGTCCCTTATTGAAGCAAAAAGTTCATCATGTTCTACCTGGTACATATTCTTTACCTTTGTTTCTTTATATGCATTGGCATTTGTAAACTTGGTTTCATCCTCAAATTTCCATGGATTCTTCCCTTTTATTTCGTGAACGCCTGTCCGGCAATCTACTATACATTTCCCATCAGTTCCGGTAAGCTCAACTGCATAAGATGGGGTTGTTCCTGTTTGCTGGCGACAAAACAGATATGCCTTTGTTCCATTTGCATATTCATATGTTATACCAAAATGGTCGTAAATATTGCCAAATTTCTTATCTATTCTTTTCTGTCTGCCACCGATACCACTGATAAGAACAGGAGCTTCATCACCCATAGCCCATGAAAACATATCGATACTATGAATAGCCTGTTCAATAATATGATCTCCTGACAGCCAATTATAATAAAGCCAATTACGTAATTTATATTCCATATCAGACCATCCCGGTTTACGTTCTTTATACCATAATTCATCGGTATTATAAGTGCCTTCCACGGCAAGAATTTGTCCAATCTGGCCATCCAGGACACGACTGAAAGTTTCTCTTTTAGGAGTGTGATGTCTCCAGCAGAAGCCTGAAACCAAAGACAAATTTTTATCTTTTGCTTTTTTGGCTGCGACCATTACTCTGCGTAATCCGGGAGCATCTACAGCGAAAGGTTTTTCACAGAAAATATGTTTGCCGGCATTAACTGCTGCTTCCAAATGTTCTGGACGAAAACAAGGAGGAGTTGCCAATAATACAACATCAACATCAGAGTCAATAAGTTTTTGATAAGCATCGAGTCCGACAAATTTTTTATTGTCAGCTACCTGCACTTTATCACCGAATTTTTTCTTAAGTGAATTATAAGATTCTTCCAGACAGTCTGAAAATGCATCAGCCATGGCTGAAAGCACCACGTTCGGATCAGCATTAAGCGCTTGTTCTGCAGCACCTGTACCACGACCACCGCATCCGATGAGTCCAACTTTTAATGTATTGCTATTTGAGGCCCAAATAGAATTTGTAGAGATTATAGTCCCTACTGTTGCTAACCCCGCAACTTTTGTGAATTGTCTTCTTGATATTTCCATGATATTTTTAATTAAAACTTAACAGGATTTGCTGAAAAAGGAAAATAACATCGTGAATACTGGCATTGGTGATGTACAAAAAGCCTGTAATTGAAGCCTTCACATATTGTGATGTGAAAAGTTTATCTCTACCATCTGCTTTCTAAATTCTTTTTGCCAGGAGGAACTCAAACAGAGATCGATTATTCTTCACGATATATTTATAAATCAAAAAAATAAAAGAGTGTGAGAATATTAAAATTCCCACACTATTTTATTTTTTACATTAGTAGTTTGGATTTTGAGTTATGTTCTCATTAATTTCTATTTCTGACTGAGGTATAGGCCACAGATAATCCCTGTCGGTTCTGAAAGTACGCGTGTATCCCCTAGTCAAAACTGTCCATTTTCCGGTAGTAGCGTCAATGTAATCGCATCCTTGTACGACTCCGATTTTATCTTCTCCGATTTTCCAACGGTTCACATCGAATGTACGCAGTCCTTCGAATGCAAATTCTACAGTACGTTCATTTCTGACTATTGCCCTTAATTGAGCTTGTGTTTTACCTGTAGTAATTGCAGGCATTTCAACAGTTGGACGTTGACGAACTGCATTAATTGCATCATATACTGACTGGTCAATCTGGTTCAATTCAATTTTTGATTCAGCGTACATTAATAGCACATCAGCATACCGTATAAGAATCATATTTATAGATCCATTTGCAGGATTAGCTACATCACCTTCATAATCGACCCATTTCCTGACATTAAATCCATAATCAGTTGACCATTCACTACTATTTACCCTATCAACCGTGGTAGAATTAGGCCATGAATTATAGATAGTATTTCCGCATGGTTGACCGGTGTAATAACATGTAAAGCCAAACCGAGGATCAAGATTCTCATAAGGGTCATTTGGATTTACAAGCCCCTTGTATTCATATTTTTTTAACAAGTACCGGTTTGGTTCGACATAAGAGCCTCCGCCCAGGGAAGCTGACGAATGGTTAAAAGCATCATGAATATCACCTCCTATCGAATACTGCCTGTCAAAAATTACTTCTTTGCAATTTTCACCGGCATACTGAAACAACTTTACATAATCGGGATATAATTCATAAACGCCTAAATCCATCACTGCTTTTGCAGCATCGCGTGCAACGTTAAACATATCGTTACGGATTGCTACTCTTGCTAATAATGCATATGCAGCTCCTTTGGTAGCCCTGCCGATATTATCGCCTACATAGCTTAAAGGAAGAGCATTGGAACTAATTATATCGTTTAATTCGTTGATTACAAATTCAACAATAGTAGCTTTGTCAGTAGTAGCTGTGTGTACATTTATTGTCAAAGGTTCAAGTATCAATGGAACTCCACCCCATAAACTTGTCAGTTGTGTATAATAATAAGCACGCAGGAACCGGGCCTCAGCTTTTATTCTTGCCATGGTTTCAGCATCACCTGACTGGATCAGATCAATGTTTTTAATCACATCATTAGCTCTTCTGATGCCTCTGTAGTATTTAATCCACATATCTGTTATTGCCCAATTTGTCGGGTCAATGTTGCCTGCGCCGACATCAAAAAATGATCCGGTACCTGATGCAGCATGATATGCAATATCCGTTGAGCCGTCCATGTCTATCAAATTCCAATCGTCCAGACAATTATAAGCAGCATTTACTGCCAGTTCTGCATCTTTTTCCCTTTGCCAGTAAATCTTTTCCGAAACTGAGCCAGTAGGGATCAAATCGAGTCCATCCTCGCAACCCACAAGGGCGAAAATAAATAGTAAAATACTAAAACGAGAAATATATTTTATCATGATAACCTCCTTATTTCTAAATTTTTAAACATTAAAATCTTGTACTTAAGCCTACACTTAATACTTTTAACTGCGGCATGTACTGGCTCCTTCCTCTAGGAGTCTCAGGGTCAAAAAGCTTAGTGGGTGTAAAGGTTAACATATTTTCACCGGATACATAGAAACGCACGCTTGAAATGTACTTCTTGGGTGCCACGGTGTATCCAATCTGGAAATTTTTCAACCTTATATATTTTGTATTCTGAAGCCAGAAATCAGATTGTATAAGGTTCCAGCTGTCGCCATATGTTGTTTTGGGCCAGTTTCCATTTGGATTTCTTGTCTCATGGTATGTTTCTTCAGCAAATGTTTTGCAAATAAAATTTTGCCAGGCAGCACCTTCCATCAGAGCTCCATCAAGTGCATGAAACTGTTTACCAACACCTTGCCAGAACATGGAAAAGTCAAATCCTTTATAAGTTGCGTTAGCTCTGATACCAAATTCGTACCTAGGATCTTCACTTCCCATAATAATCTGGTCGCCAGCCGGGGAAAGAGACTGAGAAATTACACCATCTTTATTTACATCTTCATACGCGATATCTCCAATACCACATGTTTCCATATATTTTACAGGATACTTTTCCAGGTCAGCTTGTGTTTTGTAAATACCCTCAGGTGAGTGCAAACCACGTAATGAATTCATAGAATGTCCTTCCATCCATACACTGAATTTATCAGGATAATATACTTCACCTTTCAGATCTTCTATTTTGTTAATCACATCCGATACGTTGAGTGACACTGAATATTGGAATCCCCTGTCCGGTTTTTCAGGACTTGTATATGTTGCAGAAATTTCCCAACCATTATTAGATACTGCTGCTGCATTTTGTACAGGAGCATTAACCCCGATGGTCTTAGGAATAGGTAAATTAAGTAGAATATCGTCAGTGTATTTCCAAAAATATTCGGCCACAATTTCAATCCTGTTATCCAGGAACCCTAAATCAAGTCCGATGTTCGTCATGGTTGAAGTTTCCCAGGTGATATCCGGATTACCGGCGGTTGTTACAGCTGCACCCGAAACCAAAGTATTATTAAACTGATAACCTTCGCCAAGATCGTAATTGTTTAAATACTTGTATAGACCGATATTCTGATTTCCTAATTGACCCCAAGATGCTCTCAGCCTCATATTACTAATTGTGGGATTATCCTTCAGGAAATTTTCATTTGAAATACGCCAGCCTACAGAAAATGAAGGGAATAATCCCCATCTGTGACCATCTCCAAATCTTGAAGAACCATCATATCTCAAGTTAGCCTGGAATAAATACTTATTGTCAAAAGCATAGTCTGCCCTTCCAAAGTAGGAACGAAGTTTCCATTCATTATTATAGCCACTGTTACTCGAATTTGCATTGCTACCTGCATTTAAATCCCTTAGATCGTTGTTAAAGAAATCATCTCTATATCCATAAAGATATTTATTATGTTGGTATATTTCTTCATATCCAGCCATTGCCTGAATATTGTGTTTGCCAAATATTTTCTTATAATCTAAATGTAACCTTTCACTTATCTCTCTCATATTATCCTGTGTATCTGTTAATGTTGGTGTTGCAAACCATCCGGATACTGCAACTTCCTGACCGGTAAAATAATTTTTCATACCCTTAAGTGATTCGTTAAATACAGATCCATCAGTTCCAATTGAGTTCATGGTAACATTTCCCTCAAGAGATAAATCATCGGTAATGGCGTATTTAAGGCCCCCTTGAGCAACAATATCATTAGAAATTGAACTCGTTTCGCCGGTTTGTGACATTGCATGTGTATTCCAACATCCCCCAAGCAAGTCATACGTTCCATCAGGATATTCCATTACCATCTGTCTGTTTATATGCAAAATTCCCTGAACTAATCGTTGAGCCGTGAATCCAGGTCCGCTAAAGTGCCTATTCCTGTACATTAAGTTCATCGAAGCAGTTAATTTTTTAGATAGGTACAAATCGCTATTGAGGGTAAATGTCACTTGTTTGTTATTGAAGTTCTTGATAATACCATCCTTGTCAGTATAGTTTACTGAAGCAAACACTCTTCCTTGTTCTCCACCACTAGATAATGTGAGTGCATGACGCTGTTGAAATGCATTGTAATTAAATATTCCATCCTCCCAATTGGCGAAAGGATATTTTAAAGGATTGGTACCAGCTATGACATTTTGCATATACTCTTCGCTCCATATAGGATCACCACCAGCATTTGTCTGTGCTTCATTTTCCAGTGTCATCCATATTGCCGGATCTGCTTTTTCAGGGAAATAAGTTGCATTCTGGCTGCCTATATTAACGTCATAAGTTACCGTAGTGCCAGTTTTTGCCCCACGCTTTGTTGTAATCAGAATAACTCCATTTGCTGCCCTTGAACCGTAAATTGAAGAAGATGCAGCATCCTTCAAAACGCTAATTGATTCTACATTGCTGGGTTCAACAGTTGCAAGTGATTGCTCAATACCATCAACTAATACTAAAGGATTAGAATTGTTCAAGGTACCAGTTCCCCTGATTTTAATTGCAACGTTTTCCCTGCCGGGTTCTCCACCCCAGTTCTGAATAGTTAATCCTGGAGTTAATCCTTGCATTGCCGTTGCAGTATTCGTTACAGAAACAGTTTTTGCGAGGTCTTTACTGTTTATTGAACTAACAGCACCTGTTATATTGCCTCTCTTTTGAGTACCATAACCAATGACAACGACTTCATTCAGACCAATTGCTGACTCAACCATAGTTACATTGATTTGGGTTAACTTCCCAATACTTATTTCTTGGGGTTCCATTCCAATAAATGAGAATGTCAGGCTTTTTGAACCTTGAGGAATTTGAATAGTGTACTTACCATCAATATCGGTTATGGCTCCAGTAGTTGTTCCGGTAACAATAACATTTACTCCCGGGAGAGGAGTTCCGTCTTTTCCGGTAACAGTTCCGGTTATTTTTTGCTGTTGTGATTGCGGTGATTCTGTTAAGTATTCCGGTGCAAGAATGATCTTGCGGTCGACGATTGTGTATTTAACATCGGTACCACTAAATAAATTATCCAGGATAACACCAATTAATTGGTCGTTTTCATTGATACTGACTTTACGTTCAGTGTCAAGAAGCTTCTCATTGTACAGGAAGAAAAATTCGCTTTCTGCTTCAATATTGTCAAGTACTGTAATTAATTTTGCATCGGTAAAATCCAGTGAAAGCCTTGTTTTTTGCGAGTAGGAGTCAATAGCGTTTGCTTGTAGGATCCCGAGAAACAATAGAATAATAGCATTACGCATGATTAACAGATTTTTATTCAGGGAACAATAAAACAAGTCCCCGAAGGGTTCGTTTTTTTTCATAAATTTGTATTGTTTTAAGTTAAAAAATATCGAAATGATGTTTTTGGGGAAATCGTTGGCGCGATTTCCTTTTTTTATCAGATTTTTCTATGGACTTTTAGTTGTTTTCATATCTTTTTGGTTTTAGGGTTAATATTCAGGCTTTTTTTAAAGATTACAATTTCTTCTTTTTTGAAAGTGCCATCCTGCATCAGCTCACGAGGTGTAATTGTATATCTGATAGGAGAGGTCATGGCTAAGAATTTTAGTACCTCATCGATGGTATCATCCTCAAAAGTTCCACGGAAAGAATATTTTTCCAGTTCAGTATCGGAGAGAGTAACCTTTACATTATACCACCTTTCTATCCGGCGGGCCACTTCCGACATGGGATCTCCCCTGAAAACGAGCTTGCCTTCTGTCCATGCATTGTACTTTGCCGGATCAGTAACAGATTTGCTGATATTTCCGTTCTGAAAGATCAGTCTTTCGGATGGGAGCATGGTCACCTTTTCGTTTACTTTATTATCCAGAAACTCAATTTTCCCTAGTTGAAGGACTACCTCGATATAATTTTCTGCCGGGTAAGCGCTCAGGTTAAAGCTGGTACCCAATACCCTAACTGTTGAATTGCCTGCACTGATCTCAAAGGGGTGATCTTCATCATGGTTCACTTCAAACCAGGCTTCGCCTTCAAGTTTTACCTGCCGGTTGTTTGAAAACGGAAGCGAATAGCTGAGATGAGAACCGCTGTTAAGCATGCCTGTGGTACCGTCAGGAAGATTGAAAGAGACCCGGGAACCCATTGGTGCATAGATCATGGAACTGACCTGCTGGTCGGCTATTGTCTTGTCTTTGTTAACCAGATAATTGTAAAGCAATCCTCCCGCAACCAATAATGGTAATAACAAAATGGCGGCAGCTTTCATGTAAATCCTGATAAATCTTTGAAGAGGTTTCTGCCTCAGCAAGATCTCTTTTTTCCGAATTATATGGTGAACGCGGTCAAGAAGGAGATTAAGATCAACTTCGGGAATCGAGGAATCTTTCAGTATCATATCCCAGTCTTCATTCAGGTGATGCCGCAAACTATCGTTAGTTTCCCCCTTTGAGAATATTGATTCAATCCATAATTTTTCCTTGTCGTCGGATTGCCCATTGACATATCGCTCTATCTTTTCAATATCTTCTTGTTTTAACATCATCCTTTTGAGTTGTTACAGGAGGAAGTGATTTTCTCCATTAGTTTAAGTTATATCCATAAGTAAGATGAATCTCATACAAAAAATGCAAATCTTTTTATCGATGTATGATATTAATTCAATATGAGTTATCGATATTGTTTTTATAATACACTGTTTAATAGCGTATTAATAAAATTATTTAAGAAATAATTTTAAAGGAAAAACAAAGTAAAGAACAGAGACAAAGCAACGTCTTCACTCCGCATTCGGTTACGTATGAACCGGAGTGTCTCTGAAATATAATTGTCGACAGTGCCGGGGGAAAGACTAAGTTCTTCGGCTATCTCCTTTGTCGTTTTACCTTCATCACGGCTTTTCAGGAAAATGTTTTTTTGCCTTTCAGGGAGTATGCTTATGATTTGTTGAATTCTATCCAGAAAAGAGTTGTAGTCAATGCTCTCTTCAATTTCAATAGAAGCATGTGGATTATCAGCGACACTATCATTGATAAATTTTTGAAGGTAATTCCTTGTACGGAAAAGTTTGCAAATGTCGTTATAGGCAATAGTGAACAAAAATGATTTAAATGATAATTCCTTTTTCAGGCCCTTATAGCTTTCCCATACTTTAAGAAAAACCGACTGAACAAGTTCCTCTGCCTCGGCTGTTGATCTGAGGTATTTTAAACCAAAAGCATAGAGTTTCCCTGAATACTTTTCGTATAACAGATCGAAGGCTTCTACATCACCTTTTTGCAGCCTTTCTACCAATTCATAATCACTAGGAAACGATTTCAAAAGAATGTTTTTTAATAACTTTCAGGTAAATGTACCTTTTAATTTAATATTTTTAAAATTCAGTGTGAAAAAATATTTTAAAGGGAAACATCCGAAAAAGGGAATATTTGCCTTTTAAACTAATGGTATGATAGGAGTGAGAGGTCAGTTCTTTCTCACCACCTTTTTTACTTATATATCATCACGGATACTTTACTAAAAGGGGGGTTATTTCATCTGAGGCACTCCGGCCTTTTTCGCTAATCTTAGCACCTCATTGATGATTACCGTCTCAGTATTATCCTTCCAGGCAGCAGGCAGTCCGAATGCCATCTGCGACGTAAGACCTTCATAACCTCCTTCTTTAAGGGTTGCTGCAGACGGGATATATGCCATCACATCGTTGGAATAACCAATAACAAATATATCCTGACCAAATATCCTTTTTAACTCAATAGAATAATCAACAACCACCTCTCCACCTAAACTTATTATTGGCTGGTCTCCGAGTTTCCATATCTGGATGGGATACAGATATGAAGACATTATTGGCTGGCCTTTTTCATTTCTGTTGAGATAGTCTTCAGCCCAGTGTTTTAAATAACCAGTTTCTTCATTTATCATCTTTGTTAATTCTTCTTTGTTCATAGGTTTTTTAAACTCCAGTTTGACTTCTGAGTACAATGTTGTAAGTGAGGGTGACAGCTTGCGCATTTCTTCGTTCAACACTCTGTCGGTAGCTGCTGCAAGTGTTCTTCCGTATTGTTGGGCAAGAGCCACTGTTCTTCGTGGTATTGGATTCTGATCGGCTCCGGCTCCCTGGAAAAACATAGCGGTAATTCCCGGATGCATCTTTTCCAGCTCTATCTGTGCAAAACCGGCATAATCGCCGCACCACTTATATTCGCTTAATGTTGTATTATGACAGGCATATCCAAATGCTACAGCTATAAGGTTGCCTGAAACATCAGTCACTTTAATCACCGGAACGGCATAATCGTTGGGCCCGTTAATGTCGGTCTGCATCAAATAGTTTTTTTCCGGGTTATTCCGTCTGTTTACCTGGAACCGCGTAACACCATTTTGTGTATAAATTTGAGCAGGAACCATTGATTTAATAGCTTCTCCTGTTAATGCAACAATCTTATTTTCGAATTTGAGTGAGTAATCCTTTATCTTTTTAAGTTCCTTTGGATCATCAGTATAGATATTATACATACCCTGCAGAACAGGGCCTGAATGAGTATGAGAGCCATTCAGTATTATCTGAGCTAAAGACAGACCATATTTAGCACTTAGCCTGTTTCTGATATGATCTGAAGTATATTTTGGGAATGACTCAATATCAGCAGTAATCAGCAGTGCTCTCTTCCCTTTATTGTCTTCGAGTATCAGTGCTTTGGCCCACAAATCGTGAACAGTGCCTTCCGAAGGATGGTCTCTGAAAGCATATCCTGCCATCCACATCGGCTGTTCAGGTGTTATGACCACTCTGGAAACACCTGCTTTCCATCCGGAGGGAGGATCGTTAAGATTCTTTGAAAAAGTAGCATCAGTAAAAAGAAATGAGATAGTAAGAAATAAAAAAATCGCCCGGGTTGTAATAAATCTGCTCATAATTTGCTTTTAAATTTCCAAAGTGGGAATATCTGTGGCCAATTTTTACTTTTTTTGATAATACACTAAATACTATAAATCTGTTTTAGGACTACTTGCCTTATCCACAAGGTAACAAATCGATTTATGAGATACTCCTGAATGCATACTCATACCTATTTCACATGTACGACTTGTTGAATATCCATGTTTTACTGTTTCGGGCATTTGATTTTTCAGGTCACGTAAACCGTGTTTATTCAATTCCGGATAAGTAAAACCGCGATCGCCTGCAAATCCACAACAATTTGTATCGGCGACTATAACCTTCGTGGCGCAAAGCTTTGCCAGTTCAGCCAGTTTTCCGTCGAGTCCCAACTTTTTCATACTGCACACAGGAAATACTGTAATCGTTTCATCTATTGGTTTAATGGTCAGATAAGGAAGAAGATGATCTGATATAAACTCGACAGGCTCATATAGCTTCAGGTCCGACTTCATATTATCTTTCATGGTATACAGACATGGACTCATATCACAAAGAACCGGGTACTCTCCATTCCTGCTTGCTGTCAAAAGAGCAGCTTCAAGTTCAGAGGACTTTTTCTTCCCTGCCTCAATGTATCCTTTACTTAAAAACGCCATGCCACAGCATAGATTATTGAGGTTCTCAGGATAAATAACCTCATAGCCACCTTTATGCAGAAGGGAGATCATTTTTTCTGATAACTGTTTTTCTTCACGATGATCACGCGATACTCCCATCGACCGGTTTATGCATGATGGGAAATAGACCACTTTGCGGGGATTGTCTGAGATGGGTTCATTATTTATCTTTATCTTTTTAGCTCCTGTTGGCATAAACGGATTCCAGAAAGGGATCCTGTTCCCCGATATTTTCCGCATACCGCCGGAAATACCTTTCATCAAAAAAGTTCCAAGGACAACATGAAAAAAATTGACAACCGAAAGTCCGACCCGTGCCGAAGCAGTTACAAAACTCATGTGGCCCGCAATCCAGTTTGCCATATTCTGGTTCGATCCTATTTGTTCCTCCCTGAGGTGCTTAATAAGTTTCCCGGTATCTATTTTAACAGGACAACTTGCAGCACATAATCCATCTGTGGCACACGTATTGTCCCCTTCATATGAAAAAGACTTTGCCAGAGCGGCAGCAATATGAGGTTCGTGTCCGCTTTTTTTAAGCGAAACCATTTCTCTGTAAACCACAATACGTTGTCTGGGTGTCAGAGTAAGACCGGCTGAGACGCATGACGGCTCACAGAAACCACATTCAATACACTTATCAATTAATTCATTGGCGACAGGAATGGGCTTTAGGTTTTTAAGATGGATTTTAGGATCGGAATTCATAATAACTCCGGGATTAAGCATGTTCTGAGGATCGAAAATATCTTTGATCATCTGCATCAGAATGTAAGCTTCTTCTCCCCATTCTTTCTCCACGAATGGAGCTACGTTTCGTCCGGTACCATGTTCTGCTTTTAATGATCCGTCATATTTGTCCAAAACAAGATTGGCAACTTCCGACATTAATTTTTCATACCGTTCAATCTCTTCATTTATCCCAAAGTCCTGACTGAAAATAAAATGCAGGTTTCCCTCCAGGGCATGGCCATATATTACTGAATCATCATAACGATATTTATTCAGAAGCTCTTTAAGATCAAGAGTGGCGGCTGCTAAATGTTGTATCGGAAATGCAACGTCCTCGATTATAACAGTTGTCCCTTTGTTACGCATAGCTCCAACTGACGGGAACAGCCCTTCACGTATTTTCCAGTAAACAGCATATTCTTCAGGAACATCTGTAAAATGTACAGGGATCTCTGTTGGTATATCCCTGATAGATTCCAGTATTATTTGAATCTGTTTATCAAGGCCGGCTTTCATGTCAGCAGCAGTTTCAACCAGTATGGCACAGGCATTTTGCTGCAGGCTTTTTAAATATCCGGGCATTCCGGTTTCATTTTCAACTGATCGCAATCCTGAACGGTCAATAAGCTCAACTGCTTCAACCGGTGTTGATTTAAGGACTGAAACTGCTGTGCAGGCTTTTTCAATATCAGGAAAGATCATTAATGCGCTTGCCTTGAAAGGGTGTTCAATGACAGTATTAAGAGTTATCCCGGAGATGAATCCCAGTGTGCCTTCGGAACCAATCATAAGGTGTGCGATAATATCAAAAGGATCGGTATAATCGGTGAGTGCATTAAGACTGTATCCTGTTGTGTTTTTAATTTTAAACTTTTTTCTGATCCTCTCAGAAAGTCTGGGATTCTCGTTTACTGATTTTGCCAGAGTTTTAATTTCTTCGATAAAATGTGAATGTGATTTAAGAAATTCATCCTTGCTTGTATTGTCACCTGTATCAAGAATGGTCCCGTCAAAAAGGATTATGCGTATGCTTTGAATTGTATTATAGGCATTTTTGACCGTTCCGCTACTCATTCCACTTGCATTATTTGCGACAATACCCCCGATTGTAGCAGACTTTATGGAAGCAGGATCCGGGCCGATTTTCCTGCCATAAGGAGCAAGCAGTGCATTTATTTTTCCACCGGTCAGCCCAGGTTGACTTTTGATTTTACTGCCGTTATCGGTTATCTGGTAACCTTTCCAGTTTTCTCCGACAATCACCATGACAGAATCACTGACTGCCTGCCCTGAAAGACTGGTTCCTGATGCCCGGAATGTCACCGGAACAGCCAGCGTCGAACACTCATGCATGATCAGAGAGACTTCCTTTTCATCATTTGCCATGATCACCATCTTTGGGATCAGTCGGTAAAAGCTGGCATCAGTTCCAAAAGCCAATGTATGGAGCGGATCGTGAAAAATTCTTTTCCGATCGATTTTTTTTCCAAGGCGTTCGTAAAGAACTTTATAATTTCCGGTTAGCATGGTATAATTTAAAATATTATAGGGCAATAAAAATAAGGATTTAAAATTGTTCTTTATTATTCTGTCGTTAATGATTTTATTTCTTTCTTTTTTTTGGGTGTCATAATCAATTTCTTCCTTATTTTTTCGACAAAGGAGTCACACTTCTCCAATAACGTTTAAAATTGTCTAATTTTGCCCGGTAAAAAGGTATTGACGAATGGATAATAATACTGATCCTGTTTATTCGAGGAACGTTATAGAGTTTGTTGCTGTTGCAAATGAATTCTGCAAATATTCAGAGCGTGCTTCAGGATTGAAAGGCGATGAATTGCTTAAGATATTGCAACGAATTTTGCCACTTATGTACCTAAAGGCTTCTCTCTTACCACAACTGACTCCTTTTTTTGAAGATGGGAATGAGAAGTTTGTAACTGAATCTGACTGGACAAGGATTAATGAAACCCTAAAAGAAAAATTTGGCACTGCTAATGATTATCTCGAGGTGTTTGATGAAAAAATAAAAGAGTCGGAGGAACCTGTTTTATCAAGCATTTCAGAGAACATGGCTGATATCTATCAGGATATTAAAGATTTTCTTCTTCTTTATCAGACAGGTACCGGTGAAGTAATGAATGACGCTGTTTGGGAATGCAGGATGAACTTTGAGAATTTTTGGGGTCAGAAACTTCTGAACTCTATGAGAGCTATTCATAAATTCATCTATTCAGGAGAAGAAATAGGGAAAGTAGAAAATGATGTAGATAAAAATGACGAAAGACGAAACATTGATGACTGGTTTATTACCAGACGACAAAAAGATTTCAGGAGAGAAAGTTAATAAAAAGTATAAGGAGAATATTACAACCGAAGAAATTGCCGCATGTGAACTCTCATGGTTCAAGGGTGAAATAGTAGTTGTTGATAATCTTAATACTTATTATGAAGTTTTTCCAAAGCTGCTTGGATCGGATCTGCTTGGTTTTGATACCGAGACAAAACCAACATTCAAAAAAGGGCAGAAGAATTCTGTTTCACTTATCCAGCTTTCTACAGATAACCTGGCGTGCCTTTTTCGTATCAATAAAATAGGTATTCCGCAGGAACTGAGCGATCTGCTGTCTGATCCTTCCGTAAAAAAAGCAGGAGTTGCAGTTCATGATGACATACGGTTTCTTGAAGGAGTAAAAAAATTCACTCCCAACGGTTTTATCGATCTTCAGAATTTTGTCAGGGATTATGGGATTCAGAGCTCGGGATTGAAAAAACTTACTGCCATAATCCTTGGCTTCAGAATATCCAAACGTCAGCAGGTGACCGACTGGGAAGCAGAGCAACTAACCGAAGCCCAGCAGATATATGCAGCTACCGATGCCTGGGTGTGCCACCAGATATACAGGAAACTGGTAAACGGTCATGCTGTTTAGGAGATAGTTTGGAGTGAGCTGAAGTTGAAAGAATTTTCACGTGGGTTGGTGGCCGGACTTTTACAGATTGAAATAATTAATAGAGGAACTAAAAGGTGGAGCGGGTAAAAATAGTACTTAAATCAGGTAAAGAGCAATCAGTTTTCAGATATCATCCATGGATATTTTCAGGAGCTATTAAAAAGATATATGGCAATCCGGCAGAAGGTGATCTTGTGGATGTTTATGATAATCAAAACGCATTTCTGGCAGTAGGTCATTATCAACCCAGTTCAATTGCAGTAAGAATCCTTTCATTTGAACAGGTTACTCCGGATATCGTTTTCTTCAGGGAGAAAATAAAAAAAGCAATCGATTACAGGAAATTAATTGGGATTATCGGTAACCCCGGGATAAATGTGTTCCGGATTGTTCATGGAGAAGGGGATGGATTACCGGGACTGATAATCGATTACTATAACAGGGTTGCTGTAATACAGATGCATTCGCTTGGTTTTTACAGGATACGTAAAGAAATAGCAGCTATCCTGGTTGAACTGATGAAAGATCAAATTATTGCAGTTTATGATAAGAGCGAAGGAACCATACCGCATATGTCAGGGGTTTCCGCTGTAAATGAATTTCTTTATGGCAATTCTGATCCTGTTATTGTAACAGAAAACGGATACAAATTTAAAATTGACTGGACCACCGGGCAGAAAACAGGTTTTTTTATCGATCAGAGAGAAAACAGAAAACTACTCGAAGACTTTACTGAAGGAAGAAGTGTATTAAATATGTTCGGTTATACGGGTGCATTTTCAGTTTATGCCATGAAAAATGCATCTTTAGTCCATACTGTAGACAGCTCCCCCTCCGCAATAGAACTGGCGAATGAAAATATTAAACTCAACTATGGAGATGATTCACGGCATGAGTCATTCCAGGTTGATGCATTCGACTATCTGAATCATATTAAAGATCAATACGATCTGATAATACTCGACCCGCCGGCTTTCGCTAAGCATAACAAAGTGCTGGATAATGCCTTGCAGGGATATAAGAGACTTAATATTAAAGCAATAGAGCAAATAAAGCCGGGTGGTATAATTTTTACATTTTCGTGTTCGCAGGTGGTGACAAAAGAGAACTTCAGAAAATCGGTTTTTGCTGCGGCAGCCAATACAGGCCGCAGTGTGAGGATCCTTTACCAGATGAGTCAGCCGCCTGACCATCCGATAAACATTTATCACCCCGAGAGCGAATATCTTAAAGGTTTGGTTATTTACGTTGAATAAAGATATATGAACACAAACAGGAATATTGTTCTGGTAGCGAAAAAGCTGGGACTCCATGACTGGCAGGTCGAAAACACGATAAGGCTTATGGATGGGGGAGCCACCATCCCGTTTATCAGCCGGTACAGGAAAGAGATGACAGGCAGCCTTGATGAAGTTAAACTGATGAATATCAAGGAAGAATATGAACGTCTGAAAGATCTGGATGCCCGCAGGGAAGCTATTCTGAAGTCGATTGAGGAGCAGGAAAAAATGACTCCTGAACTCAGACAGAAAATTGATGCTACTCTGACAATGACCGAGCTTGAGGATATCTATCTTCCTTACAGGCCAAAACGCCGTACACGCGCAACAATTGCAAGGGAGAAAGGGCTTGAACCGCTTGCTGCCATCATTATGGATCAGAAAGAGAATGATCCGTCACTCAAAGCTGAGGAGTTTCTGAATGATTATGTCGCCACTGTTGAAGATGCAATGGCAGGAGCTTCCGATATTATAGCAGAATGGGTAAGTGAAGATGAAAAAGCCAGGAAACAGCTGCGATATCTTTTTGAAAAAGAGGCTGTTATTTATTCCAGGGTTGTTAAAGGGAAAGAAGCTGAAGGTATTAAATACAGCGATTATTATAACTGGTCGGAATCTCTTAAGAAGTGCCCATCTCACAGACTGCTTGCAATGAGGAGAGGAGAGGAGGAAGGTTTTTTAAAACTGTCAGTGGAACCTTCTGAAGAGAATGCCCTCGATATGTTAAATAAAATATTCATTAAAGGAAAGAATGCTTCGTCTGATCTTGTTGCTGACGCTGTTAAAGACAGCTGGAAACGACTTCTTTCCTCATCAATGGAGACAGAATTCAGAAATATATCAAAGGAAAAGGCAGATATTGACGCAATTACCGTGTTTGCTGAAAATTTGCGTCAGCTTCTTCTCGGCTCTCCTTTGGGCGAGAAAAATGTTCTGGCCATTGATCCTGGATTCCGGACTGGTTGTAAGGTTGTTTGCCTCGACAGACAGGGTAATCTTGTTCATAATGAAACAATTTATCCCCATGCACCACAGAATGAGACTGCAATGTCAATAAAGAAAATTTTGACACTGGTAAATGCCTACAAGATAGAGGCTATTGCTATCGGTAATGGTACAGCAAGCCGTGAGACCGAAGATTTTATTAAATGGATCAAGTTTGAAAATGATATCCAGGTTTTTGTTGTCAGTGAGGCCGGAGCTTCGATATACTCTGCATCAAAGACAGCGCGTGATGAATTTCCCGATTATGATGTTACTGTCCGTGGAGCTGTGTCAATAGGTCGCCGACTTATGGATCCGCTGGCAGAATTGGTAAAGTTGGATCCCAAATCAATAGGGGTTGGCCAGTATCAGCATGATGTCGACCAGCAGAAGCTGCAGAAATCGCTCGATGATGTTGTTATGAGTTGTGTTAATGCGGTTGGTGTCGAGGTGAATACTGCAAGCAAGCATCTTTTAACCTATGTTTCGGGTCTGGGGCCGCAACTTGCACAGAATATCATTGATTACCGTTCCGAAAACGGACCATTCAAATCACGCAAAGAACTTCTTAAGGTAAAACGGATGGGGGAAAAAGCCTTCGAGCAAAGTGCCGGTTTTATGAGAATCCGAAATGCTGAGAATCCTCTTGATGCAAGTGCCGTGCATCCTGAGAGTTATCATGTTGTTGAACAAATGTCGAAAGATCTCGGATGCGATATTAAAGAACTGGTAACCAACGAAAACAAACGGAAGGAGATCAGACTGGAACGATATATCACCCCGGTTACGGGATTGCCCACCCTTAAAGACATAATGAATGAACTGGCGAAACCAGGCCGGGATCCCAGATCAAAAATCAAGGAATTCAATTTCGCGGATGTTCATACAATGGAGGACTTAATTCCGGGAATGGTCATTCCCGGAATAGTAACAAATATTACAAAATTTGGGGCTTTTGTTGACATAGGCATCAAACAGGATGGACTGGTGCATATTTCAAATATGAGCAAAACTTATGTTCAGGATCCCTCAACTATAGTAAAACTGCATCAGCACGTTATGGTAAAGGTTCTGGCAGTTGACATTGAAAGAAAACGCATTCAATTGTCAATGAAAGATGTCGATAAGAAATCAGATCAGAATTAATAACTCTGTAATTTGGCTATTGCATCATATGGGCGGAATCCTTTTCCTGTCTGGGTCTCATTGCAGGTTTTGCCGGTAGTTTAACCTCCCTCATTGCTGCATTGTAGACAAATGAAGCAGTGATAATGGCATTCTGCTTAAGATCGGCCATTACCAGTCTTTCATAGGTGTCCATAATTGTATGATAGCCACGGTCATATTCAATCTCATCCTGAATAAACTGGAATGCAGGGAGTCCGGCACGGTCGAACGAAAGATGATCTGTTCCACCGGTGTTCCTGATTGTAATTGTAGAAGCTCCCATGTCTGCAAATGGTTTTAGCCACTCTTCAAACAATGGTCTCACGAGTTCATTTTCCTGAATGTATATTCCTCTATATTTACCCGATCCGTTATCCATATTAAAGTATCCGGCAAATTTGTCATACCCGGGTTTGTGTTCTTTTGTTTTCTGATCAAAAAGGTATTTTTCTGCATATCCGGCTGATCCGAACAAGCCTTGTTCTTCACCTCCCCAGAGTGCAATCCTTATTGTTCTGCGGGGAGCAACATCGAGGTTTTTGAGGATACGGAGAGCTTCCATCATTACTATACAACCTGAAGCATTATCTGCAGCACCGGTTCCTCCGTGCCATGAATCAATATGAGCACCTAATAGAACTATTTCATCTTTAAGTTTTTTATCTGTACCTGGTATTTCACCTATCACATTATAAACTTTTGGGCTATCAAAGAATTTATTCCGGATTTCAATCTCCATTTCAACCGGTACATTATGTCGCAACAGACGTTCCATTCTGCCATGGTCCTCAACCGGGAGGTTTAATTCTGCGACAGGTACTTTGTCTCCTGCTTTATAATTTGCGCCATTTGATCTTGGTACATTAAAAGTACCTGAATTGTTAAGGATCACGGCTGCACCTTCATTCTGGATGAATGCAGATATTTTCATACGGAGAGCTCTCTGTGCCATCATTCCGGTAAAATCAAATGTGGCTCGTTTTCCTTGTGTTTGGGAAGATGCCATTGAGAGATCTTTAAGTTGGGCATCAGTCAAACGGCTTGCCAGAGGTTCAAAATTAACCTCATAAACAGAGGTGGACGGCAATAATACTATCTTACCGGACAGTTTTCCCTTATATTTTTCAAGGTCGCTTTCACTTTTTGCATCGATAAGCACAACATCACCTTTGATAATCCCGTTTGTGCTTCCTGTCCATGCAACTGGATTGCAGGCAAAGTTTACATAATATGGGGCAGTCATAGCTGCGTATGACTTCAGATTGTCCCATCCGCCACGACTGAAATCACAAGCTTCTTCAATTCTTACATTTTGAAAACCAAGTTCCTCCATCTTTTTCTTTGCCCATTCATTCCCGCGATTATTACCGGTTGACCCCGTAAGTCTTGGTCCTACAAAATCAGTCAGCCAGAATGCCAGTTCCTCAATGTTTGAATTTTTCATCCCTTCCTGCTTGATCTTGTAGATCATGCTGAGGTCAACATTTTCACTCTGCGACATTAACCATACCGGCAGAAATATCAGCAGCATTAAAACTATGGAGATTCTCTTGATTTTCATTCTTTCATTTTTTACATATTCTTAAGAAAAGTTCCAAATGTAGAAAAATCGCAGCTGATTTTGTCTCATAAATAGAATTATTTAACAAAAATTAATATCCAGATTGATTTCTGGTTAATGAAGCACGACATGCCTTTACTATCTCTTTGACTCCCCCACGGGGGAGAACCGTAAAGGCTTACTTTTATCTTTTTACTTTTATCTTTTGTCTTTCTTCTTTAGTACTTTTGCCTTTTTACTTTTGTCTTTTGTCTTTAGTTCTTTTGCCTTTAAAATTTAAACTTCTAAATGATTTATCCTGAGAATTTTGAAAATAAGATCGGTTTTGACAGGATCCGTACTCTGCTGAACGAAAGATGCCTGAGCCCGATGGGACTTGAAAAAGTCGGTTCCATTGAATTTATCGATGATTATGACTCCTTGTCCCATATATTGTCTGCCACATCTGAATTTCAGCAAGTATTGCAGTTTGAAGATTTCTTCCCGTCGGAAAACTATTATAAGATATCTGATTGTCTCAATAAAATAAGGATTGAAGGAACTTTTCCTGAAGTATCAGAGGTGTTTGATTTGAAACGAACCCTTGAGACAGTAAAAGCGATTCTTAATTTCTTCAGAAGCAAAGATGCTGTCAAATATCCTGTTCTCCAGTCAATGTGTGGTTCTGTTAAAATATATCCTTATGTACTTGAGGCAATTGACAGGATAATTGACAGAAAAGGGATTATTAAGGATAATGCTTCCTCACGGTTAAAAGAGATAAGGTCTGATCTTGTCGGGAAAAGTATCCTTGTTTCAAAACGGCTTAGTGCAATTCTTAAGCAGGCTCAGGCTGATGGGATCGTTGATCAGGATACATCGGTTTCAATCCGTAATGGGAGAGGTGTAATCCCTGTCGGCGCGTACGATAAGAGAAAGATAAAAGGTCTTATTCATGATCAGTCAGCTTCAGGAAAAACTGTCTTTATAGAACCTGAAGAGATTGTGGAGATCAACAACGATATAGTTGAACTTGAATATGAAGAAAAGAGGGAGATAGTAAGGATTCTTACTGCTTTTGCTGACAATGTCAGGCCGTATATCGATGATCTTCTGGAATCGGATATTTTTCTTGGAGAGATTGATTTTATAAGGGCAAAAGCTCTTCTCGGAAACCATCTCCATTCAATAAAACCGATACTGGTCGATAAGCCTTTTATTTCATGGAAACGTGCAATACATCCGCTTCTCTCACTTACATTTGAGAAACTTTCAGGAAGGAAAGTAGTGCCTCTTGAAATATCACTTGATGAGAAAGACAGAATATTGCTGATTTCGGGCCCGAATGCCGGAGGTAAGTCAGTATGTCTTAAGACGGTTGGTTTACTCCAGTACATGCTTCAATGCGGAATTACTGTCCCTGTGGCGGAGGGATCGGAAATGGGGATATTTAAGAACCTTCTGATTGATATAGGTGATGAGCAAAGCATTGATAATGACCTGAGTACTTATAGTTCTCATCTGATCAATATGAAGTTTTTCATTAAGAATGGAAATGATAAGACATTAATACTTATTGATGAATTCGGAACAGGTACCGAACCTATGATTGGAGGATCCATTGCTGAGGCAATCCTGGGTGAACTGAACAGGAAGAAAGTCTTTGGTGTAATAACCACGCATTATACAAATCTGAAACACTTTGCGTCACTTACTGACGGAATAGTAAATGGCGCCATGGCTTTCGATAACCATCTTATGCAACCACTCTTTCAACTCAATATAGGTAAACCCGGGAGCTCATTTGCTTTCGAGATTGCCAGAAAAATAGGGCTGCCTGAAGATATACTGGCTGAAGCTTCACAAAAAGCAGGTGTTAAGAATGTTAATTATGATAAACACCTGAAAGATATCGCCCGCGATAAACGATACTGGGAGATGAAGCGGCAGAGTATCAGACAGCAGGAGAAAAGGCTTGAAGAGCTGATGGCAGAATATGAAAAGGAACTCTCGGGGGCCAAAATACTCAGGAAAGAGATTATTACAAAAGCAAAAGATGAGGCTCAGGAACTGCTGAAAGAATCGAACCGGATGATTGAAAACACTATCCGGCAGATAAAGGAATCCCAGGCTGAAAAGGAAAAGACAAAAGATGTCCGCCAGCAACTCGAGGAGTTTAAGAATATTGTTGTTGAGGAGACGAAACCGGTTGAGACGGAATCGGAAGAGAAAATTGCAGTATTGAGTTCAAAAGCAAAAAAGATAAAACTTGACCCGGAACCGGTGAAAGAAAAACCCGAACCACCTGTTTCGCCCGACCGACCATTGAAACCTGGTGATGCGGTAAGAATGATTGACACCCAGGCAGCCGGTGAAGTAATTTCTGTTAAAGATAAAAAGATCAAGGTTGAAACAGGGAGCCTGAGATTCTTTGTCCCTCCCGACAAAATCGAAAGAATTTCCAGAGCAGAACTTAAAAAAAGCCTCAGGGCAAACCAGGTTTACAGGGAAAATGACCCGGGCCTGGTACATAGGAATATCGATTTCAAACCTGAAATAGATATTCGTGGCGTAAGAGGAGAAGAGGCAATAAACCAGGTAAAGCAACTTATCGATAATGCTCTTATAGTCAGACATCGCAATCTCAGAATACTGCACGGAAAAGGTAATGGCATATTAAGACAGCTTGTACGGCAATACCTTGCTACGGTAGATGTTGTCAAATCATTCCGTGATGAGCATGTTGAGTTTGGCGGGGCCGGGATTACAGTTGTAGAGATGGATTTATGATTCCTAGTACGATATATTCAGATCATTCGGATCCAGGGGTTTGTCAATTTTGATTCTATCTCTTTGATTGGCAGCTTTATAACCAAGCAGGTAAACCATCTTGGATATTTTTTCCATCTTATCAAAATCGATTTTTTCAATATCATCCCTGATAGTGTGAAGATCTGAATGCACACCTGAAATGAAAAGGAAAGCCGGGATACCTTTTCTCAGGAAGTTTACATGGTCACTGCTGCCGAATTCAAGATCAAGACCTTTATCAGTCACTTTAACACCCGCCTTCTTTGCTGCTGAAGAAAGCATCTTTATAAGATCTGTACTTTCATGACCCGTATATACAAGTATTTCAGATGGTTGTGTGACTGTCAGGTCATATCCGAACATTTTACCTGTATCTGATGGCAATTTAGACCTTCCTACCATATCCAGATTTATGTCAACCAGTGTTTTCCCGATAGGAAATACAGGATTTTTAGTATAATACGTCGAACCCAGTAATCCTTTTTCTTCTCCATTTACCCATGCAAAAACGACAGTTCTCAATGGCTTCTTCTTCAGGTTAATGAAAGCCTGTGCAACTTCGAGCAATGCCATTGATCCGGAGGCATTGTCGTCTGCTCCATTGTAAACTTCACCATCTTTATTTACACCAATATGATCAAAATGAGCTGTATATATTACACATTCATTTTTCAGAACAGGGTCTGATCCTTCAATTATGCCAATGACATTGGAAGCGGAAAATTCTTTAGTTTCAATAATTGTTTTTACGGAAGTCGTTATACCTTGTATCTCAGTTGAAAAAGGTTTACCTTCAATATCTATCTTTTCCTGCATCTGTTTCAGACTATTGCCTGTTGATTTCAGCAGTATATCAGCAGTATGTTGTGTGATGAATAAAATCTGAAGGGGAGCTGCATCAACTTCCTGATTTTTAATTGACATCCTGTCAGGAGATGTCATTTCTGCCAGTCCTGAAGCAAATGCATCAGGAAACTTATTCTTCGGATCATACACGTACAAAATTGCTTTTGCTCCTTTATGAAAAACAGCCCCCAGCTTTGAAGATTCATCTTCACCATCAAATACTCCATTCCCTTTATCTGTTTTTACTGTTTCAGGATTTCTTGTCATCATCAAAACAATTTTATCTTTTATATCTACATCACCGAAATCATCATATTCTGAATTCCTGTCTTTGAACCCATAACCAGCAAATACTACTTTTCCGGAAACATCCATTGTGTTTGAGGGTGTCATAAGTGGGACAACTGAGTCAGCAGTAAGTATGGTATTACCGTTATTGTCACTGATCTTCAGATAGGATTCCTTATTCATTGTTACAGTTGAAACGAGAGGTATTTTCTGATAGTAATCTCCTGTTCCCGGAATAGGTTTCAGTCCCAATCTCATAATATTCGTTTTAATATACAGAGCTGCTTCATCATTTGAAGGAGTGCCTGTTTCACGACCCCGGAGTTCATCGGAAGAAAAAAACGTCATATACGCTTTCAGGTCGTTTTTATCAATAAATTTCAGGCCTGCTTTTTGTGCATTAACTGAGATGGAAAATACGAAAATTGCAATTATTATAAAACGGAGTTTTGTCATTTGGACATGAATTATTGAACAGTTAGAAAAGATTAAGTTTTGATGAACTAAAAGTATATAAAGTTACCTTGTTTTATTGTTAACCTAAAGTTAAAAGTTTATTTCAGGAACATTCTGCCGGAAATATTTTCGTGCTTCCCTTGGAAATTCGGAGCTGCAGGGACCTGCAATGCATCCGCCCTCACAGCTCATAACTTCTATAAAATCAGCATTATCGGCATTTTTTGCTTTGGCATAAACAGATAGCAGGCGCAACTGTTTCTTATCCAATCCATTAATGGTCTTAACTACAATACTGCTATTACTGCATTCATTTCTGACTGCAGAAGAAACACCTCCCGCCACACAATAATTAAGGGAGTAATCATCTATATTCCGGAGGGAAGCATCATCATCACATTCTGCGACAGGGATCTTCCATCCATTAAGAAGGCAGGAAAGTTCCTCAAAAGTCATAACATGATTAATATTAATATTCTCTCTTCCCTCTTTCCGTTTTGCAACACAGGGACCAATGAAAACAACAGGAGAGTCTGGTAGTTCTTCTTTGCATTTTTTTGCAGTGAAAGCCATCGGTGAAGGGGTTTCAGATACGAAAGGCATCATTTCCTGAACATGTTTCCTGGCTGCATTTACCCATACCGGGCAACAGGAGGATGTCATAAAGTTCTGACCGGTATTTTTCTTACTCACCAGTTCCCTGCTTTCTTGTATTGTCGTGTCTCTGGCACCTTCAGCAACCTCAACTACATGAGCAAATCCAAGTTTCTTAAGAGCGTTGATGATTGAACCTTTTTTTGCATTGAATTGACCGAATATTGCAGGAGCAACGATGGCAGTGCAGTTTTTGTTATTCAACAGCAACTTCATTATGTGTATTAACTCTGTAACTTCGATAATTGAACCGAAGGGACATGCATTAACACATTTACCACAAAGAATACAATTCTCTTTATCTATTTTTTCTGCTCCGTTTTTGTCTTTCTTTATGGCTCCTATAGGGCAACTTTCTTCACATGGTACGGGCATGTAGATTATTGAATGATAGGGGCAAAGGCTTTGACATATACCGCAATTGACACATAATTCAGGATTTATCTGTGCCTGTCCCGTACAAGTCCGCGAAATGGCCTTTTTCGGACAGTTATTTATGCAAGGTTGGGCGATACATCCCTTGCAAAGATTTGTAATTATATAGTTTGATTTTACACATGAAGTGCATGCTTCGTGAACCACAACCAGGAACTTGTCACTTTTACCTTCATTTGCCAATGCGCAATTTGCATAGTGTGCAAGGGTATCAAGTTCGTCGGTTTCATCTTCCAGACCGAAACCTAACAACCCCATAACTTTATATTTTACTACTGCTTTTGCTTTATGATAGCAGCATCTTTCATTATTCCTGATTCTCCGGGCAATTTCGATAGGTAAACGGTCTATCTCCTGCAGTAAGCTGTCTTCTTTTACCATTTCCGCGATGCGTGTCAGCAGATCGCGGCGAATTATCTGAACGTTATTTACAAATGCCATGTTGAAAAAGTTAAAGGGCGATGAATAATTCCATCGCCCTGGAATTATAATTAATTATGACCAAAGGATCCTAAAGCATGAAAAGGAGCCTCATTTGTCATTTACCTTCAAATGCTTTTATATACAAGCCTTTGATTTCTTCAATAGAAGGATATCGTGGATTAGCTGCGGTACACTGGTCATCAAATGCAAGCTCTGAAAGGTTGTCTAGTTTTGCGTAGAAGTCCTTCTCGTTTACACCGGCCAGTTTTATGTTTGCAGGAATACCAACAGCAGTTTTTAACCTGTCAATACCTTTGATCAGTTCTTCCACCTTTTCCTCTTCAGTGTTTCCTTTGAATCCCAGATAATCTGCCATTCTTGCATAGCGCTGAACTGCTTCGGGATACCTGTACTGAGGGAATGTTGCCTGCTTTATCGGGACTCGAGTTGCGTTGAAGCGAATAACATCATTGATGAGCAAAGCATTGGCCAGCCCGTGAGGAACATGAAACTCCGATCCGAGTTTGTGAGCCATCGAGTGGCATACTCCGAGGAACGCGTTTGCAAAAGCGATTCCGGCAAGTGTGGCAGCATAATGAACTTTTTCTTTTGCTTTTTGATTTGAGTCTCCTTCTTTTACAGATGCTTCAAGATATTTAAAAACAAGCCGGGCTGCTTCCATGGCATAAGGATTGGTAAACTCGGTCGCAAATACAGAAACAAAAGCTTCCAAAGAATGAACGAGGGCATCAATCCCTGACCATGCAGCAAGTTTTGCCGGCATCGTCATCACTAATTCCGGATCGATAATTGCCATGGTAGGAGTTAATGAATAATCCGCAATTGGATATTTGATCCCGGTTTTTTCATCAGTTACAACAGCAAACGGTGTTACTTCCGAACCGGTACCTGAAGTTGTGGGAATAGCTACCATTATAGCTTTTTGTCCCAGTACCGGGAAAGTGTAAATACGTTTCCGGATATCCATGAAGCGAAGGGCCAATCCTTCGAATTTGCTTTCAGGATGCTCATACATGAGCCATATTATTTTTGCTGCATCCATTGCCGAACCGCCGCCTATTGCAATAATAGTGTCAGGCTGGAAAGCATTGATCCGGGCAAGCCCTCTGTTGACGGTTGCAAGGGTAGGGTCGGGCTCTACTTCGTAAAATACATTTGTCTCAATATTAAGAAGTTTCAGATATTCTATTACTTTATCCGGATAACCAAGATCGTATATTGGCTTGTCAGTTACAATAAAAGCCCGTTTTCTGCCTTCAAGATCGTGTAATGCAACAGGCAGACAGCCATATTTGAAATATACTTTCTGAGGAATACGTAACCAAAGCATGTTTTCTCTCCTTTCAGCGTTTGTTTTAATATTGATTAAATGTTTTACTCCAACGTTTTCACTTACCGAGTTACCTCCCCATGAACCACATCCAAGGGTAAGAGAAGGCTCAAGCTTGAAGTTATAGATGTCGCCAATTGCTCCCTGTGAAGCAGGCATATTTACCAGCAAACGACCAGCTTTAATAAGCGAACTGAACGAATCGATACGTTCTTTATTGCGGGGATTGGTGTATAATACAGAAGTGTGGCCTATTCCGCCGAATGTAACCAGTTTTATAGCTTTGATTTCAGCATCCCTGAAATCGGCTGCCCTGTACATAGCAAGAACCGGCGAGAGTTTTTCATAAGAGAAATGTTCCTCTCTGCTTATTTCTGTTGCTTCACCGATAAGAACCTTGGTCTCTTCCGGTACCTCAACTCCTGCCATCTTTGCGATCTTCCATGCAGGTTGTCCTACAATCCTGGGATTCACGCGACCATCTATCACAATTGTGTTTGCAACCTTTTCCTTTTCTTCAGGATTAAGTAAATAAGCGCCATTCCCGATGAACAGTTCCCTAACGCTTTCATACACTTTATCCACAACAACAACTGATTGCTCTGAAGCGCAGATCATTCCGTTATCAAATGTTTTAGACATTAATACAGAGCTGACTGCCATCTTAAGGTGGGCTGTTTCATCTATAATGGCAGGAGTATTTCCTGCTCCGACACCAATTGCCGGGATTCCGCTTGAATATGCAGCTTTTACCATACCCGGGCCGCCGGTTGCCAGTATAAGGTTAATGTTCCGGTGATGCATAAGGTACTGTGAGGCTTCGATGGTTGGATTTTCTATCCATCCGATTATGTTTTCAGGTGCTCCTGCTTCAACTGCTGCATTCAGGATTATCCTGGCTGCTTCAATAGTAGATTTGGCTGCACGTGGGTGGGGTGAGAAAATGATAGCGTTCCTGGTTTTCAGACATATAAGTGATTTGAAAATTGCTGTTGAAGTGGGGTTCGTAGTAGGGACGATTCCGGCAATGACACCTATAGGTTCGGCATATTTACGGATTCCATAAGTGGCATCTTCTTCGATAAGGCCGCAGGTTTTTTCGTCTTTATATTTATTGTAGATATATTCCGAAGCAAACTGGTTTTTGATGACCTTATCTTCTATTATTCCCATTCCGGTTTCAGCTACTGCCATCTTTGCCAGATTTATCCTGTTACCTGCTGCGGCAAATGCGGCTTTACGGAAGATCTCATCCACCTTCTCCTGGTTGAAAGTACGATATATTTTCTGTGCATCCACTACCTTTTGGATGACAGCTTCGAGCCCGGAAAACCGGTTGGTTTCAATGTCAACTTCCTTCACCTCAGGAGTGATAGCTATTTCTTTGTTAGTCTTTGCTTTCATCTGTATATAATTTATTTTTAAAGGTCAGATGGAACCGCACATGATTGAAAATGAATTATATTCATTCTTATTTGTGATTGGATCAATCATGTGGGTTTCATATTGTGAAAATTTTGTAAGAATTAGTACGGTTGAATATTTTAACAAGATGTTTTCGATTATTTTACTTAGTGATTTCCATCAGATAACTTATGATCTTCTCAGTATTGGCCTCTGGTATCAGATGTCCGTCTATCTCCACATATGGTGGTTTCGGAACAACACCTTTTGCATCACAACCCAGACAGACTGAAGCTTCAACATATACTTTGTCTTTCAATGCGGACGGAAGCTTATCTTTGATTTCCTTCAGTTCATTTCCACCATACACGTAGCAATAAGTGCCTACGCAGACTCTGATCTTGATTTTATTCTCCATTGTTTTTAGTTTTATATGAATTGTACATTTGTTTCCTTTAGAAATTTAGTTTCGAGACAACTTATTATCCGTTTCATTACACTACGTCTGATTTCCAGTTCCACCGGAAGGTTCGGATCCTGATGAGCTTCATTTATGCGGGTACCAACAATGACATCAATTATGTCGGCATTTAAAAGGTACCTTACGATTGAAGCAGCAGGATCATGTTCTGTAATATCAGGAACTTTCATATTTTCAAGAATTTCAAGAACTTTGCCAAGAGTCAGAATGCCTTCGCTTATGAGATCGACACCTTCCATTGATGCAACGGGGGGAAGATCACCTCTCATCTTCTCTATCGGCAGACATATGACCTCGCGGTGCAGTTCACGGGAGACTATTTTGGCCGTAGTTCCGCCGCATAGAATGATTTTCCCTTTGTAGCCAGACACCGTTTCGCCCAGGTACTTATCGCGAGATTCTGAATACGGTGGTCCTGAACATAGGAGCAGGTGGCGTGGAACGCGCCGATAAATAACAGCACATGACGCATCATCTTTCATTCTGAAAGCATCATTCTGTTGGGCTTTCATTACTATTGCCCGTGAAAGATCGCTGGCTGAAACCGTCGAAGACTGATCAATCTGCCTTTCTATAAATTCAGTTAGTCCTTCACTTCCCCAGCCAAACGGTGTTATTGCGTTGCCAATTCCCGATTGGGTGATGCCATCTGTTACAACAATCAGTCTGTCATTCTCCTGAAGATTGCATTTCGAAAGAAGAACATATGATTTCTTATTATTTTGCATGACCTCGATTTTCTCTTTTTCCTGCTGGACAGATTTCCCATTCCGCCATATGAAAAATGAAGGATTTCCATATTCCACAATTGATGTCTCACCGTCAAAATCAACATCTATGATAGAGAAGGTTGAATAACTTATGTTTCTTTCGCTATCGATTGGCAGTGTGTCCATTATCGATTTTGCAAGTTCAATGACCGGAGTGTTATGCAATCTGAAACCAATTGCCATACTTGAGGTCATTGAAGAAAGAACGTTGGCTTTGATTCCACTTCCCAAACCGTCGGAAAGAACTGCAATAAAACGGTTTTCATTTTTTATTTTACATGAAAGAAATGTATCTCCGCAGACAGAATTATCGTGCTTACAGAGCTGGTATGAACCTATTTCTATTATCATGTTTTTTGGTTTCATTGTAATCGGTCAGTTAAGAGAAGTGTTATGATATCATCTGAATATTTGACAATTAATTATTTATGCCTTCACCGGTTGTGTCGTGCGATTCGATAATTGATTTAAGCATTGATTCGGTATAAGATGCGTTCTCTCCCAGTAAAAAGGCTATTTTCTGAACAACATCCATATTCTGTTTTATCACCTGGCGGGTATTCTTAAGCACTATATCCCTTCTTACCTCCGGTTCACGCATATCCTGAATGACACCACATACTATCTTGTATGGCTGGATAGTTACTACAGAAACATGCAGATAGCGGTTATTCTCCCTGATATCGTGTTCAGCCATCTCTTCTCCGCTATGCAGGACTGATTCGAATAATTTGGAAAAAGAAATGAGTTTTTTAAGATCTGCCCCTTCCAGAGAATGTGTCGTTTCGAAAATGTTCATGGTTTCATCATCAAGCATCTCGGCAAATTTTCTGTTCGAATCAATTACTTTCAGATTATCATCGGCAATAACGACACCTGATGGCATTTTCTTCAGCAGGGCAGAGGCTTTACCCTGTCCCAGACGGCGCATATATGTTATGCACATGGTCCGCTCAGCATTTCCCATGAGCATTGCCCTAGCAAAATCGCGGCAGCTGTTGTATCCGCAGCCTCCACAGTTCAGCTCATCTTCGGGGGTGAATTTTCCCACAGCTTTCAATTCGCTGGTAATCTGGGCATCACTGAATGGTTCATTGCTTACCGCAGCAGTTTTTAGGGTGGTCCGCTCAATCGGAATTTTTTGTATCCTGTCTTTTCCGGGATTTACATTCTGCAGTATCTTATTGCGTTTTACAGCTACCGAACTTTTATCATATGTTCCCGGACCTTTGATGCATCCTCCTTCACAGATCAGAAGTTCGAGAAAAAGCTTTTTGTGATTCCATCGTGGAATGTCCTGAAGTATTTCACGTATATTTTTAATGCCCGAGAATGACATGAACGCCTGATCGGTGAGTTGTGTATTCTTTTTCATTGTAGCAATCATACCACCTTCGACCGGAAAAAAGTTCGCCCTTGCAGCAGGATAAGGTTTGAAAGAACAGTCTCCGGTAATCGGAAAATTCTGCCAGCCGGGCAGATCTTCATCCAGCCAGCGGATCAACTCATGGAAGGTGAGAACATAATCTGTATATCCTGTTTCCTGATCGGCTTCATGTTTTTTTGCAACACAGGGACCAAAGAAGGCAATTGTATAATTACTCCCGTATAACTCCTTCAACATTCTGGCATGTGATTGCATAGGCGACTGGAAAGGTGCCAGATTTTCATTGAGATTAGGATAATACTTTTGCACATAATCGACTACTGATGGGCAACATGACGATATGTATATCCCATCAGGTTGTTTTTCGAACCATTGCATAGATTCGCTGGCGACAACAGCTGCACCAAGTGCAGTTTCAGAAACCATAGTAAAACCAAGTTGCTGAAGAGCGGTGATAAGCACTTTAGAATCGACGAAACTAAAATCGCTCAGGTATGTCGGAGCCAGGCAGGCGATAACGGGTTGTCCATTATTTATTGCTATACGAAGATCGTGAATGTCAGAACGCATTTTTTTGGCACCTACCGGGCATACTTCCAGACAATGTCCACAGTAAATGCAAAGGTCATTAACAATGGAAGCATTTGAATTTTCCACCTTTATTGCTTTTACAGGGCATTGCCTCAGACATTTATAGCAATCCTGACAATCGTTCTTTTCAATATAAATGGGATGCTGCTTCATTTTGTCTTATTGTTATATTTCTGTAACAGTTTCTTTTCTGAAATGTCTGTCTAGTATTTTCTCAATGTTTTCGATTTTCAAATTATGATATTCCTGACCATCTATAGTCAGGTTAGGACCGCATTTGCACTCTCCTGAGCAGAGATGTCCGCGAAAGTCTGTCTTTTCTTTCAGGTTGTTTTTGCTCAGATAATCCTTGATCAACTCAAGAAGTTCTTCATTCCCCCTTGAAAAGCAGGAACTGCCCAGACAGATATGAATATTATGCTTGTACATTTTTATTTTTATTTATTGAATGTTGCACATCTTATTTCAACAAGTGTGCCAAAGTTTATAAATAACACATAATCAACATGATATAAGCATTATGTTCCCCTGGTAGTATTCGTTGAATGTAACTGATAGAATATCAACTACATAGTGTAATAGTGTGATATACAGGAGCTGGCATATGCCAGACAACAAGCAGAACGACAGTGCGATAGCAGCTGTTAGGTGTGTTTATTGAATCAGCAAGGATGTGTCCTGAAATAGGACATTGGATGTTTTGGATTGTAATAAATCAGGACAATGTATCGTTTTAGGACACTATTTGATGTTATATTTTTTCATCTTGAGATACAGGGTGTTACGGCTGATACCGAGTGATGCTGCAACTTTTGATATATTTTTATCGAAACTGACGAGGGCTTTTGTTATAGTATTACGTTCAATTTCATCGAGGTTCCATGTTTCGGGAACTTCGGTGAAGGAGGGAAGTGGAAGACCTGTCTCTTCCTGGACCGATTGGTGTATCAAAAAATCAGGAGACATTTTTCCATTAAAGATTACGACCTTTTCTATAAGATTTTCAAGTTCCCTTATATTACCCGGCCAGTCGTATCCTGTGAGCAATGAAATTGCATAGTCATCGAGTTCAGGAATGGTTTTTTCATATTTTGCTGCTTTCTTTTTCAGAAAGAAATGGACAAGAGGGACAATATCTTCTTTACGTTCACGCAGTGGTGGCACTTTTATTTCAACCACATTAAGACGATAGAAAAGGTCGAGACGGAAGTTGCCTTTTTTCACTTCAATCTCGAGGATTTTATTTGTTGCGGCAATTATTCTTACATTCACGGGAACAGGAGTATCGCTGCCTACGCGAAATACTGCTTTTTCCTGCAGGGCTCTCAAAAGCTTCACCTGCATATTTACCGGCATCTCACCGATCTCATCAAGGAAGAGTGTCCCATTGTTCGCCAGTTCAAATTTACCAGGTCTGCCACCTTTTCTTGCACCGGTAAATGCTCCTTCAACGTATCCAAATAATTCGCTTTCGATAAGTGATTCTGAAATGGCTCCGCAGTTTATTGCAATAAATGCAGCATCGCAATAATTACTTGCATTATGAATCGACTGGGCAATTATTTCCTTTCCTGTACCGCTTTCTCCTGTAATAAGAATCGGTGAAGAGCTTTTTGCAACAGTCTTTGAATATTTAATGAGAGCTTTTGTTTTTGGACTGCTGCCAACATAATCGTCAAATGTGTAACGTGTGCTGTGACCTGCATATTTATTTACAGTCTTCATTACCCGGCTGAATTCCCTGAAGGTAAGCAGGAACCCAAGTATTTCCTTTTCTTTGGTTTTTATGAGGAACGAATTGAACAGGTATTTGTCCTTTAAACCGCTGATAGTAAACTGTGCTTCTTCATCAACATATGGCTTTTCGAGAAGAATAGTCTGCTTGACTTTGCTCCATTCCGGAAAAAAATCAGAAACAGGCTGGTTTATCAGGCGCGAACGGCGAATATTAATGGCACGGCAGGCCATGTCGTTTACCCACAATATATCATCGTGGAGGTTGATCGCAAACATACCGTACGAGAGGCTGTTCATCATGGCAAAAGCAAACTCATTTGAGTTATGCAGCTGTTTCTGAATGTCACTATTTTTCAACCGCGACTCAACAGCATTTACTGCTGATACAGCTAATCCAAGCGTATGTAGATGAGAATGTTCTCTTGTTCCGGTCAGGTTAAGTATTCCGATAATGTCACCCGACAAATCGTGGATGGGGGCAGCTGAGCATGTCCATTTATGAAGTGCAGAAACAAAATGTTCTTCAGCAGTAATCTGCATCGGACAGTCTCCGATAATTGCTATACCCATGGAATTTGTGCCGATGCTCTTTTCGTCCATAAAGGCACCTTCTATAATATTAATTTTCCGGGCCTGGCTGACAATCTCGTCATCACCGGTAATATTAAGTATGCATCCATCCCTGTCTGTCAGTATGACAAAGAATCCGCTTCCACGCAGAAAATCGAACATTTCATCAATGACAGGTCTGGTAATTTCGATAAGAACATCGTTGGCTTTAAGCAATTTGCTAAATTCACTTACATCAAGGATTCTGGGATTGAGATGGTCTTTGTCAATTCCGAATCTGGAACTACGCTTATGCGATAGTTCTATTATTTTGATATGTTCTTTTTTATCCAGGGCAAAAGCTTATTGGAATAACATAATCTGGCATGTTGATGTATCTATTAATCAGGATATAACATGCTTTTATTATTACAAAGATAAGTGATATTTCCTAAAATTTTTAATCCTGTGAAACGTAAGGTAATTGGCGTCGTGGAAATTATGTGCACCTCCGAATTTGTCATCGTAAGCAGTACGCGATAAAAATATTATATCATGGCCATCAAATTGCCAGTCAACGTACTGAAAACCATGCTTTTTGACCTCCGGATGACTGAGAAGAACCTTACGGACTGTCCAGTTTTTCAGGTCAGGTGAGCTTTTTAATACCAGCTTATTGCGGACTGAACCTGCATCCATGCCTGTATATTCATCACTTATCATGTTTGCTATTGTCCAGTAGCATTTTGATTTTTCATCGTACCTTATTGTAAATTTTCTGGCTCCGCCGATAAAATCCATAAATCCGGTGGCCGGATCAAAAGAGGCAGTCAGTCCATCTTCACCGATTTTCACAATAGCCACCATATCACGTCCTTTTTCCGAAGTTTGCACCCTTAAAAAATCCACTATTTTCCCCTCTGGCGTAACAACAGCATTACCTTCGAGCCATCCGCCAAATTTTCCATTCAGGTAGGTTGAATCGTAAGGCATACAGGTGGTTGTTGTCCAGTTTGCAGTATTAAGCAGGTCCGCATCAACAGGGGCTGAGATAACCATCGCGCTGTAACGTTTGCCCCAGTCGGTGGTATATGATTTTGCGTTTTCAATAGCCCGCCATATCCGGTTATTATGAATAACCATTGGCATGGGGGCGGTATGATATTCGCCTTCACGCAATAATCCGGTTGTATTACCGGTTGGTTCGCTCCAGGTGTTTCCTCCATCCTGAGAACGCCGGATAATCAGGTTGCCATGATGTTTCCAGGTACCCATGATGTATAAAGCATTCTGATGAACAAAAAGATTGGACCAGAATTGCCCGTTTATTTCTGAGATTTTCTTCCACGATTTTCCCTTATCGGACGATTTATAAACATAAGTTAAAGCCTGCTGATGTTCCGTTGTGGCAGGACCGAAATGGTCATGAGAGGCCACATAGTCTCCATTAGGAAGAATACAGATACTTGGTGAACCAATATATGCACCGGTTGAAGCCGGAATGTAATTTACAACCACACCTGGAACTTTATCCGATTGAGCGGTAACCTGTAAACCGGAACCAGTTATTAATCCTGCAAGGGAGAGAATAAAAAGAGATCTGGAAATTTTCATATTACACTGTTAAAAATATTAATCGTTGAAAGTTTATTCAAAGGATGTATTTTATTGTTTTACAGGTATTTTTCTACTGACTTCATTATATAGGAATCCGATCAGAAAACCAACAACAAAAATTATTGTTGTCCCGAAGACAATAGATAAATAGCCGTGAAACGGACTGGCAAATTTTTGCATAACCGCATTTGTAAAGAATATTGGAGATAAACTCATCCAACCGATCATGATAACACCTGCCACAACCCCGATTATAGCTGAGAGGTTGTTCACTTTTTTTGAGCAATACCCTAAAAGGAATAATCCAAGCATTCCTCCGCTGAATATCGATGCAAGTTTCCACCACGTATCCAGTGCGCTTTGAACATTGATCATTGCAATTGCAATTAAGATACTGAAAATACTAAAAAGAAAAGAGGAGGAATATAAAATTTTCATTGATAATTTTTCTGCATTAGCACCCTTTAACGATTTCTTAAAATAGTCATTCAGTATTACTGTAGCCGAGCTGTTTACACTTGTTGATATAGTACTCATCCCGGCTGCAAAGATGGAAGCAATCAGTAAACCTGTTATTCCTGCAGGCATGGAGTTTATAATAAAGAACGGGAAAACTCTGTCTGCCGGTAGATTTAATGGAAGGACACCCGGATTGGCTTTATAATAGCAGAAGAGAGATGTCCCGATGAACAAAAACAACAAGGAAACGGGAACATAGATCAATCCACCCCAAAGTGCAGATTTTTTAGCTTCTTTTTCAGAACTGGCTGTCAGATATCTTTGAATGTAATTCTGATCGATGCCGAAATTCTGAAGGTTTATGAATATTCCATAGATAAGAACAACCCAGAAGGTTGAGCTGGTTAATTCGGGTTTAAAACTTCCCAGACTGAATTTATGATTGTCTGCGGCAATCCGGAATAATTGTCCGGGTCCTTCAGGCATAGAAAATAAAAGTATCACGGCACAGACCACTGCGCCTGTGATCAGGATTATTCCCTGTATGGCATCTGTCCATACAACAGCCTGAATACCCCCGAGCATGGCATATATCATAACGCTCAATCCTGTTAAAACAATGATCGTTGCCATGTTCCATCCCAGAATAATATTGAGTGTCAAGGCAAGCAGATAAAGTATTGTTCCTGTTCTCATCAGTTGAGTCAGTAGGTACATTATCGAAGCATATATTTTAGCCCATGGACCAAATCGCAGCTCCAGGTATGTATAAGCCGATGGGCTGTTTACTGACCGGTAAAGCGGTACGAAGAATTTTACAGCCATTAATGAAGCAAATGGTAAAGATAAGCTAAATACAAAAGGATTCCAGTTTGACTGATAGGCTTGACCGGGGAGCGCCAGGTAACTGATACTGCTTACGAAGGTGGCAAAAATAGACATCGATATTACCCACGTTGGAATATTTTTATTCCCAAGTGTAAATGCAGAAGATGTTTTGTTTTTCCAGTAGAAGGAGCTTCCAAACAGAACAATTCCGATAAGATAGATTATAAATACTGATATATCTAATATCCTCATAATTACATATGATAACTTTTATGTTCTTCAATAATACATTAAATTCCGTTAAGGTTAAATAAAACACAGGAAATTTCTTTTGGAAATTATCGAACATCAGAAATGGCAAAAAAATATTAATATTGTATAAACAGATGACATAAAATACGACAAAACAAACTTTTAAACAATGAAACGGAAACTTTCATTTTTTGCATTGTTCATTATCATTGGAATAATCCTCTATTCCTGTGTTAATGAAAAGAAAGCTAAAGAAACGCAATCCGCCAAAGGTCAGGTTGAGAGGCAGGAGTGGGCAATAGTGATTCATGGAGGTGCAGGTGCCATGTCGAAAGATATAATGCCTCATGAGTTGGATTCTTTGTATCGGGAAGGACTATCTCTTGCCCTTGCGACAGGGAAAGAAATTCTTTTGAAAGGAGGTTCTTCGCTTGATGCCGTTGAAGCCGCTATCAGGATGATGGAAGATAATCCTCTCTTTAATGCCGGGAAAGGCGCCGTATTTACCCATGACGGGAAGAACGAACTGGATGCTTCGATTATGGATGGATCAAGTCTTGCAGCCGGTGCAGTAGCATGTGTTACAGATATTAAAAATCCCATCACTGCTGCAAGATGTGTAATGACAAAATCGGAACATGTAATGCTTACAGGAACAGGGGCTTCACAGTTTGCAAAAGAGCAGGGATTGGAAATTGTTCCTCCAGAATATTTCTTTACTGAAAGAAGATACAATGATCTTAAGGAGATATTGAAGAAGGAGAAGAACGGAACTGTCGGATGCTGTGCACTGGATAAAAACGGGAACCTTGCGGCAGGTACATCAACGGGAGGAATGGCAAACAAAAGATATAACAGGGTAGGGGACTCTCCGATAATCGGGGCAGGAACCTATGCCAACAATATTACCTGTGCGGTTTCAGCTACAGGTCATGGTGAGTATTTTATAAGATGGACGGTAGCGCATGATATATCGGCATTAATGGAATATAAAGGTCTCTCTCTCAGGGAAGCCTCGGAATTTGTTATTAATGACAAGCTTGCGAAGGCAGGTGGAAGCGGTGGAGTGATTTGTGTTGATAAGACAGGTAATATATCTATGCCATTCAATTCGCAGGGAATGTTCAGAGCGTTTGCTACTTCTGACGGTAAAGGGGGAATCTTTATATATAAGGAAGAGGATGATAAAAGATAAAAGATAAAAGACAAAAGATAAAAGGCAAAAGGTAAAAGGTAAAAGGTAAAAGGTAAAAGGCAAAAGATGACAGGCAGAAGATAAAAAGCAGAAGATAAATAGCAGGGAAAATGAAGATAAAAAATTCCCCTCTTTACGAAGCAGAGAGGGGAGTCAGGGGAGAGTTCGTTATATTTTATTAATACAGTTTCACCGAACCGTATGATGAAATTACTTTAACTGTTGCTGAGGGGGATTCCTCCTTTCCGACTATGCCTGCTATCTCACTGGAATTGTTTTCGACAATTCGCTTTTGATTTTTAAAATTGTCCTCATTATATTTCAATCCGCCGTATGATACTTTCGCATTAAGTTTGTAATTGGCTGATTCATCAAATCCAAGTCTTACTCCCATGTAGTGAGTCTCCAAATCAATCGATTCAAATCCGGCTGGGATCCGGCCGATTGAGAAGGAACCATAGCTGCCTGAATAATTCAGTTCTTTTGAAAGTGTTCCGATTGTCGTTTCGGTGTATCCGTTTTCAAGAACAAGGTTGTTGATGTTCCCAATCTTAATATTATCGTATTTGCTTTCGCCAACAAGGGAGCTTATTTCATCAAGCGATAACTTCGAATATTTACTGCTGAGAAGGAGAGCCTGACTCTTTACTATGTTAAGGTTTCCGACATACCTGATGGTAAGATCGAGCCATCCGGCTTCATCAATTGTTCCTTTTCCGTATGCAATGTTTAGTGTATTTAGCGGTTTTACATTTCCCCTTGTCAGTTTACCGGTTGTAAGATTTCCGTATTTGATATTGAGATTCACTAATCCCTTGAGTTCATCTATATCAGTATTGCCATATTTATTTGAGAGAGTAAGTGCTGTTACTGCCGGCATTTTTACGTCATAGTCAATACTGAATCTTTTTGATTCGCCACCCCACCCTGAGAAACTAAATTTGTCATCAATTACTGTTTTGGCTGAGATTATGTTTTCACCTTCTGAAAACTGAACATCAATATATCCCAGAAGTTTTTCGGCTTTTTCTTTATTAGGTAACTCAACAGTTACTATTACATCTATCACAACCTGATTTTTGTCCCAGCTGTTGATCACTACATCTCCATATCTGTTGTTGATATCAAGGGTTGTGTTAGCTCCTGCCGTATATTCCTTATGGAATTTCTTAGTAACTTCCTGTGCTGATAATGTTACAGATACAAAAATCAGTGTTATGAAGAGGAGCGTTCCTGATTTATAAATTGACTTTTTCATTTGTGGTACTATTTTGGTTCTCATTCCTGATTGTTTTTAACTGGTTTACTATATAAGTCATTACCTCAAGCTTTGTTTGATAATGCTCTATCATGGCATTTATAATACGTTCATCATCAGGATTTGCTTTCAGTTCTTTCTGAAGAGAGACATACACTGAATCCATACTCTTCATCTCATTAATGAGCATCTCTTTTTGTTCCGGATTATTACTCAGTTTGATATTTCCGATTTCTCCTTCCATCAGGTTTACCTGGTGTATATAGTAATTTTCAACTTCCTTATATTGTGGTGAGACCTCGCTAAGAGTCATCCTGCTGGCTCCCGGGCGTATGAAATGATCCCATGTCCAGAGTGATGAAAGAGTAACCAGCAAGGTAACAACGGCTGCTTTTAAAAGGTAGGGAACTATACTCCTTTTAGGTGTATTCATACCGAACCTTAGCTCAAGCTTCCTGCTAAACCTCTCAAAGTGACCTTCCGAAGGTTCCTGGTCCCCGAAATAATCTTTGTTATACCTGATTATGTCTTCTATAGTTTTCATTTCTGATGATTTTTCACTTTTCTTTTAATTCCGCGATCAGTTTCTGTTTTGCCCTTGATAGTTGTGATCGTGATGTGCTGCTGTTGATCGATAAGATCTCTGCTATTTCATCGTGATCGTAGCCTTCAAGCAGATAGAGAGATAGTATGACCCTGTATCCGTCAGGAAGTTTTTCAATCGCTTCTTTGACCTCTTCGACCCTTACATCAATTTCTTCATTCCTGATCGATTCTTCACCACTGTCGTCTCTGATTCCAACATGTGAATCAATATCTTCAAAGACCGCTTTCTTTTTACTCAGGGCGTCAAGTGACCGGTTAACCACTATTTTTTTTAACCAGGCTCCGAAACTTACTGTTCCTGAATAGGTATCAATTTTTTCAAAGGCCGACAGGAAAGATTCCTGCATAATATCTTCAGCTTCCATCGTATCATTCACAATCCTCAGACTCGTGTTGAACATAGCTTTGTAGTACAACTTATATATCTGAAACTGTGCCTTCTGATCGCCCTTAATACACCCCTCAATAAGTTCCTGGTGTAAGTTTTTGAATGCTGCTTCTACATTTGCCATCTTTTTATAAAGACTAGTTTCTATATGTGTTGCTGCATCCACTATCTATTAAGTTTTAATCAATAGACGTGGTTTAATTTTGAATGCTGCACTCAATTTAAGAAATAAAAGATAAATTATCAGAAAAAGTTCAGAATAATTCCCTGGGTGACCTGTCCGCTTGCATAATTTAATTCAGAACCAAACAAACTGTGAGGGATGGAATACACGATGAGGAGTATGATAGCAGCCAGGAAAATATAAAGAGGTCTTTCCTGCTTTCGGTTCATAATCACAGCAAGAATCCAAAATATAAGAGCAATAAGTACTTTATTGTCAGTGAGATCCCATCCGAATGGAACTCCTGTCCAAAAATCTCCGAAAGCGTAGAACTGTACAATCGGACCAAGAACCATGCCGCCTGCAATGAATAAAACGAGTGTCCAGACGGCGTACTTCTTATATAAGGGGAACTTTATTAAGCTCATAAGTCCGGCGACCGTAGAAAAAAGCATTGCCAGAAACATAATCAGGATATGAGGAACAAGCACGCAAGCTGGAACACCTCCTTTGAATCGTATTACAACAGGTGTATCTTTGAAAAAGGTTTGAGTTCCCCTTGAGTCTGTGATTTTAAAGTAGTACTGAAGTTTTCCTGCTTCAGGTTGTTGTGGCACCTCAGCAAAAAGGCCTTTTTCTTCATAGATCTTAAAGACCTTATTCATCATAAAAGAATTCACAGGATATACTTTGTAGACAAATTCTGAGATCTGGTACTCATTATCCGTTTTAAATCGTTTGTAGTATAGTGTTGCCTTAACCGTAGTATCGTATACCTTAAGCTTTACTTCCGGTCTTTCATCGAGGGCCAGGCTGCGTACAAGTTTCAGCGTATATAAAGTATCATTCAGTGTTACCCCGATCTGCTTAGGGTATGTGGGACCGGTTTTACGCTGATAAATAGCTGCGCTAATTGTTATGAGGCAAGCAAGGAACCAAAGGATGAATTTTTTCATTATAATTGAATAAGTAAGACCTCTTTTTTCCCATCTCGTAAAATTTCAACACTAATTGTCTGACCGTGTTTAAGCTGACTCATTCTGAACATATAATCCTGAATATTACTGACAGTTTTTCCGTTAATTGCCGTAATAATATCACCTTTTTTCATTCCACCCAAAGCTGCGGGTTTCCCTGGTGTAACAAAGTCAGCTCTTAATCCGTTTTTTACGATACCGGCATGATCGGGCATAATACCAAGTGTCACACCTTTCCTTCTCATAACTCTGCCTGTTTCAACCTTAGGACCCGATTCTCTGAATTTAAGCCTTTCTTCAGAAGATGCAAGCCGGGATGTTATATTGTAAATGAGTGAAGATATATTTATCATCCCGTTGTAATTTATCTTATCGTATGTGTCAGAGGGTGTGTGATAATCGAGATGAGCTCCAGTAGTAAAAAACAAAACGGAGATATTTTTCCCATAAAAAGATGTATGATCCGATGGTCCGTAACCCTCATCCGAAAGAGTAAGCTTTACCAGACTGGTATCGTTTATTGAATTGATAGAATCCCTTAATCCTTCCGCAGTTCCAACGCCACTGATTTGAAGCACTTTCGTTTCCTGAAGTCTTCCAACCATGTCAATATTGATCATTGCATTAACTTTTGAAAGATCGATGCCCGGATTTTCGGTAAAATATTTTGAACCAAGCAGTCCCAGCTCTTCACCGGAGAAAGCAATACAGATTATACTTCTTTTATGGCTTTCCTTTGTCATCGCAAATTTTTCAGCAATCTCAAGCATCATGGCTACTCCGGATGCATTATCGTCAGCACCATGATGAACAGCGATTGTATCAACTGCCCTGCTCGAGGAACCATGCCCGCCCATACCAAGATGATCAAAATGTGCCCCAATTATAATGTACTCATTTTTAAGTTGATCGTCTTCTCCGGGAAGGATCATGATAACGTTTCTTGAATCAGCATTTTCCCGTATTATTTCGGATGTACCGTTTATCGTAACCCCTGTAGAAAATGAATCTGGTTTTCTTGTTGAATTAAGTTTCTTTTCAAGATCAGCTATTGAAGCATGTGATTTCGATAGAATAACATCTGCAGTTTCTTTCTTTAATCTGAAAGCAGGGATGCCTACGGAAAAATCATTTGAATTCAGTGACTCGAATGTATCCATCGGATCAAATGTCGGGCCTGATACCAGCAGGACACCTGCGGCACCCATATCTTTGGCAAGGAGTGCTTTATCACGATCACTGCTGAAAGGAATGAATGAGCTTTTAGTATTATCTGTTTCAGGATCGGCCCGAAGTATCATTACCCATTTCCCTTTTACATCAATATCTTTGTAATCATCCCATTTCAGAGTGTCATTATTAATATTAAAACCGTAGCCGGCAAAAATAACCTCAGATTCAAGTCCTGAATCAGAACTGAATGCAAGCGGCATAAAGTCTTTGTCGGGAGCATAGCTTACCCCATTTATTGACAGTGAATTGGACTTTCCGGGAAGAATTCCTTTAATTACTTTGAATCGTTGGAATCCATCACCTGATAGCGGAACCATTCCGCAGGATGCAAGTTCACTTCTGATATATACGGCAGCAAGGCTATCACCCTGGGATCCGGTCATCCTTCCTTTTAAAGAATCGGAGGAAAGGTAAATAATTTCGTCCTGGAGTTCTTTGATAGTTACCTCAGGATTGTTTGTGCAGGAAAAGAATAAAAACACAGACACCACCAGTGTAATTCTGGTGGTGTCTGTAATTTTGTAATTAATCTTCATAAATATTAATTTGATTAACCTGTTGCCTCAAAGTGGAAAACCATTTTCGCTCAGAAAATAAACAATCTTCTACTCAAAGAGCTTAAAAGTCTCCTTAATCAGTCCGATAGCTTCCCTGATCTGTTTTTCGGTAATAATGAGAGGTGGTGCAAATCTGATAATATGATCGTGGGTCGGTTTTGCCAACACTCCATTGTCTCTCATGGCCAGACATACATCCCATGCCTGTTTGCCATTTTTTGGTTTGATAACAACAGCGTTCAGCAATCCTTTTCCGCGTACCAGTTCGATCATATCCGACTTGACACTTTTGAGCTCTTCACGGAAAATTTTTCCAAGGCGGTCAGCATTTTCGGCAAGTTTTTCATTTTTAATTACTTCAAGAGCTGCAATTGACACTTTTGCAGCAAGGCAGTTGCCACCGAAAGTTGATCCATGTTCACCGGGAAGAATGGTTAGCATAATATCATCATCAGCCAATACTGCTGAAATGGGCATAATGCCTCCGGAAAGAGCTTTGCCAAGAATAAGGATGTCAGGACGAACACCTTCATGATCGCAGGCAAGAAGTTTTCCGGTACGGGCAATTCCAGACTGTACCTCATCGGCGATGAAGAGTACATTTTTCTTATGACACAGATCGTATGCTTTTTTAAGATAACCTTCATCAGGTACAAATACACCAGCTTCACCCTGAATCGGTTCAACAAGGAATCCGGCTACGTCGGGATCTTCAAGAGCTTTTTCCAGTGCAGGTATATCATTATAAGGAATCTTTATGAAACCGGGAGTAAAAGGACCGTAATCATTTCTTGCTTCCGGGTCAACCGACATAGATATAATTGTGATAGTACGACCATGAAAATTACCTTCACAACAGATTATCTTTGCCTGATCCTGTTTGATACCTTTTTTCTTATATCCCCATTTACGGCACAGTTTCAAAGCAGTTTCATCACCTTCAGCACCTGAGTTCATGGGAAGTACTTTATCATACCCGAAATACTTTGTCACATATTCTTCATATTCACCAAGAACATTATTGTAGAATGCCCTTGATGTCAGAGTAAGCTTCTTTGCCTGTTCAGTTAATGCCTTTACTATTGCAGGGTGGCAATGACCCTGATTTACTGCGGAGTAGGCTGAAAGAAAGTCAAAATAACGCTTCCCGTCGACATCCCAGACAAATGGACCTTCACCTCTCTCAAGAACTACCGGTAGTGGATGGTAATTATGAGCTCCGTATTTGTCTTCGCGATTTATATAATCCTGTGCATTCATGTTGTTGATTATTAAATAATTAAGAAACAGATATTTGTGAATACAATCTTACGAAAGCTTTTTATTATTTCAAAATAAAAAATCGGTACCAGGTTTCTCCCGGTTTTCTTTATAAATTCTCTGTGAACTCTGTATCAATTTTTCTACTCCTGCCTTTTCTGGATACTTACCGGACCTATCAATCCTGATTCTGAAAGCGGATCGTCTTTCTTGTAGAAATGATGAGTTGTAAATGTATACCTTTTGCTTGGGCGGGGCGTTCCGTTTACAAGCCATTCAGGCCATTTATTATCTTTTACTCCGTCCCATGGTTGTGTCTCATCTCCAATCAGCCTGTTTATCCATAAGTTGGCAACCTCAATCTCAAGCTGGTTATCTTTTATTTTCAGAGCATCGGTGATATCTGCCTGAAATGGTGAAGTCCATAAAATGCCAAGATCCATGCCGTTTAATTTTACTCTTCCCATATTTTTCAACTTACCAAGATCCAGAAAATATCTTGATTTTTCCGATATTTCTGTATTTCCGGGGAGGTCAAAAGATTTCCTGTAAACTGCAATTCCTGAGTAATACCTTATCCCATCTTCAGACATTTTTGACCAATCAGTAAGGCTGTCAAACACAACCTCTGCAGGACCGCCCCATGTTGTATCGAAAGTCACATTCCATGGTCCTTCCAGAGTAAAGAGTGTCTGTTTTTCCTGAAGCATATCTACGGTAAGATTCTTGTTTTTATCTGGATTTTGTCTGTGATGGAACACTACAAAATAACTTTGGAAGGCATCGAGTTTTACAAACATTGATGTTGTGCCATCTGTCTTCGATAAACACCCGATGGGAATAATTTCAGCTGTGACCGGATTCCATATTTCTGCATTCATCGTGCCATCACGGAAAATACAGGTATCTGAGACAGGAAACTCTGTCCGGTTTGAAATAAAGTAAACATCACGATCAGTCATTGACCTGTGCGTGTACCGGATACTTCCTGAAGAGATAAAGTCCTCTTTTATACCTGCACTGCTCAGTAATGATGCAGTGACCTGGTAATCGGGGAAAAGATTCAGAGTATCTTTACCTGTTAAATTACCTGAAAGACGGTTTTTAAGTATTTTCCCCCACCATATCTTACCTGAACCGTATGTGTGTTCTGACAGATTCCAGGGTATTTTTTCTTTTCCCCAGATATTTTCTGCTAATGTTTTAACCTTTTGGTCACATTCCGGATAGTTAACAAGTGATGGCGATTTTACAGGAGGATTGCCAATTACAGTTGCTCCGGCCTGTACAAGAGAACCGATTTTGGAAACCAATTCCGGTGTCATTGTCTGAACATCCGGTAATACCATGATCCTGTACGAACCTCCTCCTGGGAAAACGATCCTGCCTTTCTTAACAGATGCATTTTTAATAAGGCAGAGTGGAGAGCATCCATCAAATGAATAACCCCGTTTATCAGGCATAACTGCTGTGCCTTCAAGAGCGGATGCAGGTGGCAGAAATACCTGTGGAGCACCTTCAGGTGTCAGATACAGGATATCTGCAACTGCTTTTCCCTGTGAAAGGAGATACTGGCATCTTGTGATGTATTTATGGTATCCTTCCGCCATTGGCCACCATGTCTGACCCCTGTCCCAATGTACTCCATAAGGTCCCATTGTCATCCCGGGACGGTATTTTTCAGGAAAAGGTTTATGTGAGAAAGTATGATAGAACATCCGGTTTATTCCCACACAGAAAGCCCAGTCGCCCTGATTCTTCATAATACCCGGATATTGTTTCCATGCCTCATTTCCTGCGGCTGTAAAGGATTCCGCTCCAACGACCGGAACTCCCTTAACATGAGCAACTGAGGTTGCCTCAAAACAACTGAATGACGAATTAAAACCGTAGCCATCACTCCAGAATTCGCACATGGGTACATCTGCTACACTTCCCAGATCGAGATCTGCTGCAGGATTCATATCATAAGGCTCAATAGAGAGCCGGAATCCGTTTCGTCGTCCGAGCTCTTTAAAGCGGCCGGCGTGGTATTCAACTATCTGTTCATTTGAAGTCTGACGAACATCCCATAGAAAACGCTCACTCATCTCTGAACTATTGACAATAAAACCTGAATATACCGGCAGGAATAAAAGTGGATCATAACCGCGGCGTTTTTTGAACTCTTCCCTGAAATGGGGGCTCCAGTTCTGTGATCCCATTTCCCAACTGTCGATATGTATCATTGTCCAGCCTCCTCCGGTTACGCTCTTCCCGGGTTGTGTTTTGCTGATCAGTTTTCCGACATAAGAATTGTAATGATAATCGAATGATACTGTATCGAATTTATCGCATTCAAAGCCCAGTCCGGGAGCAGGGGCGGGGCGGGTAACAGCTCCATTATTGCGTTTCCCGAATCGCATGATGGTCCATTTTCCGTCGGGGATTTTCCATTGCAGGCTTCCATCTTCCCGGAGTTTGCCGGAGAGGTCAATAATTTTACTCTCATCAATTGCTGATCCAACTGTTTCCTGAAACTCAGCAGGAGCGGGCAAATATGGAAAAACTCCGGGCTGAGAAGTATAGGGAGCACGGTAATAAAGTGCTTTTTCATCAATACGTGCGATCTTTAATGAGACTCGTGGAGTGGGGAAAGCAAGGACAACCACATCCTGGTACCAGTTATTACGTTGCCGGGTAAGTGTTTGAGTCAGACTTCTTTCTCCGAAATATGGTTTCTTAGGCTTTGGAACAGAGAGAATTCCATTGAATTCTGCCGGACCTGATACCGTAGTATCGCTTGCAACAAGATGCATCATCGATTTGGCAGGATTAATCCAGGGTCCTCCGCTTCCGGCCCAGCCTGGACCTGATCCAAGAACGAGCCTTATACCAAGGCGCTCTGATTCTTTTACTGCATGCTTATAGAGTTCCTGCCATTCTTCGCTCAGGAAATCAACCTTTCCGCGGGGTACCCCGACGTTGACTTCCAGAAACAAGACATACCCGATACCTGCTTTTTTCATTGACTCAAGATCAGCTGTCATAGCATCACGATCAAGATTCCCATCCATGAAATACCAGTAAACTCCAGGCCTTGCTGAATCAGGAGGATTTATGAATCCTTGTTTCAGATAGTCGTGGATTCCGCTATCAGAACAGGAAAAAAATATTCCTGCAACTGACATAAAAAAAACCAGTCTTGTTATTAAAGTTTTCTTATTCATTATCTGTCAGGTCTGGCCTTAATTTTTTCGTTCTTTCAACAGACTGTTCGTGTCTCCATTTATCAATTAAACCTGTGTTTCCCGATAAAAGAATATCAGGAACTTTCCATCCTTTAAAATCTGAAGGTCTTGTGTAAACCGGTGGCGCCAGGAGATCATCCTGAAACGAGTCGGAGAGGGCAGACTGCTCATCGGTGAGAGCACCGGGAATAAGTCTTACAATTGCATCTGTAATAGCAGCTGCAGGTATTTCTCCGCCTGAAAGTACATAGTCGCCAATCGATATTTCCCGGGTTACAAGATAATCACGTATTCTCTGGTCCACTCCTTTATAATGTCCTGCAAGGATTATTATATTATTCAGAAGAGATAGCTGGTTTGCTATCTTCTGATTAAACTTCTCCCCATCAGGTGATGTATAGATTATTTCATCATAGTCTCTTTCACCTTTAAGTTTTTCAATTGCCTTGTAAACAGGCTCTATCATCATCACCATACCTGCACCACCGCCAAAAGCGTAATCATCGACACTTTTATATTTATCTTTTGTAAAGTCACGAAGGTTAACAATATTGATCTCAACGAGTTTCTTTTCTTTTGCTCTTTTAACTATGGAGTGATTCAACGGACTTTCAAGCAATTCCGGTAAAACGGTTATTATATCTATTCGCATTCTTTATTTTGTTTACTCAAAATTACAATAAAATAGTATTTTTGGCCATATTCGCATATAAATATAGCACTTATGTATTGTCGTCCCGGTTGTGGCGCTTGCTGCATAGAAATTTCGATCTCCTCTCCAATACCAGGTATGCCTGATGGAAAACCTGCAGGAGTCAGATGCATCCACTTGCTCGATGATTATAAATGTGCCATTTTCAATGATCCTGCCAGGCCTAAAGTATGCGATGATTACAAAGCCGAACCGGAATTTTGTGGAAACAGCAGAGAAGAGGCATTGAAAATATTGTATTTTTTATCTCACTAAAACCTGACCCTAAACAATTCAACTCTGTGAAATATTAGTTGGATTTTCATATAGTGGTATAACTCTGAGGAATCTATTAAGTGTTTTTATAATGCTGAAGTCTATTTACCGGACGAATAAACAATTTTTCCACCGGTAATAGTGTAATCGATCTTTGTTTTCATGATCTCATTCTCAGGGATGGTAAGGAGGTCTTTGTCGGTGATGACAATATCGGCAAGATAACCGGGTTTTATCATTCCCTTCCGGTTTTCCATAAATTGAGCGTAGGCAGAACCCAGAGTATAATACCTGATTGCTTCCTCCATTGTAATTTTTTGTTCAGGATACCATCCTTCACCTTCTTCTCCAAGCCTGTCTTTCCTTGTAACTGAAGCATATAGTCCCTCCATAGGATTCAATGGTTCTACCTGGTAATCTGTACCAAAAGCAAGGATGGCACCTGCATTGGCAAGGCTTTTCCATGCATAAGCACCTTTTGATCGTTCAGGCCCTATACGTTTTTCGCAGAATCTCTTATCGGTTATGCAATGTGTGGGTTGCATTGATGCAATAACGCCTAATTGAGCAAAGCGTGGTATGTCTTCAGGGATAAGTGTCTGGGCATGCTCGATACGATGACGGCTGTCGTGCTTCCCATTCACCTTTTGTACCTTTTCGAAAGCATTAAGCACCCAGTTATCCCCCTTGTCACCTATAGCATGGACACCAATCTGAAATCCATATTTATCAGCAGTAATGACAGCATTTTCAAAATCTTCATACGCCCACATCGCAATTCCGGATGTTCCGGGATTATCAAGAAACGGTTCAAACATTAATGCAGTTCCTGATCCCATTGATCCGTCAATAAATGATTTCAGATATCCGAATCTGATCCAGTTTTTGCCTTTCGGATATTTCTTTTCGAGTTCTATATATTGCTTCAGACTAGAGGTATCTCCGGTGAGCGATTTGCCAATATCGATCCTGCTTGTCAGAAGGCCTTCTTTCTGAAGCTTTTCATATGCTTCAAAATCAGCGTTGCCAGGTATCTGAAGGCTTGTTACCCCAACTTCGCGGGCCTCTTTTAAAGCAAGCAAATACCCCTGCCATATACTGGTAGCTTTCTCTTCAGCGGTCCGCACTTTTTTAGTCTCTCCTGTTTTTATCAGGTTCATGGAATTTTCCTTTAATATTCCTGTAGGTTCACCAGTTAAAGGATATCTCTGAATCTCTCCTCCGAATGGATCAGGAGTATTCCTGGTGATGCCTGATGCTTTCAGAATATATGAATTGACGAGAAGAGAGTGACCGTCTGATCTGTGGAGAATTACCGGATTATCAGGTGATACTTTATCAATAAGTTCCTTTGTCGGCCAGTTCCTGTCAGTGAACATCTCGTGATCCCAGTGTCCACCTTCAATAAGCTCTCCAGGTTTAGACTTTGCAACCTGTATCCTGACTTTTTCAGTAATGGTTGATGGATCAGTGGTATATCTGAGTTCTACATAATCTGGATCAAGTGGTCCAAAGTGCACATGAGCATCATTAAAACCTGGGATTACGAGACGTCTGCCTGCATCGATAACTTTTGTATGGTTCTTTTGTATCAGACCGGAGATTTCTTTTGTAGAGCCAACAGCTATTATAGCTTCCCCTTTAATTGCAATAGCTTCAGCGGCAGGATTGGCTTCATCAATGGTAAGGACCTTTCCGTTAATTATTACCAGATCGGCCTTTTCTTTTATTGTACATGAACTGGTAATTATCATAGCTAATATTGATATTGTAGTGATGATGTTTCTCATTGTCTGATATATTTGAAAATGGAAATATGTAATTTTATATTAGGAACAATAAAGTATTAAATGCATAATCTCCACATTTTTATCAAAAATATATATTAACGGGGAAATATTTTAACTTCTTTTTAAGAATTTAGTTGATATCAGATGATGCACAGAATTTCAAAACAGGTAATTTCGCAAAAAAACAATTGATTATGAACATTGCATTAATAGGATATGGAAGAATGGGGCACGAAATTGAAGCGATAGCTGTTAAAAGAGGCCACTCAATTGAACTTATTGTTGATCAGGATAATGTTGATGATCTGAATAAGACCAACCTGAAAGGAATTGATGTTGCCATTGAGTTTTCATTTCCCGATGCTGCATTTGATAACATCATCAAATGTCTCGAGTTGAAGGTTCCCGTTGTTTCTGGTACTACAGGCTGGCTGGAAAATTATGATAAAGCTGTTGAAATCTGTAGAAAGAATGGAACTTCATTTATACACTCCTCAAATTACAGTATCGGCGTAAATCTTCTTTTCCGGCTCAACTCAGAACTGGCAAAACAGATGAGCAGGTATAATGATTATAATGTATCTATAGAAGAGATTCATCATATAAAAAAACTTGATGCCCCAAGCGGCACTGCAATAACACTTGCCGGTGGGATTGTTGAGCAACATCCCGGCTATAATAAATGGTGTTTTGAGAGTGAGAAAACTGAAAATTCTGTTCCGATACGTTCTGTCCGGGAAGGGAATGTTCCGGGTACTCATACTGTTACCTGGGAATCGGATATTGATTCAATAAGTCTGAGACATGAAGCTAAAAGCAGAAAAGGTCTTGCTTTGGGAGCTGTTATCGCCGCTGAATTCATCCATTCTAAAAAAGGAATTTTCACAATGGACAATGTGATGGGATTCTGATAATTATTTCTACTTTTATCGGTCTTTAAAACAAGTATCTCATGATCAAAGCTTTTATAAAAAATAATGTAAGGTTTTTAATTGCAGTTGTTATCTATGTCCTGATAGTTATATGGATTGGCAATTACTGGCTCCTTCTTGGTTTGGGAATAATCTATGATTCTTATATCAGTAAGAAGGTAAACTGGACTTTCTGGAAAAAGAGAAATGGCAAGAACAGTACCTTTGTCGAATGGCTCGATGCCTTGATTTTTGCTGTTATTGCAGTCACCCTAATAAATATTTTTCTTTTTCAGAACTATCGGATTCCTACTCCCTCGATGGAAAAGTCATTGCTCGTAGGCGATCATCTTTTTGTAAGCAAGCTTGCCTATGGGCCAAGAATGCCAAACACACCTATTGCGTTCCCATTTACACAGCATACAATGCCTGTATTCAACAGTCAATCGTGGTCCAATCTTGTTATCTGGCCATACAAACGTCTGGTTGGAGGCGGGACGGTGAAAAATAATGACCCTATAGTCTTTAACTTTCCGGCAGGAGACACTGTGGTTCTTGAAGAGCAGGCGACAAGTTACTATGAGATTGTCAGAAGAAATGCCAGAGAGTTGAAAATGAGGGACAGCTACGGAAAAGAAACTCCTAAATCTGATAATTATTATCTCCAGATGGCAAGAAAAGAGATCTGGGAGAAATATCATGTAACATATCGGCCGGTTGACAGAAGAGATAATTACGTAAAAAGGTGTATTGGTATTCCGGGTGATACCGTAATGATAAGATCAGGAGTTCTGTATATTAACGGGAAGATTGTACCTGATAATAAAACACAGCAGACCACATATGTAATCGGAACAAACGGAACTACTATCAATCCTAAAGCATTTGAAAGGCTGGGAATTTCAAAGTCTGACCAGACTATGGTCTCAGGTTCGGCATATTATTTGCCTCTCACAAAAAGCAACGCTGAAACAATATCAAAGTTTTCAAATGTAACTGAGGTCTCACCGATATATGCAAGAGCAGGTGAATTTGCACCTCATATTTTCCCCTATAGTCCTTATTATGGGTGGAATGAAGATAATTATGGCCCGCTGTGGATTCCGGTAAAAGGAGCAACGGTTAAACTCGATACTTCTAATCTCTGTATTTATGAGAGAATAATAGATGTATATGAAGAAAATGATCTGAGAGTAGAAGGCAGTACCATATATATTAATAATGTTGCAACTGATCGTTACACATTTAAGATGGACTATTACTGGATGATGGGAGATAACCGTCATAATTCTGCCGATTCGAGATATTGGGGTTTTGTACCTGAAGATCATATTGTTGGCAAACCAAAATTCATCTGGTTGTCCCTCAACAAGGAGGCTGAAGGTCTTAAAAAAGTCAGGTTGGGAAGAATGTTTATGAAGGTGAGGTAGAAGATGTTTTACCTCATCTTACATCGCTACTCCCATGGGAGAGGGATTTGGGGTGAGGTGGATTTAAAAAGAAGCTAAATAAAGAAGCCAAATAACAGATAACAAAAAAAGGGCATGTTTCCATGTCCTTTTTTTTATAACATAAGTTAAACTTACTTAACTTTTTCCACTATTGCTTTAAAAGCTTCAGGGTGGTTCATCGCCAGGTCGGCAAGTGTCTTTCTGTTGAGGGTGATACCTTTCTTATCGAGTTTCCCGATAAATTCAGAATAGCTCATGTCGTACTGACGAACACCTGCATTGATTCTTTGAATCCATAAGGCCCTGAAAAGACCTTTTTTCTTCTTTCTGTCGCGATATGCATACCCTAAACCTTTGTCGAGAGTATTTTTAGCGACTGTAAATACATTTTTTCTTGATCCGAAGTTACCTCTTGTCTGAGACAGGACCTTTTTTCTTCTGGCCCTCGATGCAACTGAATTTACTGATCTTGGCATAACTCATTTTTTTTTGAATGTCAGCGGTCCCGTTAAAGACTCTTTCTTGCTGAACAATCGGTTAATACTATAAATTCCTTATCAAAGCGTTTAACAATTATTTCATTGCGAGCATCAACTTGACGTTCTTAAGATCCGTCTTGTGAACCTGACCTGCATAGCTGAGATTTCTTTTGCGTTTGGTAGCTTTTTTAGTCAGGATGTGACTCTTAAATGCATGTTTACGTTTGATCTTTCCTGTTCCGGTCAGAGAAAATCTTTTCTTTGCACCGGGATTAGTTTTCATTTTTGGCATTTCTCTCTATCGAATATATTAAAAAAACTATTTCTTCTTCTTTGGTGAAAATGATACTATCATCCGTTTCCCTTCAAGTCGTGGAAGCTGTTCAACTTTCCCATACTCTTCAAGGTCGTTGGCAAAACGTAAAAGCAACACTTCGCCTTGTTCCTTGAATAATATTGATCTTCCTTTAAAGAACACATAAGCTCTTACTTTTGCTCCTTCTTCAAGGAACCGTTGAGCATGCTTAAGCTTAAAATTATAATCATGTTCATCGGTGTTAGGACCAAAACGTATCTCCTTAACGACTACTTTAGACGTTTTGGCCTTTATCTCTTTCTGTTTCTTCTTCTGCTGATAAAGAAATTTCTGGTAATCAACAATTTTGCAAACAGGGGGATCTGCAGTGGGTGATATTTCCACAAGATCAAGTTCAAGAGTATCTGCTAATTTCAGAGCATCCTGAATACTCATTACATCTGCATCAATATCTTCACCGACGACTCTGACCACTTTTGCAGTGATCCGGTGATTTATTTTGTGAGCCGGCTGGGTAACCCTGGCCGGGCTTCGCCTTACTGGTAAAGCTATAGCTCTTTCCTCCTTATTTTTGTTAATACTAAAACTTATCTATCATGCATCAAAATGCAAGTTCTTTTTTAATCTCAGAATTGATAAAACTCACAAATTCTTCAATTTTCATACTTCCTTTGTCGCCCTCTCCCTGCTTTCTGACAGCGATTGTCCCTTTTTCAATTTCTTTTTCACCTATTATAAGAAGGTATGGGATTCTCTTTAATTCATTATCCCTTATCTTCTTACCTATTTTTTCATCCCGGTCGTCAATTAGTGTGCAAATATCGGAATTATTTAGGATTTCCAAAACTTTTCTGGCATAATCATTGAATTTTTCACTTATTGGTAAAATGACTGCTTTTTCAGGAGCAAGCCAGAGAGGGAATTTTCCGGAAGTATTTTCGATGAGAACTGCAATAAACCTTTCCAATGATCCGAATATGGTCCTGTGTAACATAACAGGCCTGTGTTTTTGGTTATCACTTCCGTTATAATTCAGATCGAAACGGTCAGGAAGGTTGTAATCGACCTGGATTGTACCCAATTGCCATTTTCTGCCAATTGCATCTTTTACCATAAAATCAAGTTTTGGTCCATAGAATGCTGCTTCTCCCAAAACCACTGTGGTTGCCAGATTTTTCTCGGCGGCGGCTTCAATAATATCGTGTTCTGCTCTTTCCCAGTTTTCATCTGATCCGATATATTTTTCCTTGTTATTTGGATCACGCAACGAAATCTGAGCTGAAAAATCATTGAAATTCATAATCCTGAAAACATATAATATCAGGTCAATAATGCTTTTAAACTCATTACTCAATTGATCCTGCCTGCAAAAAATATGAGCATCGTCCTGAGTGAAACTTCTTACCCTGGTAAGTCCATGCAGTTCTCCGCTCTGTTCATATCTGTAGACTGTGCCGAACTCTGCCATTCTGATAGGCATTTCTTTGTAGGAGTGCGGGGTTGCATTGTAAATCTCACAGTGGTGGGGACAGTTCATCGGTTTAAGCATAAACTGTTCGCCTTCCTGCGGCGTTGATATAGGTTGAAATGAGTCAGCTCCATATTTTTCAAAATGTCCTGAGGTTTTGTATAAATTTACGTTTCCGATATGCGGAGTAGTGACAAATTTATAACCTCTTTTCCTGAGCAGGCCGGTTAGAAAATTAATAAGATTCTGTCTTAAATCGGAACCTTTGGGCATCCATAACGGAAGACCCATTCCGACATTTGGCGAGAAAGTGAACAGCTCAAGTTCCTTACCTATTCTACGATGATCCCTTTTCTTTGCTTCTTCAAGAAAGACAAGATATTCATCGAGAAGTTTCTGTTTCGGGAATGTAATGCCATAAATTCTTGTAAGCATTTTGTGCTTTTCATCACCACGCCAGTATGCTCCGGCAACACTTAACAGTTTTATGGCTTTCATCGGTTCCGTCGATGGAAGATGAGGCCCCTTGCATAGATCAGTAAAATTGCCCTGTGTATATAATGTTATTGTTCCGTCGGTCAGTTCACTTATAAGCTCAGTCTTGTATTCATCTCCTTTTTTTGAAAAAAAAGTGAGAGCCTCGTTTTTGCTTACATCTTTTCTGGTGAAGGTGAGGTTTTTTGAGGCAAGTTCTTTCATCTTATCTTCAATAGGCTGAAGATCAGCTTCCGTGATCACCCTTCCATCACCCGGATCAACATCATAGTAGAAACCATTCTCAATAGCAGGACCAATGCCGAACTTCATTCCCGGATATAAAGATTCAAGAGCTTCAGCCATAAGATGAGCCGAAGAGTGCCAGAATGCATGTTTCCCTTCAGCATCATCCCATTTATTGAGTTTAAGAGTTGCGTCAGTACTGATGGGTCTGGTAAGATCCCATGTTTCATTGTTTACTGTTGCTGAATATACCTCTTTTGCCAGCCGTGGGCTTATTTGTTCTGCGATTTCGAGACTGTTGATTCCTTCTTTATATTCTCTTACAGATCCGTCGGGAAAAGTTATCTTTATCATTATAATAAGCTTCTTTTTATTTGGAGGGCAAAGATAATTATAATTTTTAATTATATTGATCAAATAGTTCCCCCGTGAATCACCGTTTTTCTTCTCATGCGAATCTGCCCCTGAATCGAACCAGTGACCGCGTGACTGGCCATCGCTGTATGACATGAAAACCGGAAAATAATGGTATCTTTTCCCAACTGAAAATATATTCCTTAGCTTTTCCATTGCAGTGGCGACAACTTTTAATAGCTTTGCAAACTTGAAAAACCATGATCTTTTATAAAGACTTTATTAGAACAAGATGTTTAAAATACTTGAAAAGGAATCCTTAGCTCCTGACATTTTCAGAATGAAAGTTTATGCCCCCAGGGTGGCAAAGTTTGCTTTGCCTGGCCAGTTTGTTATTGTTATAAACGACAAAAAAGGGGAGCGAATACCTCTGACTATCTGCGATTACAACAGGGAGGCAGGATGGGTGGTTATTGTTGTGCAGGTTGTAGGTGCATCCACAAAAAACATGATTCTTCTAAATGTAGGTGATTCTTTTGCTGGTTTTGTCGGTCCGCTGGGTCAGCCATCATGGTTTGTGAAAGCAGAAAAATCGGAGATACTCGATAAAAACTTTATTTTCGTAGCAGGAGGTGTAGGCGCTGCTCCGGTTTTACCACAGATAAAATGGCTTTCTGAAAACGTTAAAAAACCTGATCTGATTATTGGTTCGAAATCAGCTGAGCAGATGATACTCCTGAATGAACTTAAAGAAGTGGCAAACAGGGTATTTATTGCTACTGATAATGGAAGCGCAGGAGAAAAGGGATTTGTGACGGATATTCTTAAAAGACTGCTTGAAGAAAATCCCGGATATTTTAATGAATGTTTTGCCATAGGTCCCATGATAATGATGAAGGTTGTTTCGGATCTGACCCGGACCTTTGGTTTGAAAACAACAGTTAGTCTGAACACAATGATGATCGATGGTACCGGCATGTGTGGTGCTTGCAGGGTAACCGTTGGAGGCAAAACAAAATTTACCTGTGTCGACGGACCAGAGTTTGATGGTCATCAGGTTGACTTTAAGGAAGCTATGCGCCGGCAGGGCAGGTACAGGAAAGAGGAGGATGAAAGCAAACATAAATGCAACATTGACAAAGCCGTAGAAGATTCAGATAAAAGAAGTAAACCTAAAATGCTTCCAAGAGTGCCTGTCAGAGAACAAGCTCCGGATGAAAGGAAACATAATTTCAATGAAGTCTCATTAGGATACAATGAAGAAGAGGCTTTACTTGAAGCTTCAAGATGCCTTAATTGTAAAAAACCGCAATGTGTGACAGGTTGTCCTGTTAATATCGATATACCTGGTTTTATCAACAGTTTGAAAAAAAACGACAAGAAAGGTTCTGCAAAGGTGCTTTTTCACTCCACCATGCTTCCTTCAGTATGTGGCAGGGTATGCCCTCAGGAGACACAATGCGAAGGAAAATGTATTTTGGGTATCAAGGGAGAACCGGTTGCTATAGGCAAACTGGAGAGATTTATTGGTGACTGGAGCAGGGAAAATAAATTCACTATCCCGGTCAATTCAAAACCAAACGGACACAGAGTTGCAGTTATTGGCAGCGGACCTGCAGGACTGACTTGTGCCGGTGATCTGGCTGGGATGGGCTATGATATTACTATTTTTGAAGCGTTGCATAAAGCCGGTGGTGTACTTGTTTATGGTATCCCCGAATTCAGACTTCCCAAGGATACGGTTGTTAAACATGAGGTTGATAATCTTCGCAATATGGGCGTAAAGATTATCACCGATGCTGTTATAGGAAAAGCAGGTAATGTTGATACTCTTCTGGATGAGGGCTTTGATGCTGTATTTATTGGTACAGGAGCCGGCCTTCCTGTTTTTATGAATATTCCCGGTGAGAACCTGAACGGTGTTCTTTCTGCCAATGAGTTCCTTACACGAATTAATCTTATGAAAGCATACGATGAAGCTTATGCTACTCCTGTTAAAACAGGACAGAAGGTTGCAGTCGTAGGAGGGGGGAATGTGGCAATGGATGCTGCCAGGGCAGCATTACGTCTGGGTGCAGAAGTGTCTGTTATCTACCGCAGATCAGCCGGAGAACTTCCAGCCAGAGCCGAAGAAGTCCATCATGCCAGGGAGGAAGGAGTAAACTTCCTGTTTTTAACAAATCCTGTAGAGGTGATAGGTGACGAAAACGGATGGGCAAAAGAATTAAAATGTGTAAAAATGGAGCTCGGTGAACCTGACCAAAGCGGAAGACGACGTCCGGTAGCCATTCCTGACTCTGAATTTTTAGTTGAAGCAGATACGGTGATTATGTCTTTGGGTACTTCTCCAAATCCTCTTATTGCAGGAACAACTCCAAATCTTGAAACCGATAAAAGAGGATGTGTGAAAGCTGATGCCAACAATGGAGCTACAAGCCGTGTCGGGGTGTTTGCTGCGGGTGATGTGATCACCGGTTCTGCGACCGTAATACTGGCTATGGGTGCAGCACGTAAAGCCGCGCGTGCTATCGATGAATACATCAAAGCAAAACATACCGGAGAATAACCTGAACAAATGTTCCTACGGCCTCTCAGCTTTTACTGACGAGCCAATATACAAACCTTCTTCAGGGATGTTGAAATATATCCTATTCCTTAAAAGATCTGTTGATTCAGCCAACCCGGACGATTGGTTGTTATAGCCTTTACGCCCAAAGAAACAAGACGTTTTGCTTCAGCCGGATCATCTATTGTCCATGAACATACCTCAAGGTTGAGTTTTTTTGCCTGTTGCATAACATCTTCATTAATAATATTATAACTAAGACTAACTCCGTTTAATCCTGTCTCGGAAGCACGGTTGAAATTTTTGTTCAGCAGTTCCTTGTTACTGCATAACCAGTAACATGAATTCTGAGGGAATGCCTTTTTTGTATCGGATATGGTCTGAAAATCAAAGCAGATAAATGTGAAAGTCATCTTTTTTTCATGTTTATTAACAATTTTTTTAAGATATGGCAAAATTTCACTTCCGCATTTAATTTCGATTACCATCTCTTTTCCTGATGGAGTAGTACGGACAAGTTCTTCAAGGTATGGAAGTTTTTCTCCTTTATATTTTTCACCCTTAAATGAACCGACATCTAATTTCCTGAGAACTTTAGAATTGGTTTCCTTTATTTTCAGCTCCTGTCCTGAGGTCCTTTTTGTATTTGCATCATGGCTGCATATGATCTTATTGTCTTTTGATAAATATATATCTGTTTCAACAGCATCTGCTCCAACTTCCCAGGCAAGTTTTGCCGATGCAACCGTATTCTCGGGGGCAAGGTATGATGCACCTCTGTGTCCAATTATCTTAACCTGTGCCTGTGCCTGTGCCATTACTGCAACAAATATTAAAAAAAGTAAAATAGTGTATTTTTTCATAATTTAAATTTAATTAGTTCTTTATTCTGACAATCTTCCCTCACACCTCACACCTCACACCTCAAACCTCAAACCTCAAACCTAAAACCTCAAACCTCAAACCTCAAACCTCACTTATTCAATACTCTGCTAAGTTCCCGTTTGATTATCTCTGTCCACACTTCATAACCCTTTGCATTGAGATGTAATTTATCAGACAGGAATAACTCATCATAAGGCTGTCCGCTTTCACTTAGAAAAGCAGAATCGGTCTGGATGAAATATGTGTTTTTATGATTATCACAAATATTTTTGATCAGATCATTAGCTTTTTTTATCTCAGGCCATACTTTCCATCTTGATGAGGTTGGTGTGACTTCAATCCAGAATACCGGTGTGTCGTGATGCGATTTACGGATAGTTCTGAGGAGATTACCATATAAAGCTGCGACTTCCTGAGGACTTTTATCCCTGTCGCTGCCTGTAATGTCATTGGCAATAAATATTACAATTGCACTGCATGGATGAGGTTCGAAGATACGACTGGCATATACAGCAAAATCACTCAGTCTGGCTCCGCCGTATCCACGCTGAATTACAGAAAATGGATACATATCTCTTTCGAGCGATGACCATAACCTTATACTTGAGCTTCCTGCAAACAAAATTGCATCACTGGGATATTTTTTACTCTTGTCGAGTTGTTCAAATTTTTGTATATCCTTTTCCCATGCCAGAACTTCAGGTTGGTTTTTGTACTTACTGACTGTTGAACAGGATAGTAAAGTAATTGAGATTAAAAATAAAAAATATTTGCGCATGTTTCAAAAGCTGAATTAATATTCAAAAATAGCATATTTATGTAAAAAAAAATTGCTACTAAACGGATACTTCGTGAAATTAACATGAGATTCTTCGCTTCACTTCGTTTCGTTCCCTTTGCTGGCGCGGATTTGCAATCCGTGCTTAG
>JAJFVL010000041.1 GCA_021371855.1 Bacteroidales bacterium | reverse complement strand
CCCTTTCTTAATTACACCTTCATCCTGCAGCCTTTTCCAATGAATCCCATCAGGTGAGACATATGGGATGAGACCGCTCTTGTCATTTCCTCCAAGTGCTTTATATTTCTGATCTGCCTTTGCATCAGGATTTTTGTCAAGGAAAGGACTGAAATTATGAGTCTCCGGTTCCCTGGCTAGGATAATATTATTTTCTTTTGAACCATTGACTTCTACTAATCCCAAGGCTGGTTTTACCCAGGTAATCCCATCTTTCGATTCGGCATAACAGGTAACCTGATGGCCTTGAAGTTCATTCCATCCACGGTAATAGAAACGGAATATATCATCATCTTTTATAATTGTACAATAACCACAAAACTTACCTTCCCATGGTTTATCAAAATGCATTACTATCCCTTCATCATGAGGTTTATGCATTACAATACTTGAATTTACAAATTTGTCAATCAAGTAATTATCTACAAATATTTCCCTTTTATCACCTAATTGAATAACTTCGTCTTTGAAATTTTCAGAAGTATTTCCACAACCGTAATGTGTTATAATAAATGCTATTACAAGACATTTAATAAATGATTTTGATTTCATTGAGAAAATATTCAATAAGGTTAATAACCAGGATTTTGCACCATTTTTGGTTCAAGACTTAATACTGTCTCTGAGATAGGAAATAAAAGTCTATAATCCTGACCAGCATAAATCTTGAGGGCAGGAACCTGTTCAAACACTTTCCCAAATCTGACCAAATCCCACCAGCGTTTTCCTTCCTGAAGCAATTCAAAAAGTCTCTCTTTCAGAATTGCATCGTCATTTTCAGCTTTAGTACCATTTACAAAAACGTGTGAAGAATAATTATTCCCATAAGCCCTTTGTCTGATTTTATTGATCTCGGTTGAAGGATCCTGTCCAAGAGCATTTTTAGCTTCAGCTTTCATTAATACAACATCGGCATATCTGTAAATAATATAATCATCATAAGACTGTCTCACGCCACCGCTTATTATACCAGGATATTTCTGATCACAATTATACATCCAGCTTGTTACTCCATTTCTGGTCTGATTTACAACAATAAAAGTAGCGTCTTTACGCTGATCATCATTGCTAAATTGATTACAGATATCAGGACTAATCTGCCAGTAGCCGTCCTTCGAATTGAATGGTGAGATTTTTGCAATAGTTTCAGCATCGGTATAAGGAGCTGTAGGTGCATTTATGCCTGTAACACCTCCATAAACGGTATGTGTAGGTGACTCATTTAACAGGAAATAGACAGACATGATAATTTCCTTATTACCTTTGCCTGTATACGAAAATATGTCGCTGAAGTTTGGTAATAAAGTGACATCACTGGTTTCAACATCGTTCAGAGCGTTCAGTGCCGTTGTAAAATCAGCATTTCCTCCATTTAACTTTTTACCAGTCCACAAATATACGTCAGCTTTCAGAGTATTAACGGCAGGCTTTGACCAAAAATTTCTTGCAGTGGTATAATTATTATTTGGGAAAAGTTCCAGAGCTTTATCTATATCACTTTTAATTAGTTTAAACACGTCAGCAACAGATGATCTTTCTCTGTAAATAGTATTCGGATCATAACCTTCGGTAGGTTCTGTCACAAGAGCCAGATCACCCCACGTTTTTGCCATGGTGAAATAAATAAATGCTCTCATAGCATAAGCCTGAGCCAGGGTATTATTTTTCGTATCCTGACTTGTAAATGAGATACCCGGGACATATTTCAGCAGCAAATTTGCATCATGTATAACCGAATACATAGTTGTCCAGTCAGGCCCGGCGTTTGTCTGTGACAAAGAATTCATAAAAACATAAAGAGCAGCTGAAGGATCCATCCCAAAGTTCTGAATGAAAATGCCGCTTCTACCTTCCCCCCACAGGAAGAAGTTTACCGATGCCTGAGTTCTCATTCTGACGTACATTCCGGTAAGTCCACCGGATGCATCATTCTCAGTCTTCCAGAAAGAAGCATTTGATATCTGACTGATCGGAGTCAAATTAATATCCTTTGTACAAGCCACAAAGGACAAGATTGCGATTGATAGGCAAATCAGTTTTTTATATATCTTTTTCATGATTATCTGTTCTTACAAGGTTATTTAAAATGTAACATTTACACCTAATATTATATTTCTTGGATTAGGATAACGCCCGTTGTCTGTTCCCCCTTCTTCAGGATTCAATCCATTAAACTTAGTGAAGTAATGCAGATTGTTACCAGTAAGGTTAAGCCGTATATCTGAAACTTTTAATTTCTGCACAATATTAGTCGGTAAATTATAGGCCAATGTCATTTCTCTTAAGCAAAGGAAATCTCCCGGTTCATAATAACGGGAATTGCCCCTGTAAAGGTTTCTTTGTTGATTTTGATCAGCCCAATAATACCTTGGTACCTCTGTAATGTCGCCCTGTTTTTGCCATGATTGGAGTACTTCATTAGAGATTGCATTTTGCCCTGAAAAATTACCAAGAACCCTTGCCCTTGTTTCATTATAAATCATATGTCCCGTTGTATAATCCATACGGACAATGAAGTTTATGTTTTTATAGCCAAAGGAATTGGTAATACCACCTGTCCACTTTGGATAAGGATTTCCCATGTAAACACGGTCAGTTGTTTCAATTATGTTATTTCCATCTACATCTAGCCAATTAACATCGCCACCATGTTTGGATTTATCGGTTGCGGTAATGACATTATCCTTTGGTCCTGCAGCAGCATCCGCATCTGTTGCATAAATGCTTAATTGTTTGTAAGCATACATATCCCCCATTCTGCCACCTTCCTGCAGGCCTCCTAACCAGGCATAATCACCTTTTTTTGTATCGTATACATATTCTCCACCGATACGGTTATTTTCAATACCGTTATAAGGAAGTTCAAGTATTTTAACTTTAACATAAGAAGCATTAAAACCAAAATCCCAGTGGAAATCAGATGCAGGAGACAGCAAACTTGAATTTAGCTCAATTTCAACCCCTTTATTTTCCAGGCTTCCCAGATTTGTCAGTATACTTGAGAATCCGGTTGTTGGAGGTAAAGACATATTTGTAAGCAAATTATCAGTCACCCTTCTGAATGCATCAAAAATGATATTTATTCTTTCATTAAAGAGACCTAAATCCATCCCAACATCAATGGTTCTTGACCTTTCCCACTGCAGGTCAGCGTTAGCCAGTACTGTATTTTGTATTCCTGCAATACTATAATATTTTGAACCTACTGCATATGTTCCCTGAGCCTGGTACGGGCCGAGTCCGCTAATATTACCATTAACCCCATAGCTTCCTCTTAATTTCAGTTTAACCATATTTTCCGGCATCATGCTCCAAAAGTTTTCCCTATTTACATTCCATCCGATGGAAACCCCGGGGAAGAATCCCCACTTATTAGAAAGCCCCAGGTTAGAGGCACCATCATATCTGGCATTCACTGAAAGAAGATATTTTTTGTTATAATCATAATTGATCCTTCCAAAATATCCATACATTAACTGTTCCGATTCTGAACCGTTAACAGAAACAGGAGTAGCTGATGCATTCAAAGTCGGGATCAAATCGGTGGCAGCTTTATTCCCGGTAGCACTTAAGCCGGAACTTACAACATCATAATAAGAAAAACCCAATTTTGCCTCAAAGTTATGCAAATTGTTTACTGACTTAACATAGGAGAATACTGCATCAGCTTGCTCCTGTACTGATTTTGATCGGGAACCACTGGCAGTTCTTGTTGTGTTGTTTGTTGTAGGCCCGTCAAGGTACGATTTTAGAAATGACCTGCTATAACCGCCTACCGTTGCTAATGACACCTGTGGATCAAATGAAAAACCTGGCAATATTTCCCAATGCGTTCCAAAAACCAATGTCAGGTTATCATAATTGTTAGTTGAATTATATCTGCTGATATAATAAGCCGGACTGCCGTTAGTAAAAAGTCTGCCCGGGGCAAGTGTTCCATCTTCAAACGAATACTTACTTGTCTGAGCTGTGTTAATATTATTTTTAAATACAACGCCTACGTTTGGGACCTGGGAATTACCGGAATTAGCATACATCAACCTTCCAAAAACTGTTACATTATCTCTTAATTTAATATCTCCATTTAAATTCACAGTAAATCGTTTGTAATCAGTATTAATAGCAATTCCTTCACTATTAAGGTATCCCAAACCCACATTGAATGTTGCCTTATCTGTTCCGCCGGATGCGGAAAAAGTGTGATTATGTGTAAGTCCTGTTCTGAATACAGTTTTTTGAAAATCCGTTCCTTTAAAGATAAGAGTTTTAGACTCGTCAAGCGGATCAGCCATAGTTTCCCATTTTGAACCAAATTCATCTGCCGGTCTATCCAGTAAAAACTCATTGTCTGGAGAAAGATACATAAGGTTAAAAGCAGTATTGTTGGTAAGATCGTTCCCGGTTCCTCCTGCATTTGCCTGTGTAAGAAATGCCAGGGTCGATGGAGTTTTTACTCCACTTGCAGCTATTCCCAACCTCATAAATTTAACAAAGTCCCTTGGTGCGGCTAGTTCATAAAGTTTTCCAACATTCGAAATTGATAAATTATAGCCATAACTAAATTGAGTTTTTCCGGATTTCCCCGATTTGGTAACCAGGATAACGACACCATTAGAAGCTCTTGCCCCATAAATAGAAGTAGCGGCAGCATCCTTCAATACCTGAATCGATTCAATATCTTCAGGGTTAATGTCATTCATATTATCTTTGAGCACTCCGTCAATTACATATAACGGAGTCGAACCATCAGGGTTGTTAATTGAGGTACCTCCCCGAAGTATTATGCGTGGAGTTGCACCAGGTTGGCCTGAAGTACTTTGGACCCGTAATCCGGATATATTTCCCTGCAAGGCAGAACCAATATTCGAATACGGCACATTTGCAAGAACTTTAGTATCAAGTTTGGAAATAGAAGTAGTTAAAACTTCCCGCGACTGTTTTCCATAACCAATTACAACTACCTCTTCCAACCCCACCAGACTTTCGGAAAGATTTACATTATATACTTTACTATTACCAATTACAACCTCCTTTGCTTCCATCCCGATGAAAGTAAACAAAAGTGTTTTTGCATCGGAAGGGATGGAAAGTGAATAATTACCACTGATATCCGTAAGAGTTCCAACAGTAGTACCCTTTACAACAATTGAAACTCCAGGCAAAGGAGTACCATCTGCGCCTGTAACAGTACCTGTAATGGTCTTCTGTGCAAAAGCCAAACCGGTACTAACGATGAAAAACATCAGGGCGAGAAAAATCCTCCCGGCACTTGATAAAACCGAATAACTCCGGTCTCTCAACATTTGTTGTCTTTTCATAGATTAATAGATTTAGGATTTAATTTTTGGGATTAAAAGATTTGGGTTTAATAGATTTTGTATGAATAATACTCATTTTAATAAATCTGCTAGATACTTTGAATTCTTAAATGTTATAAAAGGAAAGTAGTTTTAAAAGATGACAGAAAATATTTAAATAAACCAACGACCTTTAAAATTAAATAACTTCAGTAACAGGCACATAATACTATTCATTGAATAAATAGTATTTTTATCCAATTTTCAAACAACTTACTACCCCTGAAATAGATAATCGAATGCCATAAATCAGTGCTCTCCTTCGTAATATGCCCCTCCGCAGGTAGGTGCCTGAGGGTCAAAAATATTTAATTCCCTAAATATCAGACGGGCTATCTCGGAATGGCCTGCCCCGTTCGGATGAAGGGGGTCATTTAGCCATTTTCTGAAAATTAATGCTTCGCCCTTGTCCTGTATCTCTTTTTGCCAGTAAGCATAGTTGTCAATCAATATTACTTTCTTTTCACCGGCAATATTCCTTATCACAGATACATATTCTGATAATCTTACTCTTTCCGGAGCTTTTTCTTTGATAATAAAATTGGGCGTTTGAAAAACTGGGATAGAGTTTAATCCTCTTATAATAGCAAGCAAGGAATCAATATTACGTTCAAAAACAGCTGGGGGGATGTCTTCTTTCGAACAATCATTAGTTCCTATCATAAGAGAAACCACATTGGGTTTGAATTGCCCGATCCTCCAATCGAAATCCCTGAGGATATCCATTGTTGTATTGCCGCTAATACCTGTGTTTATGATTACGTCTCTCCTTCTGTTCATTTCCCACCTTATCCGTTCTTCAAAAATCTCTGGATAAGAACGATAGCCATGAGTGTGTTTAGCTCCATGAGTAATACTGTCACCGGTAAATACCCAGATAAGAGGATTATTTTGTTTTAAAAGGTCAGCAATATGGTCCAAATCAGGAAGGCAGGAGATCGAAGAAAAAGGCTGGTAAGATGATCTTTCATCTGCATATCCATCAGGGGTAAATTTTGATATTGAAGGAGAAACCAATGGTATGGCTGAGAAGTATATTGACTTCTCTAAAAACCTC
>JAJFVL010000005.1 GCA_021371855.1 Bacteroidales bacterium | reverse complement strand
GTTTGATTGAAAGGATTTCCAGACGACCCGTTTGGAGTCCCTTCGGTTTTAATAACCAGGTCGTTCACCGTATCTGCTATGTTAGAAAAGAGCCATCTCCTTTCATTACCAATCGTCCTGTGCATTATGTAATGATCGTAGCTGAAGTACCTGCATTCCGGAGGTGTTCTTCCCACGAAAACAACAGCTTCATCAGGACCAAGGTTCCAGAATGGAGTTGTATTCCCGCTCATCCCAAGCGTACTGGTTAATTTAGAAATCCGTTCATCTACTCCCTGACCAGTTGCTGCTGGAACAAAATATGCCACATATTTTGTGGTGGGATTGTTTCCATATGCAGAAGGTAATATTCCTTTCTCTAACATCCCTATTAAATCGAAGTAACCCAGTTCACCTTCCTGTACGGTGAACCCCTCCTGTTCTAAAGCCTGTCGAAAAGCTCCCGCTTCGTATGTTTCATTCGCTGCGAGGCCAGTTCCTGTTAGCAGTATAAACGAAATGCCAAGTATTATAACTGGTATACAGTTTTTCATATACCATATCCCCCTATAAGCTATAGTTATTCTAGCAAAGAATTACATTTAAAAAATAAAAGTTGCACTTAAAAAGAAAGGATCTCTTCAATCTCTTTTAAGACTGTATGTTTTTGATTCTTTCTAAAAATAAAATGCAAATCTTTGCGACTGATAATATAATAATCATTAAATATATTAGAAACCTTGGTGGAGCGTTAATTATACTTGAATAGTTGATCTGTTGATTGTTCAAATGAACCCTTACTCCCATCCTGTTTTGATCTGTTTCTATTTCGTAAAAATAGTGTCACAGAAATACCCAAAACATATAACAAAACTTTAAAGTCCGTTTTTGTATGCCATATCCAGCAACCGGTTGTAAATACTGCTTTTCAGGACTCTGGATAACTCCACTCTCATAAAGGAGAGCGACCTTCCATGCGAAGCCGCAAAAAGGTTGAAACTTTCGAGTTTTATTAACCGTAACCTGAAACAGATTAGAGGGAATATTTGGAAATATTTGGAAATATTTGGAAATAAAATCTGAAAATGCTCATCTCAACCATTCCAAAAGAAAAAAATTATTTCCCAGTGATTTCAACATGAAAATTCAGAGTAGCTATGGATGTGGTAGTCCCACCCAGCAAATAACAGATATTTTGTTCCTGCTCTACGTCCTGTTTATGCAGGAGGCAAAACCGTAGTAGACAAAAATAAAGTACGGCTCTGGCTTTGTAGATCTAAAAAATGAAGATATGTGTTTGTAGCTAACACATATCAGCCAGTACAGATCAGCCAGTACAGATCAGCCGGAGCTTAAACTTTCCTTATAGCTCGATTCCTTTTACTTCAACTCTTTTATTTTACCTTAACTCTTTGGATCAAACTTTATAGCCCGGTCGTACACTATCTCTGAGTAGGCTGGCCCGGTTTTTGTTGTGTTCTCCATGTAGGCCCTCCAGGCAATGAAAAGCGGTTGATCCAGTTCTATACCATAAGCTCCCACACCGTAGGGAACTTCGTAACAGTATTGATCATCCTCACTGCAGTTCCTGGCGAGCTTGTAAACATACAGGTATTTAGCATTAGGATTGTCAGGAAGATATTCCTCAGCAGACCCGCTGAAATCTGCGTCTGTGATTGCTCTAACGCCGTTCCACCCAGCAACTCCGTATATGCAGAAATTCGAGTACGTCGCCTTTCCTGTGGCTGCATGATTAACCCCATAGACAATTATGAATTCATCTGTATCATTGCCCAGTGTAATTTTTGGATCTTGCAGGAATGGATAGTACTGCGAGGTGTCAAAGAAAGGAGGTGTAGGCGAAGAGGCTGTCTGGTTTGCTGACCATAGATAAACTGCATCGTTGGTGGGACCTACGCCATTGATTCCTCTCTGAATAGCATCACTCCCTATAGGAACTCCCTGACTGGTCGGAAGCTCTGTGACATTCGATTCGTTATATTTATTAAGAATAGCATTCCTTAGCTCTTCGAGATCATCCATAAGGTCGAATTCTGTTTGCCCGGTTCCACGGACCCTCAGTTCCGGATAATCATATGGGTCAAGCTCAGTCGTGTTGTTGGGAGTAATCCGGAAAACAGTAGCAGGTGTATTATTAATGTAATCATCACCAGCCTGCGTGTCATTAAATAGAGCTGGGCGGAAAAATGAGGCAAATGTATCGGAATCATTCTCCATGCCCATGTTCAGTATGACTGAGGGCATCACCTGGGTATTAATTATATTGTCCGAATACCCCGCTGATTGGGCAGCAGCCCGGATGCGTTGATCAATGCCTCTATCAGCAGTAAGGATTATTATTGTAGTTTGGTTGAAGGGATTCCCGGCTGACCCGTTTGGAGTTCCTTCGGTTTTGATAACAAGGTTATTAATCGTATCTGCTATGTTAGCGAAGAGCCATCTCCTCTCGCCCCCAATTGTCCTATGCATAATAAAATTATCGTAGCTGAAGTACCTGCATTCCGGCGCCGTTCTTCCCACGAAAACAACAGCTTCATCAGGACCAAGGTTCCAGAACGGAGTTGTATTCTCTTTTACTCCAAGCGTACTTGTTATTTGCTTGATTCGTTCATCTACTTCATAACCAGGCGCCATTGGAACAAAATATATCAGATATTTTGTGGTGGGATTGTTTCCGTATGCAGAAGGCAGTACTCCTTCCTCATATAGCTTGAGAAAATCAAAGTAACCCACTTCGCCTTCCTGTACGGTGAATCCATCCTTTTCTAAAGCCTGTTGAAAAGCCCCCGCGTCATAAGTTTCATTCGCTGCGAGGCTGGTTCCTGTTAACAGTATAAAAGCAATGCCAAGTATTATAGCCATTATATATTTTTTCATATATAACCCCCAGCTTAATTTTTCATTAAATATATTAGAAGCCTTGTCAGGACATTGACTAAATTTGGACAGTCGACCAGTTAACAGTTAGTATCATTCCTTACTCCCACACCCGGTTTTGACCTATTTTCACTGTGTAAAAATAATTTTATAAAAATATCCAAAAAATCTAACAAACCTTTAAAGCCCATTTTTCATGTTATCATTTACATTTCAACCCCTTCCAAAAAAACACAACTTAGTTTTTTTTATTCACACGGTTTATTACTAATTTTGCCCTCGTTTCCATATTAATTACATATACTTTTCTATTTATCTTTATATATGCCTAAATTTTTAATTTATTTTCCAAATTTAAACTGGTTTTTTTGAACATTGTGGGATTCAAGTTAAAATCATTGATTTTGTTGAGCATGTGCTCACATCTGGTTCAATAAGTTTGGCCAGTTGTTACAAAAATCACCTTATTTTTGAGAGGGGGGGTTGAAATGTAAATTATACCCAAATAACCGGTTGTAAATACTGCTTTCTAATATCCCGGACACTCAACGCTCGACGCAGGAGAGCGGCCTTTCCCATGAAGTCTGCAAAAAAGGTGAAGTTTTAGAATTTTATCAAACGAATCCCTAAAAAAGT
>JAJFVL010000004.1 GCA_021371855.1 Bacteroidales bacterium | reverse complement strand
TTTTGCTATATAAAAAAAGTGTACAGACTGTTTATCCGTATCTAAATCGTCGCCCTCAGCAATATTTGAGGGGATGCTCACTGCAGATCTCTGAATCTGATCTTTTAATCCATAGTCTTTTGAAAAGTTTGGTTCTGTAGTTAGTTTGTAGATTTTAACAGCAAGTTCTTTAGAAAGTTGCCATACACGGAGTTCCTGAAAATTTCCCATAATGCAGCGGTTTTTAGATTAGTATACTTTTCTTTACTAAACAATTCCACATGTTTAGTATCAATTCCAAAGATAATAAACAATCTTCCATTCCAACCCTTCCTACCTTCTTTCCGTTGAACCTTTGAGCCATTGCGCCATTCTTCTCTTCTTTCCGTTGAGCCGTTGCGCCCTTGTGCCGTTGAGCCATTCTTCCCTTCTTCCCGTTGCACCATTGCGCCGTTGTGCCGTTGCGCCATTCTTCCCTTCTTCCCGTTGCACCGTTGCGCCCTTGTGCCGTTGCGCCCTGATCTATTACATTGTTCATTATTTATCTATCCGGATCTACTATTTTTATATTAATAAAAAATCAATACCTTTGCCCGATATAAAAAATCTAATATTATGGCTGAGAAGACAAGATATTCGGATGAAGAGCTTGAAGAGTTCAGACAGATCATTCTTCAGAAACTGGACAAAGCCAAAAAAGATTATGAGATACTGAAGTCCAGTATAAATCATGATGAGAGTAATGATACCATGGATACCTCTCCCACGTTCAAAGTACTGGAAGAGGGTGCAACAACTTTATCAAAAGAGGAAGCCGGCAAGCTGGCTCAACGTCAGCAGAAATTCATTCAGCACCTTCAGGCTGCCCTGATCAGAATTGAAAATAAAACTTACGGTATCTGCCGCGAGACCGGGAAGCTTATTTCAAAGGAAAGACTGAGAGCTGTCCCTCATGCTACTCTGAGTATGGATGCCAAGATGAAACAGAAGTAAGGGCGCAACGGGAAAAAACATATAAATAAAATAATCCGAAGCTGCTCAGGAAAATGAGCGGCTTTTTTATTTCCCCAACTGCTGCTTAACGATCCGGGCAATATACTTCCCAAGGATATCGAATTCAAGATTTACAACTGTTCCTTTTTTGATCTGATGAAAATTGGTCATCTGCCATGTAAAAGGAATAATGGCAACCTCAAAAGAATTTTGCTTTGAATTGACTACAGTAAGGCTCACTCCATTGACAGATACCGAACCTTTTTCCACAGTAATGTAATCGTCTTGCACCGGATCATATTCAAATGTATAATACCAGCTTCCTCCTGCTTCCCTGACATTTGTACATACGGCAGTCTGATCAACATGTCCCTGCACCATGTGTCCGTCGAGACGCCCGTCAAGCCTGGTGCTGCGTTCGAGATTTACTTTATCGCCGGGTTTAAGTAACCCCAGATTTGTCTTTTCCAGAGTTTCCTTTATTGCCGTAACGGTATAAGTTTCTTCATCTTTTCTTACAACAGTCAGGCACACACCGTTATGAGATATGCTCTGATCTATCTTAAGCTCATTAACAAATGAACATTTCATTGTTATGTGAAGGTTCTCCTTCTCTCTTTCCAGTTTTAGAACCGGAGCTGCTTCTTCGATGATTCCTGAAAACATGAGTTGTCCGTTTTTACAATTTATGTATGTAAAAGTATTGATTTTTTTTGATTCTTTCGGGTTAAACGGAGCTTCACAGAGAACTAAAAGGAGACTAAGCTGTATATAAATTCTCATGAATCCAAATCTATAGAGGAGTGTATACGGATAACATGCTATCCCAATAAAAATTATCTTTGTCCTGCCTATAAAAACCAAAAATAATAATGAAGAAACTTGTTGTGCTTACGGGCGCCGGAATGAGTTCTGAGAGTGGGATAAGAACTTTCAGAGATTCCGGAGGACTCTGGGAAGAGTATGATGTGTCGGAAGTTGCAACACCGGAAGCCTGGTGGAAAAACAGAGATCTGGTACTTAGATTCTATAACGAAAGAAGAAAACAACTGGAAGCCGCTAAACCTAATGAAGGACATAACGGACTGGCTAAGCTTGAAAAATATTTTGATGTTCAAATCATTACCCAGAATATCGATAATCTGCACGAACGGGCAGGCAGCACTAAGGTATTGCATCTTCACGGGGAACTTACCAAGGCAAGAAGTACCAGGGATCCCTCACTGATATATGATATAGGGTATCATGATATTAATCCGGGAGATGTCTGTGAAAAAGGAAGCCAGCTTCGTCCTCATATTGTTTGGTTTGGCGAAGATGTGCCGATGCTTTCGCAAGCTATAAAACTTACGGAAGAAGCTGATATTTTTGTTGTAGTCGGATCATCATTGAATGTCTATCCGGCTGCCGGACTCATAGGTTATGCCCCATGGAATGCCTCACTCTGGCTTATCGATCCCAAGGATGTTGCTATACCGGTAAGCCGGAAGGTTGAGGTAATAAAAGAAAAAGCAGTGAAGGGAGTCGGCATTCTGGCAGAGAGGCTGTTAAAGGATTTATGACCTTTCTCACCTTCTTTCAATTGCTTCATTATATTTTATTACTTTTACAGAACCTTATTGTATCTTATGGAAATCAGTAATCGTAAAATAGTACTTGCTGTAACCGGAGCCAGTGGTTCGATCTATGCTCTGAAGCTTCTTGAAAAACTGGCCAGTCTGGAATCCCATCCTGAAGAAATTGCTGTTATCTTTTCAGATACTGCAAAAGAGATATGGGAAACTGAAACCGGACAGAAATATTCCCCGATCCTCCCGGCGAAGCAGTATGACAACAATATGTTTTATGCTCCATTCGCATCAGGTTCTTCGCTTTATGATACAATGATTATATGCCCTGCATCTATGGGCACGACGGGACGTATAGCAAACGGAACTTCCGATGATCTGATTGCCCGTGCCGCCGATGTTATTTTAAAAGAAAAAAGAAGATTGATTATTGTTCCAAGAGAGACCCCTTTGAACCTGATCCATCTTAACAATCTGAAAACACTTACCCTTGCGGGAGCAATAATTTGTCCGGCAATGCCTTCTTTCTATAGTAATCCTAAAACCATTGACGATCTTGTAATGACTGTGATCGACAGGATCATTGATCTGGCAGGATTCAGTAATGACAGTAAAAGGTGGCAGGAAAATGATTGACAGGAGAATTATAAGCTTTTTCAATAAACATCATGTTCTTACAATTGCCACGACAGCCGGGCATGAGCCATGGTGTGCAAATTGTTTTTATGTTTATCTTGAAAAAGAAAATGCACTTGTTTTCACAACCGACAGCGACACGCGTCACGGAAGGGAGTTTTTAAAGAATCCTGTTGTTGCGGGTTCTGTCGTTCTTGAAACGATGGTAGTCGGAAAGATACGCGGGATACAGTTTCAGGGGAATATTTCAGAACCGGAAGGTGAAATGTTATCAAGATGCAGGAGCGCTTACCTTAAAAGATTTCCTTACGCTATTCTGATGGATACCCATCTCTGGATTGTCCGCCTTGCCCTGATCAAGATGACGGATAACAAACTGGGATTCGGGAAGAAATTATTATGGCCTTAAAAAATTGGGCCCAGAGCTCTGAGCCTTCCTGCCATTACGCCTTTGTGCCGTTGCGCCGTTGTGCCGTTGCGCCGTTGCGCCGTTGTGCCTTTGTGCCGTTGCGCCATTGTGCCGTTGCGCCATTGTGCCTTTGTGCCGTTGCGCCATTGTGCCTTTAATAACCAACCCAAAATCCCTCTTTCCCTATTCTTTCTCTTCGTCTTATTAATTTAATATTATTATGGATTTTACTATCTTTGTCCGAATTTTTTTAAAATAACACCAATAACAATAACTATTTGATATTATGGGAAAAAGGTTTCCTGAATATAAAAATCTTGATCTTGCGCAAGTAAATAAAGAGATCCTGAAAGTGTGGGATGAGAATGATACTTTTAATAAAAGCATTCGCGAGGAAAATGGGAAGGGAGAATTTGTCTTTTATGAAGGGCCGCCTTCTGCAAACGGGATGCCAGGCATCCATCATGTTATGGCCCGTACTATCAAGGATGCAATATGCCGCTTCAAAACCCAATGCGGTTATGAAGTAAAACGTAAAGCCGGTTGGGATACGCACGGCCTTCCTGTAGAACTTGGCGTTGAAAAAGCACTTGGAATAACAAAAGAAGATATTGGTACAAAAATTTCGATCGAAGATTATAACAAGGCCTGCCGTATCGATGTGATGAAATACACCGATCGTTGGAAAGAGCTTACACGGATGATGGGTTACTGGGTCAATATGGATGACCCATATGTAACTTACGATAACCGGTATATCGAAACACTGTGGTGGCTTCTTAAACAACTCTATAATAAAGGATTCCTTTATAAAGGTTACACCATACAACCATATTCACCTGCAGCAGGGACGGGATTAAGCTCCCATGAACTTAACCTCCCGGGATGTTACCGCGATGTAAAAGATACAACCTGCATCGCCCTTTTTAAACTGATCAGGGACAAAAAATCGGAGATCCTTTATAATGATACCGATACAAAAGATGTTCATATGATGGCATGGACCACAACTCCATGGACACTTCCTTCAAACACTGCCCTTGCTGTCGGAAAACAGATCACTTACATAAAAGTCCGAAGTTTCAATCCATACCTTGGCAATCCGATAACAGTTATCATTGCTAAAGACCTTTTGAATTCCTTATTTCCTGCATCAAATGCCGGACTTGATTTTTCAGAATACAAACCGGGCGACAAAAAGATCCCGTACAAAATCCTTGGGGAATGTGCTGGTGCTGAACTTGAAGGCATTAATTATGAGCAACTTATCGATTGGGTCAGACCTGAAAAGGGAGCATTCCGCGTATTAGCCGGTGATTTTGTTACAACTGAAGAGGGTACCGGTATCGTTCATATTGCCCCAACATTCGGCGCTGACGACTACCGTGTGGCAAAAGAAAATGGGGTACCTCCTCTTATGGTTAAGAAAAAAGATGGCACCTTAAGCCCGATGGTTGATAAAAGAGGTTACCTGGTACCGATTGCTGAACTTGATGAACCATTTGTAAAACAATATGTTAACCAGAACACATACAAAGGTTTTGAAGCCCGTCCTGTTAAGAATGAATATGATGATAATATCCCTCCCGATGCTGAAACTATCGATGTCGATATTGCAGTCAAGCTGAAACAGGATGGCAAGGTTTTCAGGATTGAGAAACAGGTACACAGTTATCCTCATTGCTGGAGAACCGACAAACCGGTGCTTTATTACCCTCTCGATTCGTGGTTCATCCGTACAACTGCTTTCCGCGACCGTATGATTGAACTTAATAATACAATTAACTGGAATCCTAAATCGACAGGTACCGGAAGGTTCGGCAAATGGCTCGAAAACCTTGTCGACTGGAACCTTTCCCGTTCGCGCTTCTGGGGAACTCCTCTACCGATCTGGGTTACCGAGGACCGGAAAGAAGAAAAATGCATTGGCTCGGCAGCAGAACTGAAAACTGAGATTGAAAAATCAATCAAAGCAGGATTTATGAAGAAGAATCCTCTGGAAAAATTTTCCAATGGAGATAATTCCAGAGAAAACTATGAGCAGTTCGATCTGCATCGTCCGTTTGTTGATGATATTTTCCTGGTAAGCGATACCGGCAGGAAGATGTTCCGTGAACCTGATCTCATTGATGTTTGGTTCGATTCGGGCGCTATGCCTTATGCCCAGGCTCATTATCCTTTCGAAAACAAGGAAAACTTCAATGAGATGTTCCCTGCTGACTATATTGCAGAAGGTGTTGACCAGACAAGAGGCTGGTTCTTTACACTTCATGCCATAGCTACAATGATATCTGACTCTGTTGCATTTAAGAATATTATATCGAACGGGCTGGTACTCGACAAGAACGGCAACAAAATGTCGAAAAGACTCGGGAATACAGTCAATCCGTTCAAATCGATTAAAGAATATGGTTCCGATACCCTGAGATGGTACATGATAACAAATTCACAACCCTGGGATAACCTTAAATTCGATGCTTCGGGAGTGGATGAAGTTAAACGCAAGTTCTTCGGAACATTGTATAACACTTACTCTTTCTTTGCACTTTATGCCAATGTTGATAATTTCAGATACACTGAAAAAGAGATACCTGTAAGCGAACGGCCCGAAATTGACCGCTGGATAATATCGCTTCTTAACTCTCTCGTTAAAGAAGCCGGAAAATGTTATGATAATTATGACCTGACACGTGCAGGACGTTCGATCCAGGATTTTGTTACGGAAAATCTAAGCAACTGGTATGTTCGCCTTAACCGGAAACGTTACTGGGGTGGAGAATATGATAAAGATAAGCTTGCAGCTTACCAGACTCTCTATACCTGCCTCGAAACAGTGAGCCGGCTTGCCGCACCGATAGCACCATTCTATATGGACCGTCTTTTTACGGATCTTAATAACACCACCGGCAGGTATAAAGAAAATTCCGTCCACCTTGTTTTATTCCCCGAATACTCTGAATCGCTTATCGATAAAGCTCTCGAGGAGAGGATGGACATTGCCCAGAAAGTCTCTTCAATGATCCTGGGCTTGCGCAGGAAAGTAGCCATCAAAGTGCGTCAGCCTCTGGCCAGGATAATGGTTCCTGTTACCGACAAATATTTCAAAGCCAAATTTGAAGCTGTTAAAGATCTGATCCTTGCTGAAGTTAATGTCAAAACAGTCGAATATATTGATGATACTTCATCAGTTCTTGTTAAAAAGATAAAACCAAATTTTAAAACTCTCGGCCCACGGTACGGCAAGCTGATGAAAGAGATCAGTAAAGTCATTTCTGAACTGACGTCAAAAGAGATTGCAGCATTTGAAACTAACGGAAAACATCATGTCATAATCAGTGGACAAGAGATAGCTCTTACACTCGAAGATGTTGAAATAATCTCTGAAGATATTCCCGGCTGGCAGGTTGCAAACGATGGGAAACTTACCGTTGCTCTTGATATAACCGTGTCTGATGACCTGCGGTACGAAGGAATCGCCCGCGAGTTTGTCAACAGGATTCAGAATATCAGAAAGGAAAGCGGCTATGATGTCACTGATAAAATAACCATTCTCATTGAAGATCATGATTTTGTAAAAGAAGCTGTCAGAAGGCATACATCTTATATCTGTTCCCAGACTCTGGCCACTTCAGTTAATCTTGTCAATGATTTTGCCGGTGGCACTCCAAAAGAGGTCGATATTGACGAAGTGATAGTTAAAGTCTCTGTTATAAAGAATAATTAAACCATGAAGCGTATCCTGGTCACCGGCGGCGCCGGGTTTATTGGGTCTCATCTGTGTGAAAGATTACTAAACATGGGGCATGAAGTGATCTGCCTCGACAATTATTTTACCGGATCAAAAATGAATATTATCCATCTGCTCGATAATCCGTATTTTGAGATTATCAGGCATGATGTTACCATGCCATTCTTTGCTGAGGTAGATGAGATATATAACCTTGCCTGCCCGGCTTCACCGATACACTACCAGTATAACAGCATCAAAACAATCAAAACATCTGTAATGGGTGCCATTAATTCACTTGGTCTTGCAAAAAGGACCAAATCGAAGATACTTCAGGCCTCTACAAGCGAGATTTATGGCGATCCTGAAGTGCACCCTCAACACGAAAGCTATTGGGGAAATGTCAATACCCTCGGGCCACGGGCATGTTATGATGAGGGGAAGAGATGTGCCGAAACCCTGTTCATGAGCTATCATTATCAGAATAATGTCCGCATAAAAATTGCCAGGATCTTTAATACCTATGGGCCAAAGATGAATTCGAACGACGGCAGAGTAGTCTCGAATTTTATTGTTCAGGCTCTGAAAGGTGAAGATATTACAATATTCGGCGATGGCTCCCAAACACGAAGTTTCCAGTATATCGACGATCTTATCGGTGGTCTGATAAAATTGATGGATACACCCGATAGCTTCACGGGACCAGTGAATCTTGGAAATCCTGTCGAGATTACGGTCAGCACACTTGCTGATATGATCATTAAAATGACCGGATCAAAATCAAAAATCATTTATATGCCTCTGCCACAAGACGATCCGAGACAACGAAAACCTGACATCTCTCTTGCCAAAAAAGAATTAAACTGGCTTCCTGTAGTTGATGCTGAAACAGGGCTGGCTAAGACGGTGGAGTATTTCAGATCAGTATTGAAGGGTTGAAGGGTTGAAGGGTTGAAAGGTTGAAAGGTTGAAAGAGAGAAAGGGCGCAAAGGCACAAAGGCACAAGGGCTTAAAACCGAATACTGATTACTGTTTTTATACATATTCTTTCAGGATTTCCTCAGTCCAGCCAGCCGGTTCATCTGTGTCTCTCAGTGTAAGATCTTTTCTTTACCACGAAGTTGCTCTACGCTCACTCCTCACTCCTCACTCCTTTCCTCTGCTTTTGTCTTTTTACTTTTGTCTTTTATCTTCAATTAGGCTTTTTCCTGATATCTTTGGATTATGATTGACCGTGCTACTATAGAGAAGATTCTTGATGCTGCCCAGATAGTTGATGTGGTACAGGAATTTGTACCGTTGAAAAAGAGAGGCGTTAACTATCTTGGATTATGCCCCTTCCATAATGAAAAAACCCCTTCTTTTACTGTTTCTCCCACGAAGGAGATATTCAAATGCTTTGGCTGCGGAAAGGTTGGCAATTCTGTCAATTTTGTCATGGAGCATGAGCACCTCACGTATCCGGAAGCGCTTAAGTTCCTGGCAAGAAAATATCATATTGAAGTAGTTGAAAAAGAGCTTAGTCAGGAAGAGCTTGATAAGCAGAATGAACGGGAGAGCCTTCTCGTTGTTACAGCTTATGCAGCACGGCAATTCACTGAAAATCTTTTTCAGGCAGATGAAGGGATATCCATTGGCCTTGCATATTTCAAGGAAAGAGGCTTCCGGCAGGATACCCTGAAAAAGTTTGAGGTAGGCTATAGTTTTGAAAAACGTGATGCCTTTTCAAAAAAAGCTCTGGCTGACGGACATAAACAGGATTTTCTTGTTAAAACCGGTCTGTCCATACAACATGAAGATCATATCTTCGACAGGTTCAGCGGCAGGGTTATGTTTCCGATACATTCACTGTCGGGGCAGGTTCTCGGTTTCGGGGGAAGGATTCTGATAAAGGATCCCAAAACTGCAAAATACCTGAACTCGCCTGAATCGGAAATATATCATAAAAGCAGGATCCTTTACGGGATTTATCAGGCCAGGAAAGCAATCACACAAGATGACAGATGTTTCCTCGTTGAGGGATACACCGATGTGATGTCACTCCACGAAGCCAATGTTGAAAATGTGGTTGCGTCATCAGGCACATCACTTACCCAGGAGCAGGTCCGGCTCATTAAAAGATTCACACAGAATATCACGATCCTTTACGATGGCGATGCCGCCGGAATAAAAGCCTCCCTACGAGGTATAGACCTCGTGCTCGAAGAAGGCATGAATGTAAAAATAGTGCTTCTCCCCGATAACGAGGATCCTGATTCCTATTCGAAAAAGGTCAGCAACGAAGAGTTCCGGAAATTTCTGAAAGAGAACGAAACCGATTTTATACGTTTTAAAACCCAGCTTCTTCTTTCAGAGGCGAATAACGACCCCGTAAAAAAGGCCAATCTTATCCGCGATGTCGTGAAATCGATTGCAGTGATCCCTGAAGCAATCACAAGGACAGTATATATAAAGGAATGCAGCACCTTGCTCGAAGTACCTGAGCCAATACTTTATAATGAAGTAAATAAGCTGCAACGACAGAAGAATTTCCAGGACAGGAACAAATATCCCGGTCCCGAAGATTTGCCTGTTCCTCCTCCGGTAATTGCAAAACCCGTACAACAAGGTGCTACTACCTTCTATTCTGAAAGAGAAATAATACGGCTGCTGCTAAGATTCGGAAGCCTTGAATTTGAGCGAACCATCAATAAGGAAGAAGACAAAGAGGAAACTGTGACCGTATCGGATTTTATTATCAGGGAAATCACATCTGATGATCTTGCATTCGTTGACAGGGTCTGCAATAAAGTCTTTGCCGATTTCCTGTTCCATTTTGAACATGGACTTATCCCGGGTGATAAACAATTTGTTAAGAACGAAGATCCGGAGATATCAAGTCTGTCTGCCGATCTGCTTTCCGAGCATCACACTCTGAGTAAATTTTATGAAAACAATCATACATATGTTGAGACAGAGGAAATGAAACTTAAAGAAATAGTTGGTGATGCCGTTCTTAAATTTAAAAGCGATAAGATCATAATGAAACAAAAAGAGATCATGGTTCTTCTCGAAGAAGCCGTAAAAGTCAATGATAACGAAAAGGTAGTGCTCCTGCAGAAGCGGTACTCCAATCTGAGTGTTGCACTGGGGTTAATATCGAAAAAGCTGGGGAACAGGATATTGCTGTAAATAACGGCGTAACGGTGCAACGGTATAACGGCATAACGGCGCAATGGCGCAATCGTATAACAGCATAACGGCGTAACAGGAAAAATATTAGTTTAACTCATAAGATGGGGCTGTTGAAACAACTTGAGTTTACCCGCTTCCCTCTTTTTAAGGGGTATTAAATACGACCTGATTCTTAGCCCCCCCTTTCAGAGGACTGGGCATAAAAATAAAGGAGCCGGGTGAAAAAGAAAGAATCAAAGTGAAACACAGAAATTATCTCAACATTTCCTTGTAATTCACATTAATTAGTATTTTTGATTTTATATATATTGATTTTATGAAATGCATCCTGCCTTTCCTGATTGTCTTTTTTTTCCTGTTTACTTTTTCCTGCAAAACCGGACCAAAAGAAAAGAATACTTTCGAACCAACCTTCTCAACATATCAAACTGATTCCACCAGAAAATCAGCTCCTACAGAAAAAAATGAAATATTTTATGGCATACTCACACCAATAGAAATATGTACAATATTTAACAGGCTGGGGGTTCCATACTATAAAGACGCACTTAATCCGACAGAAAACAAAGATCAGTACCTTAGCAGCTCGGAAGCCTCTATAAACACCGGAATATATGGTGTTGATTTCGGATATCTGAAAATGTTCGGTATTGGCCAGGAGATGCTGGAGTATATGGCAACTATCCGTGAGTTGAGCAATAGACTGAGTATCCCCGAAAGTATCCTCTCAGAGCCTGCCAAAAGAATCGATATCGGGATGTCTGATCCTGATACCATTTTGTCACTTATGAATACTGCATATACCAAAATGGAAAATCATCTGAGGGAAAGCGGAAGAGAGAGCTCTGCCGGATTAATGGTCATGGGAGGTTGGGTAGAAGCGATGTATATTGCCACCCAGCTGGTTTATGACCCTGCAAAACCTGATCCCGGGGTGGTTGAAAAAATTGCTGAACAAAAATACACCCTCACAGCACTGCTCAGTTTCATGAAGAATTATTACGATGATCCTGTTGTGGTCTACTATACCAAAAAACTTAAATTCCTGAAAAACTATTTCGACACTTTTGATATCTACTTCAAAAAAGGTGATCTTGAAATTGACAAATCAAAAAAGGTCTTCCGTTCATCAGGTAGCGAAATGACTGTTACCGTAGAAACTCTTAATAAGATCCGCGATTACGTCAGCAAACTCAGGACTGAAATGGTGAATCCCTGAGGCGGAGGGCGGAAGACGGTAGGCAGAAGGAAAATCCTTACAGCTCATTGCCTACAGACCACAGCCCATAAAATGGCAGAAGGCGGAAGGCGGAAGGCAGGTGATGAATTTCAGTTGTTTTTGTGTAATTTAGATTCTGAATAGATAATCCCATGTCAATGAAACCTGCAAAACTTATTTCAATCCTGTTTATCCTTCTTCTACTAACATCATGTGGATCAAAGAATAAGAAAATAATCCGTTCTCTGAAAGGTCAGGCTACCGAAGCAGCACATGAAAATATCCCTATCGATAAGGGATTCAGTGAATATATTTCGGGATACACCTCAGGCATCATTCCTGCAAATTCAGCAATTGAGATACGATTTACTCCGGAGTTTGCAGCAAAAGCTGATAAATCTGCCAGGGGGATCTTTGTTTTTGAGCCGGTTGTAAAAGGTAAAACCGAATGGAAAGATGAGACAACCCTTATCTTCACTCCTTCCCGGTTACTCGAATCGGGGAAAACTTATACAGGCAGCCTTAACCTGAGTAAATTGTCGGAAGTTAAAGAACGATTGAAATTTTTTCCATTAAGAATACGGACTCTGAAGAAAGATTTTCATGTAACGACCGGGACATTGGAATGTGACCCTGCTGAAGGCAATTGTTATCTTCTTCATGGAGAAATCGTTACTGCAGACTTTATTGAATCAGCAGAAGTCGAAACTTACCTCGAAGCAAAACTAGGCAGAAAAAGGATGGCAATAACATGGGACCATTCAGTAAATCTTATACATGAGTTCACAATTACCGGCATTTCCCGGACAAACAAAATCCAGAATCTTAAACTTAACTGGGATGGCACCTTTGCAGGAGTAAAACAGAAAGGCTCTTCCATGATTAGTATTCCACCTTCAGGGGAGTTTTCTATTCTTGATGTAATAACTGTACCCGGGGAAAGCCAGAGAATCGACATAATATTTTCCGATCCTGTCAATGCTTCACAGGAGATTAATGGTTTGATACATTTTACCCCGGCAACAGAAACGAATATTAATATCAAATCAAATATTATAAGCATTTCCCCCGCAGCAAGGTTGTTGGGAAAAATCAATCTGGAAATCGAATCTTCAATAAAAAATAACAAAGGAAAAATCCTATCAGAACCATTATCTCAACAGCTTGACTTCACTGCTGTCCCTCCCGGATTATTGCCCGAAGGTAAAGGAGTAATACTTCCTTCTTCACAAAACCTTATCTTCCCTTTTAAAGCAGCCAATCTTAAAGCCGTCGATCTTAAGATAATCAAGATCTTTGAAAACAATCTTCCTCATTTCCTTCAGGAGAATGACATCAACAGCGGTTATTCAATGAAACGATTCGGCAGGCCCGTTTATTCAGGAAGAGTTGACCTGGTTACCGGCTCCGGAACAAATAGCGGTACATGGAACCTTTACACTATTGATCTTGCAAACTATATAAATATTGAACCAGGGGTCCTGTATAAAGTGTATCTGGGAATGAGAAGATCATATTCACTTTATCCCTGCAACGGAACTGAAGAAGCGGGCAAATATGAAGAATATCTTCAACAGGCAGGGGAAAAGGAGAAGGAGTTCTGGGACGATCCGGAGAATTATTATGAAGACATTGACGACGAAGCTTATTATTCATTTGGATTCAACTGGAAAGACCGTGGTAATCCATGTAAAGATGCTTACTACAGCCCCGACAGGAGGGTTTCAAGAAACGTCCTGGCATCAAATATAGGGCTGATTGCGAAAAAGGGTGATGATAATATTCTGCATGTGTTTGTTAATGACCTTCTTTCTGCAATGCCGTTAAAAGGAGTTGCAGTTGATGTTTATGACTACCAGTTGCAGATCATTACATCAGGAATCACGAATCCGGAAGGATCAGCTGTATTAACCTGCGAAAGAAAACCTTTTCTCATTATTGCAAAAAAAGATACAGACCGCAACTACCTCAAGATAAATGACGGTTCATCTCTTTCGTTAAGCTCTTTTGATGTCTCGGGAAACAAACCTGAAAATGGAATTAAAGCCTTCATTTACGGGGAAAGAGATGTTTGGCGGCCAGGGGATTCCATCTTCCTTTCAATATTTATTAAAGATATGAAGAGCGAACTGCCTCCCGGGCACCCTGTGCAGTTCGAACTTATTAATCCGCTTGAGCAAAAAGTAGATAATCAGATTCAGAAACCGGGAAGCAACAATCTTTTGGTTTTCACTACCAAAACAGCACCGGATGCTGTCACTGGTAACTATAAAGCTCTGTTCAGGATAGGAGGAGCTACTTTTACAAAAAGGATCAGGGTTGAGACAGTCAAACCTAACCGGTTGAAAATAAGTCTTAGCTTCCCCGGGGAGATATTGGGAGGATCCAATCCTGCTACAGCAGGGTCTCTCAATGTTAAATGGCTGAACGGGGCTGTTGCAAAGAATCTTAAATCGTCTGTAAATTATATTCTTAAACAAACCCAAACCGAATTTAAGAATTACAGGCAATACATTTTTGATGATCCCATCAGCCAGTTTTATTCCGAAACAGCAAATATTTTTTCAGGAAAAACTGATGAAAACGGGAATGCATTATTCAATTTTGATCCTGGCAGGATATCGAATGCACCTGGAATGCTGAATGCTGTTTTCACCGCGAAAGCTATGGAATCGGGAGGTGATGAAAGCATAATCCAGACAACCTTCAAATTTGCACCTTATCCTGTATTTGCAGGAATCAATCTTCCCGGGTTGAAGGGTAAAAACAGGATGCTTTTCACTGATACAAACAATGAAGTCAAAGTAGTTACTGTCGATGAAAAAGGTAATCCTGTAAGATCGGAAGTTGAAATAAATATCTATAAAATATCCTACCGGTGGTGGTGGGAATCAGACCAGGAAGATCTTGCCTCTTATATATCAAATAACACTTATAAACCTGTTATAAGAAAAACGATCATGACTACTGGAGGTGAAGATTCTTTCACCTTCAGTATTGATAAGAAAGAGTGGGGACGTTATCTTATACGGGTAACAACTCCATCGGGCCATTCCACCGGGAAGATCCTCCTTATTGACTGGCCATGGGAATACGGGATGAAGGGAAATGCAGACGGAGCTACCTTGCTCACTGTCAGTACCGATAAGGAAAAATATAATACCGGAGATATGATAAAGCTCTCCTTCCCTGCTCCTGAAAATTCAAAAGTATTAGTAACACTTGAAAACACTACTGGCATTCTTGAGGAAATGCGCATTAATGCCGGAAGAGGAAACACTGTTTTAAGTTTCAGGGCAAAACCTGAAATGGCTCCCAATATTTATGCATATGTAACTGTTCTTCAGCCTCATGCCCAGACAATCAACGATATGCCCATGAGGTTATATGGTGTTGTCCCGATACTGGTAGAGGATCGTGAAACCCGTCTTTCTCCAAAAATCTCCATGCCTGCTGAGGTAAGGTCACAAAAACCTTTCGAAGTTAAAGTAAGTGAAACCAACAGGAAATCAATGACCTATACACTGGCAATAGTAGATGAGGGTCTGTTGGATATTACAGGGTTCAAAACACCTGATCCATGGAACTATTTCTATGCCCGCGAAGCCCTCGGCGTTCAGACATGGGATCTGTATGACTTTGTCCTGGGGGCCTTCGGAGGAACTCTTGAAAGGATATTTGCTATTGGTGGCGATGAAGCTGTCATTGACAAATCAGCAAATAAAGCCCGGCGGTTTGTTCCAGTCGTTAAGTTCCTTGGCCCCTTCAACCTTGGAGCAGGTAAAACGAATACACATACTTTAACTCTCCCTCAATATACGGGTTCGGTGAGGACAATGGTTATAGCAGGAAGTGACAGGGCATTTGGTGTCGCGGAGAAAACTGCCCTGGTCAAAGATCCTCTGATGGTACTGGTTACCGCACCAAGGGTTATAAGTCCGGGTGAAAAAGTGGTTCTTCCTGTAAGTCTGTTTATTCAGAAGGAAGGAATTAAAGATATCACAGTCAAAGCTGAAGCGAATGAACTTGTAAATTTTGGAGAGAAGACTAAAAACCTTTCAATTAACGGAACAGGAGAACAAGGGACGGAATTTGTTTTTACCGTGGGAGAAAAAACAGGAGTCGCGAAAATAAATGTAACAGCTTCCGGAGGAGGAGAAACTGCAATTTATAATATGGAAATTGAAGTCAGAAGTCCTAATCCTCAGGAAATCCGTTCAGAAATAAAAGTTATCAGACGGGGAGAAAAATGGGAAACAACTTTTAAGCCATTCGGTATAAAAGGTTCCAACTCAGCATCCCTTGAAGTCTCTGTTTTCCCTTCAATTAACCTTGAAAAAAGTATGGATTTTCTTCTCGATTACCCACACGGATGCACCGAACAGATAACTTCCACGGCCTTTCCTCAACTGTGGCTTAAGGACCTTACAGGAAATGATGCGGCTTTCCATTCTACCTCATCAAATATCACTGAAGCTATAAATAAAATTATTTCAAGGCAAATGGCTGACGGGGGGATTGCTCTTTGGCCCGGCTCAAAACAACCTGATAACTGGGTAACATCCTATGCAGGTCATTTTATTACTGAAGCTGAAAGAATGGGATTTAGTATACCATCCGGATTCAAACAGAAATGGATCAGCTATCAGAGAAAAACCGCACAGGACTGGCGATATGATGATCATTACAAGCAAACAGCAAACGATCAGGCATACAGGCTTTTTACACTTGCACTTGCAGGTCAGCCTGAAAAAGGTGCAATGAACAGACTTAGGGAGTCATCAGGGATTCCTCAACTGTCGCGCTGGCTGCTTGCTGCGGCCTTTGCGACCACAGGACGCCCGGAAGTTGCAGATAATCTGCTGGATATGAGAAATAAAGAAACCGAACCACAATATCATAATTATTACTATGGCAGTGAGATCCGCGACAAAGCTATCGTGTTGTATACCCTGACTCTTCTAAAAAAAGAAGACCAGGCCCTGCCCCTTCTGAAAGAGATCTGCGACAATTTTAACAATAATAACTGGTACAGTACTCAATCTGTCGCATGGAGCCTTTTCTCCTATATGAAATGGGCAAAGATGATTCCCGGGGATAAAGGCAGTCCTTCAAAAATAAAGGTCACTTTAAACGGGAATAAATCTGATCAGACAATTCAGCCTGACCAGCTCTGGTCAAAGAATATTAAGATGAATGATGGAAATAACTCCATGATTGTTGAAAACATTTCTGATAAGCTGCTGTATATCACATTGACCAGGAAAGGAACACCGCTTTCTTCCGATATAAACCACGAAGAAAAGGGATTGAGCATGATGATCGGTTATGTGAATATGGAACTAAAACCTGTCGATCACAAGAATCTCAAACAAGGAACCGATTTCATAATGACAGCAAAAGTGACCAACAATACTTTCACAACTATTGATAATATTGCACTTACTCAAATGGTTCCTTCAGGGTGTGAAATCCTGAACACCCGCCTTTTTGATGCAAATTACGGAATCAAAGAGAGTGCTTATGATTACCGCGACTTCAGGGATGACAGGGTCAGTACCTATTTTTCTTTAACTCAGGGCGAATCCAAAACTTTTTTACTTATGCTGAATGCTGCATATAAAGGGGATTTTTACCAGCCTTCAATCTGGTGTGAAGCAATGTACACATCAAATTGCTACTCGAGGCATCCCGGAACCGCGATAAAGGTAACAGGACAATAAATTGAAACGAAAATTTAAAATATTGCTGATCATGACCGGAGTAATCATTGCTCCGGTTTTGCTTTCGCCGATACCGGTATTCAAGGCTCCGCTTTCGACAGTTGTGGAGGCAAGGGATGGAAGCTTGCTTGGGGCGAGGATAGCTGAAGACGGACAATGGAGGTTCCCCGGAATTGATTGTGTACCTGAAAAATTCGAAAAATCTCTGCTGACCTTTGAGGACCGCTATTTCTATTATCACCCGGGAATAAATCCCGTCTCGATAGTGCACGCCATGATAAGCAATTTTAAGGCAGGGAAAATAGTGAGCGGAGGCAGTACAATAACAATGCAAGTTGCAAGGATCTCAAAAGGGAACAAACCAAGAACATACTGCCAGAAAATAATTGAAATGTTTTCTGCTTTAAAACTGGAATTATTCAGGTCAAAAAAGGCTGTACTTCTGATGTATGCAAACAATGCACCTTTCGGAGGGAACACGGTCGGACTTGAAGCAGCATCATGGCGATATATAGGAAAATCATCCGCTGATTTAACCTGGGCCGAAGCTGCTTCCCTTGCTGTTCTCCCGAATTCCCCGTCACTTGTCTTTCCGGGTAGAAACCAGGAGACCCTTAAAAGCAGACGTGATGACCTTCTTAAACGTCTCTATAACAGAGAATATTTTGATTCACTCACCCTGGTACTGGCTCTTGATGAACCTCTTCCCGGAGAGCCAAAACCTCTTCCTTCGAAAGCTCCTCACCTTACAGATTATTTTTTTATTAAAAACAGGGGCGAGATGATAAGGACCACTATTGATCCTGTTCTTCAGGAAAGAGCAACGGAAATTATCAATATCCATCAGAGGGATCTTGCACAGAATTATATATTCAATTCTTCATGCATGATAGCAGAGGTCAAAACCGGAAATGTGCTTGCTTATGTTGGTAACAGCACAATTGAAAACAGTCAGGCGCATGGCGGAGATGTTGACATTATACGTTCAGCAAGAAGTACCGGGAGCATACTTAAACCGCTTCTTTATGCAGCGATGCAACTATCGGGAGAAATTCTGCCCAACACTCTGATTGCCGATATTCCGACACGGTTCCCCGGTTTTTCGCCTAAAAACTTCGACCAGGGTTACAGTGGGGCAGTCGCGGCCGGCACCGCTCTTTCACAATCATTGAATATCCCTGCCGTTAAGATGTTGCAGAAGTATAATCCTGAAAAGTTCCTCGGGCTGCTTCATAAAACAGGATTCACAACATTTAATAAATCCGCTGATTATTATGGCCTTTCGCTTATCCTTGGCGGCGGTGAAACCACTCTGTGGGAACTCACCGGAGTATATGCCTCTCTCTCAAGAGTATTGAATAATTATCTCCTTGAAAAGAAATATTATAAAGATGATTATCATCCTCCTGTCCTTATAAGTGGAAAAAACACAAATAAAAAAGTTGAAGAAAGAGATCCTCCATTAAGCGCCTCATCAATCTGGCTGACATATGAAGCCCTTCAGAAGTTGAACAGACCTGAGAGCGAAACCGGCTGGCAGTATTTTTCTTCATCACCGGATCTTGCCTGGAAAACAGGTACAAGCTTCGGCTTCAGGGACGGCTGGGCAGTGGGAACAACACCCCGATTTGTCGTTGGGGTATGGGCAGGAAATGCCGATGGAGAAGGAAGACCCGGACTGACAGGGATTTCAGCTGCTGCCCCTATATTATTTGATATTATCAGCCTGATGGAGGCAGGTACCTGGTTCAATACTCCTGATGAAGATATCACAACGATCAAAGTTTGCAGTAAAAGTGGTTTCCGGGCAGGGCCCGATTGCCCGGAAACAGTTGAAATACCTGCCTGTATTAATGGACTAAGGAGCGAAGCCTGCCCCTATCACCAAATCATTCACCTTAATAAATCCGGAACTTTTCAGGTAACCTCTGACTGTGAATCAGCCTCTGATATTACAAATGTATCGTGGTTCGTACTTCCTCCGGCAATGGAATATTTCTACCGGCAAAAACACCCGGAATATAAAATCCTTCCACCCGTTGCTCATGGGTGTTCAGCCAGCAAAAGTATTCCGGTCATGGAGTTTATCTACCCCTCTTCAGGCATTAAAATATTCATCCCCCGCGATCAGGAAGGCCTTCTTACCAGGGTAATACCTGAAGTGGCACACAGGAATCCTTCAAAGAGGATCTTCTGGCACCTCGATGAAACATATTTAGGCACCACCCGCTTCATTCACCAGATCGAAATACTGGCAAAAAGTGGTAACCACGTTCTGACTGTTGTAGATGAGGATGGCAATTCCATCAGGTGTATGTTCTCAATTATCGGGAAAACCGGTTAAAGCTGCTTTGAATTCATCAAATATCGGACGACGTATTATGCTTTATAATAATTTTTAATTTTGCCGGTCATAATATTGTAAAATGAATTTATCGGTTCTCAAAAAAATGCTGCCCGGGTTAATTCCTCTTTTCATCTTTATTCTTGCTGACGAGATATGGGGAACAGAGGTTGGTCTTTATGTTGCACTCGGTTTTGGAGTGGCTGAATTCCTGTTCTACTTTATCAGAGATAAAATAATCGACAAATTTATATTACTCGATACTGCTTTACTGCTTCTTATGGGAGGCATCTCGATTGTTCTCGAAAATGATATTTTTTTCAAGATAAAACCTGCATTAATTGAGGGAATTCTCCTTGCAGTAATTGCCTTCTCAATATGGGGCCCGAAAAATCTTATAATGACAATGTCTCAAAGGTATATGGGAGAGATCCACCTTGACGCTGAGCAGGAAAAAATGATGAGATATAATATGTTAGCAATGTTCTGGATAACTGCTTCTCATATTATACTTGTACTGTTTTCAGCTGCTTACATGTCGAAAGAAGCCTGGGTTTTCATAAGCGGTGTATTGTTATATATATTTTATGGTGTGTATTTTGCTTTTCTGTTTTTAAAAACCCGGCTCAGGAACAGACGATTTAAAAATGAGGAATGGTTCCCGGTTGTAAACAATGAAGGAATGATCATTGGCAAAGCTCCGCGCAGTATTTGCCATAATGGCCGGAGCAGGCTACTTCACCCGGTTATTCACCTTCATCTTTTTAACCGGTCAGGAAAACTGTTCCTTCAGAAACGTTCGGTAAACAAAGATATTCAACCCGGGAAATGGGATACATCGGTAGGCGGGCATGTTGACCTTGGTGAAAAAATTGAAGAGGCTCTTGCCCGTGAGGTCAGAGAAGAGATCGGATTAGAGTACTTCAAGCCTCAATTCATCGGAAGATATGTCTGGGAGTCTTCGCGCGAAAGAGAACTTGTACATTCTTTTTTTACCATATCTGAAGAAGTTCCTGCCATCAACAATAAGGAAATAGAGGAAGGAAAATTCTGGTCGCTGAAGGAAATTAATGATAACATCGGGAAAGACATTTTTACACCGAATTTTGAACACGAGTTCCTGAAGGTTTTGAAAAAAAGATAGAATATTTCCCGCTGTAAAATTTTTAACCTATTTTTATCAGATAAAAATGTTCAAACCATGAGCAAACCTGTTAAAATACTGTTGTTTAAAAACGAGATTGAGTCGATTCTTCTTAATGAGATATTGACTGAAAAAGGAATACCTCACATAATACGGTCATATCATGACTCGGCTTATGATGGTCTATGGCAGGCCCAAACGGGGTGGGGCCATGTTGAAGCGCCGGAAGAGTACAGTGAAGAAATATTACAGATATATAAAGAAATGTCGCGTGAAGCGTAATTCTTTAATTTGTTATCATAATTAACTAAAGATTTTATCTTTGCCTAAGTATATTAATACCAGGTTTCTGGTATTAATATTATAGCAAACACTTATATCATAAATAGATGATTTATAATTCAGACAAAAGGAATAACCGTTTTTCAAACATTTCTGAGGTTCTTAGTTCCATTATCCCGGTATTAAAAAGCAAATATTTTTATATCAGCGTACTTGCAGTAATTTCGGGAGCCGCATTGAATATTGCTTCCCAGACTTATCTCCACAACTATATGAGTGAGGGTAAAACTCTGCCGATGCTCTCAGACTTAATCCTTGACAATCTGCCTGTTATCAATGTCTCAATTTTTTATGACATCTTCTGCCTGGTCCCGATATTTCTTGTTTTTGTATATTTTTTCCATAAAAAGGATTGCAACAGAATTCCCGTCTTCTTACTTATGAGTGGGATATTTTATATTATAAGAGGAATATTTATCGTTTTAACACCATTTGGAAATCCCCCATTATTTAATGGATCGGATCCCCTTTTTCACGGATTTGCAAACTATGAACTTGGAGTGTACCCTTCAGGCCACGTTGGAAATGTGTTTTTAATGTATCTTCTTGTAAAAAACAGGGGTTACAAGTTGCTCATCTTATCGTGTCTGATTATTGTAACAGTTGCATTATTCCTGGCACATGGCCATTACAGCATTGATATCCTTTCAGGGCTGTTCTTTTCCTATGCGATAAAATCATTTGGGGAAAAGCATCTTTCAATGTTTGACCTTGGGTGCACAAATGAAAGTTGACTGTAAAATCACTTGCCGGAACCTGATTCATTTTTCTTTTCAATCCGCCTGATAAGGAAGTAATTTATGACGGCTATAACAGACATTGCCAGAATAAACAAAGGATAAGTAATCTTCCAGTTTGAAGGGCCGGTCATCATCGACCATTCCGACATACCTCCTATACTGGCAATCAAAGTCAGAGGCATAAAAATAGTGGCAATAAGTGTAAGCCTGCGTACAGAAGAATTTGTATCGTTCGACATCTTAGTCATCAGATTGTTCAGAAGCGAAGTATATAACTCCATTAGGCTTGTTTCTATTTCCCGGTATGTTTCGGTAAGTTCAAAAAACTTAGCCAGATGATCATAAATATCGCGGTAGTGAACTATTGCTTTTTCCGTGATAAACGGACAATCCATCCTGCAAATCTTGACAAGAATTTCACTCTCGTGGAACAAACTTTTTCTGAGGAACATCAGATTTTTTCTCATGAGTATAAGTTGCATGGGTTGAAATTTTTCAACATTGTCAATCAATAACTCCTCGGCTTCTTCAAGCTCATTTTCCATATCATCGAAAGCCTGGTACTTCTGATCAACCAGATAATCCAGTACAATATGCATCATGAAATCCGGGCCCGCTGCAGCATTTGTGAGTCCGTTTTCAACAATCGTATAAATATTATTCAGGGGATTTCTTGCCCCGGAATTATGCCCGCTGACAGTTATCAGAAAATTCTTTCCTATAAACAGATTTATTTCATCAACATAAAGTGTCTTTTCAATATAAGTGAAAGCATTAAAAATTATAAAAGTATTATTTGTGAAATATTCAATTTTCGGAACCTGATTTTCATCCAGGCAGTCTTCAACTGAAAGGGGATGAATGCCAATTGTTTTTGTAAGAGAAGAAAGCTCCTCTTTTGAAGGCTGATAAAAATTAAGCCAGATAAAACCGCCTTCTTTTGATACATCAATAGCGTCCTTAACAGTATCAACACCATAAAATAATCCCTTTGGAGAAAAATGGTAGAATTTTGATTCCGGCATATCTTTGATTTTTAGAAGATGATCGAATGATTTTGTAAAAACTGAATCCAAATTACTACAAAAAAATCAACATGCCAATATAATAACATATAAATCTATTAACCACTTAGTTGCGCAGACCCGCCGGCTGGCTGGACAGAGGGATCCAATGTATATACAGGAAGACTGGGAGTATGAAATCAAGACAAATGTCATGGTTAAAGAAGAATGAAAGGACTAATTTGGATTAAAATTTTTGTATGAATAATGCTATTTATAATTTCAGAGAACCTAAGAATGAAGCTGTTTTGTCATATAAACCCGGCAGCCTGGAACGCAAGCAGCTGGAAGAAGAGCTGACAAATCAAAGAAATAAGGTTATAGATATCCCACTCATAATCGGAGGTAAAGAGATCCGTACAGGAAAAACCGGCAAGATCGTGATACCATCCGACCATAAACATGTCCTTGCAACTTATCACATGGCTACCGAAAAAGAGGTTTCTCTTGCTATAGAGGCAGCTCTTGATGCCAAGGACGAATGGATGATACTTTCGTGGATAGAAAGAGCAGGTATAATGGCAAAAGCGGCTGAACTTATTTCAAAAAAGTACAGGTTTAAGATAAATGCAGCTACAATGCTTGGTCAGGGGAAAAATGTTCTTCAGGCTGAGATAGACTCTGCTTGCGAAGTGGCGGATTATCTCCGGTTTAATAATTATTTCGCATCACTGGTATACAGGGAGCAACCTATATCAGAAAATGAAAACATAAACCGCATCGAATACAGGCCTCTTGAAGGATTTATTTATACAGTCACCCCCTTCAACTTTACTGCAATCGCATCAAATCTTAATACCAGTGTTGCTTTGATGGGAAACACAACCATCTGGAAACCAGCCACAACCTCGCTCCTTTCAAACTATTATCTTATGAAGATATACGAGGAAGCCGGATTACCTGCCGGTGTTATTAACTTCCTGCCAGGAACAGGATCGCTGATAAGCAGTATTGTGCTTAAACATAAAGACCTTGCTGGCATTCATTTCACCGGTTCAAATTCAACATTCAATACACTCTGGAAACAGGTTTCCGATAATCTTTCCATTTATAAGTCGTACCCGAAACTTGTTGGCGAAACAGGCGGCAAAGATTTCATTTTTGCCCACAAATCAGCTAATCCTCTTGAACTTGCCACAGCAATTGTAAGGGGTTCATTTGAATACCAGGGACAAAAATGTTCTGCAGCCTCAAGAGCATATATTCCCGTGTCGATATGGGATGAGACCAGACAGTATATAGTGAAAATGATCTCCGAAATAAAAGTTGGAGATGTTCTGGATTTCAAAAATGCAGTTAATGCAGTTATTGATGAAGCTTCATTTGATAAAATAATGGAATATATCCGCAAGGTAAAAGCATCGGGAGAAGCAAAAATAATTGCCGGCGGAAATGGTGATAAATCAACAGGCTATTTCATTGAACCAACCTTGATAGTCACTGAAAATCCACACTATTTCACCATGGAAGAGGAAATTTTCGGACCGGTAATGACAATATTTATTTATGAAGATGACCATTTTGATGAAACACTTAAGTTATGCGACGAAACATCACCTTACGCCCTTACAGGTTCGATATTCAGCAATGATAAATATGCGATGGTAAAAGCATGCCGGGCATTGCGTTACGCTTCCGGAAACTTCTATATAAATGATAAACCAACCGGGGCAATGGTGGGGCAGCAACCGTTTGGAGGAGCAAGAGCCTCAGGCACTAATGATAAAGCCGGAAGTCATCTTAACCTGATCCGCTGGGTAAGTCCGCGAACAGTCAAAGAGACTCTTATTCCCGCTATCGATTTTAAATATCCTTTCATGGAATAACAAGGAGTTACTCCTTGTATTACATTATTTTAAGAACCTTTAGGAACATCTTACAACGTTATTGTCTCTCATTGAAAAAAACTTCCGTAACTTTGAGCATGGAAATACCTGTTACAGATAGTTCGACTAAAGCGCTGATTATTATTAATCCAACTGCAGGAATTCAACCTGTAAACTTCATTGTATCAAAAGATCTTGACCGTCGCAAAAATAAAATATCGCTCTGCAAGTCGCTGACTAAAGAAGATACCAGCCTTATTATTAATAATAACTTTGATACCCATGATATTTTTATTGCTGCCGGAGGAGATGGAACCGTCCATACCGTGGCGACCAGATTAGTAGGCAGTAATAAAATTTTCGGGGTCCTGCCACTTGGATCAGGCAATGGCTTTGCAAAAGAATTTGGATTTAAGATGAACGTCCATTCGCTTTTATCCGATATTAAAATGGCCGAGAGTATTAATATCGATGTTATAGAGATCAACGATAAATTATGCCTGAATGTAGCCGGTATAGGGCTTGATAGTTTTGTTGCCCATTCTTTTAATGACCTGAAACTACGCGGATTCCTGCCTTATGTGTGGTTGACACTGAAGACATTTTTACAGCTTCGTCCGTTTCATGTAAACATCAAATGCGGAGAAGAGGAAACCTTATCGGAGAATCTATTTATCCTGACAATCGCCAATACCCGGCAATTCGGGAATAATGCATTTATTGCACCTGATGCCCGTCCCGATGACGGAAAAATTGACCTTGTCTTAATAAAACCATTCCCAAAGGTTCTGGGTATTGTTTTTATTATCAGGCTCTTCACAAAAAGAATAAATAAGTCAAAATACGTCAAGCACATCAAGACAGATAAAGAGATAGTTATCCTAACCGATGAAACCAGGTTCCATATTGATGGAGAGCCTTTCAAAATATCCGGAGAGGTTATTGTCAGAATAAAAAAAGAGGTTTTGAGGGTTTTGAAAACCCCGGGGAATAAATTTATTCCCAAATCGTGATTTATTGTACTTGTCAGGAAGATAGAATCATAATTAATTATTTTTGTTGTTTGTCTGAGATAATTAATTTTATTGCCTTAAACATTAAGAACGTTTTAACCAATACAAACTTACCCGCTTATGAAAAAATTAATTCTGCTCGTGTTTCTCTTCGCCATGACAAGAGTATACGGGCAAGAGCAAACAGTTCATCTTATACCTCAGCCAGTTGAGGTAAAACAGTCTTCCGGTTATTATACTTTAACCAAGGCTTCGACTATAGGCTTCGCTGATCTGCAAAGCCGCAAAACAGCCGAAATGCTTGCTCAAAAACTGAATATCCCTACCGGCTTTTCAATCAGGGCACAACAAAGCAAATCAGGATCAATTCAATTCAATCTGAACAAAATACCTGTTCCACAAATCGGTAAAGAAGGTTATACTTTGATATCTACCTCAAAGGGAGTTGTTATAACTGCCAATGAAGCAGCAGGATTATTTTATGGTATGCAGACTCTGCTTCAGCTCCTTCCAAAAGAAATTGAAAGTAAAACCACAGTTAAGACGAACTGGAAAATACCCGCAGTTAAAATTACCGATTATCCCCGTTTCGGATGGAGAGGAATCATGCTTGACGTAAGCCGCAACTTTTTCACAAAAGAAGAAGTTATGCTTTATATCGATCAGATTGCCCGTTTTAAATATAACACCTTCCATTGGCATCTTACGGATGATAACGGATGGAGGATTGAAATCAAATCGTTGCCAAAACTTACCGAAGTCGGTGCCTGGCGCGTTCCACGTGCAGGACATTTCGGACAGCGTCCTGATCCCAAACCGGGAGAAGCAGCAACAGTTGGCGGTTTTTATACACAGAATGATATCAAAGAGATAATCCAATATGCTCTGGATCGCAATATTACCATAGTACCCGAAATTGATGTCCCCGGCCATAGCATGGCTGCAATTGCAGCATATCCGGAACTGAGCTGCAGCAAAGATCCCAATACCAAAGTCAACCCGGGCTCTTCCCATTCGGAATGGTATGGCAACGGTACCTTCAAAATGCTGGTTGATAATACCCTCAATCCTTCAGATGATAAAGTATATGAATTCCTTGACAAGGTTTTCACTGAAGTGGCTGCTCTTTTCCCAAATCAATATATTCATGTAGGGGGGGACGAATGTTATAAGGGTTACTGGAAACAGGATCCGGGGTGTCAGGCATTGATGAAAAAACTGAATATCAGACATATAGAGGATTTGCAGGGATACTTTATGAATCGTATTGAAAAAATCCTGAAAGCCAAAGGGAAAAAACTTCTTGGTTGGGATGAAATTCTTGAAGGTGGTATTTCCCCTGAAGCAACTGTTATGAGCTGGCGTGGCATTCAGGGAGGCATTGAAGCCGCTAAAATGGGACATGACGTTGTAATGACTCCGACTACATTCGCTTATCTCGATTATCAACAGGGCGAATCAACAATCGAACCTCCAATTTATTCAAGCCTGCGCTTAAAAAAATGTTACAACTACGAACCTGTTCCCGAAGGTGTGGATCCAAAATATATTCTTGGCGGACAGGGAAACCTCTGGACAGAGCAAATACCGACTCTCCGGCATGCAGAGTATATGACATGGCCCCGTGGCTGGGCTCTGGCAGAAGATTTCTGGTCACCTGCTGAAAAGAAAAACTGGTCAGATTTTGTACATAGAGTTGAAACACAGTTTGACCGCAATGAAATAGCAGGAATTAATTATTCCCGTGCAGTGTACGATCCCATAATCACAACCAGCACACAAAACGGGAAACGGATCCTTGAAATTGAGTCCGAAATGCCGGGTCTGGATATTTACTATACTATCGATGACGCTATGCCCGATAATTTTACTGCAAAATATACTGCTCCGGTCGAGCTTCCCGAGGGACCTGTCACACTTCGTGTAATAACATATAGAAATGGCAAACCGATCGGCCACCTTATCACATTGAAACCTGAAGACTTAAAAAAAAGATAACCCTGTAAATATTTAAAACTTTTATAATGAGAATGAACCTGAAACAAGCAAGGCCACAATTATTGATCTTAGTAATTCTGGCTACGTTTACTTTTAATCTCAGTGCCCAGACATTGAGTGAAATTGAATCGCATCGCGTTTTACTGCCTAATGGCTGGCAGTTGACTCCGGTGGGAAAAATGTTACCTCTTGGCGATTTGCCTCTTAATATTGCCGTGTCGCCTTCTAAAAAGCTGGCGGCTGTTACAAACAATGGTCAAAGTACCCAATCCATTCAACTTATCGACATTGAACGGGAAGTTATTCTCGACTCAATTATCATTGGAAAATCATGGCTGGGATTAACCTTTTCCGGCGACAGCAAGTATCTGTATGCATCAGGGGGAAATGATAACATAATTATCAGGTATTCAGTCAGGAACAATCGCCTTGCAATTAATGATACCATAAGAATAGGAAAACCATGGCCGGAATTGATCTCAGTTGCCGGACTTGCACTTGACGATGCAAAAAAGAGAATGTATGTTGTTACAAAAGAAAACAATTCTCTTTATATTGTTGATATCCAATCAAAGAAAGTATTATCAAGACATCAACTTGGAGGAGAAGGTTATACGTGCATACTGTCACCCGATAAAAAGGTGCTCTACATATCATGCTGGGGCTGCGACAAAGTTGTTCTGTTTAACACAGCAAGCGAATCAATTACAGGATCAATTCCTGTTGGTGATAATCCTAACGACATGTGCATTACCTCCAATGGGAAATATCTGTTTGTGGCCAATGCCAACGACAACAATATATCAGTTATCAATACACGACAAAACAAAGTTATTGAAACCCTAAATACGGCGCTTTATCCGGATGCTCCAATGGGCTCTACATCTAACAGCGTTGCTCTGAGCAAAGATGAAAAGACTCTTTATATTGCCAACGCTGATAATAATTGCCTTGCTGTATTCGATATAAGTGTTCCCGGATCAAGTATAAGCAAAGGATTTATACCTACAGCCTGGTATCCTTCATGCGTGAGAATTGCAAAAAACAAAATACTGGTAAGCAATGGAAAAGGATTGATATCCAGGGCCAACCCATACGGTCCAAATCCTTACCGCAAAGGACAGGAAGTTGTTTATCAGAAAGGCGGACAGGAACAAAAAATAAAAGTTCAATATATCGGTGGCCTGTTTAAGGGAACCCTTGGCATTTTAAATATTCCCGATAATGCACAAATGGCTGTTTATTCAAAGGCTGTTTATAATAATACCCCCTACACCAAGGATAAAGAGAAGGTTTCCGAAGGTGCTGAAGGGAATCCTATTCCCCGGAGAGTAGGCGATAAATCACCTATAAAATATGTTTTCTACATAATTAAGGAAAACCGTACTTACGACCAGGTGTTAGGAGATATACCTGAAGGCAATGGTGATCCCAATCTGACACTTTTTGGTGAAAATATTACACCTAACCTGCATGCAATTGCACGTGAATTCGTGTTACTCGATAATTTCTATGTTAACGGAGAGGTTAGCGCCGATGGTCATAACTGGAGCATGGGAGCTTATGCAACCGATTATCTTGAAAAAAACTGGCCGACCAGCTATGGAAACCGAGGAGGATTCTATCCTGCTGAAGGTCAGAGGGAAATTGCAAATAATAAAAACGGATTCTTCTGGAACAATTGCCTGCGCAATGGCGTGAGCTATCGTACTTACGGTGAATTTGTTGAAAACCATAAACCCAGTATCCCGGTCCTGAACAACCACTTCTGCACTTACTACACGGGTTGGATCCAGTCAGTACGCGATACCATCCGTTTTTATCAGTGGAAACGTGATTTTGATTCACTGATGGCAATTAATGCTGTGCCTCAGTTTAACACTGTTCGTTTTATCAACGATCACACCCAGGGATTAAGCCTTGGCAAGTCAACTCCTTATGCACAGGTTGCCGATAACGATCTGGCATGTGGTATGTTTGTAGATTACCTTAGCCATACTTCTATATGGGATAAAAGTCTTATTCTAATAACTGAAGATGATGCTCAAAACGGCCCTGACCATGTAGATGCTCACCGGAGTACTGCATATATTGCCGGGGGCTATGTGAAAAAGGGATTTGTTGATCATACTGCCTATACCACAACATCTCTTCTTCGAACCATGGAGCTGATCCTCGGACTGCCACCAATGAGCCAGTACGATGCAGCCGCAACTCCGTTATGGAGATGTATGAATAACACACCGAATCATCCGCCATTTGAGGTGAAACCATGCCTTGTCAATCTGGATGAGAAAAACACAGCTGAGAATATATGGCAGAAAAAAAGCGAAAAGTTCGATTTTACAAAAGAAGACCGTGTAAATGATAACGAATTCACCGAAGTTATATGGAAAGCTGTAAAAGGACTTGACTCTCCCTGTCCTCCTTCTGTTCATGCTGCTTTCTTTACCCCTGGTAATAATGAGAAAGATGAAGATTAATCCTCTGTTTAATAAATAATTAGAAACTCACAGAGAGAGCCGGTAAATCTATATTCAAAAGAGGTGAACAAATAAAAGTGCGGATAGAAATTCCGCACTTTTTATTTGTTCAAAACAATCCATTCTGATTTAATGTAATTTAAATTCAATAGGCACCGTCATCTGGACATCAACCGGCTTTCCTGCCTGCCTGCCTGGTTTCCAGCCGGGCATGCTGCTGATAACCCTGACGGCTTCATCATCCAGAAGCTTGTGTGCTGATTTTTTGACGCTTACATCTTTAACTTCTCCTGTTCTGCTTACCAGAAAGTCTACATAAACCTTACCTGTGATGCCGCCCTTTGCAGCTTCACCGGGATATTTAATGTTTTGACCTATCCATTTCCACATAGCTTCGTTACCCCCTCCTGGAAATTCAGGTAATTCTTCAACAACAATGAATGTTTGTTCTTTCGTTGGTTTGTTTCCAGAAGTCTCAGCATCATATTTTTCCTTATCTTTATTCGACAGACTGACTTTTTTAGAGGTTATTTCAATGACACCGTTCTTCCCTTTATCTCCATATTTAACGATCGCATATTTTTCTTTAAGGACATTTATTGATTCTATAGTTTCGGGATCAATATTGTTTTCGTCAAAATCATCAATAATAACGCCATCGACTATATAAAGAGGTGGAGGTCCGTCTCCTTTTATACTTAAGCCCGTTGAAGATGTTGGCAGCGTCGGAGTTTCTGTACTTTTGCCGTCTCCAGAACCAGCGGGAGAAGGTGGCGGTGGAGGAGGTGGTGGAGGAGGTGGTGGAGGTGAAGGCATTTTACCTCTCTTTTCGAGATTCAGCGTATCCCTGATCATCTTAATTGTTATATCTGAACCAAAAACCGGTTTCATGACCTTCGATTTGAATCCCACATATGAGATGACCAGTTCACCATCAGGCGGAACATCTTTAAGGTTGAAAGAACCTTTGTCATCAGATATAGTTCCTGTGGTCGTACCTTTAATAATTACGGCAGCTCCCTGTAACGGGTTTCCGTCCTGCTGAGTAACGGTTCCTTTAACTTCCTTTTTCTGGGGAGAGGAAACCATGTCAATATTCCCTGGATTATTTTCAGCATAAGTATAGCTGTACTCCGGTGTTGCAAATGCATACAAGACAATTGCAAAAACCGGCAATACAAAAAGAACTTTCATCTTTCTGTATGGTGAAGTGATTATTTTTTTCATCATGTCAAATCGTTTTTTGTTAAGTGAATAACTGAATGAATTCGACAGGCTGATGACCGGTGAGGAAAACATCTGATTTAACAGAGTCGCCTTGTAAACTGCCGGATCAGATGAGCGCTGCAGCGCTTCCTCATCGGCAAGATATTCGTGGTTCAGCCTGACAAGACGGGCATAGATCCATGCGAAAGGATTTGCCCACTGGAATAAACAAAGCAATTCAACCACAAGAAGGTCAAACCAGTGCTTCTGATGAACATGCACGAGCTCGTGATTCATGATCTCTTCCACTTCGGGTTCATTTACTGAAGGATTGATAAAAATGTAACTGAAAAATGAAAAAGAAGAGAAAAATTCAGAAGTTCTGATCAGTTTTGCCTGATCGTGATAATTGATCTTTGCTCTGTTTATTGTTCTGTATAATGATCTGGCATGCCAGAGTAATCTGAATGCAAAGAAAAGAACACCTGATAAATAAAGTAACAGCAGAATATATCTGTAGTCAGATGGATTCTCTTCACTGCCTTTCTGAACTACAGGAGTGAAATCAACTGTATTGATTGCAGGAGCCGGCAACTCCACCTGGTAATGTACTGAAATCAGAGGAAAGAAAAATGAGATAAAGATACCCGTAACCAGATAAACTCTTTTGAGGAGGAAAAACCTTTCGTTCCTTAAGAAAAGAAGATAAACCAGGGCAAAACCTGTCAGCCAGATGGATGATTTGAGCAGATATAATGCAAATTCTTCCATTATTTTTTCTTTTTATCTTTTGATAACTCCTTTTTGGTATCCTCAAGCAATTCTTCCAGCTCAGCAACTGTAAGGTCTTTTTCATGGGCAAAGAATGAAGCCATTGCAGGGAAGGAATTGTTGAAATAGCCCTCCATCAACCCAAAAAGCTGACTCTTCGAGTATTCACTCTTCGAAATGAGCGGGTGATAACTATGAACGTTCCCAAATGCTTTGTGTCCTACATATCCTTTCTTTTCCAGGACCCTGATTACCGTTGATACAGTATTCCTGGCAGGCTTGGGATCACCAAAATGGTCACGTATCTCTTTTACCAGTCCCTCTCCCATCCCCCATAAAATCTGCATCACCTGTTCTTCTGCCTTTGTCAGTTGCATTGTCTTAATTTTTGTCTTTTTACTTTTATCTTTTATCTTGATAATATCAATCCTTCAATACAAAGTTATGACTATTTTTATAGTCACGCAAATATTTTACTATAAAAATGACTATTATTGTAGTCATATATTGTAGTTGATTGATTTCCTGACCTTTTATCAACATCTCCTTATCCCCTACGGGGAATAAAATACCTCCCATAATAATGACCGCCTACAATACCATGACCGCTACGCGGTGTAAAGCGTTACAGAAAGGTATTGCCTTAAACCATATTGCCGTAGGGAATACGGTTTATAACAGATACGTTGAGTTGAGTGAAAAACATTTGTCCGGACCGCATATATTGCCCGTAGGGCATCAACCATTGTAGAAAAATAATTCACATGAACATTCTTTGCCCGTAGGGTATACGGTTTTTACCAGATATCCTGGGTGAAAAACATTTGTATGAACCGCATATATTGCCCGCAGGGCATCAACCATTGTAGAAAAATAATTCATATGAACATTCTTTGCCCGTAGGGCATACGGTTTTTACCAGATATCCTGGGTGAAAAACATTTGTATGAACCGCATATATTGCCCGCAGGGCATCAACCATTGTAGAAAAATAATTCACATGAACATTCTTTGCCCGTAGGGCATACGGTTTTTATCAGATACCATGGGTGAAAAACATTTGTCCGAACCGCATATATTGCCCGTAGGGCATCAACCATTGTAGAAAAATGATACCCATGAACATTCTTTGCCCGTAGGGCATACGGTTTTTACCAGACATCCTAGGTGAAAAACATTTGTCTGAACCGCATATATTGCCCTCAGGGCATCAACCATTGTAGAAAAATGATACCCATGAACATTCTTTGCCCGTAGGGCATACGGTTTTTACCAGATACCATGGGTGAAAAACATTTGTATGAACCTCATATATTGCCCGTAGGGCATCAACCATTGTAGAAAAATAATTCACATGAACATTCTTTGCCCGTAGGGCATACGGTATTTCTGTTCTGAAATTATGATATATCATTTAAGAAATCAAAAAGGAAAAGTGGATCATAATCTTTCTCATATGTTTCCAGCATTGAAATATATTCTATCCTAAATGTTTCCTTTGCATGATGTATCTCCTGGTTTTCAATATATTTATAGATACCATTTAGCTGAGATCGACCATATGTAAAAGCACCATACCCTTCCTGCCAAGAGAAATGCCCAGGACATAGCTTTTCATTATTAATAAATAATGATGAGCCTCTTTTAATATTATATACAGTGTCTGATATTGAAACAGATGGATTTAAACCAATCAAAATGTGGACATGATTTGAAATCCCATTAACAATTATTGATTTATGCTTTAAGCTTTTGTTTATACCTCCAATATATTCAAAAACCTGACTTCTGATCGATTTGGTCAGCAGCGCGTCCCTGTTTTTCACGGCAAAAACGAGCTGAACATACATTTGGGTAAATGTTCCTGGTTTCATATCTTTTTATTTTTAAATTAATAATGCAGCTATTCAAAAATAGACATAAAATGTTAAATCAAAATGAATTATCCCTATGTTTTTGATTAAAATCCCAATGAAAATACCTTATCCCCTACGGGGAATAAAATACCGTCTATAATAATAATTGTCTACAATACCATGACCGCTACGCGGTGTAACGTTTTGTAGAAAGGTATTGCCTTAAACCATATATTACTCGTAGGGCATCAAACATTGTGGTTTACAATACCAGGATCGCTACGCGGGGTAAAGTGTTGGAAAAAGGTATCGCCCTAAACCATATATTGCCCGTAGGGCATCAAAAATTGTAGTTTACAATACCAGGATCGCTACGCGGGGTAAAGCGTTGTAAAAAGGTATTGTCCTAAATCATATATTGTCCGTAGGGCACCAAACATTGTAATTTATAATACCAGGACCGCAACGCTGTGTAAAGCGTTGTAAAAAGGTATTGCACTAAACCATATATTGTCCGTAGGGCATCAAGCATTGTAGTTTACAATACCAGGATCCTTACGAGGTGTGAAGTGCTGGAAAAAGGTATTGTCCTAAATCTTATATTGCCCGTAGGGCATCAAACATTGTAGTTTACAATACCATGATCGCTACGCGGGGTAAAGCGTTGTAAAAAGGTATTGTCCTAAATCTTATATTGTCCGCAGGGCATCAAACATTGTAATTTATAATACCAGGACCGCTACGAGATGTAAAGCGTTGTAAAAAGGTATTGCCCTAAAGCATATATTGCCCGTAGGGCATCAAACATTGTAGTTTACAATACCATGATCGCTACGCGGGGTAAAGCGTTGTAAAAAGGTATTACCCTAAAGCATATATTGCCCGTAGGGCATCAAACATTGTAGTTTACAATACCAGGATCGCTACGCGGTGTAAAGCGTTGTAAAAAGGTATTTTCCTAAATCATATATTGTCCGTAGGGCATCAAGCATTGTAATTTAATATACCAGGACCGCTACGCGGTGTAAAGCGTTGTAAAAAGGTATTGTCCTAAATCTTATATTGTCCGTAGGGCACCAAGCATTGTAATTTATAATACCAGGACCGCTACACAGTGTAAATCGTTACAGAAAGGTATTGCCTTAAACCACATATTGCCCGCAGGAAATATGGTTTTTTCCAGATACCTTATATTGCCCGTAGGGCATCAAACATTGTAGAACAATGATCTACATAAACATTTTTTGCCCATAGGGCATACGGTATTGCGCAATTGTTAACAAACAGGATCTTCTGGACTATGAAATGAATATTTTAACTATTTTGCATCTGTAACATATTTCTAAAAATTCTAACATGAAAAGACACATTATTTTATCCTGCATTGCAATGTTGCTTATTGCTCTCCCTTCCTTCAGCCAGAAAGCAAACAAACTCACTGCTAAAGAGAAGAAAAACGGCTGGGTTCTTTTATTCAACGGGAAAGACTTCACCGGTTGGCGGCAATGTAACGGAACTGCAATGCCACATAACTGGATCATTGAAGATGGTGCAATGAAAGTCTTTACTGCCGAAGGGAAAAAACCTGGACAGGGCTCAAACGGCGATATTCTCTATGGGAATATGAAATTTAAAAACTTTGAACTTTCAATCGACTGGAAAGCATCTAAAATGGCAAATTCCGGTATTTTCTTTAATGTCCGGGAAGTCCCGGGTCAGCCAATTTATTTTGCTGCTCCTGAAATACAGGTTCTTGACAATATTGATGCTACAGATAATAAAGTGGCCAGTCATCTTGCCGGTTCACTCTACGATATGATAGCCGCTGATCCTAAAACTGTTCACCCTGCCGGAGAATGGAACACAATTGTAATTAAAGTAATTAATGGCAAAGTCACTCACACTCAGAATGGAGTTAAGGTTGTTGAGTATGAATTATGGACTCCAGAATGGGATAAACTTGTTGAAAACAGTAAATTCAAAACATTCCCCGGATTTACTGAAGGGATCTCGAAAGAGGGTTATATAGGACTCCAGGATCATGGATATCCTGTCTGGTTCAGGAATATCAAAATACGGGAACTTTAATTTAATCCCACTCCCTGTTAAGCCTTCAATACCTTTAAGTTAAAAAGAGTTTAAAGGTATTGATTATTAACTTTTAAGGGATCTCAAATTTAAGAAATCAGGCTTTTAATGTTGTATAAATTATCTTCCAGATGGCATCTGTAATTTTGCCTGTGGAAGTAATTATCTTATGTTTTTCTCCCTGAAATCTGATGGAGTTATCCCTGTTTTTTGTTTAAATAACCGGTAAAAATAATCAGGGAATTCAAATCCCAGGTTATATGCTATCTCTTTTAATGTCTGGTTGGAGGTGATCAGTAAATCCTTTGCTTTATTTATTTTTAACTGTATTTGATATTGCGTGGGCGAAACACCGGTATATTCTTTAAACTTTTTACGGTATAAAGAATATCCCATACCAATATTTCCGGCAATGTCTTCCTGCGAAATGGGTGTGTTTACATTTTCCATAATTATCAGTTTAGCTTGCCGTATCTTATTTTCAATTATTTTCCCCTCAAATAAGTGATATTTTCTTGAAGCAAAAAGTTGACCTAATATCTGAATCAATATACCTGAAGCAATATATTGGAAACCCGGCTTTTCATCTTTTATCAATTTTAAAATTTTTAAGTAATTTTCAGCGATCTCTTCCTGTAAACCAACTGCAATTACCGGATTATTGGGATTTAAAAATTCCATGTTTCGAAAATGTTTAATGATTTCCCCGTCAAATTCAATCCAATATTCATCCCATCCTGTAGCTTTATCCGGTTTAAACCGGTGCCATATATCCGGAAAAAGAATAAATATGTCTCCTGCATTTACTTTTCTGATACTTGTCATCTCTGATTCAAAAAGACCCTGTCCTTTGGTAATAAACAAAATCTGATACTCCGACAATCTTCTTCCTGTCGTCCAATGGAAATAATGATGAGAAGGGTCATCCACCAACGGATATTCTGTGTTTTTCTCTACCTTAATATGTCCGGCACCTGTCAGGTATATCCCCCAACGTTTGTCATCTTCTCCAATCGTGAGATATTTATAAAATCTATTCCCCTGGTATGTCATTTTCTTTAGTAGTTATGCCATTTTATATATTGAGGATTGAATAACACAAACATAACTTTACTCGAAATTATGAATAATCAGCGAAAATACAGCACGAAGAGACAAAATGAAACATTATAAACCACCCGAATTGGCAAATCATTGAGTATGCCAATTTGTTGGATTTTTACTATGAACGGAAAAAGATCAATCATGAAATGCTAGGATTACACATTTAAAATAAATTAATTCAAAAACGCCGGGATGAAAATATTTACTTTAATAAATTCAAATGGGATAAAAGTTATGATAACCAACTATGGTGGCAGAGTTATGAAAATATTCACCCCGGATAAGACAGGACATTTTGATGATATTGTTTTAGGTTACGAAACCCCAGAAGCTTATTTGAAATCAAATGAAAAATACTTTGGTGCAATTATTGGCAGATATGGGAACCGGATCGGAAAGGCAAATTTCTCAATTAATGGTACATCATACAAAGTTGGGAAAAATGAAGGAGCGAATTGCCTCCATGGGGGAAGTATGGGCTTCCATAATGTTTTATGGGATGCAAGTCAGACTGACAATCAAACACTTGAATTAAGGTACATTTCAAAAGATATGGAGGAAGGATTCCCCGGTAATCTGAATGTAAAAGTTGTTTATTGCCTGACAGACGAAAACGAACTTAAAATTGAGTATTCCGCTTCAACAGACAAACCGACCATCGTAAATCTTACTCACCATTCTTTTTTCAACCTTTCAGGTAATCCTGATGAGACAATCAATAACCATATGCTTCAAATTCCTGCTGGTTTCTATACCCCGGTTGATAATTTATTGATCCCGACCGGTGAAATTGCCACCGTGGAAGGAACTCCTTTCGACTTCAGGAATCCAAAATCCATAGCAAAAAATATTGATGATGATAATGAACAACTAAAATTTGGGAGAGGTTATGACCATAATTGGGTACTGGATGCAGAAGGGAAAAAGAAAGAGAACCGTTTCGCTGCCAGGGTAACCGAACCAGTGACAGGACGGGTGATGGAAGTTTATACAAATGAACCCGGCATCCAGTTTTATGGTGGCAATTTTCTGAATGGAAAAGATGTTGGTAAAGGAGGCATCCCTTACCAATATCGTACTGCTTTTTGCCTCGAAACCCAGCATTTCCCCGACAGTCCGAATAAGGAAAACTTCCCTTCAACTCTTTTAAAACCAAAAGAAAAATATTATTCTGTTTGTACATACCACTTTTATACTATATGACCTTGATCGTATAATTCACTAACCTTATATTAGTTATGAAAGACAAAAAGCTTAAGCTCGTTCTTTTATCTACATTTTTTATCTGCCTTTTTTTTCATTCAGGAATTTGTACAGCTAAATCCTCTCCCAGGAAGGTTTACATGAGTTACATACTCCACGGCAACATGAATTATGATCGGTACATCAGGCCGACTATCTGGCGTGATTTTCCGGTTATTTATAACAATCTTCTTGACTTTATGGATGACCATCCTGATTTCAAAGGACAGTTGCAGTTCTCAGGGCAAACATTTAAATCGTTGCAGCAGGCTGCCCCTCAGGTTATTGCACATGCAATGCAGATACATAAAAGAGGACAATTGAATTTTACAGGTACGTTTTATTCGGAGCCGGTAAACGTCAATATGGACGGCGAAACAAATTACAGGTGTGCCAAATTGGGAACCTCGATCATCGCAGATGCAATTGGCTCAACCGATGGTTTTTACCTTCAGGAAAGAGCATACCATTCCCAGCTTCCCTGGATACTGAACCATTCTGGTGTTTCATGGGTGCCGGTGATTATTGGAGACAATACCTGTTTTCCATTCAAACTGAAAGGAATGGACGGCTCAGTTTCGACCTGTGTCCCCATTACTTCAAGGAATAATCTTTTTGACAAGATCAAAGAAGCTCCTGCCAATAGCCTCTTTCTGATCGAGGAGGATTATGAAATCCCGCAAAGTTTTAGTGCTACATATCAAAATGTCAGTTCATTTGATATGGAGAATAAGGATATTGTGGTTGAATGGATCACAGTAAAAGAATATATCGGCAAGTTTGGTGTTAAAGAAGAAAGGTATGTAGATCATTCGGCTAAAGCGACAAATATTCAGAATGGGACATATTCCCGCTGGACTGCCGATCCTCTTGACATTATTGTTCAGGATTATACGAACCATGCCATGTCTGATTTCAGGGTAGCAACTATCATAAATTCTTTAAGCCGTTTCCTTTTTCAGCAGAATACGGATGAACCCTTTAGTGGCTCGAAGGTCACACTCAAAGAAGATCCTTTGACATGGAATATTGAACGGGCAGACCTTTATCCGGATATTGAACCCGGGTTCCTGCAGCATGACGGGCAGGTTACTATCCTGTCTAAGGCGGAACATCTGTTACTTTGGGCTGTCAACAGCGATGCCAAAGGCTGGTTCCCATTGTACGAAAAGCGCAGGGAGCGGATTAACTCCTTTGAAAACAGTTCAGCGCTGTCAGAAGAAATTATAAATCGAAGTCTGGATGTTATTTCACAAAAAATAAAGGTGGAAGGTTATGACCGTTATTTTATCGCTTTTAATGCTGAACCCGAACGAAAGAAAACAATCACATTAGAGACCTACCGGCCTTATGACGTATATGATTACGGTCAAGGGGTAAAATTAGAAAACATAATCGCTTCAACCGGAGGCAAATGCAATATTGAATTTGAATCAACATTTCCCACCTATGGATATAAAGTGTTCGGATTAAGAAACTCGAAAGAAATCAAAGAATATAATTGGACAGAGGGAACCGCGATTGAGAATGGAGATCTGAAATTAACTGCTCTGGATGACCGGGTTATTTTTGAAAAAAATGGGGGTAAAATAGAACTCTCCATTGACTCATTCAAAATTAAAGCGTTAGCTGAAATGAGTGAAGGGAATGGCGATGATGTCTGGAGAAATGCATCCCCTTATGGGAAAGCAAGAATATCAACAAGAAATACTTTATATCCTCAGCTTCGTGTCGAAAAGCAAATCGACTGGCTTGTTCACATGCAACAAATATTTACACTTCTCCCTGACAGGGTGCTCTGTGAAATAAATTTTAAGTTTCCACATCCTACCTTGCTCAGGAAAGATGGTGAAACAAAAGGTAATACTTTTGGTCCACGGGGATTAACATTGCAGTTCAAATCCGGAAAGCCGGGAAAGGTATTTTATGATATCCCATTTGGCTTTTCTCCTCATGCAATGACAGGTCTAAGTTATTTTTGCCCTTTAAGTACCGGGATTTTCCAGTTCGATGAAGGAGGCGGTTTTATGATTACTGCCGGTACGGGAGAGCAGGCTTTTTATACGAAACCCGATGAAGGAGAAGTTGGATTATTTATGGGAGCTTCCACAACTTCCGGCCCCATCAGGAATGTAGGAATGACTTTCGTTGATAAAACCACTGTTAACCATGAACCGGCATGGTATGCTGAACCTTTTCATGGGACCTATTCCCATAAATTTATGCTTTTCCCTTTCAATGGGCAATGGCAGGGAAGTCATGCTCCGGCAGTTTCAAAAAGTTTTACCCAGGGAGTTTATATCCGGGAATTCTACCCTTCACAAAACACAGGCACCCTGCCTGCTGAAAAAAGCCTGATCACTGTTGATAATCAAGGGATCGAAATAACATCGATGGATTTCTCAGGTAATAGTTTGATGTTGAGGATAAATGACAGGGAAGGCAAATCCTGTGATTTAAATCTTACAATAAAAGATAAAACAAAAAAAATAAAAGTACCATCAAACGGAATTATTAATGTAACATTTTGAATATCATTTAAATAATTAAAATGAAACGCTATTTATACTTTGTAACATTTGTAGCTGCCCTTGGCAGCCTGCTATTCGGTTTTGAAACCGGGGTAATCAACGGGACAATTTATTTCGTTGCCCAATATTTTGATCTTACTCCTGCAATGAAAGGATTCGTTGTGAGTGTCGCACTGATTGGATGCATTGTAGGTGCTTTAGTTATAGGAAAACCCGCCGATTTATTTGGTCGCCGGTATATGCTAAAATTTACAGCCCTGTTTTTCCTCCTTTCCATGCTTATGACCGGTCTGGCAACCAGCCTATGGGTCTTCATTTTAGGACGTTTTATAGGTGGTTTGGCTGTTGGTGGAGCATCAGTGGTTACTCCAATGTATATTTCAGAAGTGGCTCCTCCAAAAATACGTGGCAGATTAGTTGCAACAAGTCAGTTTGCCATTGTACTGGGTATTCTGGTTTCATTTTTTTCCAATTTTATTATCGACAATATTCTTGGTGGCGGAGATCACTGGCGATGGATGTTCTTATTTGGGGTAATTCCTTCCGGAGTATTTTATATCCTCCTGTTTTTTATTACACGCAGCCCCCGTTGGTTGGTTAAGACCGGAAGGATCGATGAAGCCCGTGAGGTCATTAAAAAGATCAACCATACCTCTGATCCCGGGGAACTGATCAAATCAATTCAGGAATCGCTGGCTGATGAAACCAGTATCACTCAAAACGGATCATTGTTCCGTAAACCTTACCTAAGATTGGCCTTGATCGGTATGGCAGTCGGAATGTTTAACCAGGTGTCGGGAATAAATATTATAAATTATTATTCTACCGATATATTCAGGGCTGCCGGTTTTAATGGTGAAGATGCATTGTATCAATCAGTAATTATTGGAATTACCAATATGATCTTCACAATCATAGGTATGTCTCTCATTGATAAGTTTGGCCGGAAATTTCTTCTGTATATAGGGGGATTTGGCATGCCTGTTTTTTTAGGATTATTTAGCTGGGCATACATTTCCGGGCATACTGATGGTTACATTCTATTGATTTGCCTCATCGGATTTATCGCCTTTTTCGCTGCGTCACAGGGTACAGTTATATGGGTGATCCTTTCCGAAATGTTCCCAAACAATCTCAGGGCCAGAGGTGCCGCTCTCGGTTCTTTCTCTCACTGGTTCTTTAATTGCGTTATATCATTGCTATTCCCTGTTGCAGTCAGTGAATTTGGAGTAGGATATGTGTTCCTTTTCTTTTGTATTGCAACCGCATTAAGTTTGATTTTCTATAAGTATGCACTGGTTGAAACCAAAGGAAAATCACTTGAAGAAATTGAAAAACTGGTATTACCCAGTCCTTCAAAGAAATGATTTGAGATATCACTTAAATTCATGATGTTCATTGTTATCCATGCTTCACTATTTAAAATGATATAAAAGTGTCAAAAGGCATAATTTTTAACATTGAAGAATTTGCCGTACATGACGGACCCGGTATACGTAAACTGGTTTTTTTTAAAGGATGCCCGTTGCATTGTACATGGTGCCATAATCCTGAGGGGATTTCTTTCAGGAAGGAGTTAATGGTAAGCAATGCATCATGCATCAAATGCGGAAAATGCAAAGAGATTTGTATCCACAAAGAATGTACTGTATGCGGGAATTGCGTTGATGTTTGTCCATTAAGACTACGGAAAATATCCGGGATGGAAATGGAGGCAACAGAACTGGCAAAAAAACTTTTGAAAGGGGAAGAAGTACTGATAAATAGTGGCGGAGGTATTACTATATCTGGTGGGGAACCGCTCGCTCAACCGGCATTCTTTTTTGATCTGGTTCAACACCTGAAGCCCCTTAATATAGCTGTCGAAACATCAGGGTATGCCAGAAATGAAATATTCCGGAAAATGGTTTCCGAAGTAGACCTGATATTGATGGATATTAAACATACCGATAGTGAAATCCATAAAAACTATACAGGGGTAGACAATTCATTAATACTGGAAAATCTGGAGTATTTATGTCGGTCAGCAACCGATTTTTTTATTCGTATCCCACTTATTCCGGGTGTAAACGATTCCGTTCTAAATATGGAAAGAACAGCAGCTTTAATTAAGGATGCCCGACATCTCAGAAGGGTTGAATTATTACCATATCATCAAACAGCTCCCGCGAAATATTCAATGGTTAACAAGGTTTTTAAGCCGGAATTTGATACAAATAAAAAAGTAAATATCTGGCTTGATATATTTGAAAAACATAACATTAATGCTATAGTATTATGAATAGCAGAATTAAACTAATGCTTGAGGATGTGCTTCAGAAAAAGCATCATCAGTTCAGGCAAAACATCGATAATGAGATCCTTCATGATTTTACAGATTCTTTGAAAGAACAAAAATTATCAGATGTACAAAGGGCACAAAAAAGATTGACATGGGTTCTGGATAATGAGATACCGGTAATTCTTCCTAACGAGAAGATAGTTCTTACAAGGACTGTCCAAAAAATACCTGAAATATTTAAGGAAGAAGAATGGCGGGAAATAAGAAAAGAACATTATATCCATGAGAAAGGCAGGGTATGCAATATAAGTTCAAACTATAGTTACACCATTGAAGTCGGACTTGAAGAGAGAAGGAAGGAAATTTTACTGGCCATTGAAAATCATTTATCGCTGGGAAATAAAAAAAATAATGAATTTCTGGAATCTGTACTTCAATCAATTGATGATATTGAAAAACTGGCGGACAAATATGCTCAATTGGCTTTCGAATCAGGAAAAGAAGATGTTTACAATGTCTTAAAACAAATACCCAGGTACGGTGCAAGATCCTTTTATGAAGCTTTACAGTTTTTCAGAATATTGCATTTTACTCTTTGGACTTCCGGCAATTACCATAATACTGTCGGCCGGTTCGATCAGTACATGTTTAAGTTTCTCAAAAGAGATCTGGATTCAGCAATTTTGGATTACGATTCTGCTTTTGAATTGCTGGAAGAGTTTTTTATCTCATTCAACAAAGACAGCGACCTTTACCCGGGAATGCAACAGGGCGACAACGGACAAAGTCTTGTATTGGGAGGAGTAGACGAAAATGGTGGAGATGCGTTCAATTTACTTTCTGAGATGTGCCTCAAAGCCAGTCTTGAACTAAAATTAATCGATCCGAAGATCAATCTCCGGGTTAATAAATACACCCCTATTGAAAAGTATGACCTGGGAACCGAACTTACCAAAGAGGGGCTTGGCTTCCCTCAGTATTCAAATGATGAAGTCGTCATACCGGGCTTATTGTCAAAAGGATATGAGTTAAAAGATGCCAGAGACTATGTAGTGGCAGCCTGCTGGGAGTTCATAATCCCGGGATTCGGGATGGATATTCCTAATATAACGGCTCTGTCTTTTGCCAAAGTTGTTGATAAAAGCATTAAGAAACATCTTGAGCATTGCAAAGATTTTGATTCGTTTATGGATTATGTTAAACTGGAGATCAAAGGAGAATTGAATTCATTAGTCTCATCCTTAAAGAATATTTACATGGAACCGGCACCATTCCAGTCTCTGCTGATGAATGGATGTATCGAAAAAGGAAAGGATATATCACTTGGTGCCAGGTACAATAACTACGGGATTCATGGGACAGGAATATCTACTGCTGTTGATTCTCTTGCTGCAATTAAAAAATTTGTTTTCGGAGAAAAGAGTGTTACTGCAAAAGAAATAATCAGTGCCATCGAAACCAATTTTGAGGGAGATTATACTCTTTGGCAAAAACTCAGATATGAAGCCCCGAAGATGGGCAATGACGATGATTTTGCCGATAGTATTGCCGTTAATCTTTTAAATGACTTCTCAGAACTGACAGAAAATCTTATAAATGAAAGAGGAGGTTGCTACAGGCCCGGATCAGGTTCTGCAATGTACTATCTATGGCATGCAAAAGATATTGGAGCTTCAGCTGACGGCAGGAAAAAAGGAGAATCTCTCTCTGCAAATTTCTCTCCGGGGTTAAATGTAAAATTAAACGGTCCGATATCCATCATAAGATCTTTCTCAAAACCCGACATGAAAAAAATTATGAACGGAGGACCGTTAACACTGGAACTACATGATACCGTGTTCAGAAACAGAGAGAGTATAAGGAAAGTCTCATCCCTGGTAAAATCTTACATGGATATGGGTGGCCATCAGCTACAGATCAATGCAGTAAACAGGGAAAAATTACTGGAGGCAAAAATACATCCTGACCTTTATAAAAATCTGATTGTACGTGTCTGGGGATGGAGCGGATATTTCACTGAGCTCGATGAACTGTACCAGGATCATATTATTCAACGTACTGAGTTAAATATCTGAAAACCTTAGAACAAAAATTGTAAATCAATTACTGAAAGCTTTTCGTGGTATATTAATATGTCAGTAATAATGTGCAACCTGGTGACTCTGATCTGAACATAACACAGAAAATAAAGGCATCTGGGAACTTGATGGATACATAACCGCTGGGTCATTTAATAATATCCTCCGAAGGAAATTTTTATAACAAGGCGGATGAAGGGGTTTTGTAGAATCGGACTATTAAAAAGAGAAGTTTTTGTATAACCATTTCAATATTTTGTTTAACTTTAAAATGAATTGTGAATAGTCAAGGTCAAAAATACGCATATTATAAGTGTTTATTTCAGCGTATTAATAGGATAATTGTTTTGCAATTTTGACATTAATATGGAATTTTAATAATCGCATAAATAAGTTGGTCCTATTTAGCAAACTTTGACACTTAGTTCTACTTTGACAGGTAAATGAAGTTATTATTTTTCAGCTTTTTTTACCTCGATCCTAAAGGGTGAAAAACTGAAAAATCAACATGTTCCCTTTATGGATTAAGGGTAAAAACATGTCGATTTTTCAATCTGTCAAAGTAGTCCTTCAGCATTGAAAAATTCAGTTGTCAAGTGAAATAACAAAAATAGTTACATAAGAGAATTAGTTTAATTAAAGAAACATCATTATTGTTCAAATAATAAGGAAAACATGGTATAAGGATAATTAATAAACATATTGAGTATTGGCACCAGTATTTACTATTAATTAAAATATTAAGCACTCACTATTAAAAAATAAAAATAATGAAACAATTATACTTAATTAGCTTATTCACAATCGTCTGCATTTCAGGTTTTTCACAGTTTAAAGAAGGATATATTGTTTATAATGGCAATGATACAATATTTGGATACATTAATTTTGAAGGATCTCTTTTAAATTCAGATCATTGTGTATTTCAAGTACAACTCAACAGTGATGCACAAATTTATAAACCCGCAGATATAAAAGCTTTTAGGTTTATCCACAGTAAATACTTTGTATCAAGAGAGATCCTGGTAAACAATAAGCCTCAGAAAGTATTTTTAGAATGGTTAATAGAGGGGAGAGCAAGCATATTAACCTACACACAATCTGTTTCTGTAGTCAGATATTTTCTTTTGTTAGAAGATGATTCGTTAATTGAATTGACAAACACTTCTCATGTATCTGATGTAGACAACAAACATTATATCCACGATAATAAAGAATATATTGGCCTTTTGAAGTTTTATTTCAGGGATTGCCCTTCGCTTCAACCCAGAATAGAAACCGTTTTTTTTGATAGTAAATCATTAATTAAAATTACAAAAGATTATCATGACAGGACTTGTAAAACTGGCGATTGTATAATCTATGAAGACAGGAATAGAAAAGTGAAAATCGAATTTGGGATTTCGGCAGGCTTTCTTAGTTCCAACCTCAAACTAAACAATTCGATACCCGAGAAGGTGTATCCCTCAAACTCAATAGAATATGGATTAGCTTTAAACATATCAAACCTGCCACTGCTATCCTCAAAATTCTCTTCAAGACTTAATATCATGTTTCAAAATTCCTTATATAAATATGACACAACTGACCTTTCTTTAGTTATTAAGGATGATAAAATCTGCAAAATTGATTACATAAGAATTCCACTTCAATTGAATTATAATTTCTCTCATAAAAAGCTGAATCCGTATATTTCACTTGGAATAAACCTTAACTTCAGACTTGCATATAAAAAATACGATCAATATCTTATAAACCATATAAAGAAGGATTATCCTTTTAAAGAGGATCGAGGAATTTATTCATTTCAATATGGGTTAAACTCTGGATTAGGACTGAATTATGTAATTTCTCCAAGGCTAGGAATTTCATTCGGATATCATTTTGAATATTCTCCCCGATTTTTTGGTAATTATGTGAATGATTACACATACAATTTGAATAATTCTATCCAATTGATTATTTATTACAAAAATAAAAAATAAGGACATCTGACTATTTCAAGATAATTCCTAAACTAGACAAATGTTTTCTCATATTGGTTTTATAAATTGACCTGAAAAGAGGAACATAATATTTTCAAAGTGGACAAATTGAACTGGTTATATTAAGATAAATTATGATGACGCTTTTGATTTCAAGAAAATGAATAATGAGAATTTGAAGTAATCGCTCTATGGGAACCTGCGATAGATATCCTTATTAGCTTTAGACGTAAAAAATATTTCAGCTATGTTTCAGAATTAACAATCAAAAAAGCCTCTATCTTATTGTATATCAAGGCTTTTTTTTGTTTCTGTGGGTTGTACTGGATTCGAACCAGTGACCCCTACCCTGTCAAGGTAATGCTCTAAACCAACTGAGCTAACAACCCGTAATTTTGGTCAAAATTCCTGTTTGCTGTTTTTCTAATGCTCTAATTATCAATAATTAACTGTTTTGCCAATTTTGGATAAAAAGGTACATTTGTAACAAAATTAACATTACATTTAATCAGCATTTCAAAAAACATAAAGGCAAATGTACCTTTTTTTAACTCTTTGATTAACAGATGAAACCAAAAAAAGAGATGATCACTGCCCGCCTTCGAGTTTACGGCAAATATAGTACAAAAAAATCGTAAGAAAGGCAGGTTGAATTGGAAATTCGCAATTATACAGGTAAGCCTCTTAGAATTAGCGCAAAAACAGACAATCTGAAGTTAATGCAATTGAAGGAGCATCAGCTTAGGAAAGGAATCTGAGCCTTAGTCTTCTGCTTATAACCGAAATTTTATATTCCCAGCCGATTCCGCCGGATCTGTTCAGAATATGTATAATTATTTGACATCTGATACCCTTTCAATGGCATGAGTTTTTCATGGATTGCATCCAGTATCCAATTTTCCTGGGGGAAAATGTATCTTTCCATTTCATAAGCCGGGACGATCCAATTCCTGGAACCGACAACTACTGGAGGTACATCGAGTTCATCAAATGCAAGTTCAGTAATTGTTTGTGCCATTTCTTTCAAGAAAGAACCCCTTGATATCGCTTCACTTACAAGGAGTATTTTTCCTGTTTTCCTCAGCGATTCAATAACAGGTTCATAGTTGAATGGAACGAGACTCCTTGCATCAATGATCTCTGCTGATAAACCATATTTATCCTTCAGAATATCTGAAGCTTTAATTGCTGTATAGAGTGCGGGTCCGACTGTTAGGATGGTAATATCTTCTCCTTCCCTTTTGATATCAGGTTCACCTATTGGTATTTCATAATATTCTTCAGGTACGCCCCCTCCATGGAACCATTCTCCAATATCGTATATTCTTTGGCTTTCAAAAAATATTACCGGATCTGTTCCCTGTAGAGACGCATTCATCAATCCTTTCGCATCATATGGGGTAACTGGAAAAACAACCTTTAATCCGGGGACATGAGCAACAAATGATGACCAGTCCTGAGAATGCTGTGCACCGTATTTCATACCCACGGATAACCTGATCACCACAGGCATCTTTAGAATGTTCCCGCTCATGGCCTGCCATTTTGGTAACTGGTTAAAAACTTCGTCTCCGCAACGTCCCAGGAAGTCGGAATACATGATTTCTGCAAGTACCCTCCCCCCGGCTATCCCATACCCAATTGCTGATCCGACTATAGCGGCTTCAGAAATTGGTGTGTTGAAAAGGCGGTTATAGGGAAGTGCCTCAGTTAAACCACGATAAACGGCAAAGGAGCCACCCCAGTCACGGTTTTCTTCACCATATGCCACTAAGGTTGGATCTTTATAAAACCTGTCAAGGATAGCTTCGAATAATCCATCCCGAAGCTGATAAACCTTGACTTTCGAAAGAGGATTGCCATTATTGTCAAGACCAAAACGTACTTTTTTCCTGATCTGCTGAATCCTTGGATTATCCTCATAAGACAGGAGTACCTCAGGCGTTCCTTCAGCCATCCTGTCGAGTGATTCATTAGAAAACATAAAATTGCCAATTGCTTCAGGATTGGAGTCAAGATCCAGCCTTGGTGAGATATGATCGTCTGATGCAAGTTTTAAAATTTCGAAAACTTTATCCTTCGTCCATTCCCTTATCTGATCGAGTTGATCCTCGCCAGCAATACCTGCCTGCACTAGCTGAGTACCGTAAGAAAGTAACGGATCCTGTTTTTTCCATGCATCAATTTCTTCCTTCGTCCTGTATGAAGAGGCATCTGAAGCGGAATGACCCGTTAGACGATACGTTAGGGTATCGAGCAATACGGGGCCGTTCCTTTCCTCCAATATCTTTTTCTTGCGTTTATATGCATCGATGACAGCAAGGGGATTATAACCATCTACACGCTCGGCATGCATCATGTCGGGATTTACTCCGGCTCCAAGCCTGGCCAGGATGCCCAATCCCAAAGTTTCACCGCTGGCCTGACTACCCATACCATACTGGTTATTCATGAAATTAATCATGACAGGAAGTCCCCCATTGTAAGGATCCTGCCAGAGGGTTTTGAACTGGTCCATGGCAGAAAAACAGATCCCTTCCCATACAGGTCCACATCCCATTGCGGCGTCACCAATGTTAGCAATCACTATACCAGGCTTCTTATTGACTTTTTTGAACAGTGCAGTTCCAACAGCAATATCTGCTGAGCCACCAACAATAGCGTTGTTGGGGTATACGCCAAATGGAGGGAAAAAAGCATGCATGGAACCACATAAACCTTTATTGAAACCAATTTCCCTGCCAAAAATTTCAGCCAGTGTACCGAATAATAAAAAATCGATCGCCAGTTCCCCAACTGTTCCCTTCTGATATTTTTCAACCAGTTTCAGTATAGCACCATCTGAATAATTCCTCATTATCTTCATGAGATTATCTTCAGATAGTTGATAAATAGCAGAAAGTCCTTTAGCGAGCATTTCTCCATGACTCCTGTGGGATCCGAAAATATAATCATCAACGGTCAGGTGGTATGCCATTCCGACGGCAGCCGCCTCTTGTCCGATACAAAAGTGAGCCGGGCCGGGATGATTGTAAGATATTCCATTATATTCTCCCACCACCTTGATCTGATTAAACATCGTTTCAAATTCACGTATCAACTGCATGTCTCTGAAAATTCTTATGAAATCCGCAGTTGAAAAATTCACTTTCTCTTCTTCGATAGTCTTTTGGTAGTGGTTTACCGGAATAGCACGGAAGGTTATTTCTCCTTTTTGCCTGACAACATCTGGGTCGATAAATAATGATTTGGGCATCGTTGTTAATATTTAATGGTTTAACTGTAAGCGATAATATTCATTGATACTCTATAACTATCTTTTCGGTTTTCGTTGATCATCCACTATGACCAGAATCCAGTTTCCAAAGAAAATCCGCAAATATGTTTCACATCATGGTTTATTAAGATTGTACCAACTCCCTGGTCAACAAATGGTTCCGATTAAAACAATTGATGGTCAATATTCAAATCTCATTAAGATCAAACATTTCTATTTGATCTTTTACTTCTTTGAGAAAGGCAGATGCCGGAGCACCGTCGATCGCTCTGTGATCATAGGTTAATGATAGACCGATAACCGGAACAGATCCTATGGAACCATCACTAAGCACATCGGGACGGTTAATGATTGTATTAATTCCCAGGATACCTGCCTGGGGCAGGTTTAGCACAGGGGTGAACATCTCGACCCCATAAAATCCCAGATTGGATACTGTAAACGACGCTGCATCACCTTCAAGTAGTTCCGGGTCAACATTGCCTTTTCTGCACCGATCGGCCAGTGACTTCAATGCCCTGGATAGCTCAGGTAAAGAATAATCATCTGCGTTTTTCAAAGCAGGAACCATAAGTCCGCGTTCAGTATCTACGGCTATACCCAGATGAACCTTGGAAAAAATTTTGAAACTGTCACCCAGAAAATGGCAATTGATCTCCGGTTTGATTTTCAGTGCTTTGATCACAGCATAGCAAACCATATCATTTATAGTTATATTTTCAGCTTTTGCTTTTTCCGGATCATCTTTAAAAATTTTCCTATACTCCAGGATTTTTTTGGCATTTGCACTAGTGTGATGTGTAAGCTGAGCTGCATTCTTGAGAGATGAATGCATGTTTTCTGCAATAATCCTTCTTATATTAGATATTTTTTTAATGGAATATCCCTGTTTATCAGTGTTTTCTGCCAGGCTAGTTGCCTGCAAACTGGCTGCAGCATTTTCGACATCTATTTCATTGATTTTGCCCATTGGACCTGTTCCTTTTATCTGTGATACAGGGATATTCAGCTTTGAAGCAAGATTCCTAGCCCGTGGGGAGATTTTAATTTTATCGATTCCATTAACAGTTTCAATTATTTGTTCCCCAGTTTTTTGAACATCAGATAACTGGGCTGATGCTTCAGAAGCAGTAACTCCAATAGAGGAACCAGCAGTTGCAGAAGTTTTTTCAGGCATGAATGCATCTACGGGTTCACCAGGCTGACCGATAACAGCAATATTGGTGAGTACTTTAACTTCCTCACCGGACCTATAAAATATTTCAAGGATTACTCCGGTAGCTGGTGATTCAAGATCAAATGACGCTTTATCGGTTTCATAAGATAAAATGATATCACCAACTTCAACATGGTCTCCTTTCTTATTATACCATTCACCAATGATACAAGTTTCAACAGATTGTCCCTGGCGGGGCATGATAACAGGTATAGCCATTGTTCCGTTTTAGTTTAAATAGATTTACTAATAAATAAGTTGTTGCTCAGTAAATAAATCTAGCTTTTATCTTTCGATAATATATATATCCCTAGAAATATCTGAATACTTACTCTGAATGTGTTTTTTTTTCTATTAAAAAAAAACATTCTTTATTAAGTAGCAGATTATTAATACACTCAAAGGTCAAATGGGAGTAGAAGCAAGATGATCTTTGTTCAGGATCCTTCATATCGAAGGGAGACGTTGTTGATCACCGCTTTCATTGAAAAAGAAATTAATAATTTTAAATACTTGTAATTTTAAACTTCAGTTAATTGATTATTAGTCGAATAATCAATAATAATCTTTTTAAGAGCAAAAAATCCAGATACAGAGTAGGTATTCTGATACCTTCATGGATATATTATGTAAAATGTACAGTTTAATCCTTTAAACATGAAAAAGATACTTAATAATCCGGAAAATTATGTTACCGAAATGCTTGATGGTTTATTAAAAGCTCATCCGGACAGTCTTATTTGTACTGCAGGAGATATTCACTGTATTGTTCGTGCCGATGCACCGGTTTCAGGTAAAGTGGGAATAGCTACAGGTGGCGGATCTGGTCACCTGCCTCTTTTTATCGGCTATGTTGGAAAAGGAATGCTCGATGGAGTTGCTGTTGGTGACATATTTGCATCACCACATGCTGAACAAATGCTCGAAGTTACACGCAAGATTAATGGTGGAAAAGGGGTATTATATTTATACTTAAATTACGGCGGAGATGTAATGAACTTTGATATGGCAGCCGAGCTGGCTGAGATGGAAGGCATTACAGTTAAAACCGTACTTGTTGCTGACGACGTAGCTTCAGCACCTGCTTCGAATGCAAAACAAAGACGTGGTATAGCAGGTATGGCATTTGCCTTTAAAATTGCAGGTGCAAAAGCTGCAAGAGGCGGATCACTTGAAGAAGTTGTTCTCGTTACAGAAAAAGCACTGAATAATATTCGAACTATTGGAGTAGCCTTATCCCCCTGTACAGTTCCTCGTATAGGAAAACCAACTTTTTCCATTGGTGATGATGAAATGGAAATTGGTATGGGGGTACACGGCGAACGCGGCATAAGCAGGGAAAAACTGCAAAGTGCCGATGTTATTACAACGAAAATGATAGATACAGTTCTGGAAGAGCTGAATCCCATATCCGGTGACACCTTTGCTGTATTGATCAATAGCTTGGGAGCTACACCTCCTGAAGAGCTTTATATTGTGTACAGAAAAATTCATGAAATACTTACCGGGAATTTACTTAAGATACATAAGCCTTATATCGGAGAATTTGCAACATCCATGGAGATGAGTGGATTTTCAATTACACTTTTCAAAGTTGATGATGAGATGAAAACCCTGTTGGATGAACCTTCTTATACTCCATTTTTCAAAAAATTTTAATGATCTGACCATGGATACACAGAAAAATTCAATTTCTATAGACCACTTCAAAACAGCCGCTTTACGTGTATGTCAAGCTCTCGAAACAAATCATGATTATTTAACACAGCTGGACCAGGCCATTGGAGACGGAGACCTGGGAATTACAATGAACAAGATATCACTTGCACTTCGTGAATACATAACTACAACCCAGGTTGATGATTTAGGCAAGTTTCTTGTCGATGCAGGTTTAGTTGCCAATCGTGCAGGGTCATCTTCATTTGGGACATTGATGTCAACTGCTCTCATGCGTGCTGGTATGAAAGTCAAGGGTAATAATCAACTATCAATTGCCACTCTTCCGGATATTCTTCTTGCAGCAGCTTTAGGAATTCAGGAACGAGGAAAAGCAAAGCTTAATGACAAGACTGTTCTTGATGCTCTTTTACCTGCATCTGACGCCTTGAAAAGTGCTTTAGACTCTGGAATGCCTCTTAAAGATGCCGGCATAAAAATGGTCGAAGCCGCAAGAGAAGGTCGTGACCGGGTAACACCTTTGAAGAGTCTTATCGGTAGGGCTGCATGGCTGGGAGATCAAACCCAGGGGAAAATAGATCCGGGGTGTGCAGTTGCTGTAATAATTCTTGAAGCAATAACCATTATAAAATAATTGGCTTATTGGTCAGGCCTCAGATATTGCAATCATTCAAAAGATCATTAGGAACTAACAAAATACAAACATGAAAGAAAATAAGTATAAACAGATGCTTGGTACAATCTATACTACCGGATCACTTCACGTTGCGGAAATGATTTCAAATTCAGGTTTCAACTGGGTAATGATTGATATGGAACACTCAGCGTTATCCCTTGAAGATGTGCAAGAGGCATTACAAGTCTTTGACAAAAAAATATATCGAATTGTAAGAATACCCGGAATAGATGAAATTTTGATCAAAAGAATTCTTGATACTGGTTGTGATGGAATTCTAGTTCCAATGGTCAAAACTGCGCAAGAAGCCGCAAGAGTTATTCAGGCATCAAAGTACCCTCCGGAAGGTCAGAGATCAGTTGGTCTGACACGAGCCCATGGATATGGTCAAGATTCAAATTACTATTTGTCACACGCAAATGAGAATATTCACATAATGCTCCAGATTGAGCATATTGAAGGTGTAAAGAATATTGATTCAATTTTGAAAGTGAAAGGATTTGATTCGATCTTCATAGGACCTTATGATCTCTCTGCCAGCATGGGACTGATTGGTCAGGTTACTCATCCAGATGTGAGGGCAGCTATTGATCAAATAAAGAGCAAGTGCAACGAATTCAAAGTTCCGTATGGGATCTACGGAGCAAGTCCTGAGGCCTTGATTAGCGAGATCAAAGATGGTTGCACTTACTTACTCTGTGGACTTGATATTTTGTTATTTTCATTTGCTTTAAAGTCTACTTTTGAAAAATTACAGGAGCTCTGTGGAAATTATTAAAATACCGGTAGTTCTTATTAAATATCTGGAAGCTACTTCGTGAAAATTTGAAGCGATCGGATATTTAGCCGGATTGACAAATGTCCCAACCTCTACATACTTGGACATTCGGCAAATAATTAAATTATATTTCTTATTTCTTATTGATAAAATGCTTATTCTTAGATTTTACCATAAAAAAAGCATCAAAAGAAGATTATAGAACCAATATTAATTCCTAATTTCGTAGTAGCCAGCTTTTCTAATGTATAAAACCGTTCTTTTCGCAAAATCATTATCCTTAATAATGCCAGAAGACAAAACGATAATATATCGATTCAAGGATGGTGATGCTGCTGCTTTTGATACAATATATCATCAGTACAGCAAAAGAATCTACAATTTTGCTTATGGATTAATTAAGGATCAAGATACGGCAGCTGAGATCGTACAGGAAATTTTTGTCAATTTATGGGAAAAGCATGAACAGGTTAACATTGAATTGAATTTTAAGAATTACATATTCACCATTACCTATAATTCAATCCGTAAGTATTATAGAAACAAATCTATAGAAACCAGAGTAAAGGATTATCTTCTTAATAATACTCCAGAAATCATTGAAAATACAGATGGAGGCATTATTTTTAATGAATTACTTGATTTAGCCAATAAAACGATTGAAAAGCTGCCTCCAAAAAGGAAAATGGTATATAAACTCAGCAGGCAGGAAGGCATAAAGATAAAGGAGATTGCAAGAAGGTTAGATATTTCCACCAGAACTGCCGAGAATCACCTGGCAAAAGCATTAAAATATCTTGAAGAAGAATTAGCCGGTAGTACGATGATTTCACTACTGTTTTATCACTTGTTTATAAATTAATAAGCAAATACTAAGTTTTCAAGAATTAGTTTGGATGAAACTACCGAACCAACAAAAAGTCTATTTATAAATTTTAATTTGGAGGTATTTACTTAGTATTCAATAAATTGGCAGGAGCAATTTATTAAAATTTTCTTTATAGAAATACTGTGGTTCATCGTGCTCATATACTTACGTTTAAACCTGCAAACATTTAACATACGTGCTGCATTGGAGGTCAGTTCTACAATTGATAGAGAATTTATTCCCTGAAAGAAAAAAAAACTACATTCCAAAGTAAGTATTTACTCAGGTTTATGGATATATTATGTAACTGAGACTAAGCAAATGACAAAGAAGTTAAAAATTCATTCAAAGGGTAATTTATTAATAACAATTCTTATGATCTTATTAAATTTTGTAAATTTTGTCATTCACCTAGAACGTTATGATAAGAACATTAGGTTAGTGGTTAGGATTGTGTAAACCAAAAGTACCTAAAATCCGGGTACTTTTGGTTGCTACACTTCAAAATTTCTGTTACATGAATTCAAACAATTTCAACGAGATCCAATACAGCATCCTGAAAAAATATTTTGAGGACAGTGCTTCTGAGGAAGAGAAGAGTCTGGTAAATAGCTGGTTAAATAATCCCAAAAAGGCTTTAAAGTACGAAAGTCGCCTCAGAGCTCTTTGGGAGGAAACTGAAACCGATACCAGGGAGCCTGCAATTAACCTCGAAATGTTACTTGACAGGATTCATCATAAAATTAATATCTCAAGGAAAAAAGAAAATGTTAAATCATGCCCAAATATATCAAAACCTGTTATATTATTCAACTTTGTTTTAAAAAACCTCTCCCGTGCTGCGGCAATATTATTATTGCCATTGATGGGGTATGTTGCATGGCAGATTTACAGTCAGAAGCTTTCGAGTAAGCATCAAGCTCAAGCTAAGATTGCATATAATGAAATTATATGTCCACTTGGCGCACGCAGTCAGTTTGAGTTGCCGGACGGAACAAAAGGCAGCCTCAACAATGGAAGCCGCCTAAAGTATCCGGTAAATTTTTCAGGAAGTACCAGGGAAGTAGAACTTGTTGGAGAAGCCTTCTTCGATGTACATCATGATAAAGACAAACCATTTATAGTTAAAACAGCTGGATTGAATGTTAAAGTACTGGGAACCAGATTTAACGTATATACCTATCCCGGGGAAGGTTTCCAGGAATTTACACTGGAATCAGGAATAATTGAGCTAATAGACAAAGAAAACAATAAGGAAATAAATGTTGCACAATTGAAATCCGGATTACATGCAATCTACCAGATTAAGGATGTCAACAGTCAAATTGAATCTGGCAGAACAACTGAAGTGGCAGTTGTACTTGAGGATAAAAAGAAATTCTCTGAATTCCTGTCTGAGATGAAACCCGGTCAATGTGCCGTGTATAATATGAAAAAAGGTAATTTGAATATTAAATTCGATGAACCTGATTTTTACACAGCATGGAAAGAGGGTAAACTTGTTCTGCGAAACGATCCCATGCCCAGGTTACTGAAAAGGATCGAGCGCTGGTATAATGTAAAATTTAATATTCTGGATGACAGTATCAATGAATACACATACTGGGCCACCTTTGAAGAAGAAAGTCTCGACCAGGTATTAAAACTTTTATCGCTTACAGGTCCCATTAAGTTTGTTAAACAGCCAAGGGAAAAAATGGATGACTTTGCATATAAGGTTCAGGAAATAGATGTTATGTCAAAGAAGTAGTATCAATTCAGATGATGGAACGATGGATTGACAGAAGAATGTTATAATAACGTAAAGCTGTAATTTACATTATATTTAATAGATATCTATTCGAAATAATCAAAAAATTTTGATTGCCTATGAAGAAATAAGTTACCCTTAAAAAAAGGAAAGTGCGGGGGCACTTTCCTGGACAATTTAGCATTAATTTTTTCATCCTGACTTAAAGTCAGTTCATTTTTATGTTTAACGCTAAACCACACAAAACTATGAAAAAAAATCTCAAAGCAGTACTAAAAGCTGACTGCATTTTAAAAATTATAAAAATTATGAAACTAACCGCTTTCCTGATGTTTTTTACTGTTCTTCAGGTTTTTGCCAGGAGCACCTATTCCCAGAACACGAAATTGACCCTGAACCTTGGCGAAACTACTGTAGAACAAGTTCTTAAAGAAATTGAAAACCAAAGTGAGTTCTATTTCCTGTTCAACCAGAAACTGGTGGATATAGACAGAAAAGTCAATCTTCAGATTTCAAATGAAAAAATCGATAAGATACTGGCCGAGGTTTTTTCCGGAACGAATGTAGAATATATTGTTTTTGACAGGCAAATTATACTATCCCAGAGCGAGTATCTGAAAGAAGTTAAACCCAAACCGCAACTTCAAGCTTTTAAAGTAAGTGGTACAGTGAATGATGAACAAGGGGAGCCTCTACCCGGAGTATCAGTCAAAATTAAAGGCACTACCAAAGCAACAGTAACTGATATGAATGGCAAGTTTAGCCTGGAGGTTCCTGATAATAATCAAATACTTATATTTTCCTTTATAGGGATGCTAAATCAGGAAATTCCTATAGCTAAGCAGACTATAATTGATGTGACTATGGTTCTTGATGTCATCGGGTTAGATGATGTTGTTGTAGTTGGTTATGGTACACAAAAGAAGGCCAGTCTCACAGGTAGTTTGTCAACTGTCGATGTCGGCAAAATTATGACCAACCCAAAAGGACGACTAACAGAGTCAATACAAGGCATGGTATCAGGGGTCGATGTGTATAATTCTAATGTGCCTGGCCAGGATGCTAAAATCAGGGTACACGGAGTGGGTACTATTGGAAATAATGATCCTCTATGGGTAATTGATGGTGTACCCGGAGGCAGTACACTGAATCTCAACCCATCGGATATTGAGTCCATAACGATATTAAAGGATGCTGCTTCTACGGCTATTTATGGAGCCAGGGGAGCTAATGGTGTGATTCTGGTTACTACCAAAAGAGGAAAGAAAAACTCTCCCACAAAGATAAATTTTGATGCGAGGACAGGATTTGCCAAGAATTATGCCAGAATGGACTTGCTAAATCCAGAGGAATATGGCGAAATGCTTTGGCTACAAGCAAAAAATGATGGGATAAAACCAAATCATGCTCAATATGGAAGCGGCGAAACGCCTAAAATACCTGTATATGTGTTACCTGGTGGTGCAGATCAGGTAAACGAGTCACTATACGATAAGAATACTTATCAGATTTCAAAAGCAAATCCGGAAGGGACGGACTGGTATGATTTATTGTATCGCCCGGCCGCGATGATTAACGAAACTAACCTCTCTTTATCAGGGGGTTCTGAAAATCTCACCTATGGATTCGGGGTCGGATATGTGAATGAGGAAGGAATTGTGAAATATTCAGATTATCAACGCTACACATTCAATGCAAATTTAATTTCCTATACGACGAAATGGTTGGAAATAGGAACAATGAGCAGAATAGGTTATTCAAATTTTGAAGGGAGTCGTGACCAGGGAGAAAGTGGTCCTGCAGCAGGAATAGCCACAGTGCCAACAATTGTACCGGTATATGATATTATGGGTAATTGGGCCCCGATTACCAAGATGGCAGCTTTTGATGCACGTGCAAATCCACTCGCTGAAATATACCGTGACAGGAATCGTAATTCAGGTGTACTGGAATTAGTTGGAAATCTTTATGGTGACATTTCCATAATGGATAATTTGCATTTTAAATCTTTGTTTGGATATATCATAAATCAAGATCGTTTAAGATATCCATTGGAAAATAATTATGAATCTTATCAGGCCAGGGGATTTGATCAGTTAACTGAATCTTTGAGTGAGTATAAACAATTTAACTCTACTAATACTTTAAATTATACAACCTCTTTTGCCGATATTCATAGTCTCCAGGTATTACTTGGTACAGAGTCAATATGGAGGAATGGCAGAGATTTCAGTGCGCTTCGAAATAATTTCTTTTCAACAGACTTGGATTACATGGTCCTGAATGCGGGCGAAGGTTTGCGCGACAATTCAGGATCAGCATATGATTGGTCAACTTTATCATTTTTTGGGCGATTAAACTATTCATATGACAATAAATATCTTTTAGATCTTACTTTCCGACGTGATGGTTCATCACGCTTTGGGTCGAAAAATCCCTGGGGTAATTTTGCGTCAGTTGGTGCTGCCTGGAGAATTTCAGATGAAGAATTTATGGCTTCGCAAAAAAACTGGTTGGATGATCTTAAGCTCCGTGTCAGTTGGGGTCAATCAGGGAATGACAACATTGGTAACTATAATGGATACTCCACCTATAGTTCAAGGATACTTAACACATATTATCCAATCAAAGGTGGTAACGTTCTTACATCCGGGTTCGCACTGGCAGCATTCGGTAATCCAATGACCAAATGGGAAACGACAATTTCGAGAACTATTGGTATTGATGCGACCATTTTGAAAAGCATTAACCTGACCTTTGACTTATGGCAGAAAGATACAAAGGATATGCTCTACAGAGAATTGATACCTGCTGTTATGGGTTACGGAACCGCACCTTCAGTTAATGTTGGTGATATGCGGAATCGTGGATTTGATTTACAATTAAATTATCAATCATCTTTAAAGAGGGACTTCAATTATAGTCTCACCCTTAATATTTCACACTATAAAAACGAAATTATCAAATTGTCCAGCAAGCAAAACGAAAAACTCATGGGTGATTCATACAGGGAATTCCCAATCGTGCAAACAGAAAAAGGTCAACCATATCCATCATTTTACGGGTATGATGTTGTAGGAATATTTCAATCACCAGAAGAAGCAACTAATTATTTTCCGCAGTTTGGAGGTGCATATAATAAAGCCGGTCAGTTCATGTTCAGGGATGTAAATGGTGATGAATTAATTGACGGAAATGATCGAACTTATATCGGAAATCCCCATCCTGATTTTGTTGCAGGTTTAGTGGCTAATATTAATTACAAGAAATTTACACTTCTGGCCAATTTCTATTCTTCTGTTGGTAACGATATGGTGAATCTGATGCGTCGGTCTACAGATATGAATTTCTTTCAACAAAACCGTAGTAAGAAAAGACTTTATGAATCATGGGGCAGTCCGTATCTGAAAGATAATAAAGACGCAAAAATGTGTATTGCTCAGGCAAACGATTCTTATAGCCAGCTACCATCCAGTTATTATATAGAAAACGGTTCTTATTTAAGATTACGGGATCTCCAACTTGGATACGAATTATCGGGATATTTAAAAAAGCTTATACAGATCAGCCGTTTACATGTTTATATCAGCGTAACTGATCTTTTTACTATTACCAAATATTCCGGTCTGGATCCTTCAATAAACAGTGCTGATTCAGGTTTTGGAGTAGATTTAGGAAACTGGCCTGCCCCAAGAAGGTATATGTTAGGAATTAATATGAGTTTTTAATTATTATGTGTCTGATACAACTGAACTTAAAAACTATTTAATTATGAAAAATATAGTCAAAGTAGGACCAAAAATTAATCAAACGATAAGGAAAAGGTGGGTTATTATCCTATTATTAACTTTATCTGTACCTTTGAATAAATGTGAGGATTTTCTGGATAAAAGCCCCAAAGGCGTCACTACTACAGAGTCCTTTTCTGACGAGAAAGGGGTAAATTTCCTGTTAATTGGTGCATACAGTACTTTAGATGGTGCTCAAATGGCAAACCAGAGCTATGCTGCTGCGGGCTCTACCAAGAATTGGCCATGGAATTTAGCTTCGGATGATGCTACCAAAGGTTCCACTGCCGGCGATATAATAGATATTTTTTATATAGAACGATACGAACCTACGCCGGATAACCCCTGGGTTGAATATAAATGGATGATAGGTTATGATGGTATTGCCAGAGCAAATGAAGTATTAAAGGCATTGAAGATCGCAGAGGCAATAATTAATAATGAAGCAAAAATCAACGATCTTAAAGCCCAGGCAAGATTTATAAGGGGTTTATGGCATTTCAGATTGCAAAAAATGTACTGGCAGGTTCCATACATATCAGAAGATGTTGATCCTAAAACTGTAAAGAATGACCATCAAATATGGCCTGAGATAGAAGCTGATCTGCAATTTGCAATTGACCACCTGGCAGAATCATATCCTGGCGAACCTGGCAGACCAACAAAATATGCTGCCATGGGCATTAAAGCTTATGCTCATCTTTTTCAGCATGAATATACAGAAGCAAAAGCCCTGCTTGATAATATTATCAACAGTAATCGATTTGCATTAATGGAAAATTACCGTGACAATTTCTCCGTAAAAACAGAAAATAATAAAGAATCTATTTTTGAGATACAACAATCGGTTAATGACGGCTCAGGTACCAGCAGCAGCCACGCAAACATGGATAGTCAGCTTTGTAACGCGTATAACAGATTTCTTCCGGTATGTTGTGGTTTCTACCAGCCCACCCAGGATCTCGTTAATGCTTTTAAGGTAGATGCCAATGGACTCCCTTTGTTGGGAATAAACGGTCCAAAATTCAATGATGAAAATTTGAAAAATGACTACAACATTTCTGTAGGTACTGAATTCATTCCAACTGATCAATTGGTTGATCCCCGTCTGGACCAAACAATTGGAAGGCGTGGAGTTGATTTTCTGGGTTGGGGTATCATGACCGGTGCTGAATGGATCCGTTCACAGTCTTTTGGAGGTCCATATCTCCAGAAAAAACTCATGTACAGTAAAAGCGAGGAGACTCTTGCACAAAATGCACTCTTTAAACGTCAGCATGGTACCAATTACAGGTATCTCCGGTACGCTCGTGTATTATTATGGAGAGCTGAATGTGCAGTGGAAGAAGGTGATCTCGAGACAGCAAGGCAATTAGTAAATCAGGTTCGAAGAAGAGCTGCAAATCCAGTAAACATTACAATGGGCAGGGTTCTCAATTATAAATACCCTTCGGGGCCTTCTGATGCCATTGTCGACTGGAATCAACCCGCGGCTAATTACCTTATAAAGGAATACCCGACTTTTCCAAGTAAGGAATATGCAAGGGAGGCAGTCCACATGGAGCAGCGTCTTGAATTTGGAATGGAAGGTCATCGTTTTTTTGACCTGGTTCGCTGGGGTGTTGACGATAAAGTGTTAACAGAATTCATAAAAAATGATTCAAACTTCAGGTATGCAATGCAGGGAGCCATTTTTACCAAAGAGAAAAATTCTCGCTGGCCAATTCCCAGGAGACAGCTCGATGCTCAACCAGGCATACTGGAACAAGACCCACTTTGGCAATAAAAATGACAGGAGTATGCACATCATGTTACATGCATTTCGTTAAACTTTTACATGTTCATGGTGTGCATCCTGTTTGTAAATGGCCTCCAAAAGACCATGAAATTACCTGGTATTATTACTGTGGTAATTGAAGCCTGTTTTATAGAGTTAAGATCATTATATCAGCTAAAAAATGAAAAAATCTAAAAAATGAAAAATAAATTACTTTGCTTGTCATGCATCATGCTGTTTCTCTTTGGATTAACCGGTGCTCAATCTTTAAATGAAGTTGCCAAAGACACCAGAAAGTTGCCTCAAAAGCCATATAAGGTCATTCCAGAAAATATTCCTAATGAAGGGATATTATTCGTTGATCATGAGAAAAATAGCCGTTCCGGACATGGTGGCCATGCTGTAACAGAGTGCCGGAACGGAGATATTATTGCATTTTATATGAATACATGGGCTGAAGAGTGGCGCGGTCATGGCTGCGCGGGATGGTCTTCATATAAGCGGTCAACTGACGGGGGAAAAACATGGAGCGAACCTGTGGATTTCAAATATTCACTGGATATGTGGAATAAACATGATGAAGTAAATTCAGCTATGGTGTTTGGTGTTATTACAGCGCCTGATGGTACGTTAATAGCCTCTGTGGTGCGATTCGCAGATGCGAGTTGGCGTAAAGCACTACCACCTGTTTATTTACTAAGTCACGATAACGGATACACATGGAGCGATCCAATGGAATTTGATCCTGATGCTACTGTGGATGATATTTCACTGACATTTAATACCGGTTTTGTACGCAATAATGAAGTGTTCATAGTTTTTTTTGGTGGTGCAGAAAGTCCTGGTGTAGGACCTTACTCCCTTTTTGTTTCAAAGGATAATGGTAAATCATTCAGCAGACTTAGTATATTGCCTTTTGATCACAGGAATTATTATTCTGCTGCCGGCGTTCTGGATAATGGCGATATAATTGTCTATTCTTATCCTTATCCCACAACTAACAGATATGCCAATCCCAGCACAGATACAGATGAAAAAAACATTCCATACGTTATCAGCAAAGATGGAGGACATACATGGTCTGAGGTTAAAACCACCTATTTCGCGAAGGCTATAAGAAATCCTCAGATGTCAGAAAAAATCGGAGATTACTATTTTATGCATGGTCGTAGCGGCAGCTATGGCGATAATCCTGATAATTTTGTACTATACTCATCAAAAGATGGTATCAATTGGGATGAAGGTGTTTATCTGGTGACACGACAAAACACTCCCCGTGCTGGCAAGGGTGATTTCTATTCCGGCAATGCCACAGTAGGTAAGTATAATTCATCATCTCAAAAGAGACTTTTAATACAGGCGGATATAAGTTATAATGGTCCAAGAGTAAACATCCATCATTGGTGGGTTGAAGTGCCAAACAAGATAAAGTAAAAATATTAGTAAGGTGTTGCAGGATATATGAGCACCTGTTTATAACAGGGAAGCCGGTTACATGAATCCTGAAAAAAGAGAAATTTCCATAGCGAAAAGAGTCCTTGTGATCAATAATTCAATGAGTAAGATAAGAAAAACCGATCGCCGTAAATTTCTTAAAGATGCTGTTTTTGCCAGTACCGCTGGTTTCGCGATACCTTATATTGCTCATGGCACGCAGGAAATTCTTAAAGATGCGGTTTCCGGACATAAACAGATTCAAAATGAATCGGGTGAAACACTTTATAATGGTATACAGCTTCCCAAAATCTGGCCACCAAAAGATATGGACAGCATGCTCACTGAGCCGATGCCAGTTCCTTATTTAGCATCGCCACCACGGGTTATACCTATAAATATTGGAAGGCAATTATTTGTAGACGATTTTCTTATAGAAAGTACCAATCTTAAACGTGTGTTTCACAAGGCTCAAAAATATATAGGCAATCCTGTTTTAAAGCCTGAAACCACACTTGAAAAAGGAGGGGTAAATAATTCCTGGTATGCAAATGGACATTACCTTCCGGCAGCTGTTCCCAAAGATGGTGGCGTGTGGTGGGATTCGCAGGATAAGGTTTTCAAGATGTGGTATGAAGCCGGTTGGCTAGAGAACATGGCCTATGCTTTAAGTACTGACGGTATTCACTGGGAACGTCCGCATCTTGATATCCAGGAAGGCACTAACCGGATACTTCCCAAATTGATTCCTAATTCCAGTACTGTCTTTTTAGATCATTTTGCCAATAAACCAAACGAACGGTTTAAAATGTTCTTATGCCAGGAAATGGGTGATTTTTTTAAATCTAACTACATACTTCCCAACCCGGGATATAGTATGGTATCTTCAGATGGCATTCATTGGAGTGAACCGGTTCCCACCGGTCCTTTAGGTGACAGAAGTACCATTTTTTACAATCCATTCCGTAAGAAATGGATTTACAGTATACGTTACGGAAATGCTGGTGGACGAGCCAGACGCTATCGTGAACATTCAAATTTCCTTGAAGGAGCAAAGTGGAATGATGATGATCTGGTCTTTTGGACAGGGGCTGATTATCTCGATTTGCCTGATCCGGTTATTGGGGAAAAGGCTCAACTATATAACTTATCCGCGGTTGCATATGAAAGTATCATGCTTGGCCTTCACGAAATACATCTTGGCCCCCCTAATGATGTCTGCATGAAACTCGGTATACCTAAAACAACTGAACTGAAACTTTCATACAGTCGTGATGGCTTTCATTGGCACCGGCCTGATCGTGAACCTTTTATCCCTGCTACACGTAAACCAGGTTCATGGGACAGAGGTTATGTCCAATCAGTTGGTGGTATTTGTGTAGTTGTCGGAGATAAACTTTGGTTCTATTATTCAGGGTTCCAGGGAGACGAAGGAAAAATTACCTCTCAGGTTAAGTTTAGTGGTACTTACGCAAATGGCAGCACAGGCATTGCAATACTAAGACGCGACGGATTCGCGTCCATGTCACCTTATAATAATAGCGGAATACTCACCACCCGGCCATTATCATTTTCAGGGAGATACCTGTTTGTTAATGTTGATTGCCCCAAAGGGTCATTGAAAGTTGAAATATTGGATCAAAAGGGCAGAGTTATTTCCCCGTTTACCCTGGACAATTGCAGTCCTGTTTCAGCGGATAGCACTATTAGTAGGATCCGTTGGAATAACTCGGAAGACCTCTCAGCATTAAAGCTTAAGGAAGTACGATTTCGGTTCCATCTTGAAAATGGGCATCTTTATTCATTCTGGGTAACCCCTGATGAATCAGGCGCCAGCCATGGATATGTAGCCGCCGGTGGGCCAGGGTATACGGGAGCATTAGATAACCGTGGACTTTCAGCATATAATGATGCAACATATTTCAAAACCTTATTTTAGCCTGTTTTACTGAAAGATATTCTGTCTCTGTAAATATCCAAGGCAAATGAAGAATCAAAAACAGGAATAAGTATGGCCACCACTAACTAATTAGATAATTTATACAGTATAACAACCAAACTTAAATCAATAACAACTTAAATAGATCATGAAAAATCAATTCCGTGGTATTATTCCACCAATGATTACACCACTGGTGGATAATAATTCTCTTGATATCAAAGGCCTTGAGAGTATAATTGAACACATCATTTCAGGTGGGGTGCATGGTTTATTCATACTTGGAACAACCGGTGAGGGTACCAACTTGAGTTATGAATTACGTTATGATTTAATCCAAAGAGTATGCATTCAGGTATCCAAAAGAATACCAGTTTTGGTTGGAATAACTGACACATCTCTTACTGAAAGCATAAAAATGGCTGAAAAGGCTGCCAAATATGGTGCAGAGGCAGTCGTCTCTTCTCCCCCCTTCTATTTTAAACTCAGTCAATCTGAACTAATCAGTTACTTTAACGATCTTGCAAACCGATTGCCATTGCCCCTCTTTCTTTACAATATGCCTGAACATACCAAAGTTTATTTTGAGTCGGATACGGTTAGAGAAATTGCCAAAAATGATCGGGTAATTGGATTAAAGGATAGCTCGGGTAATTCGGTGTATTTTCAGACACTAGTCCATGCAATGAAAGATAATTTGGACTTTTCTTTATTCGTGGGACCTGACATCATAACTGCTGAAACTGTCCTCATGGGAGGTCATGGAGGTGTCAATGGAGGTGCAAACATGTTTCCAAAATTATATGTAGATCTGTATGAAGCTGCTATAACAAGGGATTTTAATCGCCTGGTTCCGATCCAGGAAAAAATCAGGCAATTATGGTATTCAATTTATTATGTCAGCAACTCAAGTTCCTGCCATTTAACTGGCATCAAATGTGCTTTATCTTTAATGGGGATATGCAATGATTTCGTGGCAAGTCCTTTCCGCAAACTGAATGAAAAAAATAAAGCAACTGTCAAAAGGTACTTAGAAGCATTAGATTATAAGAGCTTAATGTAAAATTTATGTAAGATTAAAAATGTGTTTGATAGCCTTTAATTACGAATTAAAATACTTTTATAAATGAATATTTCAAAGCCTGTTACATCCACTTATTCATGGCTTGTGGTAGCAATGTTATGGGTAGTGGCTCTTTTAAATTATCTCGATCGTGTTATGATTACCACGATGAGAGACCCAATCGTAAATGATTTTTCATTAAATGATGCCCAGTTTGGATTGTTAACTTCCGTATTTCTCTGGACTTATGGTTTTTTAAGTCCATTTGGTGGATTTCTTGCAGACAAATTCAGCCGAAAAAAAATGATTGTTTTCAGCATATTTGTTTGGTCTGCAGTAACTTTATGGACGGGGTTTGTATCTTCCTATCGTGAGATGTTAATTGCCCGTGCTTGCATGGGTATCAGTGAAGCCTGTTATATCCCTGCCGGTTTAGCCTTAATTACGGAATATCACAGAGATCGTACAAGATCTCTGGCTACCGGATTACATATAAGTGGATTATATGCAGGTGTTTTTCTTGCAGGAATTGGAGGTTATATTGCAGAGCTTTGGGGCTGGCGATATGGCTTTCAGATTTTTGGCTTGTTCGGAATTTTATATTCAATTGTATTATTGATCTTTTTAAAAGACCGGAAAAAAGATCCGGAAGAGATCATCTCCAATAATCCATCAAATTCAAATAAGGGCATTACTATTTCTGGATCCATCAAAGAACTTTTTGGAGTGAGATCTTTCAATATATTATTAATTTATTTCTGTGTATATGGTATGGTTAGCTGGCTGGTTTGGGGCTGGTTTCCAACTTTTTTAAGGGATCATTTTGATTTGAGCCTTGGCAAAGCAGGAATTACTGCAACAGGATTTATTCAAGCTGGTTCTTTTGCAGGAGTAGTTATCGGGGGATTTCTTGCTGACCGTTTAGCAAGCAGAAGTATAAAGGGAAGGTTATATATAATGATAATTGGCTTTATCCTGGGGGCTCCCTTTTTATTTTGGATGTCATCCACACAAATTTTTATGATCTCTATTATGGGAATGCTTTTTTACGGCCTGGCGAGAGGTTTTACAGATTCCAATCTTATGCCGATACTTTGCCAGGTAGTAGATAGCCGATACATTGCAACAGGATATGGATTCTTTAATTTTTTCAATTATATAGCTTCAGGAGGCATGGTATTCGTGGGAGGTGCATTAAGGGATGCTAAAATTGATCTTTCAGTCACATTCCAGATAGCTGCAATCATGATTTTTCTGGCAACACTATCACTCTTAACAGTCAAACTAAAAAAAACCGGTTGATATTTAAAATTGAAGCAATTAATAAACGTAATACGCTTATAGATGAACATTTATGAGAATTAAGTTTCCAGGGATCTCATTTCCGAAGTAATTGAAATCTTCGACAATCTACGATTTTCCCATCTTGGCATGGATGAGGAACTGCCATCATACCAGATGAATCAGAGATTGAATATTACAAGACAGAGAGATCTCTGGTGGTGTGATCTTTATTTCTTTATAGGTGAAGTTGAAAAAGGAAATGTTCGGCCAATAGCTTGCAAAAAGAGTTTTCCTGTTTTTCCCTGATTTCTCACGAACCAAATGATCCTGTGCGGTCAAAATGTACCTTTTTAGAACCAGAAAATTGGATTTAAAACATCCCCCAAATGCCTTAAAAAGGTATGTAATTGATTTTTTAAAATCTTAGAAACTTTCGTAAGTTGTTGATTTCAGGATTAGTGCAGGATGGGTGTAATCGACAGCTAACAACCCAAAATCTTCTTAAAAATAGAAATTTTCTTCTTATAAAAAATCCTTTGCCTTAAAATGTAGCCTTCATTACCCAAACATATTTCGATGGAGGATTTTTTATTATTTTTTCAGGAATGTTGATTACAAAACCACTCTCCGTTTTCTTCCATTTAAGTGATGTCTCTGTTCCAACCATTTTAACTTTTGCTCCTACCGGCAATGAAAACGCTGACATCCCGATCTGTGCCGGCATTTTTTCATCGTTATCTGCCATATAATAAAGGTATAAGGTTTTATCCCCTTTCTTTGTGATACAAACCTTTCCTTCTTTATAGGGAGCCAATGCTCTTGTCCCATAAATTGCTTCGCTGTTCACTTTCATCCACCCGCCTATGTCTTCCAAAAGTCTGTATGCATCGTCATGCCATTGCCCCTGAGGTCCGGGAGCAATATTGAATAACAGGTTTCCTCCCTTGGCAACAATATCCACAAGAAGCTGAACAGCATCTCTCCCGCTCATATACTTTGCATTTGGTAGCCACGACCAGCTACCTCCGGCGATAATACATGATTCCCACGGGAATGGCAAAGCTTTCTCAGGGACCCTGTTTTCAGGAGTCAGATAGTTCTGGTTCTTCCCATGAACAGCGCGGTCAACAACAATGAGTCCTGGTTGTTTCTGCCTGGCCTTTACTACTAGCTCATCCATCCGTATGTCCTGATTCTGAACTCTTGTAAACTTGTAACCAGGTGAAGTTACTTGTTTATAGACTTCCTCTCTGGTCATTTTCTGAACCCATCCGCCATCGAGCCACAGAATGTCAATTTTACCATAGTCTCCTCCGAGAAGTTCCATGATTTGTCCCTGTGTAAATTTGACAAAATTTTCCCAGCGTTCAGGATATGTAGTTACATCATAGTTTACATTTCTGTCGGGAGTTGCAAAGTTAGGCCACCAGTAATTTTCATTATGCCAGTCGGGTTTGGAGAAATAAGCACCTGCCCACAATCCTTCAGCCCTGAAAGCATCGAAAACTTCCCTGGCAATGTTTGCTTTTGAATTTGTATGAAAAGGCGTTTTTTGGCTTGTAATCTTGTAGTCTGTCAGTTTTGTATCGAACATACAAAACCCATCATGATGTTTTGTCGTGAAAATCACATATTTCATTCCTGCGTTCCTGGCAGCTTTTGCCCATTTTGCCGGGTCAAATCCGATAGGATTAAATGTGGTTTGAAGATTCTCATACTCTCTTTTATATTCTACATAATTCGGATTTTTCCTTCTGCACCAACCCTCATCTTCAGAACATATTGACCATGATTCTACAATTCCCCATTGGCAGTAAGTACCCCAGTGCATCAGCAATCCAAATTTCAGATCCTGCCACTTTTCCAGTTTTTCCAGTACCAGGGGATCCGTTTCCGGCACATATCTGCCTTCTGATTCCTGAGCTGATACTTTAACAGTACCTGCTATAATCAGAGATAAAAAAGCTAAAGCAAGGACTTTCGTGCTTCGATAAGTTTTTGTTTTCATGTTAATTAATATTTTAAAAGTTATCGAAATGTCTGCTTGTCAGGAAAAATCAAACCCCGAAATATATGCAGGAGCATCATAAAAATGATCTTTTTCTTCCTGGGTCATATTTATAAACTTTGTATACACAAGCCCGGGTTTGGCATTCAGCATCCTGTTTAATGCACCCATTTTAGCTACCGTCCTGATTTTATCATAAAGATTGCTACGGTCATCGAGCCATGTCAGACCTGTATGAAATCCTTCAGAAGCACAGGCTGATTCAAAAAGATCTGACAGAACAGCTTCTCTCCCTTTTTTACAATATATTGCATCAAACACAAGGTACCGGAATTCACCGGGGCGGAATAATCTCCGGAAATATGGCATGCCCGGAAGAACCTTCATCATAACCCACCCCCAGATTCCCGGTATATCATATACTTTATAAGAAGTAGGAATGGCACAAACACCGGCGATTATATCGTTCCCTTCTTTCAATACATAATATTTGTCCCCATAAAAAGAATATTGAGTTGTGAAAAAAGAATAGTCTTTGTAAAAATCAAGCAGAAGATTATTCATTTTTACTTTATCTGTTTCATCAAGTTTTGCAATACGATTATCCCTTTTAGGAGAAAACCTGCTAAATGCAACAGTCAGAAACGATCTGATATATTCATATCCTGCCTGGGTAACAAGATTTTTTGATCGTTCATTCATGCTTTCAATAAATGCATACATGATGTGCTTATTCTCTTCAAATACATCGGGTAGATCAAGAAGGTGGGGCTTACTGAATATTTCCAGAGTCTTTTGTTTAAAATTGTCGTCTTTTTCAGGTTTAATCACAGGTTTTTCCCGTTTCCTCCAATTGATTTCCGTTTGATAAGTTGACTGAAATGCAAGATAACGTATATAAGTCGAAGGGTAATTCAGAGGGCCCTGTCCTGAAGTACGAAAGCAGGCTCCCACTGTTCCTTTTATCTTGTTCTTTTTATAAAGTGAAACAAATCTTATCTGATCCTTGTAATCGGTAATCCGTGCAGCAATATTCTGCAGGGAAAATCTCATCCCTCCCTCTGATCCCTGAACAGCATGATTTAGAATGTCCAATATTTCTTCATTGGCATTATCAGATACTTTTACCTCAAGGTCATGAAAATTTAAAATACTTTTTTCGAACATTATGAAGATCCTGGTTTTAATTTGATTTATTGTCAAGACTTCCGAAGACTCTCTGAAGTACAGGAGTGACCCTTGCAGATACGTTTTTTCTGATCTGCAGTTCTTCATTCTCCACTTTCAAAAACATGCCCGAAAGGGCTTTATTTGTAAGGTAATCATCCAGATCAGTATTTACAGGCTTCAGGTTTGCAAGCTTTCCTGCAAGTGAATTGGCAAGCTGGTTCCATTTACCTGTAAGCGTTGTCCATGATTCTTTTGTTGAAATATTTCCAATTATTTCCTTTTCTGTAGAAATCTTCATTTTAGGTTTATATAATGCATACAATTCACTGTATGTTGTGCTTTTCAGATAGCTTGTTGCTGCATTGTCGGCACCGTTAAGAATATTAAACGCATCTTTTATTGCCATACTGGTTATGCTGTTAACAAATATTGGTGCAGCCTCTTTTGCAGCATCCTCTGCTGCCCTGTTTATGCGAAGAATAACATCCTGAACCAACTGATCCCCACCCGGGATTTTCGAAATATTATCAACTATTACTTTTGCTTCATCAGGAAGCAGGATTTTAACAGCAGCATCACCAAAATATCCGTTTTCAGCAGCCAGTTTCCGGGCTGAATTTTTTGCACCCGTTGTGAGTGCTTCTTTAAGCCCGCTTATCACTTCCGACTCAGTAAGAGGAACCGTACCTACTGTCTGAAGTACATTTAAAACTTCTGCACAGCCTGTAAAAATTAATAACAGGAGTGCCAAAGAGATAATTCTGATTTTCATTATTAATGATTATTAAATTTAATGCAAACACTAACTACCTTGGCTGCTAAGAAATTGTAGGCAGAAGGGCAGAAGAAATAAGAAGATCTTCGGGCGTTGTTATTTTAATATTTTCTCTGTTTCCTTCTACAAGATTAATCTTCTCCCCTGTTTTTTCAAGAACAGTGGCATCATCAGTAAATTCCGGTAGGTAGTTCTGCAGATATGCCTTCTTGATAAGATCAGCCCTGAATACCTGCGGCGTCTGAACCTGTTTCACCAGTAGCCTGTTAATAGGCGAACTTCCCTGATTATTCAATATTCTTAAAGACTCCAAACAAGGAATAACAGGAACAGCATTCCCAAGTTTTTCTGCTGTTTCGAAACATCTTCTGATAGTATCGATGCTTATAAAGGGTCTTACTCCGTCATGAATTGCAACCAGACCCGGGACATTAACAAACTTCAGACCGTTCCTTACTGAAAAGAACCTCGAAGAACCACCTTTGACAAGCGTGTGGGGAATCGTGAAAGAGTATTTCTTCTGTAGCTCAATCCAATGCCTGAGCTGGTTTTCAGGAAGAACTGCTATTATTTCTATTGCATCATTGAATAATTTGAATCGTTCAATTGTATGCATCAGCACTGGTTTCCCGGCCAATTCAAGAAATTGTTTGGGAATTTCTGCTCCCATACGTTTCCCGCTACCTCCTGCCACAATTAATACGTACAGTTCCATATTTTAAGAAATTTATTCCTTCTCCTTTGCTTACCTTTCTTCCTTCTTTTCATCCCCCCCTGTCCCGCAAGGCGGGATTCAACTGTGTTTTGAATCTTAACCCCCCTTCAGGTCTGCGCCGACCGAATCAAAGATCCTGACCGAAGCATCAGAAGTGTCGGAGGGGGATGGAGGTTAAAAGGGTCACTCTTTTGTATATAAAAATCTCTTAATACTCCTTTTCGGGGTTTTTATAAACTCTTCGGGGTTTATCCTGAATTTAGTTACTGCCATGAATTTTGGGAGCCGGTCATTAACCTCTTTTCTTGTCTGGTCCAGAATAGCGATAAGCTGTTCATCTGAAATATTGTCTCTCTTCACCATTTCATAATCGGGAAATATCAGCCCGATCAGTTTGTTTTCTTCTAAAATAACCAGAGATTCAACGATATAATCTTTATTGTTTATAATTGATTCTATTTCTTCAGGATATATATTTTCACCTGAGGGTCCGAGTATCATGGTTTTACTTCTTCCTTTTATAAAAATATTGCCATCCTTATCGATTATACCACAGTCGCCGGAGTGCATCCAGCCATTAGAGTCTATTATTTCGCTGGTTGCTTTTTCATTCTTATAATATCCATCCATTATATTTTCTCCTTTAATCAGGATCTCGCCAATAATGTGCATTTGATCAGGAGAGTCAATCCTGACTTCAAGTGTGTCGACCGATCTGCCCGATGCACCAAGCTTTGTTGTATTCCACGAAGAATAAGCAATAAGCGGTCCGCATTCAGTCATGCCGTAACCAACAGTAAATCTGAATCCTATCTTCCGGAAGAATCTTTCTGCATCTGCATTAAATGCAGCTCCGCCAATAACAACCTCTTTAAACCGCCCTCCGAATGAATCGGTCAACTTTTTATTTATCTTTCTATAAAGTATCTTATTCAGACCGGGGATAGCAAGCATAATTTTCATAGTTGGTTTGCTGATAACCGGTAAAAGCTGTTTTTTGAATATTTTCTCTATCACAAGGGGAACCGACAAGATAAGTCTTGGTCTTATCTCATTGAATGCCTGAAGAATAATCTGTGGCGACGGAGTTTTTGTCAAAATTGTGATATGACATCCAAATGTAAACGGGAAAAGGAATTCAAATGCACATCCGTATGTATGAGCAAGTGGCAGGAATGATACAAGAGGATCACCCGGTTTCAGGGGCATATTAGCCTGTGCATACCGGATGTTGCATGCAAGAGAGTTATGAGACAACATTACTCCTTTTGAAAAGCCTGTTGTTCCTGAAGTGTAACTTAAAACAGCCAAACGATCATTTGGAATATCAGAAAACTTTATATCTTCTGGTTTAAGGGCTGGATATGCTTTTAAATATTCTTCTTCAACTGACGCACAAATCTCTTTAATACCGGGAATTACAGATACAATAAGCCGGAAATCATCCAGAGAAAAAACACCTGCTATCTCCGGCATCTTTTTAATATCTAAAGTCTCATATATCTTATCATCAACAATGAGCAGCTTTGAATCTGAATGATTGATAATATTTGTCAGATCTTCTGGTTTGAAATCAGGAAGAATGGGGACAATGACGCTTCCGTTAGTAACTGTTGCAAGATATGTAATGCACCAGTTTGCCGAGTTTTTCCCAACAAGGGCAATTTTATCTCCTTCAGTAATCCCTGAATTTTTAAAAAGTATATGCCACTTTAATATCTTCTCTGCAATCTCATTGTAGGAATAACCTTTTTCCTTATAGTTCGATAAAGCTTCAATTTCCCAGTTTTGTTTTATACTTTTTTCAATATACCCGATTAGACGTTCCTGAATCATATTTATGTTTTTAAATCTTTTGTAAAGTTATAATTTCGTCAGGAACTATTGATCCGATAATATCCTTTTTTAAATAGAGTTAAAAACGGAAACGATCCTGTATTAAATGAAATACATAACAAGAATTGCCACTATCGAAATGCAATTTACACCAGTAAAAAAATAATTATAACCTTCTCTTTTCTTGCTGAACTGCCCTAATTTACGGGCAAAAATCCCAATTGTTGGAACAAAAAGGACAACCAGGAAGGCAAAAAATTCTATCCCGAAGAATACTTTTTCCAGACCACCGTTTACCAGAGCTGACAGATATACAATTATTAAAAGCACTAAAAGATAAAGAAGATAGCTGGTTTTAAGAAGCAAGGTCGAAACCGGTCTGCGTTTATGAAGCAGGTGCGGTTTCAGATAAGCGTATGCAAGTGAAAAGATAATAATAATAAAAACAATCCCAAGAAAATAATTGAGTATCTCATTGAAGTTGGCCATAACTTCAAGCATTAATTTACGAATTTGATTCCTCAATTGACCAGATGAGTGAACTGGCTCCAAGAACTGCTGCATTCTTTGTTGTCAGTTCCGACTTGAGAAGTTTTACTTTTCCTTTGTAAATATGAAGCAGGTTTTCCTCCATGTATTCTTTTGCAGGTTCAAAAATCAGATCTTCAGCATTGGCAAGTCCTCCAAAAAGAAATATTGCTTCGGGATTGGTATGTGCCACTACGTCCGCAAGTTTGAATCCAAGCATCCTGCCAGTATGAGTAAATGCTCTGTTTGCAATATAATCTCCTTTTTTTGCTGCATCGTAAATTATTTTTGAATCAAGCTCATCAAAACTATACTTTCTCAGTTCACTTGGCTGGATACTGTCGGCCATAATCTTTAACAGTGATCTTTTAAGCCCTGTGGCAGAGACATATGTTTCGAGGCAACCTTTCCTTCCACAACCGCAATCGCGGTTAGAGGCTCCGGGCCGTATAGCAGTATGCCCTATTTCACCTGCAAATCCGTCATGTCCGTATACAAGCTTCCCGTCAATAACAAATCCGCTACCCAAACCTGTACCAAGAGTAATAACCACAAAGTTTTTCATCCCTTTGGCACCACCGTATATCATCTCTCCAACAGCTGCTGCATTTGCATCATTGGTTACAATTACAGGAAGGTCTGTATGTCTGTTAAAAAGATCGGCAAGAGGCACTATTCCCTTCCATGGCAGATCTGCGGCATGTTCTATCGTCCCTTTGTTTATGTTCCCCATTGGGGCACCAATACCATAGCCAACTACTTCAATACCATTCCCGATTTTCTGGCCTGTAACCTGTATCTTTTCATACAAAGCTGCTACAAATACTTCAATTTCATCATATTCACAGGTCTTTAATTTGCCTTCCCCAAGAATATTCCCTTCCCTGTCGACAAAACCAAAAACCGTATTTGTACCTCCAAGATCTACGCCTATGGCGATCTTTTTCTTTTCCATAATTTTAGGCAATTATAGTTTATACCTGTAAATATAGCATTTACAAATTTATTATTGATAGCCTTTTACGTGTTTTTGCGTAAAAGGCTGTCTCAAAAGTTATTATTCAGGTATATATTCGTTGCCTACTTTTCTTGCCCTGGTAGGTTTATCAAGATTGATACCGAGCGAAATACCAGTCTCAACAAGAATATTCCAGCCTGCTGCCAGCTGAACATATTCAGCATATTGACCACCGTCAGGAATAATAATTGTCGGGAATATCGTTTTCTTCGTTGATACGGCAATAATATTCAACCCTACTCCTTTTACAAGGCATTCATTGAATTTTTCCTCTTCAGAAGCGAATGGCTCAACCCAGATCACAACTTCATGTTTGTCCATAACTTCTTCAATTCCGTGAACAGCAAATGTTCCTTCGAGATAAGCCGATTTTTTTCTTGTTATCTCGTTAGTCTTAAGAGCCAGTTCCTCGGCAACACCATTATTCCTGCCTGCAAAATAGATGATGCTTGCTTTCTTAATGATTTCTGTTATACCGGCATCTATTTTCAGTGTGAGAGCCTGTTCGGTTTTTTCAGCAAGCTCTTTCAGACCTTCCATCTTTTCGCCGTGCATCATTCGGAGAAGAGCATCATAGAAAAGGCCCTGTTCAATTACTGACTTGGTAGCTGCTACTGCATCCTCTTTACCACAATTCAGAATATGTGTACTGTGGACTATTTCTTCCAGCTTGGTGTTCTTGTTTGCTGTAAGACCAAAAACAGCGGGATGTTTTTGTTTTTTCAGTTTACTCGTGAGCCTGACAACCTCTTTTGTCTGTCCTGAATTTGAGGCAGCAAAGACAGCTAAATCTTTCAGATCATATTCTTCAGCCTGAGTACTGCCATCTGTCATTACAGGAAATGTAAAATTTTTCTTAAGCAATGAACTGATTGCTCTTTTGGCCGGGAAAATTCTGCTGCTTCCTTCTCCTGTCAGAAACAATCCCTTTTCTGATTTGACTTTCTCAGCAAATTTTGCTGCAGCCTCTGGTTTAAAGGATTTAATGATTTCAGGTGTTTCCATCATCTCCTTAACCAGAGCGTACTTGTTGTATTTTACTTCCTTTAAATTCATGATTTTTACTTTTTATTTATAAGAAATTCCGAAAGGTCATTTTGAACCTGCGGATCCTTCTGGAATCCGCCGCCGATATGCTGCCAGTATACTTCAGCATAATCAACTCCGACCATCTTTCCATAATTGCGGTTTCCTTCAACCACATACCCGAAGAAATCATCAATCTTATGCATATGTTTCATAAGATCGATCTGTGAGACATGGCATTCGAGCATTTTCCTTTTCGTCTCCATAACCGAAGTTACATCGACATAGAAATGAGGGGGAACCAACTGTGATCCCAATGGATCGCTAAGAGTCAGAGGGGATGAGTGATAAAGCAATGGTGTTACTTCAACAGGTTTTTCTTTTACAGGGACAGGATCCAGCGACGAAACCATTGCAGCGGCTTCAACAATAGCAGCTGTGGTTCTGTGATCGGAATGATAATCATTTACGAGATGCGTGAAAATAACTCCGGCCTGAACTTTCCTTATCAGGGATATTACTTTCAGACGAAGTTCTTTTGTATCGTAAAGGAATCCGTCTGTTCCTCCCATTGAATAATATTCTGCATCAAGAACAGCAGCAGCCTTTTTAGCTTCTTCAAAACGAACACGAGCCGTCTCTTCCATATTCATGTTACAGCCGCCCAGATCTCCACCTGTCATGGTTGCTATCACAATTTTATACCCTTTGTCTTTCAAAAGTTTAAGCACTCCTGCATTCCACGATTCAGCATCATCAGGATGAGCATTGATTGACAAAGCAACTTTATTAAATTTAGTCATGATTATATGTGTTAATTAATTTTTGCAAATTTTTTTTCAAGTCTGACAAACTCAGGAAGATCTCCGATAAGAGGTTTTACATAATCAATGAATGCGGGAGATACAAAATTCCCTTCCTTATTGAAATATTCCGATGGCATAGGTTTTGCCGATACAGCAACGTCTTTAAGCGGTACTTTCCCAAATTCAATGGCATAAGGATTATTTGAAGTCCTCTTAATACTTACCATAACTCCGGTCTCTTCTTTTTCAGCAAGCCTTATTGCCTCAACACCACATTGGTATGCTTCTTCGAGATCGACAGCTGATGCTCTTACAAAATCGCTCATTATCAATGATTCAGTTATCTGGAATTCCCCACGGTATCCCAATTCACTTGATATCATCTTGTGAAGGCTGATAGCAACACTTGTTCCACCCATGGCACCAAATTCTACATTATTGAATTTGTCTTTTACCTTCGATGAACTTACGGGGGTTCCATCGGCATATTTTATCCCTTCACCGCATACAATAGAAACCCAACCATATGTTTTAATACATTTTTCAGCATCTTTTAAGAATTTATCCTGATCAAAATTGAATTCCGGAGTATAAATAAGATGCGGTGCATCGTCGGGGTTTTTCCTGGCCAGTGCAGTGGCTGCAGCAAGCCACCCTGCATCTCTTCCTACAGTCTGATAAATAACAAACTTGTCAACTTTCTGCATATCGCGGGCAAGTATTCCGGCCTGCATAACATTAAGAATATTTGACTTTGCAGCAGATCCAAAACCAGGGGTATGGTCGGTACCAAAAAGATCATTATCGACAGTTTTGGGAATACCAATACCAATAAGATCATATCTTTCCTTCTTGCAATACGCCTCAACCCTGTGAATTGTATCCATGGTGTCGTTTCCTCCAATAAGGAAAAAATATCTTATATTATATTTTTTCAATACGTTAAGGATGACCGGAAAATCACTCTCCTGCACCTTGTGGCGCGACGATCCCAAAGCAGAAGATGGAGTGTGGCGTAATCCTTCAATAACTTTCCGGGGCTGCATGCCAAGATCGTACAACATTTCCTGCATGAATCCTTCAATTCCATAATTCATCCCGTAAATATCTCCTATGAAGGATGAAGATAAAGCTGCTTCAATAACTCCGGCCAGGCTCGAATTAATTACTGATGTCGGTCCGCCTGATTGTCCGATAAGTGCATTACCTTTTATCATTTTATTTTCTGTTTTATGGTTTAATATCTTATATAAATTTGAGTAACCCGAAATATGCCGGCTGATGGTAATCAGGGTTTTCCGTACCGACGGGATTCCATGTAACATAATGAGGAACCTTAAGCATATCGCCGCATTTGTAAAAATTAGCCCTGAATGTTTTTCCTTTTAACTCTTTTATTTTATGATGAAAGAAAACATTAAAAGGAACGGCAATTGTTATAGTCCACTCAATCTCTCCCTCTTTCTCTCTTACCGGTTCTTTCCCAATTGAAGAGAGTCTTCTGATTTTTGAAATTATCACAGGATTAACTCTGGTACTGTTTTCCCTGGCTGTCCCGCTCCCCAGCAAGCATGTTCCGATCCCATTGAATTCCAGGTTATAATATATTCCGTCATCTTCGGGCGAAACGAAAAATTCAACACAGGAATCTTCACAAACCGCCTGATTATCTTCAGTTTTTTCAGCTTTGAAATAATTTTCTTTTACATAATATTTCAAAAATATTTCATGATCACTGTAAGCAACTGATAATTCAACTTTAGGTTTATAACTGTATTCCTTCCAGTTAATTGTATCGATCTGAATCCTTTCCTTCAGTTCATCCATCATTGCTGAAACTGTTTCAAGCCCGGGATAAGCAGTTTTAAGTTCTATTTTTTTTACTTCTGTAACTTTCATATCTTGAATTTTTTTACTTCGGAACTTAAAGAACCAAAATTACAATAATTTTTTATTCATCCGTAAATAATTTTTAGTTTAAGGTTCCCGCCCAGGCGGGAGAACCGCACGTGGGTTTCATGATCAAAATAACTTATTTTATCATTTCATTCCATACAAGAGCTGCTGCTCCCAGGACGGCAGCATTACTTTCTGAGACTCCTGATGGCAATATTTTAACAGTCCCCTTAAAAATGGGAAAAACTTTCTGATCAACATAGCTTCTTACCGGTTCAAAAAGTATTTCGCCGGCCTGTGCCAGTCCACCGAATAAAAATATTGCTTCGGGGCTTGAGAAAGCAATTGCATTAGCTATTCCCAATGCAATATTTTCAGCGGTATAATCCAGTGCTTCCATAGCAATCTGATCATTTTTTCCGGCAGCTTCAGTAATTTTTTTTGCTGTTAATTCTGAAGGAGGGATATCCCTTAACATGCTGTCTTCTCTCATTTCACTCAGCATATAAAGAGCAGTGCGCACAAGTCCTGAAGCGGATGCATAAGTTTCATAACACCCCTGACGCCCGCAACCGCAATCTCTTCCTCCCTGAATAACTGTTGTGTGTCCCAGCTCGCCTGCAAATCCCGTGTGTCCGTAAACCACTTCCCCGTTAATAACGATACCGCTGCCAAGACCGGTTCCAAGAGTTAAAACAATGAAATTCTTCATGTTCTTTGCCCCTCCAAAGATCATTTCACCCATTGCAGCAGCTTTTGCATCATTTGTAAGGATTACCGGAACATCAATTTTTTTTCTTATTAGTTCAGCAAGAGGAACTATGCCTTTCCATGCAAGATTCGGCGCAAATTCAATGGTACCTCTATGATAATTAGCATTAGGTGCTCCGATACCGATACCTATCAGTTCCAGATCGTCCTTTTTTTTCACCAGATTATGAATGGCTGTGACAAGGGACGAAACGAAATTATTGATCTCCGGGTAATCAACGGTCTTAAGGGTGCCTTGTGATATTACATTCCCTGTTCTGTCAACCAGCCCGAATACGGTATTTGTTCCTCCTATGTCAACACCAGCTACTACTTCCTTCATATTTTAAAATGCATTAATGATTTAAATATTTCTGATTCAATTGCTGAGTTTTCAACTTGTTATTTTGGTTTCTTTATTGTTTTGAGCTTATGATCTTTAAAATTTGCAATCCCTATATCCCAGTCAAAATCCAAATCCCACCCTGATTTAATTTCAATTTCATTCGGAAAATAAGAAACAGGTTCAGGTTGTCTTCCCGAATCAAAATCACCTGTAGTCCATTTGCCATCGCCGTTAAGATCATATATCACCCGGACACGGTACATCCCGTTTTCAAGAAGAGGAAATTCAATTTTCCCGTCGGCTTTCATATAGGTCTCATTAACCAGTTTTTCTTTGTTGTCAAGAAGTTGAATGATCCGGCTCCCGCTATAATTTAATATATTCAGAAGCAATTTGCTATAGGATTCCGGATCTCTGACAGAAAATTTAATCCCTATCGAATCAGCACATTCATTGTATATGCTGCTAAAGGAGGCAGAGTCGGCAATAAAAAGATAAGTCTTCTTTGGCAATAATTTTGTATTTAAAAAATATCTGCAGGCATCTGAATTATCTTTTGCAAATGTATACGGAATTTTAATTTTGCTTGAATCCCGAAGCTCATAAAGTCTTATGCGCGTTGTATCAGGTTGCCTGAATGGGGTCTCTGACTTTAAAGTAATCTGTTGCCCTGGCTTCATTGAACCTCCAGGAATATTCAATGCGACATTGTATGTTGGCTTTTTAACTCTCGTCCCCTTGGGTGCCCTTGGGGCCAGGAACCTCATAAGTATTGTATCCTCCTTAATGCCAATTGTTCCTGTTGTATCAGTAAATGGATATTTAACAATAGTGGTGATCTGTTGCTGTGAATATAAAGTGCTGTCGGTAAGCCAGATCTTAATAGTGTCTTTTTCTTTGCTTTTTTCTATAAAATAAGCCTTTTCATCAGTACCCGGAATTGAAAATTCAAAATTTAAACTGTCGGGAGGCAAAGAGAGGGTATATGACATCTGATATTTTAAGCTTCTGCCGGAAGAGGTAAGATAATGATCTTTTTTCAGGGCTTCAAAAAGGATAAGCTGATGGTCACCAGTCTCAACAACCGGTTCAGATGCAGGTGCCTGAGGAGATTTGTCAGTGTTCTTTGAGAGATCAGTCTTATCCGTTTTTTTTGTTGAATCAGAGGCTTTCCCCTGTTCTGTTTTTAATGCTGAAGTGTCTGCAATTACCGGAATGAAATTTTTTTCAGGTGTCACCTCAATAGCCGAATTCATAAAAGCGAATTCTTCGTCCCTAAGATTATAGTTCTTGCTGTTATCAGCATCTTTTAATGCATAAAGTCTGTATTTCCCCTTATGGACATTATTAATACGAAAAAAGCCATTCTGATTCACCCTTGCCATATAATCAGGAAGCTGCTTAACCACAGCAGAATCATCAAGGTCTTTATACAGGAGCACCTGGGTTTTTTCAGGAATTTCAAGATTATATGCACTAAAAACATTCCCGGTCACAGAAAGCGAATCAATTACAGGACCTGTCGAAAAAACAAACTGATAATCAGGAATGATATTTCCTTCATTAAGGTCTCTTATTGCGTCCTGAAAATAGAATGTGTAAGTTGTACTATCCTTAAGCTTTTCTTCAAAATTAGCAACGACACTTTTCCCTTTAATAGAAATAACCGGTTTCATTTTCATCGGGGGAGAAACCAGCAGTTTCTCGTTTATATTATCGAGAACCACAAACTCGTTAAAAGTAATTTTAAGACTTTTACCGCTGAAATTTTTAGTATTCAGGGCAGGAACGCTTTCCAGAACGACCGGAGCCTCTTTGTCTCTTTTCCCGCCCGAAGGTGTGCTGATTTTTGCACATGCGCTGACCAGGATAAAGAATACAGATAAAAAAATATACCGGGCAGGAATGCTCTTACTCATAAAATTCATCAGGTTACTTATAATTTACAAACTTACATCATTTTTTAAAGATTTATTTCGATATAAAGCAAAACCCTTTTCATAATCATGGTTTTTTTGGCTATGAACAATAATATTATTTTTTACCTTTGGCGATAATGTAAACCAGTTATATATGCATTTACTTATCGTTCCATGGGATGTTAATCCGGAAATTTTCCGGATCGGGGCTTTTGCAGTCAGGTGGTACGGCCTTTTCTTTGCCTTTTCATTTCTCTTCGGGTATATCATAATGAATAAGATTTTCGCAAATGAAAACCTGTCCGAAGGCCTTCTTGACAAGCTCACAATCTATATGGCTATTGGAACAATTGTCGGCGCAAGACTTGGCCACTGCCTCTTTTATGAACCAGACTATTATTTATCACACCCTGTTGAGATCCTGATGATCTGGCACGGAGGTCTTGCAAGCCATGGAGCTGCAATAGGTATCCTTATTGCCGTGGGACTTTTCTCAAACAAAGAGAAAAAAAATTATTTATGGGTACTCGACCGGATTGCAATTGTTGTGGCTCTTTCCGGCTTTTTTATCAGGATGGGAAATCTTATGAATTCTGAAATTTATGGCGTTGAAACCACAGTACCATGGGGATTTGTCTTTTTAAGAAATCATGAGGTTGTACCAAAGCACCCTACTCAAATATACGAAGCCCTTGCCTATCTGGCAATTTTTGTACTTCTTTTCAGGTTGTACTGGAGAAAGAAGGGAGAGCATATCGAAGGAACTCTCATTGGCCTGGCAATAATGCTTATTTTTATTGCAAGATTCTTTATTGAGTTCCTGAAAGAAGATCAGGTCACATTCGAGGCTTCAATGAAACTCAACATGGGACAATTATTAAGCATCCCTTTTATTTTATTGGGAGCAGGCTTGTTTTTTAAATGTCTGAAAAACAATAAGAGAGCTGTAATTAAAAGATAACGTTTATTTCTTCAATATGCCATTAAACAAAACATCAAGGATGGCATCCAATCTTTCTTCAATATTGACTTCTTTCTTTTTCCAGAAAAGAGGAACTTCAAGTCCTTTGAGCGTCGTCTGAACTGCCATAGCTGTATACTCACTATTCGCAACATTGAAGACGTTCTTCCTCGCTCCGTCATAAAAGATAAGCCTGAGAATGGCCATTTCCTCACGGTCGTACTTTACGCGGATGGTCTCAATAAAATCAAAATGACTAAGACTTTTATCAAATATTGCATTATAATAATTCGAAAGTTTTTCGAACGCTTTCATTCTTACAAAAACATAGTTTCTCATTTTGTCAGTTGGCGATTCCACCGATTTTATTGCTGTAGTAAGCTCATTCCTAAGTATATTGGCTTCATGTAGAACAACTGCTTCAAAAATTTCTACCTTACTTTCATAATAGTAATAGATAGAACTTTTCCCAATTTTAAGGGAACTTGCTATCTCATCCATAGTGGTTTTTTTAAACCCGTAACGGCTGAATATTTCACGTGCCGATTCGATTATTTTCTTCCTAAACTCCTCTTTATTAATCATATATTCAAATATTCCGAAGTTTTTTACTTCACACAAAGATAATATATTAATAAAAACAATCGACAAATTTCGAATGGATTGGTCGATAATTCGAAACCGGCTTTTTCTGAATCCCTGTTTTCCAATAATTTTCTTTCCTTAATATTCCTTTAAAATTTTGTATTTTTAATGCTTAATTAATTTGAAGCCGCTACCTTAGCCCCAATGAAGATAAATAATCAAAATTACCAGAGTATCTGGCTTGATGAATCCGATCCTTCTGTTGTCAAAGTCATTGACCAGCAAAAACTGCCATTCTTTTTTGAGACGAAAGAACTCAGGTCGGTCGATGATATCTATTGTGCCATAAATGATATGACCGTCAGGGGAGCTCCACTTATCGGTGCCGCTGGCGCTTTTGGGATTTATCTGGCTACTCTTGAGATCAATTCTCTGACAAATCCCCGGGATCATTTAGCAAATGCCGCACGATATCTGGTATCATGCCGTCCTACTGCTGTTAATTTATCATGGGCCGTAGCTTATGTCATGGAAAAATTGAGTTTTGATCTTCCCCCGGAAGCCTTATCAGAAAGAGCCCGTGTGGCAGCAATTGAAATTTGTGAAACAGAAAAGGAACACTGCCGGCAGATAGGTAATCACGGATTGAAACTGATTGAAGATATTTATCAAAACAATGGCGAAAAACCCGTAAATATTCTCACTCATTGCAATGCCGGCTGGCTTGGCTGCATTGACTATGGAACAGCAACCGCTCCGATATATTTTGCACATGACAAAGGGATCCCGGTCCATGTCTGGGTCGATGAAACAAGACCACGGAATCAGGGGGCGAAACTTACTGCCTGGGAACTTGGGCAATATGGAATCCCTTATAGTTTAATAACCGACAATTCGGGCGGACATCTGATGCAGCATAATAAGGTAGATATAGTTATTGTGGGTTGTGATCGTGCCACCTGTACAGGAGATGTCGCGAATAAAATCGGAACTTATCTCAAAGCGCTTGCAGCTCATGATAACAATATCCCGTTTTATGCTGCGCTGCCGTCATCCTCAATTGATTTCAGTATTGCCGACGGGTTGAATGAGATAACAGTTGAAGTGCGCAATCCCGATGAAGTGACAAGTATCAGCGGATTTTCAGAAGGGACAATCAAGTCAGTCCGGATTTGTCCCGAAGATACAATAGCTGTCAATTACGGATTTGATATTACACCTGCCCGTCTTATTACCGGATTGATAACCGAAAAAGGAGTATGCAGGGCAACAGAAAAAGATATTAAAAAAATGTTTTCAGATAAAATAAAATAATATGGAAGGGGTAGTTAAATTCAATTGTTACTGGAACCAGACGGGACCCGTTATCTCTGACGAACAGTATGAAATAATTAATTATTGGAGAGAAGTACTGTACAATATGGACCTGATTGGAGCATATGAGAATGGTGTTGGGTTTGGTAATATCAGCATGAGGATTGGTAACAGCAATCAGTTTGTTATAACAGGTTCAGCAACAGGAGAGATCCCTGAACTGGAACCGGGCCATTATGTAAAAGTCAATTCCTTTAATATTGAAGATAATGCTGTTCAGTGTGTCGGGCCACTTAAAGCTTCATCAGAATCTTTAACCCATTCTGCAATATACTCAGCTGATCCCGGAGCAAATGCGATTGTTCATGTTCATAGTATAGAACTTTGGAATGAGCTCATCTATAAAGTTCCGACCACTAATCCGTCAATGGATTACGGTACCATAGGCCTGGCCAAAGATATCCTGAATATCTTTAAAGATCCGGAAGTTTATGAGAAAAGGATAATTGTTATGGCCGGCGACAGGGCCGGGATACTAACTTTTGGCAATGATATTGATGAAGCGGTAAACGTACTGATGGAATATCTCAAGAAAGATTAGCTGAAAAATATTCTTTTCATCAAGTTCTTGCATAATTACGATCAAATAATTAATATTGCAGTCCGATTTTACTTAGGGCCCATAGCTCAGCTGGTTAGTAGCACCTGACTCATAATCAGGGGGTCGCTGGTTCGAGCCCAGCTGGGCCCACAATTAAGATTTATAAAACCCTCTGATTCATTCGATTAGGGGGTTTTTGATTTTCCGGGGGACGGTACGGGGGACACAAATTCCATGCTCCCGTCACTAAGGCAAACTGAGGGGTGAAATCCATAACCATATGCCACGAAATCGTCATAATATTGTTTTTCCCTCCAGTGGTTGTAGAAACCAGGATAACCGGACCAGGTTCCAGCAGCATAAATACTTTGTTTAATGGTAGTTCCTGCATTTGCTAACTATTAGATATAAGATAATTTAAAGAAAATATTAAGGATAAATAAGATTAGTAGATTGACTCACTTTTTTTTCATTACGATTTAATATAGTTGCCAGGACAATTTCATATAAAGTTACTGGTTTTTAATGTCAAAAGAAAAGTCTACTTCATTGACCATAGTCAACAGTATCAGATTGATCACCTAAATTCAGAGTTAAATCCTTGTTGTTTAATAATGTATGTTAAGTATTATCAGACCGGATTTTGAAGTGGCCAGAGAAGGACGGATTTTACATTTCGTCCCAGGTTACAGGAGGTTTTCAGCACACCTGTTTAACATTTCTGTCTCTGATCAGAAAATTTCATTCGCTGGCTAGTGCAGATCACTGACGGAGCAACCCGGTAATCAACCACTTATCTTGATATCTGGCCCCAAAACCACAATTTCATTTTCATTAAGGCATCCGATTGAAATTTTTTTTGCGGTTATTCGTGAAAATTGCCAGCTTATGATTATCTATGTCTAAACTTAATATCTAACAATCTTATTGATCTTTTCGGATTGAATAAGTATAAAAGTAAACTCGTGATGAAATACATGCTCTTATTTTTCTTATTATTTTCCAGTGTATCCAGTATGGCACAGGGGCAGACCAAAAGCCTGCCTGAAAATGTGGTGATAACATCCAAAAAGAATAAAACCCAGGTACGGACAAATGAAAATGGGGAATTACTAATAAATGTATCCCCAAAGGATGTCCTTAAATTTAAAGCCAATGGATTGGTCCGCTATAGTGACTTCGGTGCCAGGGGCGACGGCAAAACCGATGATATAGACGCCATCGCTGCGGCCCATGCATTCGCCAATCAGCACGGTCTTTCTGTGAAAGCCGACGAGGGGTTCACATACTACATTAGCGGAAAGAACCGCACGGCGGTTATCCAGACCGACACTGATTTCGGCACAGCTGCCTTTATCATTGAGGATACCCACGTCCAAAATCGTGATGTACCTGTTTTCCTGGTTAGTTCCGGGATGCGGCCGTTCAAACCTGAAGGTATAACTTCCCTTAAGAGGAATCAGGAGAAGATTGACGTCTCCTTGCCCGGAACCTGTATTGTCACCGTCACCAATTCCCACGTAAAACGTTACATCCGCTTTGGTCCGAACCAAAACAGTGGATCTTCGCAGACGGATATCTTTATCGTTGACAAAAGCGGTAATGTGGATATGGATGCTCCGATAATCTGGGATTTCGACCAGATAACGGACATCATCGCCCTTCCCATTGATGAAGCGACACTGACCATCACAGGAGGACGTTTCACCACAATTGCAAACAGTGCCGTATCGAAGTACACCTACTATAATCGTGGCATCGCCATCAGACGTTCCAATGTTCTTGTGAATGGGCTGGAACATCGTATCACCGGCGAAGGAGACCATGGCGCGCCTTATGGCGGCTTCATCAACGTCAGCGACTGTTCCTACGTGACAGTCCGTAATACCATCCTGACCGGACATAAAACCTACCAGACCATTGGCTCGGCAGGAGTTTCCGTCTCCATGGGCACCTATGATATTTCCCTCACAAAAGCCCTCAACGTATCATTCGTGAACTGCAGCCAGACGAATGACATCAAAGACGGCAGGTACTGGGGAATCTTGGGGTCCAACTACTGCAAGAATCTCGTTTATGACAATTGCAGCTTTTCCCGGTTCGATGCCCACATGGGAGTGGCCAATGCCACAATCCGCAACTCGACTCTGGGGCACCAGGGAATAAACGCTATCGGCAGCGGGACCTTTATCGTGGAGAATTCCACCATCTACGGAAGTAACCTCATCAATCTGCGCTCCGACTACGGCAGTACATGGCAGGGAGAAATTCTCATCCGTAACTGCACTTTTGTGCCGGCAGGCGGAAGACCAATCAGTGCCAGCCTTATCGGCGGATCCTATTCCGGGCAACATGATTTCGGCTACATCTGTTATATGCCGGAACGGATCACCATCGAAAACCTTCTTATCGACGACTCCAAACATCCTGCGGACTACAAGGGTCCCTCCATTTTTGCAAATTTCAATCCAAAAATGACCGACGATTCCTACCTGGAGAAGTTTCCCTATGTCAGAACAAGGGAAGTCATTCTGAGAAACGTAACCATCACCAGCGGCAAGACCTTGAGGCTTAGCGACAATCCGTTCATGTTCAAGGATGTGAAGGTAAACACCGATTAACAGGCGCTGCTTTGGGAGCGGCTTTTACCGGAAAAGTGACCTTCCCTGCCGGGGAACTGAATGAATGCACCATATTCTATAAAACGGTAAAGGTTTAGTGGTGTATCCCTCCGACGCATCATTGAAAAATGTTGATACTTTCAACCGTCAGGGGAGCTCACAAGAAAAACTACTCACATGATTTTCTTGTGAGTGGTTTTTTATTTGGTGCCAGGTTTTGGACGAAAATGAATACTCAAGCACCATTCTATCAAATGTTTATTAAAAAGAATACCCTGAAATTTATTTTACAGGGTATCTGATTCAAAAGAGAAGTTATCTTGATAAGAACGAAAAATAATTCTACTCCAATGCCTTATTAAGTTTTTCAATATCTTCATTGTTTGGGATAAAACTTACACTCGTAAAATCAAATTGCCAGATATCATTGACTTTTACAAGATGATAAATGTTACGAACTGGTATCTTCTTACAGTAAGATTTCATAAACATTTGCTCCAGAGCAATGGCTGAATTACCATCTTTTGCAATTCGTATAACACGTTTATCGATTGTGATATCTATCTTTAATGAAGTATTGGCAAACATTTGTTTAATAGTATTGGACATATCTGTCTTACTCCAAAATTCTTTTGAATCACTTCCGCAGGAAAGGACATCATCTGTTAATAAAGCCATCACAGCATTAGCATCTTTCGCTTTCACTGCAGACCAATGTGTATCTAAAACTTTTGTTACTGCAACTTTTGCCGCAGTCAAATCAGCAGGCATTACTTTGGTTTTTGTTTGGCAAGAAGTAAATACTATTGATACTATGAATAAAACTAATAAGAGTCTTTTCATTTCTTTGGGATTTTAGAGAGAATATAACGAAGTAACTGTAAATAAATCATTTCATAGAAAGTTACAACATATAAAAACAAAAATCCATTTTATCTCACCACATAGTAAGCTACTGCAATATCTGAAATTGGATGGTGCGGAGATCCGAAGGCAATAACGTTTGTCAACCTTTTATACACATAATATTTTATCTTTTCAGCATCACCCCGTTAAGGAATCCTAAGAGTATCATTTCTACTAAACCTGTCAGCAGAAGATAGACAAGCGTCTTACCAGGAACATTGAACATCATCCAACTGGAAATAACATTCATCAATACTCTAAAAAACCACATTCCAACTCCCAAAGTTATTCCCTTTATTATCCCAAATTCAGTAGGTAAAACAGGAAATAGCAGTAAAAATAATCCACTTATCGCAAATCCATAAACCAAATCTATAATTATCCCTGCTGGCATGTTAATGCTCTGCTTTGGATTGGTTTATAGCATTCTAAAAATTTTGTTGCAAATGGATTTCCGTTGATTAAACCATCCAAAATTCCAAAGAGTAGTCCGGTTAGAATTGCTGTAATAATAAACCTTATCATATTCTATTCTTTCGTGGTGGTCGTAACACTATTGTGTACAATTTGCTTATGTACTTTCTAAATATACCATATTTGACCAGTAAAAAGCCAAAGTCAAATTTATTTTTCGCTACATAATTAATATACACTACATCTGACGAACTTTAATGCGGTTGTAATACATTCAATCAAAATTCAGACTTAAAACCTTTCTGTTTTTAGTGAATTTTTTGTGTTGTCAGACCTTTTCCTGAAGTGGTCAAAGAAGGACGGATTTTAAAGAAATTCAGACAGTTAAAAAACATATAGAAGGCGTTTTATTGTTGGTACCAGGTTGGTGTCAGGTTTTGAAAGAAAACCTTTCAATTTGACCCTAAACTTTCTCCGACCAGATTTGTTTAATATTTAACTAAGATTTCTGTTTTGAAGGAACTGTATACTGGGGAAGCAACAAAAAGTATGGAAGCAGTTAAGCCAATTATTGTATTTTTGATTTGTAACTTTGAAAAGATCAACCGAGGTAAAAAACAAAATATTGCACAACAATCATTTTGTAAAATAGCAGGTCATTGCAAAAGGAGAGTTTATGTCTAAAAGGAAATTAACACAGGTAGTAAGAGGACAGCACGCTGTTGATGGAGCTGGCGTTCATTTGCGAAGGGTCTTAGGCTTAAAAACAGTTAAGGATTTTGATCCTTTTTTAATGCTGGATGGATTTGATTCTTCAAATCCTCAGGATTATATAAAAGGATTCCCCTGGCATCCTCACCGTGGCATTGAGACAGTCACCTATTTGTTAAGTGGAGAAATTGAACATGGTGACAGTTTGGGGAACAGAGGAGTTATCGGGGATCTTCAATGTCAATGGATGACTGCAGGATCAGGTATTATTCATCAGGAAATGCCTAAGGCTACAGAAAGAATGTTAGGTTGTCAGCTATGGGTCAACCTTCCAAAAAAGGACAAAATGACACGCCCCGCCTATCGTGATATTAAACAACAGGATGTTTCAGTAGTTCGGGAAGGAAACTCAACTGTAAGGGTCCTGTCAGGCAGCTACAATCAAAATCCCGGGGCTGTCAAAGGTGAATATTTGAAAGTCCGGTATTTGGATGTTACCTTAGAACCTGATAGTGTCTGGAATTATAAGGAAACTCCCAATGATCAGACCCTGTTTCTCTATCTGATTGAAGGAACTTTGGCTGCCGATGATACATTGGCAAAATTTGAAGAAAAAGCCTGTGCAATTTTATTGGCAGCTTCATCTGGAAGCAGCTCTGACTTTGATGAGGTCCAGGTCAAAGCAGGGACTGAAGGAGCCAGATTTTTTCTTTTAGCCGCTAAGCCACTTCAGGAACCTGTCGCATGGGGAGGCCCAATTGTTATGAACACCGAAGAAGAATTGAATGAAGCATTTAGGGAGCTAGATAATAAAACATTCATAAAACACGACAAGCCACAGGAATTATAAAAATCTTCTGTGTTTATCTGATGGTTATATTTTTATTTGTAAAGGTGAATTTCCCAGACCATAGCTAACCGTTTAAATTAATCACCAAAATCCGGGGTTGAATCCTTGCTGTTTCTATATGTATGTTTTCTGTTTTCAGACCTGATTTTGAAGTGGCCCAAGAAGGACGGATTTTGAAGAAAAGCCAATTAGTCCTTGATGCAACGAATGCTAATCCATCTTCAAAGGAAGATTCGTATGTCTCTGCCAGAGTATAAATATTATGCATCTATCTTGAATATGCATAAAATTCATTCTTTGGAGCTAATAATCAGCACTATTAAAAAAAATCCCTACATTTGTACAATCTAAAAACTTTGGATGTTTAAATTTAAAACGGATTTGGTGAAGTAAATAACCTTTGGTATTCTGCCCAAGGTTATCCCTTAATTAAACTCAGACATATTCTTGTCGGAGTTGTTTTCATGTATATATATTAAAAGCAGCATGAGACCTGGCAAAGGATATATTGTATTTTTATGTCATGGTTTCAACAATATAAATTTAAATATCATGAGTAACGAAAATAAATCAATTCACGAATTCGACTTCAATTTGATCTGCGAATATTTTTCAATCCTGGAACGGCAAGGGCCCGGTAGCCCCGAAGTAACCATTAAAGCATTGAGCTTTATCGATAATCTTACCAGCGAATCCTCTATTGCCGACATAGGTTGCGGAACAGGCGGTCAGACAATGGTGCTGGCACAGCATGCGCCGGGACAAATTACGGGTATCGACTTGTTTCCCGCTTTTATAGACCTGTTCAACTTTAATGCCCGTAAACAGAATCTTCAGGATAGACTAAAAGGTCTCGTCGGTTCTATGGATAACCTTCCTTTTAAGAATGAAGAATTAGACCTGATCTGGTCAGAAGGAGCAATCTATAATATCGGTTTTGAGCGGGGCTTGAACGAGTGGCGGAAATTCCTGAAAACAGGAGGCTATGTTGCCGTTTCAGAAGCATCGTGGTTTACCATAGAACGGCCTGCCGAAATCGATGAGTTTTGGCATGATGCTTATCCTGAAATAGATACTATTCCAAACAAGGTCGCCCAGATGCAAAAAGCCGGATATATTCCCGTTGCGACCTTTATCCTGCCTGAAAACTGCTGGACAGAACATTTCTATACTCCACAAGTTGCGGCACAGGAAGCCTTCCTTAAGAAATATGCTGGAAATAAAACTGCTGAAGAATTCATAGCAAGCGAAAAACATGAAACTCAATTATATTACAAGTATAAAGAGTATTACGGCTATGTATTCTATGTCGGGAAGAAAATATAAATAATTAATGAAGAAGGATTGTCCCTGTCTTTCAGGGCAATCCTTTCAAAAATGTTATCTATCCGCCCGGCATTTGCATAGAGTAACCTGAAGATTTTTTACTTTATATTGGAAATATCAGTTAAAAAAATTGGAGGGGATAAAATTTATATTTTACTTTGTATTTCAAAGTTCTTTTATGACATGAAAAATGATACAAAATCTATCGATGACATAAAGGCAATAAGGAAAATCATGGAAGAATCTTCCAGATTTCTTTCTCTTAGTGGCCTTTCAGGAGTATTTGCAGGTATTACAGCAATAGCCGGAGCTCTTGTTGCATATTTTTTTATTCTTGATAATGGAAGTATTCACTATAATGAATATCTCAGAAACCTTTCGGCAGAAGAGACTTTCTCTCTCAGATGGCAACTTATTGCAGATGCTGCTTTAGTGCTAGTGCTTTCCGTGCTCTTCTCTTTCCATTTTTCAATAAAAAAGGCAAAGAGGGATGGAAAGAATTTCTGGACTCCCATTTCCAAAAGGCTGCTTATAAGCCTTCTTATTCCATTGGTTACCGGAGGTGTGTTTGTTTTTATACTCCTGCTTCAGAACCATATACAACTGATAGTTCCGGGTTTTCTCATTTTTTACGGTCTGGCGCTGGTAAATGCAGGCAAGTTCACTTTTGGTGAGATTTTTTACCTCGGTATACTCGAAATAATTACTGGTCTTGCATCAGCCTTTGTTCCGGGCTGGGGCATCATATTCTGGATATTCGGTTTTGGTGTCCTTCATATTATCTACGGGCTGGCAATGTACAGAAAATACGAGGCATGAAAGATCTTATTTCGAATATAAACAAGGTTTTTGAAAGCAGGGTAAGATTGGGGATAATGTCAGTCCTGATGGTAAACGAATCCTATGATTTTAACAGCCTGAAAGAGACTCTGGATGTAACTGACGGGAATCTTGCCAGTCATCTGAAAGCTTTGGAGGAAAAGGGGATGATAAAGGTTAATAAACAATTCATCGGCCGTAAACCAAATACAAGCTACTCAGCAACTGAAACTGGAATCGCCGAATTCAGGCAGCATTTAAAAGCTCTTGAAAACCTGATAAAGGAACAATAATTTTTTTGTATCTATACTTTGTATTTCAAAGCTCTTTTAAAAATAAATAATAGTATGAGACCTCCATGTTTTCCAAAACATAAACAAGAATTAAAATAATCTTTCAAAACATGGAGGTTCCATCCAACCATAAACTAAAAATAATTTACGGATGAAAATTGAAATCACTAACCAGAACAAATGGCAGCAATCACTGACAATAAAGCTTGCATTGCTGGCAATTCTCGGACTGTTCTTTCTTATCCCTCTCGAGATGATCAAACAAATTATCCTGGAAAGGCAATCGAATGGTGAAAAGGTTAAAAAAGAAATATCAGAACAATGGGCTTCAAAACAATGCTTTGCAGGCCCCGTGATAAATATTCCCGTGCGTACAATCCCGGCAGAAAAAGATGAGAAAGCAATAACCGGAATATGGCATATTCTGCCCGAAAATCTTAATATAACCGGAATAATCAAACCGGAAATAAGATACAGGGGTATTTATCAGTCGGTTGTCTATGATTCTGAATTGAAAATCAAAGGATATTTTATTATCCCTGAAGAAAATGTCTTAAAAAATTATGAAGTTTTATGGAACGAGGCATATTATACTGTAGGTATCTCAGATAACAGGGGTCTTAAGGGCAAAATCATTCTGAAAACTGATTCGACAGAACTGGAAGCAGAACCCGGAGTCAGGGACAATGATATTTTTCAGTCTGGTATTTCATTTATTAGTCCTGTTCTCATTCCTGGCAACAAGGTCAGTTTAGACATGAGCATCAACCTGTCAGGTTCTGAAGGATTGCTATTGACTCCCATTGGAAAGTCAACCTCTGCTCATCTTCAATCAGAATGGACCTCTCCAAGCTTTAACGGGAGCTTCCTGCCGGTAAAAAGGAGTGTAGATGAAACAGGATTTACTGCAGACTGGGAAGTGACCCACCTGAACAGGAATTTTCCTCAGAACTGGATTGGAAGTGCATTTCATCCGCTTGAAAGTTCATTTGGTCTGGATCTTTTTCAACCAGTTGATCATTACCAGAAATCCTGGAGAAGTTCCCGTTACGGAATACTTTTCATCGCCCTCTCATTTCTTGTCCTGATTTTTCTTGAAATCACAAGGAAGGAAATAATTCATATTTTTCACTATTTCCTTGTCTCGCTGGGGCTTGTCCTCTTTTTCTCACTTCTGAATTCTCTCAGTGAGCAGGTAGGTTTTAATGTAGCCTATCTGATTTCATCCATTGCAACAATTTTGATGATCTCTGTTTTTACTGGCACTCTTTTCAGGGAAAAAAAGACAGCCTGGATTGTATTTGGTATGCTGGTGATTTTATACTCATTTATTTTCGTTCTATTGACTCTGAAGGATTATGCTTACCTTGCTGGTAATATTGGCCTGTTCCTGTTGCTGGCTATTGTAATGAAACTCGCAAGCAATCTTGAACTTTTCAAAAAGGCGGCATTATCCGAAACAGCTGAGAAAAAGGACAATTAACATTTGATTGAATAATTTTTGGGTAAGGCTGCTGCCGAATTAATCTGAGACAACTTTATATTTACAAAAATTAATACAAAATTGGAATAACCACCGATCCTGACCCTATTTCGCCGTAATAAACTGATCCTTAATACCCGGAGTTAAATCTTCGTGGTTCCTTCTGCTTCCGTTTGAATGTGGCTAATGTCCTGAGGTTCGGCATGAATATATACTTCACTTCTGGGGATTTTCGCCATTAATTCTTTTTCAATTGTATCCTGAGGTGCTTTGTCGAGTAAAACATCTACATCTGACACTGGCATTGGAATTACGGAAATGGCGACGTAGGCAATCAGGGAATTCATGAGACAGTCCTGTGTATGTGGGGCCTTGGAGTTGATATTCTTCCCGGGCAAATAACATCGATGGGTGGAAAGTTCCTGTTTGATTATTGCAAAGAGGTCTCTGAAATTCAGACATCTATCTATAATTATCCAAAAGAGAAAAAATAATTCAGTTTGAAGTTCGTAACTGGTGCTCTAATCTTGAGGATGGTGCCGGCGTAGGAAATATTTTTTACGGAGATAAGGATTACATGGTAGTAAAAGGCTATGGAACCTATAAGACTTACCCGGGAGAGAAACGTGAAAAGGGACCATCCCGGTCAGAAGAGGGGGAACTTACACTTCATTTTCTTTTGTTAATGCAAATTCTATAAAAATACATCACATCTGGTGTTTCGCCATAGAGCACAAACCAACCGAAGTGAGCCAGGCGAAGCCAGATCCGGGCTGATGTTCTATAAACCACAAATACAGATTGAGAGGTCACCTGTTAGTCTGGTTCATCACAGGTACAAAGTTCTGCCAGGAAGCGGCAGTACCGATTTTAATCTGGAGCTCTTCAGCTTTAGAGGCAATTCCTTTACCGGTTCCATTTATCTTAATGTAAAAATCACCCTGATTACCTTTAATCTGCACCTGATCTCCCAGTTCAATCGCTTTTTCTTTTCGTACAAAACAGACAATTTCCAGATCTTCAAAACCTAATGAAATTGCTTTGCTGCACGCATCACCCTTATTGCCAGACGGGTATACCTGAACATACTCATTACTTAAATTAACAAGTTTCCTGTTAGCTGCTTTTGATTGTCCGGTAGAATTAAGCGTAAGATTTGACTTTTGTGCTTCAGCTATCTTATCCTCAGGAACAAAGATAAGCGCTTCCATCGTCTGAAGGTTCGAGATAAAACCTGAAAAACAATTGTTACGTTGAATTGTATAGTAATTATTTGAAAAATCGATTTTTTCTTCCTTTTCCCTTACCATAAAACCATTGGACAGGATTACGGCCGGAACAAGGATAAATATTGACATCAATTTTGTCTTCATAGTATTAAGATTTATAGTACAATTTTACAAAATCCGGTAAATAAATCAAATACCTGAATCCTTTAAAATTCCCTGCCTGTACAAAGCAATTAAAATTTCAGGTTCAATTCTTACGCTGTGAGATTCAAGTATCAATTTAACTATATCGGAAGTTTTTGTTATACCATTGAACGGATCAAGTATGAATTTTGGCAGACGGAAGGACCATACTATCGATTTCTGAAGGATTTCGAAAAAACTGGTGATTTCTACAACATAATGTCCGGTCTGATCATCGCGGATAAGATCTCTGTTTACTGACAGGAATTCAGGAATGGTCACCATGCCTGAAGCTAAGTTCTCAATTCTTTTTGCCAGCTCATAGCCATGATTTGATATGTTTTGAATTTCTCCGGCATCCAGATTACAGATAATTTCATAACATCTTATATAATAATCAGCCTTGTGCCCCTTCCATTTCTTCCAGATGTCTGCAATATTCCTTCCGTTATCTCTGCGTTCAGAAGATTCCCTGAATCCAGGATAGGATCCTTCCCCATAGGGATCAACCGGATGAAGTCCACACTTAAAGGCAGCTATATTCATGAGCGATTCCTGCAAAAACTTAAGATAATCCATAACTGACTGCCAGAATTCTGCACCTTTCTTTCCGCCAATATGCTTGCAGAACCATAAAGCACAGGTTGCTTCCCTGAATTTCCAGATTGAGCAATTAAACCTGCCATGAACAAAGTAGGGGCACAGCAGCTCAATGCTCCTCCCGAATCCGGTGCTGCTTATTGCCTGATACAATTTGTTGTATTCACCAGTTGGATAAACACCGTTAGGAAAAATGCCTTTATCTGTCCGGATTCTGTCGGAAATTCTTTTCTTCCCCTCCCGAATTGCCGGATCATTATCCGATAAAATGGCTCCTGCCATATAATTAGGCAGTCTGGGTGTGAATGTGCAGCATTTAGTGTCCGGAGCAAACGGTTTCCCGTTGTCAAAGCTTATTTCGTCTCTGCTTTCAGCAATCATAGGACATCTCGGGCAACTGGAAAAAGGTTCCGGTGGAATAGTCATTTGAAAGACATCTGGCAAAAATGGGTGGTAAAATTCCGGAATCGAATCTATAATCTTCTTAAAAGCCATAAAACTGGTTATTCAAATATCCGCAAAAGATTTTCAGATACCGTAAGTGAACGGGGGTTCATTGCTGTGCCCTTCCCCTGGCAGGTTTGTCAAAATGACATTGATTCTGAGAGTCTTCTGTATCTTTCATAGACCTTTTCGCCTTTGGCTATTTTTTCAGCATTATCTTTAAGCTTGATTTTAAGTTCTTCCTGATCTGGTTCCGGACCAACATATTTCAAATTTCCTGCACCAAACTGGCTGACATACCATGCATGGGCACGTATCTTTTTATCACTGAGGGCAGTAACGTCAACATTAAAATCGGGTTCTTTGGTTGAGTAAAAGAAATAGTCTCTTACAGTATAGGGTTGTAACCCTTCGTTTATCCTGTGTTGTGGAAAATACAAATGGTATGCGGCTGCCCGTGCACCGTCGAGGGTTATGAAAGCCGACATGCGATGGTCGGTTTTATGCCACTGCATCCACGTTGTGCCGGGATCCATTGTAAACACCGCATCCGGACGGTAAAGCCTTATCAGCCTGCAGATTTTTTCACAAAGTTCTTTTTCGGGAACATATTCGAGCATACCGTCATCATAACCGAGCCTGACAAAAGTATCGGTCTCCGGTGTTATCCCCATTTCAGCACACGCTTTTTCAGATTCAGTTTTCCTGATCTGTGCAAGTCTCTCACTTGTCATCTCAAGATCAAGTGAACCTTTGTTACCGGTCGTATACCATACCATTATTATCTTGTTGCCATTTGCTTTAAGTAAGGACAATGTTCCAAGGCATCCGTTCTCATCATCCTGGTGCGGACCAACCCACATTATTGTTTTATTTGACCATTTTGTTATGTCATCCTGTTTATTCCGGCTTTTGGTATCTGTCTGTCCTGACACGCCAGACAGGAACATGGTCACAAAAATGCACATCAGTATAAATGTCATCTTTATAGTCTTCATAAAAATCCCTTTCTTTATTTTAATTATGCTTACTTAATCACTGAATAATCCCCTTAAACACCAAATCCTTTTAAAAAAGAGTGTCCCTTTCCTTATCCCCTTATGGCTGCCCGATATTATCGGATCGTACCTGCCAGAAAGTATTATAAAATTTATACTTTTCGAACTTCTGCAAGTCAGGGCATCAATGAAATATTAAATCAACCATGCCGGTCTTAATTCAAGGACTCTTTAAAATTAGGACATTTTTCAATATGTGCCCCTTTCAGATAACCGGTGTTTATAAAAAATTCATTTACAATTTCTCTGTCTGTAAAACTGAAAGTCCGTTTAAAAAGTCCGGTCCATTCCTGCTTTGTCAATAAATGATGTTTATCCAGCCAGTTTTTGAATGGGCCGTATTCTTCATACAATTTAAGAATTATTCCGGCATTGTGAATTGCAGCATCAATTTTAAGACGGTTGCGGATAACCGAAGCATCATTCAATAACCTTTGCCTGTCGGTTTCGCCGTAAGAGGCTACTTTTTGAATATTAAAATTATGATATGCTTTTCTGAAATTATCCTGTTTATTTAATAATCCGGAAATCCCCATAATGGTTTGTTTTCTGCATGACCTGCTTATATTACCTTTATGGCGGACCGGGATCATTATTTTTCCATAAGTTAGCAGACAAATTTTAACTTTTCGTTTGATGGAAGGACTTTTTAGCTACAGCCTCTGGGGGTTATTCCTTGCCAGTTTCCTGGCAGCTACGGTTGTGCCTTTCAGTTCCGAAGCATTGCTTACTTTCCTGATCATCAATGGGACAGATGCCTTTACTGCTGTTTTAGTGGCCTCAGCCGGAAACTGGCTTGGTGGAATGAGCAGCTATGCTATTGGTTATCTGGGGAAATGGGAGTGGATTGAAAAATACCTGCGGATAAAACGTGAAACCATTGAAAAGTGGCATAACTGCCTTTATAAAAGAGGAGCAATCTTTGCATTTCTATGCTGGGTTCCAGCAGTTGGAGATATCTTTGCTGTCGGGCTTGGCCTTTTACGTGCCAATATCCTTATTACTGCCATTGCCATGCTGGCGGGAAAATTTTTGCGTTATGTGATATGGGGATGGCTGACAGGGCTTGTATTCTGAGATGTATGACTCATTAAAGGGAGACGGAGGTATGATATTCTAATATTTTTATGACTTATTTGTCTTTCGGCAGGAATAATTGCCATTTGATTACCTTTCGGATCTATGTCCCGGTTTTGTATAAACCCAACTTTTATGCTAAATTGCCCTGACAAATTCAGAATAATCCCGGAATGTTCCATACCATACTCACCCTCTCATATATAACCCCCAACATTTACTTGTTTGTGCGCTTATGGAAGTTATTCATCCGGAGAGAACAAAGGATTTATTTTACACTGATTTACCTGCTTTTATTTTTGGCCTATCCTGTCAGCAATCTTTTCCATGGTGAAGGTACAGCTTTAACCGCGAAAGTATTGTCAGCAATTGCTGATTACCTGCTTCCGTTCTTTTTATATCTTTTTCTTTTTGTGCTTTTCCTTGATCTCATGCTGTTGATTAACCTTCTGTTCAGGTTAATACCCCGTGAAAAGATAAAAAGCGACCAATTCAGAAGTGCCGGATTGCAGGTTATCATTTTTTGTTCGCTGGCAGTGGTGGTTGCAGGTATCATAAACTTCAATACTATCAGGACAACGGAATATCATATAACTGTCCCGGGGAAGTTGTCTGGAACCAGTCATCTGAAGATTGCTTTTGTTTCAGATTTTCATCTGAAGGAAGGCACCGGTATTCACTTTGTAGAGAAGTTTGCAGCAAAAATTAACAGAATCAAACCTGACCTAATGCTTTTTGGGGGTGATATTGTTGAAGGTGACATAAAGGATGAAAACAAGGAACGTTTTGAGAAGCTTTTTAGCAGTATTACAACAAGGTATGGAGTATATGGAGTTCTTGGTAATCATGAGTATTATGCACGCCAGGATAAAAGCAATTTTTTCAACAGGGCAGGAATTGAGATATTATGCGACAGTGCGGTTATTGTCGACAGTTCCTTTATCCTGGTCGGAAGGAACGACAGCTATACAAGGACTAGAAAAAGCGTTGAAGAAATCATGAGAAATATTCCGGATTCCCTGCCTTTGATACTTATCGATCATCGCCCGGCTAAAATTGGTAAGATCAGTAGAACCTCAGCCGATGTGGTATTATCGGGTCACACACATAATGGACAATTATTCCCCATCAATCTCATTACGCGAAGAGTTTATGAGCTAAGTCATGGGTACATGAAAAAAGGAAAAACTCATTTTTTCGTCTCGAGCGGTATCAGGTTATGGGGGCCACCTGTAAGGACCACCGGTAAATCTGAGATAATGGTGATAGATATCACACTTACAAAATAAAATTAAATCACATTCCTGATTGCAACATGGATCCTGTATACATGACGCATAATGAAGCGGTCCTGTGGAGAAATCAGGTATCCTGGTCATACATCAATAATAAGTAATATATATTTTATCTCAAGGCATTGGTACTGGATCCTGCAAAAACCGTAACGAACTTTTTGACATTTTGTGTTTCAGCCGGAATTGTTCTATTCATTTAATATTTTTGAAGTTTTCAGATATTCCGGATCATTCCCATAAATAAAAAGACAACTTCCTTGTGAAATTTTATCAATAATTTTCTTTGAACTCTTTACGGGTAATGCAGGACAACCATAACTTCTTCCCAGCAGACCGCATTGCCTGGCAACTTCCTGACTTACAAAATCGGCTCCATGTATTACAATTCCTCTCTTTCTTGCATTATCATTTATACCCGGCTCAAGTCCATCAAGTTTTAATGAGTAGCCATATTTTCCGGAATAAGTCTCAGCTGTCAGGAAAAAACCCAGGCAGCTTTTTAATGATCGTGGAGCATTAGAAAATCTACTTGCTATATTTCCCCCTGAATTCTTTCCATGAGCCACCAGTGATTTATAAAGAATCAGTTTGTTTTCCAGGTCAATAACGAAGAATCTTTCCTTTGTTGATGGCTTAGAAAAATCTATAATGGTAATTATTTTTTTATTCTGTAATTCATTAATTTTTTCAAGCCCGGATATTGCCAATCTGAAAATATCAAATGATAATACAGTCTCCAGACCACACTCCTGATATAATAATTGGGCATCAGCACTTGTGGAAAACGAATCATTCTCTGGTTGATTGAAGTTACAGAGAAAGAATAACTGGGTTATCAGGATAATCTTTAACATAGCTGCGAAGCTAATAAAATAATTGTATGCCGAATATAATTTTTACTATATGCAGATTAGTAATTTCCCCTTATATTTGGAGACTTCATAAAGGGGATTTAGCTCAGTTGGTCAGAGTATGTGACTCGCAGTCACAAGACAAGGGTTCGACTCCCTTAATCTCCACAAGATAAATAAATTATACTGAATAAAAATCCTGTAAATTCATCATTTACAGGATTTGCTTTTTATAGTAATGCCTCAGGCAATCATTAACATGCAATCTGGAATACAATCATGATTCCGGACAATAAAAAGGTGTCTAAATTATTATAACCTATTCACACTTCAGGTTTGTTCTTTGTGCTTTTGAAGCTTCCGTGAAGGCTCCGTACATGGCATTCTTAAATGAAGTGCATGCATCAGTTTTTTGTCCTTTACCTACTTGTGCAACGGCAAGCTGATAGTAAAATTTTGCTTTGGCTTCTGCATCACCCGTTTCAAGGTCCAGTCCTTTTTGGGCATGTTCTGCTCCACTGTCAAAATTCTTCTGTTTATTGTATACGTCAGCAAAATAATAGAACAGGTCTTTGTCGGTTCCGTATTTTGCGGCTTTATTCAACAGAGCAAGTGCTTTATCAAGACTATCTGCCTGGTTTGCCTGCGATCCTGCACCACGAAAATACTCAAGTGCCATAGAAGATGTCTGTTTTATTTTTGCAGTATCATTTCCGCTTTTAAGTTTTTCAAGAAATAAATCAACCGTTCCCTCAAAAGCGTTAGCATTATTCTGACTTTTGTAAATTAAAGCCTTGTTATAAATAGCATTGAGGTAACCGGGGTTGATTGACAAAAGGCTGTCAAATGCCAGCAAGGCATTGCCATAATCTTTTTTGGCAAAAAAATCGGTTGCCAAAGCGTTATAACCCTGAACTATGATCTTTGAAGCATTCTCTTTACCTGTTGCGCTCCCATATTTTTCTGCAGCAGCAGCGGCTTTCTTTGCAGCATTGATTATTTCAGGTCCTGGCTTGCCCGCTTTCATTGCATTATTGGCAACATTAACATATAATCCCGGCAAAATCTTAGTTGCTTTTTGTTTGAGGTCATTGGCAGTCTCACCAACCTGATCAGACAGGGTAATAACTTTCTCAAATGAATCAATAGCAGATTGAGGATCCGTTTGCGCTGACTTTGCCCCTTCATTAAAAACTTTTATCACATCATTCCGCACCTGTGCATTGATGCTTGTACCGGTAAGAGCGGACACGATCAGAATCCACGCTGTCTTTCTCATTATTTTCATATTCATTTTAAATCAGATTAATGGGTTATTACAAATACTTTTTCTTTTTAAAGCCATTAAATTTAGAAATTTTATTTGATTTATCTATTTGTGGAACAAATTCTGTTGATTTTAAGGTCTGACGACTTGAACCATTAATGAAAAAGCCCGTGAAGATGAGAGCGCCATTCTCTCTATTTCTTAAGAATGATGAACCTGTCATATAAAAACAGTAAAAGACTTCCTGTGACCGCGATCCCGGTAAACAGGAACCAGATATTTGAAGGATGATAGTTATCCCAGAGGAACTGGTTAAGCTGAGCAGAGTCCATGTTCATCAATCCCTGTGCCTTATTGAAGAATTCATTTTGTGTCAGGTCTTCTGCACTCAGATCGATGCCTTTATCACCCAGGGCTCTGGTAAGAAGGTAATATTTATCTGCAATTAACTCGAAAGGTTTTCCTGATATCCAACCCGCTGCAAAATGCCCTAACGCTATGGGCAGAAAAGAGGTCCCCATATACAATGCTTTCTTGTCAGATGGTGCTATCCGTCCTACATACTCGGTATATTTAGGAGAGGAAGCCATTTCTCCAATTGCAAATATCAATACTCCAAGAATCACGAGCCATGGATTCCGGGTAAAGAACATTATAAACAATCCGGCTCCAAGTATCAAAATACCGGTGATAATTGAATGAACCGGTTTTAATTTCATGCTCTGTGATGAGACATAAATCTGCAATACAATGATAAATAATGCATCCAGGCTGGTTACAGTTGGAGCTGTAATGGCTCCGGGTGCAAATCCAAAAAACGTGGAAAGCCTGTCCATATCGACCCATTGATCCAGGAAAACCGGGAAGGAGTAGTAAAGCTGGTTGAAGGCAGTCCAGAAAACTGCCATAATAAGAAGGAAAAGGTCATATCTCCAATCTATCAGGGCATTGAAAATATTTCTGAAAGCTATACCGATATTCTGAAGGAAAGTCTTGTCAGATGGTTCCCTGTCAGGTTCCCTGAAGAAAAAGAAGACGAAAATGTAGTTAATTGAAATTGTGATAATCGACATCAGGAAGACCAGGTTCCAGTCCACTTTATAGAGGAACCCGGCAATAAAGGGACCTATAAATCCACCGACATTTACCATCATATAGAAAATCCCAAATCCGACAGATGAGGTCTCATCATCAGTGATCTTTGCGATCATTCCTGATATAATGGGTTTAAACATGGCACCAGCCAATGCAAGGAAAATATAGGCTGCAAAAATCATTGAAAAGGATGTAAAAGTCCCCATCATAAAATACCCGGCAACATATGATGTAAACGATATAATGAGCACTTTCTTAAATCCAATCCTGTCTGATATGGCCCCGGTAATGAGGGGAAGGAAGTAGAGAAGCATTGAACCTGTACCAATTATCACGCCTTTTTCAACCTGGGTAAATCCCAGTGCCCTGGTATCTTTTGAAAGAGTCAGGTAGAGCGCAAAAGCGTTATAGAATCCATACCATGCCCAGCGTTCAAATAATTCCATGATGTTTGATATCCAGAATACCCTGGGGAATTTTTTTAATATTTTGCTCAGATTGCTCATCTTACTTCAGGTTAAAATTGACAGTATAAATAGTTTTTAATTGTAATGATTCTCGTCTAATTTGTTGTAGAATATCCCTTCTTAATTTAGAATTATTAATAAAAATACTTCTTCTATATCTGCATCATACCATGTTTATATTCTCCTGTAAAACAAACCAGTGTCAATATCCATAATTGAACAGATTATATTGGCCACCTGAATCCGGAACAAAGAGTGCAATCCCAACACCTGGTTCCACATCCATTTTTCTCAAAATGAGAATTATTTTCTCAAATCAATAATTGGGGAGTTCTGATATCCTTAGCAATCTGTTCATTGAAAGCACATTATAAAATATTTTTATCCCCGCACATATTTTGATACATGTATGCAAATCAATTTACAGGAGACCTGTTTTATGCTTGTGATCCATGAACATATCTGGTCAATTAATGAAATAATCAGAGCTCCGGTTATGGAGAGATATGACAAAATATGACTGTTGTTTACAATTCTAAATATAGATTAAATTTTGATGCTACAAAAGGTTCTGCCACTGAAGCTAAATACTATACTTGTGACATGCAGCATTACGTATTTATAACTCCTGTAAAAAATAATTATTCATTATCAGGAACAAGTCCAATACAAAAAAGTGTTGAATTTGCTGTAAGTGCGTGATTTACTGTTGCAAAAATTGCGTCACCTGGAGGAACCTCTGCTTCTGATAGTATCTTTTAATAAGAACTAATATTAAACGGATGGCTCATGTTTTATAAAGAAATAAATATACAATAATAACACCATGAAAAATTTATTAACTCTGCTATTTCTATTTATAACATTTAACATTCAGGCACAGACAACTTATTTTATATCACCTGATGGTAATGATGCAACCGGAACCGGCACATCGGCCAATCCATGGAAGACATTGTATAAAGCGTGTGGTTCTGTAACTACTTCCGGCTCTATTATACATGTTAATGCCGG
>JAJFVL010000028.1 GCA_021371855.1 Bacteroidales bacterium | reverse complement strand
GCAGGTTCATGGTTTTGATTTTAATCAACCTGATGTTAACTTTATGGATTACACCGGTCCTGCTTTTCTGGAAAGAATGACCGAATCGGGCAAGGCGACCATTGATCATTTCAAAGGCCATATCACTTATATCAATGTATTGAAAAATATTTCAATTGATTGTGACTGCGATGGAAATGGGGCCCCTCCGAAATGCGAAGATATTGGTATCCTTGGTTCGACAGATATTGTAGCTATTGACAAGGCATCCCTTGATCTTGTGGATAAACTTCCGGCGGAACAAAATCATGATCTCCTTGAACGCATTGAATCACGTAGCGGGCGTCATCAAATCGAATATATGAAGATACTTGGTATGGGTAATACTGACTATAACCTTATCCAAATATGATGAATTTTCAGAATATCAAAATAGAACGGGTAATTAACGGGAAATAAAGGAGGTAAAGTTATGAAAGTATTATTAGTGAATGGAAGCCCTCACAAAGAGGGATGTACCTACACAGCACTTACAGAAGTAGCTGAAACCTTGAACAGCGAAGGCATAGATACTGAAATATTCTGGATTGGAAATAAACCTCTGTCCGGCTGCATCGCCTGCAAAACTTGTGCAGAAAAGAAAGAATGTGTTTTCAATGACAGTGTCAAGGACTTCCTTGATCTTGCCAAAGATGCCGACGGATTTATTTTCGGCTCGCCAGTGCATTATGCAGCCGCAAGCGGTGCGATTACTTCTTTCATGGATCGCGCATTTTATTCGGATATGCTTGCAGGCAGACAGTCTTTTTACTTAAAACCGGCAGCAGCTGTTGTCTCCGCCAGAAGGGCGGGTACAACAGCCACATTTGACCAGCTTAATAAATATTTCACCATATCCCAAATGCCTATTGTATCGTCAAGGTATTGGAACATGGTTCACGGCGCCACACCGGAAGACGTAAAAAAAGATTTAGAGGGCTTACAAACGATGCGTATATTAGGCAGGAACATGGCATGGTTCTTAAAATGTAAAGAGGCTGGTATCAAAGCCGGCGTTACATTCCCGGAGAGAGAAGAAACTGTAATCACCAACTTTATCCGGTAAAGGTGCGATTTCCCTTCCTTGAGGGTTTGACTTAGAGTAAACTCCAAGTTTTATAATATTAAATATCAGGAGGTGAAATAACGTGACAATTACCGAAGTAAGTGAAAAATACGATGTTTCACAGGATACACTCCGCTATTATGAACGCATCGGACTGATTCCTCGTGTAAACCGCAATAAAAGCGGAGTCAGAAATTATACGGAAGAGGACTGTAATTGGGTCGAGTTTATCAAATGTATGCGAAGTGCAGGGCTTCCGATTGAAGTTCTGATTGAGTATGTCGGGCTGTTTCAAAAGGGTGATGCAACCATAGGGGCCAGAAGAGAACTCTTAACTGAGCAGCGTAAACAGTTAGCTGCAAAAATGGAAGATATGAAGAAAACGCTGGAACGCCTGGATTATAAAATTGAAGTATATGAACAGCGAGTAGTTGTTAAAGAAAGAGAGTTAAAAAGATCAGAAGATTAGTTTAATATGGGTTTCCCGAAAAACATTTTTTTTCATAAAAGATATGTATTGGAGAACTAGGCGATGAAAGTATTATATTATGATTGCTTTTGCGGAATCAGCGGCGATATGAATCTGGGTGCATTGCTGGATTTGGGAGTAGATGAGAATTATTTAAGGCGGGAGTTGTCTAAGCTTAATCTGGATTCTGAATATGAGCTGCAGATAAAAAAGGATAATAAAAAAGGCATAAGCGGAACCAGAGTAGACGTAGTCTTAAAAAATACAATGCATGTTCATAAGCACGACCACCACCATAAAGCACAGACCTGTCGTGAGTCAGATAATGACCATACCCTTTATGATCATAGAAATTTAAAGGATATTGAAAATATAATCATAAACAGCAGTTTGAGCAACAAGATAAAAGAAATAAGTCTGGCTATTTTTATGAAGGTAGCAGAAGCTGAGGCAAAGGTTCACGAAAAGCCTTTATATGAAGTGCATTTTCATGAAGTTGGAGCTGTTGACTCTATTATTGATATTGTTGGAGCCGCTGTGTGCTTAGATTGTTTGAAAGTTGAAAAAATTATGGCCTCCTCGGTTCAATTGGGAGGAGGCTTTGTAAAATGTGCTCATGGCATTATTCCTATTCCTGCTCCGGCAACCGTTGAAATCTTAAAAAATATTCCCGTAAAATCGAATATCGTACCTTTTGAAACGACTACACCCACTGGGG
>JAJFVL010000067.1 GCA_021371855.1 Bacteroidales bacterium | reverse complement strand
AACACCAAGCAAATTCAGGAGTACCATTGATAACGAGAATAACTCTCCAAGTTATCTCCCTTTATCAACAGTAAATCATATAAATAATAAAAGAGATAAATTAAGTATTAAAAAGGTCAACGTTATTTAGGCATTGACACTGGACAACGTAGAACCCGGAACTTGGAACCCGGAACTCTGAAACTCTTGAACTCTGAAACTTTTAAACGGACGCAGCCCCCTCAACACCTCAACGATTTGTTTATTCGTTTATTCGTTGATTCGAAAGCCCCCTCAACGCCTCAACGCATCAACGACTCAACATTTTGTTGATTTGTTTATTCGTTTATTCGTTGAGTCGCCGATCAAACGCCTCAACGCCTCAACGACTCAACAAAAAGAGGACGCCTCAACGAAAAGAAATCCTGAACCTGGCGATAGGGCGATAGGGCGATAGGGCGAAAAGGCGATTGACAGCCCTTCCAAACCTAAAGTATCTTTTTATTATTATACTTTAATGAGTAATGAATTCTGGCATGGGACATGCAAAAACAAGATTTGCCACAGAAGCCGGAAATAATTAAATTTGTATAAATTTATAGAAATGGAAGATTCAATACAATATATAGTTGATGATAATGGCATAAAGACTTCTGTTATTATTCCCTTTGATAGATGGAAGAAGATTAATGAGAAATATCAAAAACTTCAGAATAAATTAAAGGTTTTTCATGCAATACAGGAAGGACTGGAAGAGATAAAGACTGCCAAAAGACAACAATATAAATTGCAAACCCTCTCTGGTTTTTTAAATGAAAGTCATAGTCAGAGTTACAAAAAGCTTTAAGCGACAAGCGAAACCTCTATTGAAGAAATACTCATCTTTGAGCAAAGAATTGACTCAACTTGAAAATGAATTGATAGAGAATCCGCGACTGGGGAAACCATTAGGACAAGATTCATTTAAAATTAGGATTGCTGTAAAAAGTAAAGGTAAGGGTAAAAGTGGTGGATTAAGAGTTATAAGTCATCTTGACACTGAAATTATTGGATTGATAGAGAGTGAAGGTGAAGAGGTTATTGTGAACTTAATTTCTATTTATGACAAAAGTGAAGCAGCATCCATTTCAGACAAAGAACTTCGGGATTTAATAACCGGATTGCAGAACAAATAAATAGTCACCAGGAGTAACACTTTTTTAAAGCTTGCTATTTATTGAAAGTAAACCCTGAATCTGGCGAAGCCCTTGGAACAGTAACTCAACGCCTCAATGCATCTACGATTTGTTGATTTGTTTATTCGTTTATTCGTTGAGTCGCCGATCAAACGCCTCAACAACTCAACACATAAACGCATAAACGCATAAACGATTTTGTAGTTTGTTGAAAACTTAATGAAAGCATAAGGTTTTTGTTACAAACAAAAATTAGTTATCTTTACAAACAAAAACATTCCAACTATGTTGGTGCGGTCTGTAATAGAAAGTATAATTGATTCTCAGAAAGAGAGGATTGGTAAGCTTGATGCAGGGCTTAAGAGGGATTTCAGCGATTATCCTTCGCTTTCCTCGCATGCCCTTATTATTACAGGTATACGCCGATGCGGAAAGAGCACTTTGTTGCAACAGATAAACAGGGCGGCAGGCGTAGAAACGCTGTTTCTTAATTTTGAGGATCCACGACTTGCCGGCTTCGATGCAGGCGACTTCAATCGTTTGCAGGAGATAATTACTAAACATGGAATAAATGTCCTTTTTTTTGATGAGATACAGAACATTGACAAATGGGAGAATTTTGTACGTTTCAGGCTCGATGAGGGATATAAAGTGTACATAACAGGGTCAAATGCTTCAATGCTTAGTCGTGAGCTGGGTACAAGACTTACGGGGCGTCATATCTCAAAAGAGTTGTTCCCTTTCTCTTATAGTGAATATCTTGCATTTAAGGGTGAGACTTCCGGTGTACAGACTGCTGATGACTATATGCATGGAGGAGGATTCCCTGAAGCGGTAAAGACAGGTATTCCTGAGATACTGATGCAGGCGTTCAATGACATAGTGATAAGAGACATAGCTGTGCGTTATGGTATTAAAAATATCTCAATGCTTCAGCAACTAGCCGTATGGCTGATCTCAAATGCCGGTAAGCCGGTAACAGGAAACAGTCTGCGGAAGATGTTTTCTATTGGATCGTCTGCAAGCATAATGGAATACCTTTCGTATTTTGCCGATGCCTATCTTTTCTTTTTTGTTCCTGTTTTCAGCTATTCACAGAAAGTACAGCTTGTGAATCCCAGAAAAGTATATGTTGCTGATAACGGTATGATAGAAGTAAACTCCCTGTCATTCGGAAGTGACAATGGCCGGTTGCTTGAGAACATGGTTTATTTGCAGTTGCGTCGTATGACAAATAAGATCTGTTACTTCTCAGGGAAGAAAGAATGTGACTTTGTAGTATTTGGTAAGGACAAGACACCTGAGCTGTACCAGGTTTGTCTGCAGCTCGATGAGGAGAACACCGGGAGAGAGGTAAACGGACTGTCAGAAGCAATGGATTTTTTCAGTTTGACAAAGGGGACCATCATCACCCGTGAGCAGTCAGATATTTTTAAAATTGACAAAAAAGTAGTAACAGTTTTACCTTTTTATAAGTGGGGAAGCGATAAACTATGAACGAAAAGAGGAGGAGTGAGGCTTAAATATGAAAGCCTGAAACAAATGTTCCAGGTTCCACATCCGCGAACCTTGAACCTTGAACCTTGAAAAATTGTTCCAGATTTCCAATGAGTAAGCAGTAATCAGTAAGCGGTAATCAGTGAGTAGTAAGCGGTAATCAGTAAGTAGTAAGTAGTAAGTAATATTCCTAAACTGCCTTCTGCCTTCCGCCTTCCGCCTTCCGCCTTCCGCCTACTGCCTACTGCCTTCCGCCTACAGCCTTCAGCCTGAAACGGGCGAAGCCCTTGAAACTTAACCGGAAAGATTCAATAAAAAAATATGGCTGTAACCCTAAAAACATTACAAAAATGTAATATATTTATGGTTGTAACCATAAAAACCTATAATGATAAAAAGAGATTTATATATAAAACAGCTTTGCGACTTTATTGATAAGCCTTTTATAAAGGTTATCACAGGCATAAGACGAAGCGGTAAATCTGCTATCCTGATGTTGCTTCGTGATGAAATACTTACGAAAGGTGTTGCGGAGGAGAATATTATATATATAAATTTTGAGAGTTTTCAGTTTTCAGAAATAGATGAAGCCAGTAAGTTATATGAGTTTATAAGATCTAACATTAAAAATAAGAATCGCTACTATATTCTTCTTGATGAGATTCAAACAGTTGCATTGTGGGAAAAAGCGGTAAATTCATTTCTGGTTGATTTTAATGTCGACGTTTATATCACCGGGTCCAATTCGAAGCTGTTATCATCAGAACTTTCAACATTTCTTGCAGGAAGGTATATTGAGATACATGTTTTTACACTTTCTTTTGCTGAGCATATTGTATTCAGGGAGAAATCAGCAGGAGTTAAAGTTGTTGACATTCATGATGAATTTGAGAGGTTTTTACGGTTAGGCGGATTTCCCTCTCTTCATACAGGTGATTATTCTTTTGAGACGGCATATAAAGCGGTTTATGATATTTATTCTTCTGCTATCCTGCGTGATACGGTTCAGCGTCACAATATTCGTGATGTGGAGCTTCTTGAAAGAGTTGTCAGGTATGTCTTTGATAATACAGGAAACAGGTTCTCGGCAAAAAATGTTGCTGATTATTTTAAAAGCCAACAGCGCAGGATTGATCTTAACACTGTATACAACTATCTTAATGCACTTGAAAGCGCCTTTATTATTTACAGGGTACCACGTTACGATATTAAAGGTAAAGAGATACTAAAGACATCAGAAAAATATTACCTGGGCGACCAGTCGTTACTTTATTCTGTAATGGGATACAGGGACAGGCAAATATCGGGCATACTTGAAAATATTGTGATGCTTGAACTTAAACGCAGGGGATATAATGTGTTTACGGGACGATCAGATAATAGAGAGATTGATTTTATTGCTGAAACAAAAGAGAAGAGGATATATGTACAGGTTGCTTACAAAATAGCTGAGCAAGCTACATTTGACCGGGAGTTTTCTCCATTACTTGAAGTAAGAGATCACTATCCCAAGTACGTGGTAACTATGGATGATTTGTGGCATGACAATATCGAAGGTATAAAGCATAAACATATAGCAGATTTTCTGCTGATGGAAGAGTTTTGATAAGAAAACGAAAGACAAAAGTCACAAGACAAAAGTAGTGAGTAGTGAGTAGTGAGTGGTGAGGAATGTTAGTTTCAAAGTTCCATTATTCCAATATTCCAATATTCCAAAGTTCCAAGTTTCAGGTTCCAAGTTCCGCGTTCCAGGTTCCATGTTCCAGGTTCCGCGTTCCACGTTCCGCGAACCCCGAACCTTGAACCTTGAACCTTGAACCCCGAACCACGAAATAACTGTTCCAGATTTCCAATGAGTAAGCAGGTGAGCAGGGAGCAGTGAGCAGCAAGCAGTAAACAATGTCCCTATCCAGTCTTCAGCCTTCCGCCTTCTGCCTTCCGCCTTCAGCCTGAAACATCTTTTGTCTTGAGTTCATGAGATGAAATATATTGATGCATTAAAGGATATTTTAAAAAAATGTCAAAATATGACAATTATTATTTATAATATTATACAATATTGACAATATTTCTTACCTTCGCCTATATAAAACAGAATGAATGTCTACATTTTAGATATTAAAAAAGACAGATTAATAAAAGCTGAAATTGTTATTGCAGGGAAGAAGGGGATACCACTTAAGAGAGACGGATGGAACTTTAACTGGGAACAATTGGTCAGGGAAAAAAATTCAAAAACATTCCTGTTAAAGACAAGTGGGCCGGAAGGAAGTGTTGAAGGTGCAATGCATCTTAAGATTGAGAATGAAATGTTAATAATGGATATATTGGAAATAGCACCGCATAATGTCGGGCAAAAGGATAAAAGATACGACTATGTTGCCGGATGCCTGATTGCATTTGCATGCAGGGAAAGCTTTAAACTGGAAGGGGATTACAAAGGATTTCTGACGTTTGTTTCAAAAACGAATTTAATAAAATGGTATGCCGATAAATATGATGCAAAAGTAGCTTTGGGACAACGTATGTTCATTGACGATGAGGCAGGTAAAAATCTTATTAATGAATATCTGGAGAGGAAATAGAATAAAATCATGAAAAAAAATAGTCAAACAGAACCATCAGATGGAGTTTTAACAAACAGGATGGATACAGAAGGAACTGAATTTCAGGAGCTCCAGGCAATTCTTCTGAATAAATCCAGAGACAGGTCAAAAATACGTACCAGGAACATCGAATTGTTAGCTCTCAGATATCAAATGGAAGATTACCTGGAATCAGAGGAACAGGATATTAAGTTCCCCGGAGAATTTCTGAAGCAATATTTAAAGACATTGGCTATTTCTCAAAAGAAATTTGCAGATTATATTAATCTTAGCCCTTCAAATTTAAGTAAATTGATTAATGGAGAACGTCCGGTTAATTATGACCTGGCTATTATTTTTGGGAAATTATTTAATAATGAACCAATGTTATGGATAGAGATCCAAATAAGAAATGAATTTAAGAAGATTATTAAAGAGAAGCATAAAAAGTATAACAATTACTCTTTAAATGATTTAATTGCCTGATAATTACTATGTACTAAAAGTTCCAAAGCCGCAGGCCCTGACCGGCGCCAGGAGCGTCAGTGGGTTCCATGTTCCATGTTCCATGTTCCGCGAACCTTGAACCTCGAACCTCGAACCAACTGTTCCAAAGTTTATTTACTCTACGTTCTACTCACAAACTCTTCAACATCCTTCACTCACTAAAAGAGCCGACAATGACTATTGTATTTCCAAAAAGCACTATATTTGATGCATAATAGAAATGAAAATGAATTATATTGAATTCAGGAATAAGATGTATCCGTTAGCATGTTTCAACATTAACCAGGTGTATGCCTGGCATCCTGGTTTCAATCGTAATAATTTTATAAAGTGGACAGCAAAAGGGCTTATAATAAGATTAAGACAGGGATTTTACACTTTTCCTGAGTATAAGGGGAAGTCAGATTATCAGTATTACTTTGCTAACAGGATGTATAATCCGTCATATATAAGTCTGCATACAGCTCTGGCTTTTTACGGGATAATACCTGAGACTGTTGTGCAGATTACAAGTATCACTTCACTGAAGACCGCTGCATTTTCGAGTCCGTTTGGCGATTATTCATATAAGACAGTAAAGGATGATCTGATGTTCGGGTATGATCTGAAGCCTATGGACGATGGCAGGGTGTTTGCTTTTGCAACACCTGAGAAGGCGCTGCTTGACCTGCTTTATATTTATCCTTTTTATAATACGGAGAAGGATATTGAAGATTTGCGCCTTGATGAAGATTTTCTTAATGAAGAGTTGAAAGAAGACATACTACTCGGATATTTATCGCGTTTCAGGAATAAGGCGCTGGAACAAAGGATAGGAAAGCTTTTTGATATTTACAGGTTATGATACAACCGGATACAATAAGAAATTTTTATCCGGCTGAGTTAAGGGACAATGCCGTATTCAGCAAGTACCTTATAAAAGAGTATATTCAGCTGATGATACTTGATTATCTGTCGGCCACAGAGTATATAAGGAAGATTGTATTCATTGGCGGAACGAATCTGCGTCTGGTAAAAGGGATTGACCGCTTTTCAGAAGATCTTGATTTTGATTGTAAAGATCTTACAAATGAAGGGTTTATTGAAATGACAAACAGTGTGTTATTGTTTCTGAAACGGTCAGGGCTGAATGTTGTCTCACGCGACAGAGATGCCAACAGGCTTAAAGCTTTCAGAAAGAGCATTTATTTCCCTGAGCTGTTGTTTGAGATGGGTCTTTCAGGACATCGTGAAGAAAGGTTCATGATAAAGATAGAGAGACAGGATCAATTATTTGCTTATGAACCCCTTCTTATTAATATCAGGGGGTGTGGTTTTTTCTTTCCGTTTCCTGTTCCGCCTGATGAAGTGTTATGTTCGGTGAAAGTGTCAGCAATGCTTGACAGGCAGAAAGGACGCGACTTTTATGATGCCATGTTTCTTCTGGGGCAGGTAAAACCCGATTATGGTTTCCTTAAGATGAAATGCGGAGTATCTGACCTTGCTGAGCTAAAGAAAAAGACAGCAGAGATGCTTACCACAATAGATCTTAAAGTTAAAACCAGAGATTTTGAACACCTCTTATTCAATAAGGATAACAGTAAAAAAATTTTGAGAATAAGTGAATTCATAAATGAAATGAAAGATTAAGACAAAAGACAAAAGTAGCGTAGAGCGTAAAGCGTAGAGAAGGATGTGGCGTGTCAGTTTTATAGTTCCAGGTTCCAGGTTCCAAGTTCCAGGTTCCAAGTTGTCGGTGCCTGAAATACGTTGACCAAAATTAACGTATAATTATGGGAACAAATAGCATTTTTACAGAAGAATTAAGATCGAGACAAAATCGTTACTTTAGTAATGATATTAAAAAGAAGATTGTTAGAGATCTAGAAAG
>JAJFVL010000066.1 GCA_021371855.1 Bacteroidales bacterium | reverse complement strand
GGTTAAATTCATATCCTTCGCTAATTGCACCCGGGTCATCCTTTGTCTTGCCAGTTCCACTCTTATCTCATCTCCCGTCATAATTTCTCTTGACATCTAATATCTCCTTTTTTTTATAGTCACTGTATTAGGACACGATATTCCATTTGTTATATCTGTCAAGTGAAAAATATAACATTTGTATTATTGAAGAAGGTTAAATTGAGTATTGCTTTGAGATTAAAGAAGTTACGAGAAGAAAAAAATTTAAATCAAGTTGAATTTGCTTCTTTAATTGGAACTTCCCAAGCTGCTATTTCTCATTATGAAAGATGTGAAAGAGAACCCACAGCTGATATTCTTGCAAAAATAGCAGATAAATTAAATGTAAACCTAAATTGGCTCCTGACCGGTGAGGGTTCAATGTTCCAGGAACTTATCCCTGTGGATTCTTCTTTCCTTTCCGATACCATCCGTTTGCCTATCGTTGCCGAAATTGCTGCTGGTGAACCCGTGGAAGTCCTCTCTGAAGAACCCTTGGGTTTTCTTGAAATCCCCCGCTCTCTGCTTGCCTATCCACCTCCCTATTTAACCTTCCGGGTTTCCGGCAATTCTATGAAACCTCTCATCCTCAATGGTGACCTCGTAATCTGTTCCCGTGATTGGCGCAATCAACATCTTTCCGGCAAAATTATGGCTTTTCGCACCTCCGATGGCATCACTCTCAAAAAACTCTTTCTTGACCCCAAAACCCGCACTACTTGGCTTATTCCTCTCAACGATGAATATAAACCCCAGCTATATACAAAAGATGAAGAAGACCTTCAAATGATTGGTCTCCTTGATCTTCTCATCCGTCCTGTCAACCGTGAATAATTAGGAGTCCTTATGTTTAAAAAATATTTCCTTCCCTTCCTTATTTTTTTCGCCCTTGCCGCTCTTATCTTCTTAACTTACTACAAACTTAATGAATACAAACCCAAAGAGCAAACCTGCCTTGCTATAACTGGCGAGAGCGGCTCTACTCTTTTTCTCACTGCCGTCGCCCAAAAAAACCACTTTACCAAAACCTATGATCAATATCTCGTCGCTACCCTTTATGCCGATAGTTGTAGAACCGTCATTAAGGATACTATTGACTGTCTCATCACCTACCATACTCTCTATAAATACAGCCAGCCCTTCTTTGAAATTGCTTCCGGTCAATCTCTCTTTAGCGGTTTCAAGTATACTTATACTTCCCAGGGTGTCTATCTCCCTGCTCTCGCTCGTGTCGCCCTTTATAGCGAATATCTCTATCCTAATCAAACCTCAGAATATGCTCCCGAACTCCAACTCAAGCTCACTGATCGCTTCGCCCTCTGGCTCAATATTCTCCCTGATCAATCCCGGGAAATGTTCATTCTGCTGGATGGCAAACCCTATGAAAAAGTTGCTGACCTTCCCAGCACCTATGCTAATTATCTAACCCTCCAGGATGCCTCCAAATTCTTTGCTAAATATCCCTAACTCTCCACCCTCCGCCCTCCGCCCTCCGCCCTCCGCCCTCAGCCTTTATTTATTCCCATCAGCTCTTTGAATAACAGTGTATTCTGTTTAAATTTGATATTTATTCGGGTTAAACTTAAAAATTCCCTGATGAAGAAAGATCTTAAACGACGTGATTTCGTCAACAAATGCTTTAAAGCAGGAGTAACATGCTGTGCACTGGTTTATGGTAATCCGGCATTGGCACAGGATCCGATAAGACAGCAACCACAGAAACCAGATCCGAAAAATCTTAATTATTGTGGTTATAAATGTTCTGCTGAATGTCCTGTTTACAAAGCAACGATAGAGAATAGCCCTGAGCTCAAAAAGAAAGCTTATGAAGAATTTAAAATGAAGGAGAAGTATAATATTGATTTTGATCCCGACAGGATATTCTGCTATGGTTGTAAACAAAAAGATAAACCGGTAAGTGTTACCGTAAATTCTTGTTCAGTTCGAAGATGTGCAATCGGAAAAGGATATGATTGTTGTATCGAATGTAACAAATTGACTGTATGCGATAAAGAATTATGGAAATCTTTACCGCAGTTTAGAGAGGCGGTCATAAAGATGCAAAAGAGCTACAAGAATGCATAAAATTCAAAAGAATGAGAAATTTTAGAATTTTATCTGCCGTTCCGTTATTGGCAGTCACAATGTTCCTGAGTCTGTCGTGTACTCATAAAATAAAGAGCTTTGAATATTCTTCAGAGTATTACAGGATCCAGCTTTCCGACACTGCTCCCTTTGTGAAATATCTCACGGTGGATGCATTTGGAAATAGTAAGCTGGAAAGAAACCCCGTTCAGTGGAGAATGTCACCTGAAGCGGAGAAGTATGAATTGCGTAAAGTATCTGATTCGCAGGTGAATATTTGCAGGAAAGGAGCAGCCGGCATTGCAGGATGGGAGTTTAAATTTTATGTGAAAAAATTTACCGTAACTTCAAACTACAGAGGCGATAATTCATTACCAGGTATTGAATTCAGATTCAGCAAGAGTGAAAACCATACTTCCCTTTTGGGGGTGATGGCAGGCAGGAAAAAAACCAGATTGCCTGCGGTGCTTCATTTACCCGATATGGGAACATTCCAGGTGGTGGCTGACAAACGTGATGTAGTTGTTGATTATGATGCAAGCAGGAAAGACAATCCGAACTTTATTTCAATTCTTTTGCCGGTAGCAACAAAACAACAGAAGGTTGTCAGTTATACCTTCACTGTTCACTCTGTTTATCCCTTATTCTCAGGAGTGGAGCAGGAAAAATATGCAGGTTTCAGGCGCAATTATCTCAACCTTTTCCAGGTGAATCCCAGGCTGCAGGTACTTGCAAACAACTCGTGCAGCGATCCATGTGCATTTACTCTTTACCTTTCATCCATGTTAGCTCTCAAAACTCCTCCGCTGGTGGATTCCTTAACTGCACTTGATTTACTAAGGATGTCAATTGAAAGATACCTGAACGGGATGAAGGCATATGGTATGTTTGGATACAATAGTAATTGGGAGGATAAGAATGCTGATAATTATAATAGTAAATCACAACCTTATGATTATCTAGATACCTACCCGTCTCTTGTCATTTCAGCCTGCAATTACATCATGGGTTCAAATGATATCAGGTGGGCTGAAAAATACTATCCGAAAATCAAAGAATGGATCGACCTGCAGATGAAAAGGGATTATAATAAAAACGGTCTTGTGGAGTATGAGCTGAGCGGTAATTCAGGCTCATGGGACGGGGTAGTCCGGCCGGCAAACTGGTGGGACACCATTGGTTTTGGCCATGAGGATGCTTTTAGTAACGCCTTGACCTACGATGCCCTGAATCTTATGGTGGTGGTAGCAGAAATGCTGGGTAAAACGGATGATGCAGAACTTTACAGGCAATTTGCCGGCAATTTAAAGAAGGCATACTTTAATAATTTTTTTAATCCGTCGACAGGAGTGCTGGCAGGATGGAAAAGTAAGGACGGGAAACTGCACGATTACTACTTTCTGATGGTGAACAGCATGGCCGTTTATTACAACCTGGTGCCTGAGGACAGGATTAAAGATATAATGCTGACCCTCTGGAATAAAATGAAGGAGGCAGGATTCAAAGACTTTACTTTAGGAGTTCCCGGTAACTTAGTGTCGGTCAGAAAAGAGGATTATACCCATCATGATCCGCGCTGGGGTGGTGGTGAGAAGGATGACGGCAGCGATGCATTCCAGCGGTATGAGAACGGAGGAGCATCTCTCAACTGGTCATATTTTACCCTGAAAGCTTTTAAGAAAGCAGGTCTTGATGAACAGCTGCAGACAATTTCGGAAGGAATCCTGAAAGGTATTGACGAAGGTGGTTTCCAGGGCTCCTGCAGCGAAAGTGGCATGACCAAAGACTGGAAAACGTGGAATGGTGAGTGCTGGGGATACGAAGGATTTCTTTGCGATGGCTATCTGGCGCTGCTGGCTTTTAATCCGGAGGATAAATAAAGGGGTAACTTAAAAATCGGGGTCCTTTGTAACCTTTTTCGTCTTTATTTCCGGCTCAAAGTATACACGCATTGACCCGAACTCAAAAATCATAATGGATCTCAAAAATTCGCGGAAAGTCTGGCCCCTGAAATTTAATTACTTCATGAGATGATTGTCCTTCATTTGAGGGATGGAAAACGTAAACTCACTGCCTTGAAATTCAATACTTTCCACCCAGATTCTGCCGCCGTGTTTTTCGACAAATTCTCTGGATAATTTCAGCCCCAGACCAGTGCCTTGTTCATTGTTTGTTCCGGGCATTGAATATTTAGTATCAATTCTGAATAGTTTATCTATATTTTCTTTTGAAATTCCTATTCCGTTATCTTTTACTGAAATAATAGCATCATCAGAGTCAATTAGTGCACTGACAACTACTTTACCATATCTGTAAGTAAATTTTAATGCGTTGCTCAGAATGTTACGCAACACGGTATTTATCATGTTTTTATCGGCAAAGATGAAAATGTCTTCTTTTACTTCAGAGTACAGTTCAATTTCCTTATTAGTTGAAAATAGTTCCTGGTTTAAAATATTTTCATCTATTAATTTCCTTAAATTGATTCTTTCCGGATTGAATTTCAGCATTCCTGTCTGCGATCGCGACCAGTCCAGTAAATTCTGAAGTATTGCATAACCTGACTTTGCCGAATCATTCAGTATTGTTGCAAGATTTTGAATTTTTTCATTATCCAATTGATCGATATTCTTGGATAACAATTCAGAAGATCCAAGAAGACTGGTAAATGGATTTTTAAGATCATGGGCTACGATGTTGAAAAACTTATCTTTGGTTGCGTTGAGTTCTTTTAATTGAATCTCACTTTTTCTCAGAGCCTGCTGTGCCTGAAAACGTTCTGTCAGTTCCTGTTTCAGCTGAAGATTCGCCAGTTCCAGATCCTTTGTACGTTCTTTTACTTTTTGTTCTGCGTCTATCCTTTCTGTTATGTCATTACCCTGGGCAATGGTGGATAATACAGTTTTTCTATCGGTATCATAAATATTTGCGGAATTCCATAAAACTGTTCTGATCTCTTTGTTTTTTGTCAGTATTGGTATTTCTATCGTTTTCCAGTTTTCGGTTAATGCGTCTTTGATTTTTGCATTTGACTCTTTTAAGGAAGCTTTTGGGAACAACACATCAAGCATTTTACCTTCTACTTCTGAAGAAGAATATCCTGTCAAATGTTCAAATGCATGATTAAAGAGTTGGATCCTGGTATCAGGATTCCAGACAATAATCGGGGCATTTGCGTAATTTATCAGATTCTCAAGGTAGTCCTTCGTGCTTTGTAATTCCTTTTCAGCTCTTTTATGATCTGTAATGTCTATAAATGTCTCCAGAAGTGCCGGTTTATTTATGAATTTAATTGGCCTTATTGAAGACATGCTCCAGAATGATGAACCATCTTTTCTTTTAAGCTTTACTTCATAATTTGAGACAAAATTGTCTTCCTCCAGCTTTTTATAAATTAATTCTTTATCCTTTGTGTCCAGGAATATCTCCGGAGCTTTTTTACTCAGAAGCTCATCTTTGTCATAACCAAAATATTGTTCATACGAAGGATTTATATAAAGAAATTTCCCGCTTGCGAATTCCACTACTCCCATTCCAACGGGTGATACCTCAGCCATGGCTTTAAACCTCTCTTCACTTTCGCGCAATGCATTTTCATTTCTTATCCTGCTAATGGCAATAGCAACCTGGTCTGTAACAATCTTCATCATGGAGAGATCCTCTTCGCTGAAACTAATCTGGGTACTTGATCCAAAAGAAAGGGTTCCAATAACTTTATCGCGGGATAAAAGCGGATGGCGGGCATATGCTTTTATACCGAAGGATCTGATAAGGTCAGTACGTGGATCTGAAGTATCTGAAAAATTCTTTGCGACAATTCTGTTACCATCGAGGACGATATATCCGCAATCAGCGACTCCGAAATCAAGCCATTCAATTTTTTGTGCTGATTTGACAGAAATTCCGGCATAAGTGTTCAGGTGCAGTTTACGTACGGTGTCGTCAACAATGAAATTGAAAAAAAACTGACAATCGAGGAACTTCATTACCCGGTTGCAGAGTTCATTGACAAGTTCCTGAGGATTCTTGCTCACGAGCAATCTGTTTGCAGTTTCAGATAATAACTCCAACCGTGCATATGACTTTTTCAATGCCTCTTCCGAGGCGTGTCGTTTCAGATCTATCTTGTTGACAGATCTGGCTGTCAGCCATATGAGTGCAAGGAAACAACAAGTATAAGTAAGAGCCACCAGAACGATACCTTCATTGGATTTGAACATACCTGTCCGTTCACCATTTATCCGGAGCCATGCGATGACAACTGGTAAAATCATCAGTGGCAGCAGAAGCTTCCTTGCAATAATTCCTCCTGTGTCGCGGGCAGTAAATACCTTTAAGAACCAGGTATCCGGCTTTATCAACAAAACAACAGTACATATCCCGCAAAATGCTATTCCGGTGGTCAGAGCCACAGACATGTGTATCAATTCAGTTACAGAATAGACACCTAGCAGGTAACTGGCAGGAATAAAGTAACTTATAAGTGCGATCGGAATGATAAGAACATGAGCAAGATTTGAAGTTTTCGTTTTATCTGCCATCAACAGAAAAACTATATTACCGATGATGAAAAAAATGCAGGCTTCAAAAAAAGACATTCTCGATTCGGGAGCGAAACAAAAAGTAAGATAGGATACTTCAGCCAGTGAAGATTCATGACCGGTACTAATATGATAGAGGCATACATAAAGTGTTGCCAGACTTACCAGACTAACTAAAATCGCAACTACGCCCGGGATGATTTGCTTGATTATCACTGGTGCATTTACCTTGATAATCACCAGTGCTGTTGCAGTAAAAATAAAGCAATAAGCAGTGATTATCTTCATAGGGATCCATTTCGCTAATATGCTTTTAAGGAAAGTAAGGTCGAATATCCATCCTGCAAGGTCAAGGATACTCAGAGCAAAGACTATAAAAACAGATATCCATACAGCTGTTTGCAATGAAGGTGGCAAATCTGATGAATACCAGTGTGGTCTTGATATCTGATTATTATTCTTATCAGCCATTGCAAATTATAAATACTCAACAGGGTATTATTTCAATAAAAAAAGAAAAGTTGGGTTCTGATCATAACAAGTCATTCAACTCTGGTTATCATTGATTGTTAATTGTTTTATCAAATTTAAATAATTTTCTTTAAAACTTTAATTTTAATTAACTTGCATAGTTGTTTGAAAGAAATTATTTAACTCAAAATATTAAATTGATTTCGTTTCAAAATATAAGTAGTGATTCTCTGTTATAGGATATCTGACATCTTGGAAAATGATCTGAGAATAATCTCAAACGATTATGAGAATATTGGTGGTTGAAGATGATCCCAAAATATCGTCATTTGTAAAAATAGGATTAGAAAGCTATGACTGTACAGTCGATATGGCATATGACGGTACAATTGGAGAAAAGTTTGCCTTGTCAAGAAAGTATGATGTTATGATTCTTGACGTGGTAATACCTGGAATCTCAGGATTTGAATTATGTAAGAGAATCCGTAACAATAATATTTTGACTCCTGTAATTATATTGACATCACTTGATTCCGTCGAAGACAAGCTTACCGGTTTTGAGTGTGGAGCTGACGATTATCTGGTAAAACCATTCAGTTTTCAGGAACTTTTTGCCCGGATTAAAGCGTTGAATCGCAGAAGCAAAGAGGCATTTGTGAGCCCGGTTTTGAAAGTCCTTGACCTTGAACTTGATTCAATAACCAGAAAGGTCAGAAGGAGTGACAGGGAGATAAATCTTACAGCTACCGAATATAAGATACTCGAGCTCCTGTTAAGCAATAAAGGCAGAGTATTTGACAGAATTCTTATTGCAGAGAAGATCTGGGGTTTTTCATTCAATTCAGGAACCAATGTTATAGACGTTCATATTAACTCCCTGAGAAAGAAAATCGATAAAGATTTCTCACAAAAGCTAATCCATACAAAAAAAGGATTTGGATATGTTTTGAGTGAAGAGCCGCAAACATGATTTTCTTAACCCTTTCTTAATCTAACCTTAATTTAATCTTAAGTCGTCGTACTCATTTTGGGAATACTTTTGTTAAACAAAAATGATCATGACTGATTTAAAATTACATACTATGACTACACCGGAATTTAATCATAAGCTTGTCAGCATGGAGGATAACATGGTAAGATTTGCCTTAAGTCTGACTTACAACATGGAAAAAGCAAAGGACCTTTTGCAGGAAACATATCTGAAAGCCCTGAATCACAGGGATAAATATATTGAAGTTGATAATTTTAAAGCATGGACGTTCACTATTATGAAGAATACGTTCATTAACGATTACAGAAAATCCTTTCGGGAGAATACCAGTATTGATAATTCAAAAGATTTGCTGCTTTTAAACAATTTAGAAGAATCACAACTTGGAAGGCCGGATTCAGAGTTTACCTGCAACGAAATTAATAAAGCTATTGATGCTTTGGAAGATGAGTTTCGAATACCATTCAGCATGCATGCCAAAGGTTTTAAGTATAAAGAAATAGCTGAAACTCTTAATCTTAAAATTGGCACCGTGAAGAGCAGAATCTTTCTTGCCCGTAAAAAGCTGATGGAAACATTACACGACTATCAATAGATACTTGCCAGATCATTAATCTCTACCTTCCTATTTATAAGTTTTATTTATGAAACCTTTAAATTTTTTGATCAGGCAACCTGATGAAAGGGTTTTCGTACTAAAATATTCTATTTCAGAGAACTAAAGGACAATATCATGAAGTTCGAATTACCCAGATTGCCTTTTGAGATTAATGCTCTTGAGCCATATATTTCCGGAAAAACGCTGGAGTATCATCATAAGAAGCATTATCAGGTATATGTCACAAATCTGAATAAACTGATCAAAGGCACTAAATTTGAAGACAAAGATTTTGAAACCATAATTAAAGTTGCCGAAGGTCCTTTATTTAATAATGCTGCACTGGCATGGAGTCATGCATTTTATTTTTCCGCATTGAAACCAGGGAATAATAATATCATAAAAGGTCCGTTTTTGGATGCCGTTAAAGGCTGTTTTGGTTCAGCCAGATTCTTTAAAGAAACGTTCGCCAAATCTACCCTTGCACTATTAGGGTCAGGCTGGGTTTGGCTTGTTTTGAATTCAAAGGGATCGATGGAAATAATTAATGAAAATAATGCCGGTAATCCGCTTCGCCGGGGGTTAACCCCCTTGCTTACCTGTGACATGTGGGAGCATGCCTATTATCTTGATTATCAAAACAGAATATCTGATTATGTAGAGGCATACTGGAAATTAATTGACTGGGAACTGATTGAAAAAAGATACAACGATGCCAGGTAAATTCTGTATATTGGTAATCCAAAAGCTTCTGGCAAAAATGTCCCATGCAATCTTTATAATCAATAATTCAACATCAGTACTATTGATAATTGTTAAATTTGAAATTAAATAACAGAGGATTAAAATGAAATATTTAGTGATCGGTGCCGGTGGTACTGGAGGAAGCATCGGGGCATTTATGACAGAAGCCGGCAAAGATGTTACAGTCATCGCCAGGGGAAAGCATCTGGAGGCTATCATCAAAAATGGCTTAAAAATGGAAACGACTCGTAAGGGGAATTATGTCGTTTTCCCTGTGAAGGCCTGGGATATGGATCATTATGATGAACGGCCCGATGTAATATTTGTATGCGTAAAGGGATATTCTCTTGAAGATACCATCCCTTTTATCAGAAGAGTAGTTCATAAGGATACGGTAGTAATTCCTGTGCTGAATATTTATGGTACAGGTGGCAGGATGCAGGAAATGCTTCCCGGTTTATTGGTGACAGATGGATGTATTTATATTGCTGCAGAGATTAAAGAACCCGGTACCATTTTGCAGAAAGGGGATATTTTCAAGGTAGTATACGGTGTGAGAAAACAGGAGGAATACAGACCTGTTCTTGAACTGGTTGCCGCGGATCTGAATGACAGTGGTATAACAGGTATCGTATCTGATAATATCAGGAGAGATGCACTCCGGAAATTCTCTTATGTTTCCCCTATGGCTGCCTGCGGTGCATATTATGATACTGATGCCGGTGCAACCAGGAAGGAGGGGAAAGTCAGGGATACTTTTATTGCGCTGATGCGGGAGATTGATACCCTGGCTAAAGCTGCCGGCATATACTTTGACGTAGATATCGTGGCAACCAATCTGGAGATTCTGAGTACTCTGTCACCAACAACTACTACTTCAATGCAGAGAGATCTGAAGCAGGGTAAGAATTCCGAAATGGATGGTCTCATATTCGAGGTGGTACGTTTGGGAAGAAGATATGGAGTGAAGTTACCTGTTTATGAAATGATTGCCGGAAAGTTTGGGTTCATCTGTGATTGACTATTCAAAGCACTCCTCACTCCTCAAACCTCATCACTTTGTTCCTGGGTTAGTTAGCAACTTCGGCCGGGGTCTGATCTGTTTCCTCACTTGGCAACCCTTCAGTGTAACTTTACAGACTTTGTGAACTTTCAACTTTTTGAACTAAATTGCAGTAAAAACCGATAAGCAATGATACTTTCAACCTGCGGATTAAAATGTGACGAGTGCGAACACTTCGGTGTGACATGCACAGGATGCATAAACCTAAAGGGATCAACTTTCTGGGCTAAGGAAATGATGCCTGATAAAGTCTGCCCTTTGTACAACTGCTCCGTTAACACAAAGAAACTTAAAGACTGTGGCGACTGCAGCGATTTGCCCTGCAAGATGTTCATGGAGATGAAAGACCCCAATTCAACCGATGAAGAGCATCAGAAATCATTAAAGATGCGAGTGGCGCTATTGAGAGGAAAGAATTGAAGAGTGAGTGGTGAGTGACATTCCTTATCCGGAACATTTCTGCTATCTTTGTGAATTAATTTGAAGATTAATTTCCATGGATAGTATTTCGTTGATATTAAAGGCTTTGGAGTTCGCTGCCGGAAGACACCTGACACAACATCGCAAAGGAGCTGACAGGGCACCTTATATAAATCATCCGATACAGGTAGCTTCTTTACTTGTAAATGAAGCAGGGGAGGAGGATCCGGTACTGATAGCAGCAGCAATACTTCATGATGTAATTGAGGATACTGTTGATTCGGAAGAAGAAAAAAAGGAGTTGATCAACCGGTTACGTGAGATCTTTGGAGAGGAAGTTTTATCACTTACCCTTGAGGTGACGGATGATGAGAGCCTCGAAAAGAAAGAAAGAAAAAGGCTGCAGGTTGTATTTGCGCCTTCCTTATCGGGCAGGGCCCAAAAGCTGAGGATAGCCGACAAAATCATGAACCTGCATGATATCTATTCAAATCCTCCGGAAGATTGGCCATTACAACGCATCATAGAATATTACGACTGGGCGGAAAATGTCGTGGCCGGGATTCGTGGCGTCAACACAACCCTGGATGAAATTTTTGATGAGACATTAAAGGCAGGGAGGGAGAAGTATCATCACTGAAAAAAGTAATCTTCTTACTGGTTCCCGCACCCTCTGACCGGTATAGTGTTCTAATATAAAATTCTGACCCGGATCGTGTTTGGGATGTTCTTCAGGTCATTAAGAACCGAAGAACTAAGTTCACTCTCTGTTTCAATTATGACGTAACCTATGTCGGGATCAGTCTGCAGATATTGAGCTGAAATATTTATATCCCTTGATGAAAAATATGCGTTCAGTTCCTTCAGAACCCCGGGAACATTCTTATGAATATGTAAAAAGCGTTGTTTGGAGCAGTTGGCCTGAAGTGACATCTCAACGAAGTTTACAGCCCCGTAGGTTGTTCCTGTATCACTGTATCTTACCAGTTTTTCAGCTACTTCAAGCCCTATATTGGCTTGTGCTTCTACAGTGCTGCCGGCAATATGAGGCGTAAGAATTACATTATTAAAATTCTGCAGAGCAGTTTCAAAAGGTTCATTATTCGAGGCCGGTTCATGCGGAAAAACATCAGCGGCAACTCCGGCAAGATGTTTCGACCGGAGTCCCTCAGCAACGGCATTATAATCAACAACATCTCCGCGTGAAGCATTGATCAGGCAGGCTCCCTTTTTCATAAGGGCAATCTGGTCTTTTGAGATCATGTTCCTTGTCAGTGCTGTTGAAGGGACATGAATAGTAATTGTATCTGAGATTTTTAGCAGTTCATTTAAACTGCCTACAGATCTGGAATTGCCAAGACTTAGTTTCCTTTCAATATCATAATAATAAATATTCATACCCAGGCTTTCGGCAAGGATGGAGACCTGCGAACCAATATGTCCGTAACCAATAATCCCAAGGGTCTTTCCTCGTATTTCCACAGCATTACTAAGCGACTTCATCCATATTTTCCTGTGAGCCAGGACATTTTTCTCGGGAATGCCCCGCATGAGCATAATGCACTCTGCTACAACCAGTTCTGCCACCGAACGTGTATTTGAGAAGGGGGCATTAAATACCGGTATTCCCAGCATTTTGGCATCTTGAATATCCACCTGGTTTGTGCCTATACTAAAACATCCTATAGCAAAAAGTTTTGGTGTCTTCATAAGCAGCTCCCTGCGAAGTTCGGTGCGGCTTCTGATTCCTATTATATGCGTATCATGTAACCTTTTTTCCAAGTCACTGCCCGATAATGATTCTTTAAGCCATTCAATATTACTGTAACCATTTTCCCTGAAGAACACAACAGCGTTCTCGTGGATCCCTTCCAGTAACAGTACTTTGATTTTGTCTTTATTAAGTGAAAACTTCTTCATTAGAACATTATTAAGGATGATTTATAGTAATAGCCTGATTTAAAGTTAAAAATTAATCCATGAAATGTAAATAAAAGAGTCTGTTTGTGCAAATATATTGAAATGGAGGTTTTTTCTTTTTAAGTGCGGGTATGGATAAATAGAAGGAGATACTGCTGTAATCAGATTTTGGAAACATAAACCATTCACGTAAAACTGATTACACTAGCTGTTTTTTCATTTGACTCGTGATATATATTGTTATAACTTTGATTAATAGTTTCTAAACATAATACCTAATGCGATGAAAAAGGGTTTATTTTTAGTTTGCGGTATGTGCCTGTTTAGCATATCAGTGCTGAATGCACAATTTAACAAGGGGCAAACTCTCCTTGGGTTAACATCCTCCTCTAATTTGTATAATCTATATTCAGACTATTCAGGAGGAACATCAAATCTTATCCATCTGGGATTTTCCACAATTAAGTACAAAAGCAACTCAGGTAACGGTGATTCCGAAAAAATCCGGACTTTTAATCTTTCACCAAGAGCTGGTTACTTCTTAGCCGATAATCTGGCTGTCGGACTAGATCTGAATTTGTCTTTTATGAGCTATGGATCGGGTGATGACAAAGAATCGACAACTGCATTGGGAATAGGCCCTTTTGTCAGGTATTATAAACCTCTTGAGAAATGTTCTCCTTTCATTGAAGTGGGAGGGTCGATAGGGACCTTAAGAAATAAGTACACTTATTTGAATCAGGATGAAACTAACAAATCAAGCGTTATGTCAGTTATGGTCGGTGCCGGACTTGCTGTTCCACTCGGTGATGTGGTTAATTTCGACGTAATGGCAGGATATGTCTCAACAACCATGAAAAACAAGGAGGACAATCCGAATGATGCCAGAACAGTTCTTGGTACTCTGGGGATAAAAGTTGGTTTCCTTTTTTATCTGGGGGGAAGTTAGAAGTTATCTCTTATAATAAGAGTCTGATACTCTTCTGAATCACTTTCGACCCACAATTTTTGAATGGTATTTGTGCCGCCCACGCGACTCATGGCACAGCTATTTTAACTTTTACTTATAATTAAATCATAAATCATATGCCATTAAAACCGGATTGAAAGAACGGTATATATTGTTGTGGGCTCTCAACAGGGAGGAAAACCGGATTTTTTGTATATTATAGATATCAGGCAGGGAAATTAAGCTGATGAAACCCACATGATTGACGCAAATCATAAACACTAATTAATATCATTCTCAATCATGTGTGGTTCCATACGGCCTTAAAAAAAAATTATATACGTATGAAAACTGTAAGCATAGGAGATACTCATGGCATGGCAGTCGTGGATGCCGTCTTGAAAATGATAAACAAATATGATAAATTTATTTTTGCAGGGGATTACGTTGATGCATTTGATGTTGACAATACAACAATGAAGAAAAATTTACTTGATATTATTGAGTTAAAAAAGAAATACCCTGAGAAAATAATATTATTATGGGGCAATCATGACATTCATTATCTTTTAGGTAATAAGTATTATTGTTCCGGATACCGGCCCGAAATGAAGCATGATTTTAATGAAATATTCAATTCAAATGAAAACCTGTTCCAACTCGCTTTCCAGTCTGAGGATTGGCTATGGACCCATGCCGGGATCAGCACGGGATGGTTTGAATCCAGGTTTAAACCATTTGCTGGAGGACATAATAACACTCTTTCCATATCAGAACTGTTGAATCTTGCTTTTGATAATAGATACCCGGCACTATTTGATGTGGGATATGAAAGGGGAGGTGATCGGAAATTTGGCGGACCATTATGGTGCGATATAACTGAACTGGGATATGATCCTTTAAAGGGATTCAATCAGATTGTCGGACATAATCCTCAGGAACATATTATTAGTATTAAAAGACACGATAAAGAGGTTGCTTTTATTGACATTCTGCAACGCAAGGACAAAGTTGATCCATCATGTTTCTATTATAAAGAAATAGATTAACCTCAAAAGAGCGCATCCCGGATTTACCCCCCGGAGGACTAACTGGAAGATGATTTAAAGTCCCGCTTCGCGGAATTGAGTGTGATAAATGGAGCAGCCATTGCGAAATAAAGCCGTTTCACCGTTGAGCTGTTTCACCGTTGAGCCTTAGTTTCCTCTTCTATTCAAAAAGCTTTTTCAAATGTTCAACACTCTGGTCTTTAGTATTGCTGTAAGCATTTTTATCATCTTTAAATATTGTAAAATTAAGTATTAACAGTTTTTCATATAACTTTTTGGTTTTACTCATTCCGTATTCATGATAAAAAGTCCAGGTAGCATGATTTAATTCCGATTTATTCATATTCGGGTTAAACACTTTTATTTCATCAACTCCGGGAAAGACGTCAAAGTTTTGATAAACGAAATGTTCAATTTCCTGTTCACTTTCCCAATATGGCTCACCCTTCTCATTATTGCCCTGTAGCTTTAACCAGAAACTTAAAATCTGTTCAGGAGTAGCCCTTGTTGGAATGTTCAATAAATGTTTATTTCCAGTGGCATCCGGATCCTGAATGTTTTTCTCTTCAATTAATGAAATATTATTTTCTGAATCAGATAATTCAATCTCTTTTTGTCGTTTTGTCTTTAGCCATTCAATAACGGCATCAATTTCCGAGAAATCAGATTTCAGGAATTTCTTATCTGTTTTAAGTTTATTATACGATGAATTAACTATTTGTAAAGTATGCTGGAGCCATTCTGAAACATCACCTTCCCAGCTGCGTAATTGAAATTCAAGAAAATCTGTCGCTTCATTGAGATTACGGATGTGTTTTGGGTTCGATGGATGGAGATTGTATTTACAATACAAGTAACCTAAAAAATCATCATCATTGTCCTCTTGATCCATCATCATACCTGACTCAGAATCATTACCGGATAATCCAAAACGATAATAAAATGTTTTCTTAAAATGCATTAATCAAATGATCTTTAAAATTACTTCCCAATGCACTATCAGCCACGTTTGATTAAGGTAGTATTAATTTTACAGCGCCATCTGTCGCGAGGTATGGACGTTAAGCCTTTTTGCCATCGTGCAGTTGTGTCCTTTCTCATCTCCATGTTTATCGATGGTTAAGAGCTTTTGAATGCATTAATATATTTGTCAACATATTCCTGTCTTGATTTTGACTTGTACTGCATTATAAATCTTGGATGCTCCAATGGAACTAATTTTTTAAAGAAGCCGTACCTGTCATTTAGTAAACGAAGGAATTTCTCATTTTTCCCTGTTCCGAAACAAAAACAGACATTGGTCTCTATGCCAAAAGCAATTTGATTCTTAATGTTTTCGACAATGAACTCAAATAACGTATTTGTTAATTCTGTGCTATCGTAATAATTATAATTTTTTTCTTTCCCTTTTGCATCGCTTATTGTAAATCCAAGAGGACAAACTGCACTGATGTAAAAATCGTTATAAAATTTAGTAAGGCCCCCATACGCTTTAATTACTTCATAAACAAATACAGATGATGGTTCATGGGTCTCTTTGCCTGAGTATTTCAGGCCACACTCATTGGTAAGCCGTTTTGTATCGGTAAAGGGTATGCCGGTGACACCTGCCCCAAACCTGCCGGGGTTTATTCCAAGTATCAGATGTCGTGGCTTATTATCGTCATAAAATTTTTTATAAAATGATGATGAAACCAATAAAATGTAATCATCCCTCCTGAATGGATTCATTATATTAATCCCCTTGGGTAATTCACCATTGAAATCGAGTGATTTATTGAATTCTATAATTTTGTCTGCAAAAGAGTTCATATCAACCTTCCCTAAAATGTCTTTCTAATCTCAAAACTCCCTAATTTAATTGTTCGTATCTGATTTATCAAATTTATCCGGATATCTGTTTCAGGTTCACTCTTTGTTGCCACAAAAAGGTTATCTTTAAATACCTTTGAAGTTATTCAGTCTTTTAAGCAGCGGGGAATGGACAATTATCTGAAAAATTTAATTGCAGAGGGTGAAAGTCAACATCTTGACTTTAAATACTGTGTTTCTGACAGCAGAAAGATTGCAAGGACATTATCGGCATTTTCAAACAGTGATGGCGGGAAATTACTTATTGGAGTAAGGGATAACGGAAGCATTGCCGGAGTTAAATCTGATGAAGAATATTATATGATTGATACAGCTGCGCAGCTTTTTTGCCGGCCCAAAATAACTTTTACCATTAAGCAACATATGGCAGGAGGGAAAACCATTCTGGAGGTGGATGTGATGAAAGGGAAAGAGAGGCCATACCAGGTTAAGGATGAAGACGGCAGATGGATATCATATTTCAGACGCAATGATCAAAACCTTGTAGCAAACAGAGTATTGCTCCAGGTGTGGAGAAAAATGGAAAAGGAGCATGGTGTATTGGTTAAGTTCGGCAAGGTTGAAAATTCCCTGATGGATTATCTGGGGAAAAACGGATCAATTACATTATCAAAGTTCAGAAAAATTACAGGGATTTCATCATATAAAGCTGAATCAATATTGGCAAACCTTATTATTTTCAAAGTCTTAATAATGAACGCATCAGAAAAAGGATTCAGCTATGAACTTAATCCGGCTGACCACCCCGACGTAATTCAATAAAGGCCACGCCCTCATAACTCACACCTCACGCCTCATCCCTCATCCCTTTCTGATTATATCTTCTTTTAAACTTACCCTTCTTAGGTTTAGTTGAGGGTGACCGGTGGTCGGGGCGGGTATCATGTTCCCCGGCTATAAAAGCAGGTATTGGTGCTTTATAAATTTCGTATCCGATTAATTTTTCAATACGGTGCATCTTGAGTATATCCGCCTTATTGACGAGAGTTATTGCTACGCCTGAAGTTTCGGCCCTTGCTGTGCGACCGACGCGGTGCACATAATCTTCGGCATCTGACGGGGCATCAAAATTTATTACCAGATCGATATCCTTAATATCGATTCCACGGCTCAGTACGTCGGTAGCCACCAGGATGCGGGTCTTCCGCGACCTGAACCTCAACAGCCTGTCTTCCCTCTCTTTCTGCTCGAGATCGGAAGAGATGCCTTCAACCAGATAATTTTTGGAGCGAAGACCCAGTACAATCTCATGCACTTTTTTCTTGGTAGAACTGAATATCAGAATGCTCTGGTAGGAGGGATTGTCGGCAATGAGACTGTTTAGCAATGGTAATTTCTGAAAATCACCTACCATGTAGACAGCCTGTATAACACCTTCGGCAGGCTTCGACATTTCAAGTGCAATTTCTACCGGTCTCTTCATAATATGTTTCGACAATGACCGGATCTTTGACGGCATGGTGGCGCTGAACATCAGAGTCTGACGCTCTCTTGGCAGATATGAAATTATGCGCATAATATCGTCATGGAAACCTATATCGAGCATCCGGTCGGCTTCGTCAAGAACCAGTACCTCTATCTGTTTGAATTTCACATACCCCATGTTAAGATGTGAGATCAACCTTCCCGGAGTAGCGACAATAATATCAGCTCCCCTCGAGAGGGCAGCTTTTTCCTGGTCCCATCCGCTACCATCGCCACCACCGTAAATAGCCAGGGAGGTAATGTTCAAAGTGTAAGCAAATCCCTGGATCTGCTGGTCAATCTGTATAGCCAGTTCACGTGTCGGGACAAGTATAAGTGTGTGGGTATAGCTGGGTCTCTTTTCTGAAATGCTGTTCATTATGGGCAACAGATAAGCAGCCGTTTTTCCGGTACCTGTCTGTGCGCAGGCAATCAGGTCACCGCCCGACAGGATGGCCGGAATAGCCTTTTCCTGTATTGGTGTTGTTTCCGTGTAGCCCATGTAACCAATTGATTCCAGCAATTCCGGATTCAGGTCTAATTCGTCGAATATCATTTATGCTGCGTGTATTTAGCTTTATTTCAGATAATAGACAAAGGTAAGAAAATATGGCAAAGAACTTACACAGAGAAAACTATCTGCTGAACTTAAGCCTTTTAGAAGAACTGAAAACTATTAAGTTTAGAGTATTTTATTCTTTTTTAACAAAAAATAACAGAGGGTGCAGGAATAAATACATGACATTTGCAGTCTAAAATATAAAAATTAAAAATGAAAAGAATATATTTAACTTTCATAATATCAATATGTTTTGCATACAGCAATATTTTTGCTGTTGAAACAAAGGGAAAAATTCTCGGCCAGGTCATTGACTCGAAGACAAATGCGCCGATGGAATTTGTGAGCATAAGTGTTAATAAGCAAAATACGACAGGAAGTGTTCCTCTGGGCACAGTAACCGATAAAGAAGGTAACTTTATTATTGAAAACATCTCCTTCGGAACCTATTCATTGACAGTGTCGTTTATAGGTTACACACCATTTGAAAAAACGGTTACTCTTTCATCAGCATCAAGCATAGTTAACCTGAAAAAAGTTCCATTGGCTGAAAATGCCACAATGATGGATGAAGTAAAAGTCGTTGGGATGAAAACCCAGATGAAAGTCGACATCGATAAGAAAGTCTTTGCCATTGACCAGAATATTGCATCCACAGGAGGGTCGGCAACAGACGTACTCAGCAACGTCCCATCGGTTGAAGTTGATAATGAAGGTGGAATATCGCTTCATGGTAATTCTTCGGTGACTATCTGGATTAACGGAAAAGCTTCAGGACTTTCAGCCGATAACCAGGCACAGGTTCTTGAACAGTTGCCTGCTGAATCAATTGACAAAATAGAAGTTATCACTAATCCATCAGCAAAATATAGCCCTGAAGGTACTGCAGGAATAATAAATATAGTATTGAAAAAAGACCGTAAGGCCGGATATTATGGGAGTCTCCAGGCTGGAGTTGATTCACGCGGAGGATATAATGCAAGTGCAAACTACAATTACAGCAGTTCTAAACTTGACGCGTATGCCAGTGTGAATTACCATAACAGGCAAATGGTAGGAGGAGGATTGACAAACAGGTTGAATCTATCCGGCAGCGATACAACTTTTCTGAATCAGGTGAATAGCAGAACAGGATCCGGGAGCCATGCTTTTACACGGGTGGGTATGACATGGCATATCACTCCTTCAGACCAGTTTTCGGTGGATGCTTTCGGAATGTTCGGGAATGGAAATAACAGGAACACAGTTGATTATTTGACCGATGTTACTAACTCATTTGCGAGCCGGAAACGTATCACAAATTCTGATGATAAAATGACAGGTGGTGATATCGATCTTGGTTATAAACATGAATTTGGCAAGGATCACTATCTTGATTTCAGAGTTTCTTATAACAAATGGGGAATGGACGGTACTTCAGTTTACGATCAGAGTTCCATATATGTTGATAACCGGGAATTATTATCTTATCAGCGACAGGAAAATAATATAAACAATCATAACTGGGAAATACAGCTCGATTACCAGAACAAAATAAATGATAATACAAAAATTGAAGCCGGTTACAAGAGCACTTTCAGCCGGGAGAACAGCCCTGTAGAAACTTTCTCAGGCCCCACAGAGACAGAATCTTATCCGGAAACAGATCTCTTCAACCGTTTTATTTATAATATGGATGTTCATGCTCTTTACGGGACATATTCGGGCCACATCGATAAATTTGGTTTTCAGGTCGGAATGCGTGGAGAATATTCAGATATGATAACCTGGTCTCCGGGCTATAATCAGACCAGGGAAGATGTAGATTCTTATTCCAATGATTATTTCAGCTTGTTCCCAAGTGCATTCTTAACATATACATTGCCAAAAGAAAACCAGTTGCAGGCTAGTTATACCAGGCGGATTTCCCGTCCATGGGGCGGACAGTTGAACTCATTTGTAAACATTACCGATTCGACAAACATCTCATTCGGCAATCCGCAGCTGTCACCGCAATTCTCAAATGCATTCGAGCTCAATTATCTGAAGACATGGGAAAAACATATGTTGTCTGTTTCCGGTTATTATCGTAATACAAATGATGTGATCCAAAACATTAATTATCTTGAAGATAATGTGATGAAGACCACTTACGAGAATATTACCAGATCGGCTTCAGCCGGATCGGAAGTGGTAATAAAAGATGAGTTCTTCAAGATACTGGAGCTGACTACCACTGTAAATGCTTACTACTATAAACTTGAAGGGTTCAGTTATCTCCCTGAAGGTGGAACTAAACCTATTACAGGTGATGGCAGTAATGATTTTACATGGGATGCAAGAATGATAGGTAACTTCAAGATGCCAAAAGCTTATTCGCTTCAGCTGACTGGAAACTATAACGCAAAGCAGATAATTGCACAGGGATATCAGAAGGCAGGATATACAATGGACGCCGGTCTAAGAAAATCATTTGACAAGATAAGTATCAGCATCAATGCCCGTGACCTGTTCGATTCAAGAAAAAGAAAGACATTTACTTCAGGAACAGGTTTCTCCCAATACAGCGAAAGATGGAGGGGAGGCCGTCAATTCGGGCTGACTGTTACCTATAGTTTTGGAAACATGAAACCAAAGAAAGCTGACAAAGTACAATCGCAGCAGCAGGATGTCGGTGGCGGATATGGAGTTGATAACAATTAATAGGACGGAGAGCCGGAAATTGGAGAAGAGGTGTTCGGTAATCTGTAATCAGTAATCGGTAAAAATTCCATAAAACCACAGATGCTTTGGGAGGCTATAAAAGCTACAAAGGCTTTAAAGGCTTTAAAGGCTGTATAGGCTGTATTGGCTGGCTGTAAAATTTTATCAGGTTTTAAGGTTTTAGCCTTTAAGGCCTCTAAAGCTTCTAAAGCTTCTAAAGCTTCTAAAGCCTTTACAGCTTTTATAATGGATTGGAAGGATAAAGAATAATTACCTTTGCACCTCATTACCTCTTTGCTCCTTTGCTCCGTTGCGCCATTGTGCCGTTGCGCCATTGTGCCATTGTGCCGTTGTGCCATTGTGCCGTTGTGCCGTTGCGCCATTGTGCCATTGTGCCGTTGCGCCGTTGCGCCGTTGCGCCATTAAACTTATATTAATATCTTTCCAATATTTTCCATGAAAAAATGATTAAGCTGATTATCTGTTTTTAAAAATTAATACTGTACCAATTGATAAAATTAAACTCTATATCCGGGAGATAAAAAAGTAATATATGTTTATATATTTGTTCTCCTAAAAAGTTTCTTGTGAAATTTTAACCCATCATCTCAACGTAACTTATTTTTTTATAACATGAAGACAATTAAATTACTGACGCTTTTAGCACTGGCATTTTCTACAACTATTACAAATGCACAAACCAAATGTGACGTTTTTCATCCGGTAGCCAGGGGAAATCTGAACGAAGCAAAGGCGACTATTTCGCATATTTTAAATAATGAACGTATTACTATTTCTGATGTCGCCACAGGAACTAAAATTAAGTATAAAGAAGCTTCAGTTTTTGATGACAGAATTGAATTGACATTTAAAAAAGGCGGCAGCAGAATATTATTTTTTTCTGACATATTCGGCGATAAAAATATTGAATTCGTCGCTTGTAAAGAGCACAGGGTATTTAATGCGAAGTCCTCTGCTGATTATTACAATGATTATATTGACAATTTAGCGGTCATAAATATTTATTTCTCCTCTGACCTTGAAATGAATACTTTTAAAGTATCATCAAGCACCCGGGAATTGGCAGATGCTCTGTATTTCATACAAAATCAACTTAACATAACCAGATACGATTCATTGCTGACAGCATTTAAACCATTGGTGGAGCATTACCTTTCTTTAAAAGTAAAACCTTCCTTGTCGGAAAAACAACGTGAATATTTAATTCAGGCTGGTGTTTGCAATAAGCAGAAAGATTATGAGAAAGCAATTGCATTGTTTAACAAAGCGATTGAATCAGATCAAACATCTTATCCTGCAGCCTACTTTAATATTGCATTGATTTCAGCTCAATTACAGAGGTATGAAGCTGCAATTTTTAATATGAAAAAATACCTCCTCCTCGAACCTGATGCTCCTGATGCACGCAGTTCCCAGGATAAAATTTATGAATGGAAAATGATGATACAGGAAAATTCTGCTTTGACAAACTAAGGTATTCTTTCTAATATGGTTATTCCTTTGTCATGGTAAATTCCGGCTGATATTTTTGATGTGGTACAAAATGCTGTGAATGATTGATTCTCAGCATTTATCCCCATTCTGAATTTCATCCAATCTTCCTCATTACTGAATTTCTGGTCATCAATTGCGCTTCGGTGTAAAACATAATGACCAATTTCATGCGCTATTGTAAATCTAACTCTTTTATAATATCGATCATCAGTGTAGAGAAACTCATCAACATAAATAGATGAATAATCTTTAGAAATGAACCCCTCCATGTCACAGTGTTTTTGAAGGCATTCGATAGGGATAATTCTTATTCCCATAGTTGCTTCAACTACATGTTCTATATCAACCGGCAGGTCTGTTGTGAAAATGTGTTCTTTTCTGAAATGCTCAGCCTCTTCCCGGATTTTTTCCTGAGTAAGTTTTACCGAGATCACTTTTCGCGGGTCCATGCTGATCTGATTTTAGTAACCAGAGTTTTAAGTTCTTCTTCAGTAGGATTCTCCCCCCTTACAGTTCTGAAGAATACCGGAAGCTGTTCAAGGATCTCTGGCTCTATCAGGTCTTCAGAGACAGAAGCAAGAGCAGCGAGGTCCAGTAACTCTTTATAATCCTGACTACCCGATTCAATTTTTAGAACCTCTGCAATCTCATCAAGTATTTTCTTGCTTTGCGGAGGAGTAAGCAGTCCTCTTTCAATTTTGCTCCAGTTACTGGCATCAAATCCGGTCATGCGGCAGAACTCTCGCAGTGTCAGTCCTGCAGCTATCCTCTTTTCGCGGATAAAACTTGCAAATGATGTTTTCATGATAGTTAATTTATGTGGTACAAAATTACCACAATAATTTTAAGATGTCAAATAAAAATAATTTCAGAATTTTGCAGCAGACATATTTCTGTAAATCTGTCTTTTATGAAAAGCGAGATAAAGCTTTATCAAGCCGCATAGCGGCGAAATCTTTTTAGAATAATTCATAAGATAAGAATTCCAAAGCCACGGTAGTGGCGACATCTTATTCATTATATGCAGTTTCTGTAAATCATTTTTTAACACTTCTTAACAGGCAATAGCTTCATTTTGAGAAATTAACGGTTAAGATTTCGCCACTACGTGGCTCAAATCATATATTTTAATGCTTTTCTACAAAGATTACGCAGCTACGCTGCTGTCTCTGTTTTGCTTATTATAATACCCAGCTTCAGTTATTCATGAAAAATTACATGTGTCTGATTCCACTGCAGTGGTGTCATCCTGAGTGGTTATCCGGAATTTCCGGTATTACAACGTTTCATCTGATTCTCCTTCCTTAAAACATTTTAAGCATGTTCCTTAATAGCAGTTCTGTCTTATATAAAATAATTCAGCCCTTTGTACCTGTGTAACCGAAAGTATAGGTTTTCATCCTTAATAAGTTTGTTTATGGTTCTATAAATACATATATAGAGCCTATAAATATGTTATATTTTTGTCAATTCCTATCAGGATATTAGTAAGAACTCCTTCAGGGCTAGCAAATCCAACTACTACTGTATCCGCTATCTTAATCATCATTTTATTCCTTTTTTTTGAGGTCTCAATTGTGACTTTTGTTACATTCTTCTCAAATGGTGAAATAATAAGTATTCTTCCATCCTCGATCGTTTTTTTAAGTTTTGCAGGGAGTATTTCAGGTATTCCTCTTGCCATGGCAATTATGATTGGTTGAGTTCCCTTCTCAAGGTAATGATACACGTCTCTCTCAATCTGAGAGTGAAAGCCGCTGATAACACAATTACCTGCTTCTCTCTGGCCAATCGCCCAATCATAACATTTAAGGATAACAGACGCAGGTACTTTTCGACTGCACAGGAAAGCAATCTTGTGCATATTCATTAATTCCTGGTTACCTATAAAATGCAAATCTTCCATTATAATAAGATCATCATTAGTAAATGCATCGATTTTAATAAACCCATTATCAGATCTTTAAAACTTTACAAATATCTTATTATTAATAATTCATTTTATGTGTTGTAATGATTCTTAATCATTTAGAAAAAATATCTAAAAACCTTCAAAAAGGACATCATGTCCTTGTTAATGTCCTTTCTCAACAGAATTTCAATTATTATATAAATAATAAGGACATGACGTCCTTTTTATTGTCCTTATTACAACCTTATTTATTAGCCAGACAATAAGTAGCACCAGGCCCTCTGCCTTCTAAATTAATTAATCCGGCATTTTTATACTTAGCCAGATAACGCTGAGCCTTTTTTTCATTAAATCCAAAATGTTGAGCAAACTCTTTACTCGTTACCTCTCTTTTTATTCGAATCCAATAAAAACCTTTAAGTTCATCAATATTCAGATCAGCAAGGTTATAATCTCCGGAGATAAATCCGACTGCATCAAAGCTTCTCGGAAATATAAGTGAAAGATAAGGTCCATCAAGTGAATACTGTGGTAATGGCAAATCATATCTGTCAGAAAGACTTTTAAATGATTTCATTCCGAGTCCTTTTTCTTCCATAAAATTCATCAGACTAAAGACATAAGCAATTATCGGATTTCTGTTTATTGAAGGAGCATTAAAGGTATTTAGCTGGTCTATTGTAATCGATGGGAGAGGCTCTCCCGGACTTTTCACAATAACTTTATCATTATCAATAGATATAGAGGAATAGACCCTGTTATCTGTGTAATCTCTATGCACAATAGCGTTTATAATTGCTTCGCGGAGTATTTCGATTGGAAAATCAGGAATATCTTTCCTTTTAAAAGAAGAGGTGTCTTTATACTTTCCTAACACGGTTTTAAGCCAGTTCTCAATTTTTTCTGGAATCAAAACCAAGGCCTCAGAGAAAGTTTCAGGATGTATCTTATAACTATCATATTCTGCATGAGCCATGAACGCTGCCTGACTAAATCTGGATCGCGGATTTTCTCCAAACAGTAAGATGCCCATACCGGTAGGTTTATAAGCTTTTGATTCTGCATCAAACCCAAGTACACCAATATTAGCCAGATAATCATGAAAATCAGGACTGTCAATAGTAAAATTGAGCTTTGCTTCTTTAATGAATTTTGTTAAAGCTTCATTTGAAAATTGACTTATATCAGTAGCAGGTAGCACTTTTTCGAGAGGAGTTTGCAACTCATCTTTCTCGGCACTTTTCTTTCTTTCAATAGCCTGCTCTCTGAACTTGGCATTTTCATCAAAAATGATTTTCTGCAGATCGCTATCAAACATTATCACTTTCACACCATGCTTTTCAAGATGTTTTATCCCTTTTCCATCGACAGTAGGATCGGGATCTGAAATGCCGACATAGACTGTTTTTATTCTGGCTTTGGTCACACGTTTGCAGCACTCAATTTTAGGAGGGTTTCTTTTTACGCATGGTTCAAGTGTTGTGAAGAGGATACAATCATCTAGTTTTTTGTCAGCGAGTTTCCTCTCCAATAGCGCAAATTCTGCGTGGTCCCCGTCTCTGAGCTCACCACGATGTGCTCTTTTAACCGTGCCATCGGGAAACAAAAGGATAGCTCCAACTTTGGGAGGTATTTTCCCATCAATCCTTGGCTCATTATTAGATTTATTCATCTCCTCAATGGCCAGCTCCATATATGGCCTCGGATTAAATTCTTTCTCTGATTCTGCCATGGCTGACAAGTTTATTTATTCATCATCCACCCCGTTACCCAGTTCGCTCCCCATACGGTATTTTATATCATAGTTTATTATAAAATCTAGCTCCTCTGCAGTGAAATCATAGTGTTTAGCAAGAACAGTGTCTATTTTGTCTATCAATACTTTAGATAATTTTGGAAATATACACTGTATTTCAAGTTTACCAATTTTCTTGAAATTAATGGATTGCATAATAGAATTAAACTCAAGGTCCTGCATTAGTTCTGTTGAAACGTCTCTTAATTGTCTTATTATTATAGTTTTAGCTGATGAGAAATCGAAATTGAAATTCAGCAGTTCTCTCTGATTTAGATTTCTACAATCTGACCATAGGGTCAGATACCAATAGAAGAGGGACGAATTATAAACTGAAAGAAAAGTTTTGCATTTTTCATCGGTTTCAAAATTCAATTCCTTTAATTCAGATGGATTTCTTAAATAACCATTTTGATCAAGAATCTTCGGTACAAAATTTAAGATTTGAACAAATCCGCTTAACTTTCTTGTAAATAATACTTTATGATTACTTGATTTTATTGTAAATTTAGCTGCTCTTTTTCGGTTATTTTGAACCTTTAATAAAATAGAAATACCTAAACTACTATTAACTTTAGGAATTAGGGTATTGTCCTTTAAGTGTGTAACACTTTTATAGAACAAATTAGAGAATAAATTCTCTCTGGCAATAGTATTCCATTTATAGTATTGGGTTGCAAATATTTTGTTTTCTTTTTTTAGTTTCTTAAAAAGTACAATAGATAATCTTATATGTTCCAGCCCTTCAAAAAGTTTACCAGGTCTATCATTATAACAACTTATGAAGATGGAACCATTCTCGATCCATAATTTTTGAAGTTCACGATATCCATCAGTACATACAGATGCTACAGGAATAATAAAGCCAACTAAGGATATATCTTTACATAAATGCAATGCCCTTTCATAGCAAATAGCATATAGGTTTCCACATCTTATTGTCTTGTAGTTATTAATTTTATATGATTTAACATCCTTAATTTCAATGTAAGGTGGATTTCCAATTATTACATTAAAACCTCCATTATCATGAATAATCTCATAAAACTCAGCAAACCAGTGAAATGGCTGATGGCTCTCAATCCACTTATGAAATTCATTGTCACTTTCCGGATTAACCCTATAAAGCTTTGCAAGGAAAATATTTAATTGACTGTTTACTTTTTTAAGTTCAGTCTGAAGTGCTTTTTTTGTTTCTTTGGTCGAAAAATTGTTCACAAGACACGCACTTTTGAAAACAGTATAAGCAAGTTTACATTTATCCAGACTATCCTCAATCTTTAAAAGTGTTCCTTTATATGCTCCCTGAGTTATATCTAGAAGCTCCTGCCAATTAGCAAAACCAACTAGGCTATTCCCTTGCTTTATATTAAAATCTATATCTGGCAGAGGCTCAATAAGATTTACATCATCGACTTCTGAAACGAGTTTTAAAAATAATCGAAGCTTTGCCGTTTCCACTGCTTCTTTCATAATATCAACACCATACAGATTGTTGAGAATTATAGATTTAACGATATAATATGCTTCTGACGGATGTTCTTTTATCTCGTTTAGCACTATCCGGAATTGCCTGAAATGTTTACTGCCCTGATTGTCATCATCTTCAACAAACTCATACATCCGTTTTATACAGCCTTCATATAATGGTTCAAGAATGTTAAGCGCTGCAAACAGGAAAGCTCCGGAACCGCATGTAGGGTCAAGAATTGTAATGCCCAGGGTTGGTTCAATACCTGATTTCTTTTCATCATATTTACGTCCGGCTATAGCTTCAAAAAATGACTGAATAAAGTCACTTCCTTCATAATTTTCAACTGCATCCTGGGCAAATTGCCTGATATTTAGGTTGTAAGTAATAAAGTCATTTATCTCATGAACCTTACCGTTTTCAATTTTTTGCCGTATATCGAAATATCGTTTACGTCTTTCTATAACCTCTCTGTAAATCTCGGTAGGTAATGCTACTTCAGAGGGAGCTGTGCGGTTCCAACACTTCCGTTTTTCTACCAGAGCATCATCAGGAGCGTCAATACCTTCAATTACATCATCTGGTAATCCGTCTTTCAAACCTTTATTAAAATCAGCACCATGCTTTACTGCATCGTAAATATACCTGTCAGGATCCTGCTTAAGCATTTCCCAGAGGCTGCTGCCGGGGAGAAAGGCATTGGCACATTTCTCTTTTGTTCTGTCAAAGAGGAACGGTATTATGCAGTTTTTTGAGATATATTCAGTTATATCTTCTTTTGTATAATAGGCGCCCATCTGGGCCCTGTCGTTAATATATTTTTCAAAGATATATCCCAGAACATCAGGGTTAATGTCTTTTCCTGAAGCTGTAATCCGATCATCAAGATGCCAGTTGTATTCGTCAAAGAATTCAAAGAGCCTTTCAAAGGCTTCATCGTTAACATCGAGATCATCATTATCCTTTTCAAGTTCATGGATATCAAAAAGGCCTCCATTCAGATAAGGTATTTTCCCTATCAGTTTAATCAGCTCCTTGTCAGTCTCGTGCGGTTTTCCCAATCCCTCATGGAAGAGCCTGCAAAGAAAAATTTTATAGAACGATTTATAAAATTTATCAGTTCCATGAGATTCCTTTACCTGCTGAAGTTTATCCTTCAGATAATTTTTGTTATTGTCAAGAAATCCCTTTTTCTGAATAAAATAAATGAACATCAATCGGTTAAGCATCAGTGACGCATACCATTTCTGATCAGTTTCGTTTTCAATACCCACAATGAAAGAGTAGAATGCATCATGTTCTTTTTTAAAGCGCTCATAAAACTTTTTGGTGACCTTTTCGGAGTTGGTGTTGAAATTTTCCTGAACTCTTTTCAAAACATCAACAATGGTAATAACGCCTTCCTCTTCAAAAGTGAAGAACAGCCCTGATGCCCTCTGATACAGAATTTCAGGATCCTGGCTGTCGTTCCATTCGACTTCATGGATCTTAACCGGTTTATTGGGCAGTCTTATAGCTGTTTGCCAAAGTTGTTTTGACCTGTTCTCATTCTGATAAATTATAAGATGTTCAAAGAATAGTCTTGCAACATTTCTCTGGATTTTTCTTCTTGTACTTTTATCAGGAATTTCTTTACCGCAGGAGGTGCAAACAAGGACTTTGAAACCGTTTTTTGCCGCAACGGAATTTAACTGATATGTTTTGTCTTCAACAACTATTGTTTGGGAGGTGTGATCATTGTCCCAGCCCATTTCATTAAAAAGTTCACGAAATTTGAATTGCCTTATCAGATCAGAAAAGTCGGTTTTAGCTAATACCATAATAATTATTGATTAATCAATCCCAGCGAACAAATGATCTGCGGCTCTTTGGCCGGCATCTCATCTATTTCACTGATGCATAATTTATCTTCTTCACGAAGCGAAACAACAAGTTGCACAAGATCCTCATCAGAAATACCTGATTTTAATTGACGGTTAAGAGTTTCACGTGCAAATTCCTTTAATGGATATTTATAAATATCATCGACTGCCTTTTTAACTGAGTCATTTATAAAAAGTGTTTCATCGTATTCTTTACAGTAATTATCGAGCCTTAGATAGACTCTGTACTTTACTCCTGTCTTTCTTCCAAGCGATCCCCCTGAATTCTTTTCATCTTCTTTAATGAATTCAACTCCTTTTTTCACAAGTGAATGATGTTCGGGAATTTTAAATCTGGGTGGTTCTTCCTGAGTGCAAGCAGCTGCTTTCAGAATAGTAAGCTGAGACTGAGTGATAATCTTACCCTTTTTATCGACCCAGGCAAGAATGTCATTGTCGTTGACTGTTCTAGTGTACACAATAACGCCTTCATTTTCCGGGGCGCAGTTATTAGATTTTGTTGCATAAACAACATCAGGTAAATTTGGTATTGATTTCTTTAGTTCAGGATTAGCATCTATGGCGTTTTTCCAGATCTGATAAGCATAGGAAGCAAGATCAACCTCAGAGCCAGTCTCATCATCATCGAGTATCCCTGATTTTTCAGTGTATAGGTCCTCAATGTTGACAGGATCACCTTCAAAAAACACTTCGTCTGATCCCACAACCTCTGCATTTTGACGAATACGATTTGTAAGTCGTCTACGAAGGTTAATAATGCGTTCAATGCCGTCTTCTGGCAGAAACGAGTAACAAATAATTTCATCGGCTTTTTGTCCGATTCTGTCGACACGGCCGGCTCTTTGTATTAATCTGATTATAGCCCACGGAAGATCATAGTTTACAACAAGGTGTGAGTCCTGCAAATTCTGTCCCTCACTGAGTACATCGGTCGAAATCAGAACGCGGATATCTGATGAAGAAGGTTTCAGTTTGTTGCTCACAGGACTGAACTTATCAGCAAGGGAAGTTGGATTATCGCTATTCCCTGTAGCTGCCTCAATATGTTTGACATCCATCTTTTTAAGGTTCTCTGAAACATATTCAGCTGTATCGGCAAATTGAGTAAAGACCAGAATCTTTTCATTTTTGTGTTTCTCTGAAATCAGTTTTTTCAGAGCTTTTAGTTTTCTGTCGTTGTCAATATTCCAATTACCGGTAATATTAAGGATATCAATAATTTTTTTAGAGTCTTCTTCCAGTTGTTTAAGTATAGCATTGTCAAAGAATTCACTTCTTATCCAGTCAAAGTGATCGTGGTTATCCTTACTATTGAAAGTCTCATATACCCGTGATGCCCTCGAAAGGTATTCTGTTTCATTCAGGATAAAACCTATTGAATTGTCATTATTACCATTCCCGTTTTCATCGGTATCAGCATCTTCAAGAAATCCGTCCAAATTTTGTGAAATACTTTTTCCTATTGGAACAGATAGCTTATTTTGGATAGCATAGAAAAACACATAATTACGCAAAACGTGTCGACTTAATGATATAAGGAATGAAAATCCACTGCTTTCAAGACGTTTAAAAAGATTTGTCCTGCAAAATCCCATAAGTCTTTTCCCTGCACGCGACAAATTGTCAATTATTACCATCTCTTCTTTATTGGGACTGATTGCAGGTCGGTCTACCAGATAATTTCCTAATCCATATCTGGGAAGATTAAGACTATTAATAGAATCGACTACTTTCTGAGAATAAAGTTGTGCATATTGATCTTTAGGGTTATCCGGATCGAAATCAAATTCTATTTTCATTGGGATCCTGTCAGGAAAATAGGAACGGGTACCATCAGGGAAGGTCAGGTATTTTCTTTTTTTTACTTCGTCATATTGCGCATAGTTATCCTTTACAAAACTTCGGGTTCTTCTTACCAGAAAAAGTCTCATCAATTCACGCCAGTCATCAGCAAAAGTACTCTTCTCAAATGCTTTGATGCTACGGATAAATGTTTCGGAGTGCTCCGCAGAAAATTTTATTTGTCCACCAATGGAATTTATATAGTTTTCAGGGCTGATTCCAAGGTCCTTATCATCAGGAACAAACAGTCTTAGTTGGTTTGACAGGTCAATATATGATTTATTATATGGTGTGGCAGAAAGCAGAATTACTTTTGGTTCATTTTCCTTGATGTATTCTTTTATTGCATTATATCGGCTGCCCTGATCATTGCGAAGGTTGTGACTTTCGTCGATTATGATCATTTTAAACCGTTTCATATCAGGAAGCTTTTTCTGCACTTCACCGATAGAAATGATGCATGCTTTCAGATCATATTTTTCAATGTACCCTGCCCACATACTCTTAAGATTGGGCGGACATATTATCAGTGTTGAATAAAAAAAGTCTTCTTCAAATATCTTTGCAAGAGCACAGGAAGTGATAGTTTTACCGAGGCCAACAACATCTCCAATAAAGACTCCGTCACGACTATTTAATTTTTTTGCGGCAATCAGTACAGCCGCCTGCTGAAATGATAATAATTCTTTTCTGAATATTAGAGGTATCTTAAATTCACTAAGTCCTGCTCTTGCTTCCTGCGAGAGGTGATAAGCCATTTTTAAATATAAATAATATGGCTTCAGAAGACGATCAGCGGCCCAACTGTTGTCTATAATTTCAATTAATTCATTGGTTATATCAATGCACCATCGGTCATTCCATCTGTCATCAAACCATTTTGCAAGTTTTTGGGCAGCATCCTGTTCCATTATATCTACATTAAGTTCACCTTGCTTAACCAATCCAGCAAGAGTAAGATTACTGCTTCCCATGAAACCCACTACAGGGACCCTTTTATCATTACTATAGGCCAGGTAAAGCTTTGCGTGCAACGGATAACGAAGATGTAATTTCACAGTAACTTTATGTTCTTTCAACTGCCGGCTTAAGACCCGTAAAGCCTTTTCATCTTCTTCTGTTGGAATTCCGATAATAAGCTGATCTTTGAATTCCTGGGCAAGTTTTTGTTTTAATTTCAGAGCCTCTTTTTGATCAAGCATTTGCTCTTCTTCCGACTTAAAGTAATCTTTAAGAATGTCTACAGGAAGTTTCTGCATTCCAACGAGAAGCCGGCAATAACGAAAAAACTCTGTAGGTCCTTCTTTTACTTCTGATCCTGAAAGGTTTTCAACCTTACCGGCAACTTCCTTCCATCCACGAAGATTAAAATATCCAACACAAAAATCAGTACGATTTGATAACTCAAGAGTATAGTTCAAACCTTCAGTTAGCTTGAGCTCAATATTATCGAAGATCTTAGGCATGACATTGAATTATGACCAAAAATAACAAAATGATAAACAAAATTTAGACAAATTAATATATATTTCATAAACTTTATTTTGTTTTTATATACAACTAAGTGATCCCTGAGATAAAAATCCACGAAAGTGATTCAGATTTTTCAGGGTTCAAGTAATGAAATTTATAATTCACTTAGGATCCCTTCTACTCAAACTTTCAAGTTAGAAGTCTCAATTCTCCGTTATTCTAAGTTAGAACGGCCTATTAATGAATTTTCCACGTTATAAGGATAAATAGTTAAAGGAGGTAAATATTTAATAAATAATGTATTAGTAATCCTTAAATAGGTACCAACTGACTTAACAACACAGTGAAAAAAAACACAGACAAAAAAATCCCGGGGAATAAGTTATATCATTCCTCCGGAATTGTAAACCTGCCGCTTTATATAACAGCAGGGTTCACCTTATAATCAGCCTGCATAGTCACTCTGATTTGCCACATTAGAAAGGAGGTATATATTCTCCCGCTGCATCTCAAAGGAGGCACAACGGCACAACCTTCCACCTTTGCACCTTTGCGCCGTTGCACCTTTGCACCGTTACACCGTTACACTTTTTCCATTTCCACCTTCAGCTCGCTTCTCTCGCCTTCGATGATACTTACTGTGACCTCTTTATCTTTGTAACCGGATTTCCTTACAGCAACTTTGTAGTTTCCCGATTGAATATTCTTAATGTGGAAGCTCCCTTTTTCGGCAGTCTTCTTAATTATCTCTCCATTCCCGTTACTGCCTTTGAACGTAAAAATGACACCCTTCAAAGTGGCTCCGTTTGTAATGTCAGTTGCAGTCCCTTTCAGGGCTATGTTACCGGCATTGGTGTCTATAAGTTTTCGGGAGGCTTTATAACCATTATAGAAATCGGGATACTCATCCTTTGCTGATGCTGCTGCCATATCCATGATCTCTATTGCATCATCAGCAGCGGCAAAAAGAAGTGCAAGCTTTTTTGTAGCCTTGCTTTTTTCAGTAATTCCGGTTCTTGGTGATGAAATGGCATTGTTGAACGCTGTTATCGTTTCCAGAAACGCCTTTTGTGTTTCGGCTGTTACGCCCTGTTCTGCAAGGTTTGCTATATTGGCTTCAACCCTGTCGTAAATTATCTGTGATTGTTCCTTTAAAGTCACTCCCGGCAATTTGTTAAGGTCAGTTTCGGTATATCTTACCTCATTAAGTAAAGTGTCGTTGTTGCTTAACTTCGCAAGGATGGCTACTTTATTGGAGTTCTTTAGAGCCAATGCAATAAGTTTCTTTTTTAGTTTGTTTTTGTCTATAGCAAGTCCTGTTTTATTGACTCCCTGCATTTCACCAATCAACTGTATCTCTTTTACGGTGTTCTGCAGATTTGCAGCGCTTATGGCAAATTTCGAAATGCTATTTACGGCTGCTTCATTTAGATTTCCGCAATTAATGACTGACAAGTACATGGTTAACCTGATTTTCTGTTCTGTTGTCATAGCTTTAAAATTTTAAGTTTGGAAATTCAATTTATTAGTGATTAATATTGAGTTTAATGCTTTTAAATGAATTATTTGTCCGGAGATCCATTCGGGCAATTCGGAGATTAGTATTCTCAGTCCGGAGACAGGTTTTCGCAGGCCCGGGATGAGATTTCTCAATACTGAGAACCGTTTTCTCAATCCGGAGATTCGTTTTTTTAATCCGGAGACAAGGTTTCTCAATATCGAGAACAAGTTTCTCAATCCGGAGAATCTATTTCTCAATGCTGAGAAACGTTTTCTTAATTTGCAGATGTGTTTTCTTAATCCGGAGATGTATTCCGGAGTCACGAAAGCTGATTTGGTGACAGTAATATCAGGCTTCGAAGCAGAATGAGAGGAGAGTAAGATCAATAAACAGAAATGCTCTGTTTTACACCTTAAATCCAGGAGGCTTTTAACCAATTTCACGAGACTTCGGAATTATTTCATATCAAAATTACTTTTTAGAATAATACCTGTCAATTCCTAATTATTGGAATAGAAATTATCCCATTAAAGCATTGCTAATCACTATTGCCCGATTGATTTTATGGAATTACTAAAAGCCTTTTTTACGTACCAATAGGACTTTGGTAATCGTGAGGTTGTTCACATTGTGCCACATTCGTGGCTGTATATAAAAAATTTCATTAGCAATTAATCTGGGTATATTCACATTATGCCATATTGAATTCAAATATTCATATTCATAGGTTTACAGCTATATCCAAAGGAGGGAGAGAAGAACCGATGATACGAAACGGAGGAGTCCGATGAAGTCAGAATAAATCTACTTCCGCAAAGCGGAGTGGGGTAAATAATATATAAATACTTTTGTCACTAAAACAATTATACTCAAAATATAATATCTGACAATAGCGCTCAAATGCTTATAATAGAAAAGGAATATTCAAAAGAAAAATCCGGTTTACATCCACGAAACAAGCATCGTGAGCATTATGATTTCAAGCAACTTGTAGTTTGTTGTCAGGAATTAAGTCAATTTGTGAAGTTGAATAATTATAAGGACGAATCGATTGATTTTTTTAATCCGGAAGCCGTGAAAATGCTGAATAAAGCTTTATTGAAGCACTATTACTGCATCGATAATTGGGATATACCTAAAAATTATTTATGTCCGCCAATTCCCGGAAGAGCTGATTACATTCATCACATAGCAGATTTATTGGGTAGTAATAATCCCGAATCTCAGAGGAATATAATACCAACTGGCAATAAGATAAAATGCCTCGACATTGGAGTAGGTGCCAGTTGTGTTTATCCAATTATTGGAACCAAAGAGTATGGTTGGTCCTTTGTAGGTACCGATATAGATACCGTTTCCATTGCATCTGCAAAAAAAATAGTTGAGACGAATTCCTGTTTAAAAGGAACGATTGAACTCAGATTGCAACATAATCAACAAGATATTTTTTATGAAATTATTCAAAAAGACGAACTTTTTGATTTATCTATTTGCAACCCTCCTTTTCATTCTTCTTTATCTGAAGCCCAATCTGGAACAGTGCGTAAATTGAGCAATTTAAAACATAAAAGAATCACTAAACCAATCTTGAACTTTGGAGGTCAAAATAATGAATTGTGGTGCGAAGGAGGGGAAGAAAAATTCGTAGGAGATATGATTTGTCAAAGCAAACAATTCTCCGCTTCCTGTTTTTGGTTTTCAACCTTAATTTCAAAACAATCAAATCTTAAAAATGCTTACAACGCACTAAAAAAAGCGAAAGCTGTTGAAATAAAGACTATCCCAATGAGTCAGGGAAATAAAATAAGCCGTATTGTTGCCTGGACATTTCTTACTCAGGAACAGCAGATAAAATGGATGAATACAAGGTGGTACAAACAAAAATAAATATTGTAGGTTTTACTATGCATTGAAATCATATTCGTTCCGAGACTTCCCCATTGCTTTTGATTTTTCTTAAATTTGCAGGTTTAAAAAACCTCTTCCGGATTATGTTTTGGAAGAATAATCAATAATATGAGTATCGGGAATCAAGCACATAAATTCATTGATTTTATTGCAAAAGCGGATATTGTATTCATGATTCCTGATAGTCATATTCAATAAAGTAAGTATTTTGATATTTGATCCTCTTAGTATAGATTTACCCATAACGGAAATTATTCCTGCTGTTCAAAGTAATCTCAGCAAAAATAACACCCTGATTATGAATGCTCCTGCAGGAGCCGGGAAAAGCACCTTGTTGCCACTGGCTTTGTACGAAGAACCCTGGCTTGAAGGGAAAACTATTCTGATGCTTGAGCCCCGTCGTTTAGCTGCCAGCACAATAGCTTCGCGTATGTCTTCTCTTCTTGGGGAGGTTGTAGGAAAAACGGTAGGATATCAGATCCGTTTTGAAAACCGGACAACTGCTGCTACCCGTATTAAAATACTTACCGAAGGAATACTGGCACGCATGCTCCTGAGCGATAATGCCCTGGAAGGTGTTGGTATGGTCATCTTCGATGAGTTTCATGAACGTAGTATCTTTGCTGATGAAGCATTGGCTTTGTGCAGGGAAGCTCAGTCTGTCCTCCGGCCCGATTTGCGCATCATGGTGATGTCGGCTACACTCGATATGCCCAAGCTTACCGAATTATTAAAAGCTCCGGTTGCGCAATGTACAGGAAAGCAATATCCTGTGGAAATCATTTACTCAGATTCCCCGGGTCAGGATTTGATGCTGCTCCCCGAACTGGTTTGCAGAACCATTGTTAAGGCTGTCCATGAAAGGGAAGGTGATACCCTGGTTTTTCTTCCCGGAGAAGCAGAAATAAGGAAATCGGAAGAAATTCTTAAAGAGAGACTTACGGATTTTGTTATTCATCCATTGTATGGCAAACTGCCACATGCTAAGCAAAATCTGGCCATTATTCCAAATAAAGAGGGAAAACGTAAGATTGTTTTGGCTACCTCTATTGCTGAAACCAGCCTTACCATTGAGGGCATTAAAATTGTTGTGGATTCTGGTTATAGCCGCACTTCCCGTTTTGATCCCAGGTCTGGATTGTCTCATCTGGAGACCATTCCAATCTCAAAAGATTCTGCTGATCAGCGAGCCGGCAGAGCTGGCAGGTTGGTCCCTGGCACTTGTTACCGTATGTGGACCAAAGCCACTCAGGCACGTATGTCTGAACACAGGGTTCCTGAAATCCTGGAGGCCGATCTTTCTTCCATGGTCCTTGATATTGCAGAATGGGGAGTTACGGATGTACAGCAATTAACCTGGCTTACGGCTCCTCCTAAAGGAGCGTTGGCTCAGGCTTACGATACTCTGCAACAACTCGAAGCCGTGGATCAGGGACGAATTACGCCGCAGGGAAAGATGATAAACAGGTTGCCCTGTCATCCGCGAATTGCACATTTATTGCTTATGGCAAAGGAAAATGGTTCGTTAGAACTTGCAACCGATTTGGCAGCTGTTCTGGAAGAAAGGGATCCTCTTCCCCAGGAACAGAGTATTGACATTAATCGGAGAATTATAGCTTTAAGAAAGCAACGTTCACACAAAAGTGTCCAAAGAAATATGATGCGCATTGAAAAAATTGCTGCATCCTATCGAAAGATGTTTGGCATAGACGAGGAAAATGGAGATGTTGATCCTTATGAAACGGGCGTATTACTGGTGTATGCTTATCCCGAACGTATAGCCTGTTCCCGTCCGGGGAACAATGCACAATATCAGCTTTCAAATGGCAGCTATGCTATGTTCAGCCATAAAGATGATTTGTCGAACGAGCCCTGGCTGGCTGTAGCCAATATGGATGCGCGTGACGGTTTGGGAAAGATTTTTCTGGCTTCACCATTAAATCCAAAAGATTTGGCTTCTCTTGTCAAAGAACATGAAATCATTACCTGGGATACGCGCAAAGGAGGCCTTATAGCTACAAGTGATATACGGATAGGGAGTATTTTGTTACAATCAAAGCCTCTGCCTGCACCTGATGAAAAATATCGGGTAAAGGCAATATCCGAAGCTATTCAGAAAGAAGGCAAATCATTGCTTAATTTTGACGAGAAAGTTTGCCAGTGGCAAAACAGAATATTGAGTCTGCGTAAGTGGAGACCTCAGGAAGAATGGCCTGATGTAGGCACTATTACACTTCTGTTGACAAACATGGAATGGCTTAACCCTTTTTTAAAGCATGTTAAAACAAATGACGATCTTCTGAAGATAGACCTGATGAAAATTCTTCCCGGTTTTTTGCACTTGGAAAAGAAAAAGGCCTCAGATAAGCTGGCACCTCAGACAATTGCTGTTCCCAGTGGTTCTCAGATTAAAATCCAATACTTTTCCAATGGAGGACAACCTGTACTTGCGGTCCGTTTGCAGGAACTATTTGGATTGGCTGATACACCAAAGATTAACGAAGGAAAGACTTCATTGATTTTGCATCTTTTATCGCCGGGATTTAAACTTGTTCAAATCACTTCAGACTTACGCAGTTTTTGGGATAATACATACTTTGATGTTAAAAAAGAATTACGGACAAAATACCCTAAACATTCATGGCCTGACGATCCGTGGACATCAATACCAGTTAAAGGAGTGTTGAGGCAGAGCAAAAAATAACAGAATTCCGGTCGAAAATGCACTGCTCTTAAGTCAATATAACTTAAGTTCAAAAATATACAGATTAAATAAAAAAGGTCAACAGCTAATGGTGTGTAACCAATGGCGGGTTTTGCGATTTAAAGAAAAAGTTGGACTTCAGGATAGTTGTAGTATCCTTATTATTCTACCATATATATGGGATAAGTTTATACCGGGTTATAAATGAATATTCAATATAACCCTTCAGTTCATTTATTAAAGTTTTGTCTTCCAGATATGTTCTGGTCAATAGTAAAACAATTGAAATACATACAGGTATTATACTCCAAAGAGAACCAAATAATAAAGGAAAACCTATTGTTTGAATTACAGATCCAAGGTAAGCAGGATGTCGCACAACTTTATACAGACCAGACTCACAAACTGTATGTCCTCTATCTGTTTGAATCCGTACTGTACTGGAAAAAAACTTGTTTTGCTTTTGTGCAATAAGAAAAAGAAGTTGCCCGGTAATTGTTAATATAATTCCAATGAAAGAAGCACTCAAATGAAAGTCCGGAGACCAATGAAAGCGTCCGGAATCGAGGCCGGCAATTATATACATGATAATAGTAGCCAGAAAAGTTAATCCTAAAATCAGCTTATCCCATTTTTTGGCACCTTCTCCAAGTTTAGATCGCTCCTCCAATAATGCGGGATCTAATTTAAACACAGTGAAATTCATAATGAACATAAAAAAACCGATAATTACATAAACCCAACCTTGCCAATAGAACAAACTACCAGCACTAACAAAAATTATTGCAAAAAACAATAAGGTACCAAACGCTTGTTTAATAAAGAGGCTTGTTTTCATATTCTCACGATTAAAAATCAGGATAATGCATACATTCAGGATTTATACGAGATAAAAATTGTATTATCATGGACGATTGTATTGAGAAATTACTAATTGCTTATTTACTTAACTATACCCCTGATCGATTGTTCCTGTAAGTTTTTTGACCACTCTGAACTGCTGAAAGAATTCCTTTGCGATCACCCTGAGCAGAGTATAAACAGGAACGGCCAGCAGCATCCCAACTAAACCTGCAATTCCTCCCCCGATTATAATTACCAGGAAGATTTCAAGGGGATGCGATTTAACGCTTTTCGAATAGATAACAGGTACAAGTATATTGTTATCAATAAAATTAACGACAATAAAAACCCCGGTGAGTTTTAATAATACCGGGAGCAATTCGTTATACGATCCGGTAGCGAGTGTGGAAGTAATACCTAACATTATTCCGAATGTAGTACCAATAACCGGTCCCAGATAGGGTATAATGTTCATCAGCCCTCCGAAGAATCCTATTAAAAGTGCATTCTCAACACCAAATATCCAAAGTCCGAGAGCAATAAGCGACATTACACCGAGTAATTCGAGCAATACCCCAAGATAATAGCGGATAAGCAGATTTTTTGATTCAGCGATTACCTTCCGGGTCTGATCATGATGTTTCAAAGGAATGAAAAGAAGCAAACTTTCCTCGAACATGTTTTCATCTTTCAGAAAAAAGAAAGCAATAAAAAATATTGAAAACAACCCGATAAAAATATTGCCGGTCGCACTTACTATATTGCCAACCAGAGAGCCGACACTTTCAAGGTTAACAACTGTTTTAGCTTTAATAACAAGAAAATCCTGTATGGTTTGTCCCTCAGGGATCACCCCGAATTTATGCATGCTTTCATCCAGCCATTGCATAGGGCCCTGCAGGTTCTGAGCCAGTTTTCCGATATCAATCTTCGATATCACTTCTGCCTGATTGACAATTAAAGGAACAAAAATGGCAATCAATCCCAGGAAGACGAGTACAATGACAAGCAGCGAAAGTATTGCGCTTAAAGAATGCGGTATTCTTAACTTCCGGATATGGATCTTATCAAAAAAACGTACCAGTGGATGGCCGATAAATGAGAGAACTGCTGCAGCAAGCAGCCATACGATTATATAATAGAAACGCCAGATCATAAATCCGGTGATCAGTAGAATTAAAATGTAACCAGTGTACTTTAAAACCTGTTTCATATAAAACTGGCATTGTTGGTTTATAAATTTAAGAAAAAAATGCGGGGTAATCAGAAGAATATGAAATTTACTTATATGTAATTGAACTTGTATCCATTACAAAATCCATCCCGACAGGTTACTCTTTAAAATTCAAAACCCCGCAGATCATTTATCTTGCGGGGTTTGTGATTATCAATCTATATTATTTTAATAATTGCATTATTTCATCCAGTTTTGGAGAAAGAATTATTTCCGTCCTGCGATTTGTAGCTCTTCCTTCTGCCGTTTCATTACTTGCTTTTGGAAAAAATTCACCCTTCCCTGACGCCGTCAACCTTGTAGGATCAATTTTATAGTCATTAGTCAGTATCCTCACTATTGATGTAGCCCTGGCAACACTTAAATCCCAGTTATCTTTATAAACTGGTGTTTTAATAGGTACATTATCAGTATGCCCTTCAACAAGAATGTCAATATCAGGATTTTTGTCGAGAACTCCTCCAAGAAGTTTCAGGGCTCCTTTCCCTTTCTCTTCCACTGCAGAGCTGCCTGACTTGAACAAGAGTTTATCCGACATTGAGACATATACTTTGCCGTTTTTAATTTCAACAGATAACTCATCAGGATTAAAGCCAAGGAGAGCATTTCTTAAAATGCTGTTTAATCTGTTGGTTATGGAATCCTGCCTTGCTATTGTCTTCTCCATATCGTACAATGATTTCTCCTTTTCGGAAAGCAATTTTTCCTTATCATCCAGCTCCTCCGATTTTGCCATAAGAGCCTTTGTCAACTTGTCTGTTTGTGATAAGCTCTCATTGACCAGATTCTTATATTTTTCAGTTAAAATATTGTATTTCCCTGTCAAACCATTGTTTTGTTCGGTAAGGGTTTTGTGCTTAGCTGTTAAATCAGATAAATCATTCTTCAATCCGGAATTTTCTTTTTCTTTTAAAGCCAGATCGGTACATAATTTGTCTCTTTCATTAATAACTGTTTTCAGGTTTTTTCCCCAGGTAACCGGCACCCTTTCAGGTTTTGATTCGCCACATTTATAAACCGGGGCACAGGCATTAAACAATACCATGAATACTACGGGGACTATTGCATAAATTAACTTTTTCATCTGTTCTCGTTTTAAATTATGAGTGAAAAATACGGGTAATTTCAGAATTGTAATACATTTTTTAATTATTGATCACATTTTAATATTGATCTCAAAATTTATGCTATTAATAAATCATTCTTTGTTTGAAAAGATTAACTTGGCTTTTAATTTTCAAATATTAAGATAAATAAGAGATGAACATCAGGTTAGTATTCCTCTTTATTAGTATAACGATTTACAGTTGTAATTCTGACAAACACTCTTCCGGAAATACAGGAAATATTCTTCCATCAAATGTGTTCGAATATTCTGACAATATTGAACCGCGTTGGGTAAGTTTTGAAAACGCCACCGGATCTAAGGGACAGGGAGGAATGGAAAACAATGGTGCAAAAGGTCATCCATGCGACAGTATTGCTGCAGGTTCTTCAAAAACACTGCTTAACATGAAGGGACCCGGTATTATTAACCGGATATGGATAACAATAAGCGATCGCTCTCCTCAGATGCTGAGGAGCATGATTATTAATATGTACTGGGATAATGAAGAAAAACCTGCCGTGTCAGTTCCTTTTGGTGACTTTTTCGGAATAGGGCTTGGGAAAACCGCAGTTTATGAAAATGTTCTTTTTGCAAATCCGGAGGGTCGTTCCTTTAACTGCTTTATTCAGATGCCATTTAAAAAAGCGGCGAAGATTGAACTTGTTAATCAATCAGATATTGACCTGCCCATGGTATTTTACGATATTGACCTTCAGCTTTTAAAAAGATGGGAGGAGAGTTATCTCTATTTTCACAGCTACTGGCACAGAGACACAACAACCATTCTTGGAAAAGATTTTGAGATAATGCCGGCAGTGAATGGAAAAGGGAGGTTTCTTGGATCAAACGTATCAATTAATGCTAATCCAGAATACAAAGATTGCTGGTGGGGAGAAGGTGAAGTAAAAATCTATCTAAACGGAGACAAGGAGTATCCTACTCTCGTCGGATCCGGAACTGAAGATTACATTGGTACGGCATGGGGGCAGGGGCAATTCATTACCAGGTATACGGGCTGCCTAATAGCAGATAGCAAAAACCTTCAGTGGGCCTTTTACAGATACCACATTTCTGACCCGATCTATTTTAAAACCGATTGCCGGGTGACAGTTCAGCAGATTGGTGGTAATTCAAAGAAATATGTGATTGATTTGCAGAAACAAAAAGTAAGTTTAGTACCGGTTACCGTCCATAAAGCCCCGGTGATGATCCATCTTTACAAAAAAGACAGCACTGTCAATCTTGAAGATCCAAAGTATCCGGAAGCCTGGACAAATTTTTACAGGTCTGATGATGTAGCTGCGACAGCCTATTTTTATTTGAACAGGCCGGCAAATGATTTGCCTCCTTTACAATCAGTAAAAGTCAGAACCTTGAAATTAAGATAAGAATAAATAGCGTTTGTTATGATTGTACGGACTAATCTTACGAATAAATTGATCAGACTCGTAAAACACAAACATTATGAATAAATTATCAAGAAGAAGATTTTTGGGTAAAAGTGCCATGGGAATAGGATCGGCTGTTATTGCTTCCCAGTTTCCGCTGGATCTGAATGCCACGATATTTTCCAAACCCGTAAGAATGCCTGTCGGATTTCAGGTGTGGACCATAAAGGATATGCTTGTTAAAGATTTTCCGGGAACATTGAAAATGATGGCAGGTCTTGGATATCAAAGCCTTGAAATGTGCTCTCCTCCCGGATATGAGTCTTCAGGCTTTGGACCCCTTATGAAATTGAAAGCCAGGGAGATGAAGCAAATCATTAATGATGCCGGTCTTATTTGCGAAAGTTCGCATTATGTAATGAAAGAACTCAGAGAACATCTTGATGAACGTATTGAATTTGCGCTTGAATCGGGTCAGAAACAGATGATCCTTTCAAGTTTTGGGATGCCCGAAAAAGCAACACTTGGTGACTGGCTGAATGCAGCGGATGAATTGAATAAAATGGGTGTAAAAACAAAAAAAGCAGGGATCCAGATGGGCTACCACAACCATCATATGGAATTCGGACAAATTGACGGGACACTGATCTATGATGCTTTGATGAATCAATTTGATCCTGCATACATTAAAATGCAATTTCAGGTAGCAGTTATCAACCTTGGATATAAAGCGTCCACCTATTTTTCAAAATACCCGGGTAGATTTATATCTGCTCATCTTGCAGACTGGTCTTCGGTTGAAAAGAAAACAGTACAGATCGGCCAGGGTATTGTAGATTGGAAGGAATTTTTTGCCAAAGTAAAAACAGGTGGGGTAAAAAACATTTTTGTGGAAATGGGATTGGAAACCTTCAAAGACAGTGCAACATACTTACATAGTCTCTTAAAATAAGGATCTGAAATCAAAAAAATAGTCAGTTTTTAACGGTGATCATATATTAATTCCAGAAAGATGGCAAATTCAAAAAAAATTAACCGTCGTGAATTTCTGGGATCGGCTGCTGCTGCGTCCCTGGCATTCACTGTTGTACCGAGACAAGTAATGGGAGGTCAAGGCTTTGTGGCCCCAAGCGATAAAATCACAATTGGATACATTGGTTGTGGTACTCAGGGTTTAAGAGAGATGACCTCATTAATCTCAAATCCTGCACTCCGGATAGTGGCTGTTTGCGACCCTAATAAATTTACTACAAATTATGTGGACTGGTCCCTGAACGGTGTCCGCAATAGTATCCGGACAGCACTGGGCGATAACTCCTGGGGCGAAGGAATAAAAGGCATTCCGGGGGGAAGGGACATAGGACAGGAATTTGTCCAGAAGTATTATGGCAAATCACAAGCTTCAGGAACTTACAAGGGTTGTGCTTCGTATGAGGATTTCCGCGAACTGCTGGAAAAAGAGAAAGATCTGAATGCAATAAAGATAATGACACCCGATCATCTTCATGCAACCATTGCGATAGCATCCTTAAAAAAAGGGAAACATGTTGTTACCCATAAACCGATAGCCAATCGGATGTATGAGGCACGACTTGCTATTGATACAGCCAGAAAAACAGGTTTAAGCACACATCTTTTGGCATGGAGTAAAAGACCTGAATATGATATAATCAAGAAGTGGATCGTTGAAGGGAAAATTGGCAGGTTGAAGGAGATCCACAACTGGTCAAACAGACCGGTATGGCCTCAATGGCAAGCTAATCCATCTGATAAGCCACCTGTACCAAAGGACTTTAACTGGGATTTATGGCTGGGGCCTGTTCCAGACCGGCCATATCATCCTGACTATACGCATGCAGTGTTTCGCGGTTGGTACGACTTTGGCGCAGGAAGTATAGCAGATATGGGACATTACAGCCTCTTTCCGCTGTTTCTGACACTTGGGATAAACACACCTGCAATAAGTGCTGAAGCCTACGCCACAACAACATGTACACTGCAGAATAATGTTGCTGTCGGAGTTAAAAATGATGTTGCTTTTCCGTTATCCTGTATCATCCGTTTCAAATTTCCAACTACTGCAGAACTACCACCGTTTGATCTTTTCTGGTATGACGGAGGGATGAAGCCTGTTACGCCCGATGAGCTAAGTGCTAATGGATTATCATTGGAAAAAGAGGGTATGATGTTCGTTGGCGATAAAGGGAAAATAATCGGTGGATTCAGGGGTGAAAAACCCGTGTTATTCATCGGGAATAAAATGACTGCCGGAGAAGAAGCTGTTCCAGAACCATCAGGACGAGATGCAAACGATGTATGGATCAACGCTTTCAAAAACAATACTCAATCGCCTGGAAGCTTTTTATATGCAGGACCTGTAACAGAGACTATTCTACTTGGAGCAGTGTCATTAAGGGCCGGGAAACGGGTTGAGTATGATTCTGTAAATATGAAAATTACTAATTCTCCTGAAGCAGATAAATACCTCGTAAGAGAATATCGTAAAGGTTGGGAACTTTAAATGACAACAATATCCATTAACCGCTAAGAATGTAACCGAATGATGCTGTATTCGTTTGCCGGCTGGTTTAAGGAGGGTTCTCAAATCTGGCTTGACCTGGGACCGGTGAAGATAGTAACCCGGGACGAGAGATAACATATCATGTACTGCAAGCTGCGAAGGATTTGCGATTGATATAAGATATTAATAAATTTATCAAAAATATTCTTCGGCAATGCCCGGAAACTTCAAAAAAATCATCGGAGTGATGGGGCTTTCATGGTTTCTGACATCTGTCCCGGGAAACGCACAGTTACTTCAGGATGCTGCTGCCCTGAACCTGGTTAAGGAAGATATTGATTACATTTATAATCTGCAGTTTAGTAATGCCCGGAAACTATACACAGAGATCATCCAATCATATCCCGAACATCCGATTGTATTCCTTCTGCGAGGGATGATGACTTACCGGGAGAATTATCCTATGCTTTATACAAATCCCTCACATGTTTCCTTCGAAGAAGATATGCATGAATGCATAAGACTATCTGAAAATAGTATTAATCCGGATTATGAGGCAGAATATTTACTGGCTGATTTTAAAAAGATTAATTTTGATAAATAGACGGCTTCCGGAATATTATAACAATTGGATACTATTAATAGCCAATTTATTGAGGATAGAAGATTATTTAACAAGCATATTTACCAGATGAACGGGAAAAGCCTGTATCTCAGTCTCTTCATATACTCATCATATCCTTTTAATCCATTTACCAGTACTTTTTCTTCATTTTTAATTCTGATTATTAGAAGTAATGGTATAAAAACCATCGGGATAAGGGCATAAAAAGAGCCTAAAACCAAAGGTGTGAATCCATAAATGATTGTGCCAGCTAAATACATCGGATGGCGTATAAATGAATAGAATCCGGTATCAATAAGCTTTTGCTCATCCTGGATTTCAATCACTCTCGATGCATAGGTATTTTGTTTCATAACGATAAAGAACATTAAATATCCTGACATCATTATAATGGTTGAAATCAGAACAACTGAAACAGGAACCTTTGACCAGTTAAATCTAAAATCTAATCCTGGAACAATAAATGTGATAATACTTACAATTATTGAAAGGATCAGGTACATTTTTTGAGTTTTTTCCTTTTCCTTTATCTTCAACCTTTTAACGAGCAGATCCGGATTTTTTGCCAGAAGATAGATTAAAATACAAGACATCGGAATGAATAATGAACCAATAAACAACCAACCATTCCAGAATTTCAGGGAGCCTGCAGGAATGAAAATCAACAGGCTTACAAGGAAAAATGTAAAAAGATAAATTAATAATGCCCTCAAAACCAATAAACTCTTGTTTTCTGCCATCATAACAAATAATATAGAATGCTTAGTAATAAAAATTAATACCGTAATGATATCACTGTGCTGTTAATGGTGCCAGAACCAATTATTAAAACTTTTCCATTCTTTACTTTTGCAATAGCAGTAACATTCATGGCTTCACTCTGAGGACTATATTTCTTTTGACTGAACATTGCCCATGTATCATTTGTCAGAAAAATATCCCCATAAGGTAAGAATCCAACTTCATAATGCTGACCAATTCCGATACATCTTTTGTCATCCAGGAAGAGAAAATTAAATGCACTATCAGGAACGCTGAAAGCTTTATTTCCCGTACTTAAATCAATAAATACTTTGGTGCGACCTTTTGCAAAAGATTTAGATCCTGCAAAATAAATTTTTTTCAAATGGTCGCTTGTATTTGACTGCATTGATTGCCATGTTTTACCTCCATCAGCAGATTTTAAATATTTTCCGTTATCAGAAGTAGCATATCCTTCACCAGCATTTTTAAAACTTACATCGGCAATATTTTCTAAAACCTGATCCATCACCTCTGACCAGGTTTGTCCTCCATCAGTGGTTTTTCTGAATAGTTTTTTACCTGAAATAAATCCTGTTTTATTACTTATGAAGAACATCCCTGTTGGCCTCTCTTTGTCTGGAGTGTTCAAATCAATTAACTGCCATGACTGTCCTGCATTATCTGTTTTTAAAAGGTACCCTCCTGTATTATCACCACCAATAATGTAACCAGTCTGACTATCGGTGAATTGGATTTTGTTAAGAAAGAAACTGACAGGAAATAATAATTGTTCCCAGCTATTTCCACCATCCGTCGTTTTAATAATGGCTCCAAAATTAGAAATTGCATATCCCACATTTTCATTAATGAAAGTAAGGTCTGTATAAAGACTGACAGGAATATTTGTCTGTAAAATTTTAAGGCTGTCTATTGATAAGTTTTGAAAGTCCATTGGTATCTCACCATCCTTTTCACAAGCAGAAAACAGGAAAAGAGGTGTAAGAAATGCTATTAATATTATTTTTTGTGCTTTCATATTCAACAATCAGTCAATATGCCCGCTACAAAAAAGCAACAGCTTCCTGTTGATAGATATCTTCAGCAAAAAATCTGGTCACATTCAATTAACAGTATCAAATTTAAGATGTTATTGATAAATAAATCCGTTCCAATTTACCAATTAACAGTTCGGATTGACAATTGACATTTTTTTGTTCTGGTCAGCATTAAGTGACAGGTTTACATGTAATTTCATGTCCCCTTCAGTTTTTTTATCTCGTTGAAATGATCCATTGCCATTTTTTCGCGTGCTATTCTGGAAGACTGTCTGTATGCTTCAAACTCATCTTTAAGCTCCTTTAATTCTTTGCCGGTTTTTATTTTTCCGGCCATGCTTCTTTTGAATACAAGAAATCCGATAGCAAAGGTGACAACCAATAATGCAACAATTGCCCACATGATAGCATTATAGACTGTCTTATTTATTTCCAAACCCAATACACTGATTTTGTTTTTTGTTGACGTAGTCTCCTCCAGATTTCTCCTTGTTGTTCCAAGCAAAATGTTAAGAGAATCATTAGCGAGGGTTAAGGTTGAGGCAAGATTCTCTAATTTGTCAATTCTGATTTTGGCTGCTGAAACAGTATCTATTATATTCCTGTTGATTTTCTGGAACATATCCTCCCTTATTGCCCGGTAGTTTTCATATATCTTTGTACGTTTCTCTATAAAATTGATTTGTTCCTCTATAGTATTATTAATGAGTTCATCCGGCATGATTGTCTGACCGTTTCCTTTAATAGCCACCATTATCATGGCAGCAAATATCAATGAGTATTTGTAGCGTAAATGATTCATCTTTCCACTAAGTTAGATTTTTAAAAGAACATACACTTTTATAAACGTACAGAGGAGTAAATTTATTTTCCATTCATTCCGGAGTGTACCGTAAAGAGTTGGATATCCTTATAAAAAAAGACAAATTGAATTTATTATATTTGATCTTTACCACTTCTTAAATAAACGTAATCCTTATAAAATGAAAGCCCTTGTCTTAGAAGATTATAATAAACTGGTTTATAAAGATGTTCCGGATCCTGTAATTCTTGCCAATGAAGTGCTTGTAAAGGTAAAGGCATGCGGGATATGCGGTTCCGATGTTCATGGTTTTGATGGAAGCACCGGAAGAAGAATTCCGCCAATGATTATGGGACATGAGGCTTCAGGTTTGATAGCGGAAACCGGGAAAGATGTCAAAGCGTGGAAAAAGGGAGACAGGGTAACTTTTGACTCTACTGTATATACTTTAGATGACTGGTATACTCTTGAAGGAATGTATAATCTGAGCGACAATCGTGAGGTACTCGGCGTCTCCCCGGGAACATATAAAAGAGACGGAGCCTTCGCTGAATATATTGCAATTCCTCAACATATACTATATAAAATACCGGAGAATGTATCATTTGAACAGGCCGCAATGGTGGAAGCTGTTGCCGTAGCACTCCATTCCATAAATATCTCAGGAATTAAACCGGGAGATAAATGTGTTTTGGTTGGTGTCGGGATGATCGGGACATTCATTTTGAAACTTCTCAATATTTCTGGTGCATCATCAATTATTGCGATTGACATTTCGCCAAAGCATCTTGAACTGGCAGAAAAATCAGGAGCAAGCCATTCCTTCCTATCAACAGATGAAAAACTTAATGAAAAAATATTAACCCTTACAAAAAACAGGGGAGCAGATATAGCATTTGAAGCAGTTGGTAAAAGCACATCAGTCAATATCGCGATCGATGCCATACGTAAAGGTGGAAAGGCTGTTCTGGTCGGAAATATTTCGCCTGAAATCGATTTCCCGCTTCAGAAAGTTGTAACGCGCGAATTAAAAGTTTTGGGCAGCTGTGCTATCCGGGGTGAATATGATGTTGTACTTAATCTGCTGGAAACAGGAAAGATAAAAGTGGATGATCAGATTTCAGTTGTTGCGCCTCTTTCGGAAGGTGATGTCTGGTTTAATAAACTTTACAGGAAAGAGGGAGAATTGAACAAAGTTATTCTTGTACCATAAGTAAACAAAAATGTCTGAAAGAGTTTTTAATATTTCAATTGCCGGATGCGGTAAGGTAGCACATCTGCATGCAAAAGCTATCCGGAATATCCCCAATGCCCGTCTGGCAGGAGTTTGGAGCAGAACGTATCAAACAGCTGAGGATTTTGCATTAAGGTATAATACACGATCATATAAGTCTATCAAACAGATGGTTATGGAAAACCATACCGACCTGGTAATAGTATGCACTCCTCATAAATTTCATGAGGTGCCTGCAACTGAGGCAGCTGAGGCAGGATCAAATGTCCTGGTTGAAAAACCACTTGCGTCCGATCTTCGGGATTGCGATAAGATAATAGCGTCATGCAGAAAGAACAATGTAAAATTGGGTGTAATAAGTCAGCGCCGCTGGTATCCGCCGGTTAAAAGAGTAAAAGAGGCGATTGAAAATGGCAGGATCGGGAAACCTGTTCTGGCAACAGTGACATTACTTGGTTGGAGAGACAAAGCGTACTATGATTCTGATGCATGGAGAGGAACCTGGAAGATGGAAGGAGGGGGTGTCCTTGTTAACCAGTCGCCGCATCAGCTCGATATTATGTTATGGTATATGGGTGATATTGATGAGGTTTACGGAATATGGAGGAATCTGAATCACCCATATATTGAAGTTGAAGATACAGCACTCGCTATAATTAAATTCAAAAGCGGTGCAATCGGGAATATTCTTGTAAGCAATTCACAGAAACCAGGAATTTACGGGAAAGTTCAGGTGCATGGGGAAAATGGCTCCTCTGTAGGTGTACAAACCGATGGCGGGGCAATGTTCATTGCAGGCAGGAGCAGTGTTGCAGAGCCACCCGTGAATGATTTGTGGACTATCCCCGGTGAAGAAAACATGCTGAACGAATGGATAAAACAGGATACAGAAACATTCAACAGTTGTGATCCTACTGTTTATTTCATGCAATGCCAGATAGAAGATTATTTAAAAGCATTGGAAAACAATTCAGACCCTCTGGTAACTGGTGAATTTGGCCGGAAAACAGTAGAACTTTTTACTGCAATCTATCGTTCCACACGTGATAATATGCCAGTCAGGTTTCCTCTTAAGTCTGAAGTCTTAAACCTTAAACCTTAAACCTTAAACTGTCGGTGCCTGAAATACGTTGACCAAAATTAACGTATAATTATGGGAACAAATAGCATTTTTACAGAAGAATTAAGATCGAGACAAAATCGTTACTTTAGTAATGATATTAAAAAGAAGATTGTTAGAGATCTAGAAAG
>JAJFVL010000053.1 GCA_021371855.1 Bacteroidales bacterium | reverse complement strand
ATTTCTGCTTACAGACTTTCAAAGGATATTGGTATACCACAGACCAGAACTTCTGAGATTATTAAAGGACGTAGGAGCATTACTGCTGACACTGCAATAAGACTAAGCTATTATTTTGGCATTTCTGCTAAGTTCTGGCTTGGACTTCAGAATGATTTTGATCTTGAAGAAGAAAAGAAATCAAAAGCAGAGGAATTCAAACATATTAAAAAGTTAAAAGAACCCGCTGAATAAAAAGACAGATCGCTATTTGTTGATTATTACTTCATATTCCGGACAAATGTCAAGACAAAGTTTCAACTACCTGGATAATTCATTATTAGACAGATTCCCTGCCAGACTGAGAAACATTGCAATGAAAACTCTTTTTGTTGTCGCGGGAGAGGAATGCTGCAGTGACATAAAAGTGATGCAGATGCCCTACAAATAAAATCAAACGCAATCTTGTTTTGATTGATGTTTATCCTATTGGAGATAAATAAATTCCTATTTTCATTAACCAGGTAAAGTGGTGTTCGGGTTGCTCTCTTTGCCCCGCATTAAGAATAAAATAACAATAGGTATGCAGGCAAACCGCAACCCTCACGGTTGATTACTGCGAGCCTGCGCCATCCACCATCACTCGCCAAGCGCGGTCTTTACGGAATGTAAAACCTCAAAACACGGCAAGGTCAGGCTTTGTTATTGCATAAACCTTGCCTTAGTTTTTTGGTTACGCCTGCTCTCTTTGGCGGATGATGGATGGATCTCGCAAAACGGCTCCGCTTTGATCTCATGATTACTTCATGGGATTTTTTTGTTTTAAAACTAAAAGCCTGGTCAATCGATCGGGCTTTTTCATTTTTATTAATCTCTAAATCAATTTATTATTATGAAAACTCAACAACAGACTACTGTATCTGAGGTCCAGCTTATTTATAAAACTTCTGATAGAATTAAGATCTCTTGTAGCAGAGATGCTTATAAAATCTTCATGGAAAACTGGAATCCGGAAATAATCGAATTTGTGGAGGAATTCAAGATTCTTTTAATGAATCGGTCAAATTCAGTCCTTGGTATCCTGGAAATATCAAAAGGGGGAATATCCGGCACTGTAACAGATATTCGGGTAGTCTTCCAGGCTGCAATCAAAGGAAATGCATCAGGTATCATTTGTGCCCATAACCACCCAAGTGGAAATTTACAACCAAGTGAATCGGATACAAAGATCACTGAGAAGATCAAACAAGCTGGAAATATCATGGAAATACAGCTTTTGGACCATTTGATTCTTACTTCTGATGGTGATTATTACAGTTTCGATGACAACGGATTAATTTGAAACGCCATGAAAATAAGATGCAAAATTTGCGGAGAATATTTCTGCCCCGGAGATGACACTCTCGATTTGATTGCAGAAGGATATATCTCTTCTGATTCTGTCAATACATGCGATGATTGTTGGGATCTCATTGAACTTTCTGAATATGATCTTATTGAATCATTCAGTGATGCTGATCCTGGACTTTAAAAATTTATCTTACAATCAATTACAATGGAAATTTTCTTATCAATCTGTTTGATACTATGGTTCATTTATTTGTTCCTGAGCAGTATTAATGATCACGGTTCTGGTCATGATACGCCACGAACCATGTAACTGATCCTCTATGCCTAGGTGGAATAAAACTTCGCCTGGGTATTTTTTAAAAAAACAATATTAATAAGGATTATATCAATTTGACATACATTCAATTATTGAAATATTTGATAACAATTCAATATTTTGTTTAACTTTCGTATGAATTGTGAGGGTGAAGGTTAGAAAAAGCATGTTATAAATGTGTGGTTCAGCATATTAATCAGAGAATGCTTCTGTGACTGACGGGGCATTGCTGTATAGATGTTGAATATTTACCAGGCTTCACGAAATAGCAAATGTTAGAAAATTTTTATAAACATAAGGGTCGGCACCTAACCATAACACCGGACCGTCAGGTTTAAGGAAAATGCCGTGCACATGATAAAATATTAAACAACAGAAACTTATCAATTTTAAAAAATTAATCAAAATAGAGTACTATGAATACAAGATCATTCCTCATTCTAATAATTCTCTTTACAGCCTTGATTCAAGCATGTAAGAAAGATGAGCCACCGGAATTATTGCTTGACTCAAAAGAGATTAATTCCCACTTATACTCGGTATATTTTGTCAATAACAATACTGGCTGGATTGTTGGTGATAATGATACTATCTATAAGACTAATGATGGCGGACAAAAATGGTCAGCATCAGCCAGTGGAACTGATAAAAAACTGGTTTCAGTATGTTTTCCAGATGAATATACAGGATATTGTGTCGGAGAAGATGGAATAATAATTAAAACCATTAACGGAGGAAAAAGCTGGAAAATAATTCACGAATGGCAGACTGGAAATTTGAATGCAGTAACATTTCTTGATGATAACACAGGAATTGTAATTGGAGATGTCGGATGCATTTTAAGAACAGAAAATGGTGGTAAGACCTGGAGTTATATTAAAGTAGGTACACAAAATGCTTTAAGATCAATAGATTTCATTGATAAAACTACAGGATATATTGTAGGTTGGGCAGGTGCTATCCTAAAAACTGTGGATTCTGGCAAAACTTGGACTCTTATAAATGGACCAGATCTCTGGATGGAATCAGTTTGTTTTATTGATCTTAATAACGGGTATGTAATAGGAGAAGAACTCCCATTTACAAATAGCTCATTATTAAAAACTACTGATGGCGGGATAACCTGGACTACAGTATTAGGTTCATCTGATAAAGCTTTAACTTCTGCTTTCTTTACAAGTACTGAAACCGGATATTTAACCGGATTAAAGGGCTATCTTCTCAAAACAACCAATGGTGGAGATAATTGGATTACAATTGAAAGCAATACGACTAAAGATCTATATTCAGTTTTTTTCCCAACTAAAAATATTGGATATGTAGTAGGAATAAATGGCACCATTATAAAATTATCTGAATAGAACTTGAATCAATAGTGAGACAAAATTTTATAAGGACACTTAAAATGTCCCTAAACCTAACACGGATGGTCTGGGTAATTGCCTTTTGCAACCCGGACTACTTTTCAACAGCCCCTAAAGTCTATGCAAGTAAATTCACTTCGACTTATTAAGTTTTTTTGCACCCGGACTTTTCCTACTGTCGAGACAAAGTCAATAGGGTTGCAAGCCGACGCGTGAGTTGTCATTGTTTTTGCAGTACCACCTAGACTATTTTATCGTGACACGAAAATCCTGTCCACTTATCGAGACCACGCCATCTGGACAACTTCATTATGACACCAAACAATCGTCCATCTACCGGGACTTTGCAAAAACACATGCCAAACCCGACACAGACGGCAACTCCCCATACCACCGGGCCGTTAGCTGTTAGAAATGTCATGGGATTAGACTTATTTGCATTAAAGTAAACGAAATTGTCAGTTATAAAAAATATTTTCAAACAAATCTTGAATTTCGAGTAAATTGCATATTTATGAGATTTAAAAATATTCAATTAGTAAGAGGAACATTGTTTCTATTATTATTCATTTTCGCTAATAATATTTGTTGTGGACAGAAAACAATTAAGGCCCCCGTTTGGCCATGGCAGTATGTTGATAAAGGTAATATGATGATCTCCCTGGCGTTGGAAGGTCAGGATGATAAGGCATTCTTTGATGAAACCTTACGTGACGCCATAGGATATTCTAATGAAGCTATAAAACTTGATCCAAAATTTTCTAGGGCATATAAGCTAAGAGGCAGGGCGAAATATTTTCTGAATGATCTAAAAGGTTCATTAGCAGATTTTAATAAGGCGATTGACCTAAACGCTTTAGATGCCGAATCATTTAAGGAAAGAGCTAATATAAAGGTTGAACTAGATGACAATACTGCAATGGCAGATTACAATATGGCAATAAAACTTGATCCAACAGATGAAGAAGCCTATTACTTTCGGGGAATTTTAAAACATATTCTGGAAGATGCGAGAGGAGCTATTTTGGATTATAATATGGCAATAAAACTTAATCCCAATGTTTCTGGTGTTTATAGCATGCGAGGTAGGGCAAAAGCATTAATTGGCGACAATAAGGGTGCAATCATTGATTTTAATAAAGGAATAGAGCTTAATCCTGAGGATGCAGAGTTATATTTCCACAGAGGTAATGCAAAATTTCAATTAAAAGATAAAGATGGTGCTTGTTGGGATTGGAGTAAGGCAGGTGAAATGGGATACAGTGAAGCTTATAAAATGATCCAAATGAATTGCAGATAAGATCAGGACAATTTTACTAAGTTATTATTTATAGGCTCAATGATGGATATTATCTCACAATTTTTATCAGAACTCGGAATAAAATCAGATTTCGATTCTCTTTTCAAGGGGGAAGAATGTTTGCTTTATGAGTTAGGCGGCTTTAGAAAATTCAACAAGCATAAGCCAGGTTTAAACAGCTGGATTAAGTCCTACCATTTTACTCAAATGATATATCAAAAGACTTGGATTTGCCTCAATCTAGTAATAAAAAATGACTATAACTTACTAACATTAAATTTAGTTAAAAAGGTATTCAGAGATTATTTAAAAACCGAAATTTTGATACAAGATTCCAATAATCAAGAGAATCTTGATTCAACTACCAATATTTTCTATGTAGGAGCCCTATATCAGGTTGATATTGAACAATTAGACGGAGATTTTGTCATCGAAATAATAAAACATTATTAAACTAAGTATTTTTATTTTTTCAAACCTATTTTAATAGTATTCCAACAGCTAACACGGACAATATGGGTAAGTTGTTTGTCACACTTTTTGCGGGTTCTAAGCCATCTACCGAGACTGGCAGAAACCTCGCCACTCCTTAACAGGCGGCACCTAACCATAGCGCCACCGTTGCTTGGTAAAATGCAGAAACAAGAATATGATTCTAATTATTAATTAAATCTCCTATTTATGAGACAAATTGCTTATTATTTTGCCCCTTTTCTTTTACCATTTATAAGAAAGGAAACAAGCTCTAATTTTATTATTTTCGATTTACGGCTGTGTCTGTTTTTAGCAACCATTCTTATATCCTGTAGCAAACAGGATCAACTTCCGGTTCCCGTTTTTTCTTTTACTAATAATCAAAAGGGGCCAGTTGAAGTCAAATTTACTAATTCATCAAAATTTTCTGAAGATTATCTGTGGGATTTTGGAGATGGGAAGTATTCTAAAGAAGAAAATCCTACAAACTATTACGAACTTCCAGGTTTCTATACAGTTTCTTTAAGAGCAATTAATAGTGAAGGATCAACTACTAAAAAAGAATCTATTACAATAAAAGGCATTTCATTTTACATTGTAAATTATAGTTCATTTACACTCACTAAGGCATTTGCGTTTTATGATGATGGCAATACATTCAGGTTATATGGTTATGGAGACATTCAGCATGGTTATGCAACTACTCCTGCCTATACGGATAAAACTTCTCTTTACATTGGATATAAAATAGCTCCTGATAAATTTTTTATAATAACAAATCCATTTACTCTCAAAGAAGATACTAATAACAAACTCGACGTTTTTATTGCGGCTGGTATAACTGGAACTATTACAAGCGATTCAAAGTTTGATTACTGAACCAACATATTGCACCTTACCTTACGCGGACAACTGCTATGAAAAGATGTGTGTCCTAAAAATCGATTCTTTTTGTAACTTGTGTTTGCATAATCTCTCAATTCAAGCCATTTATGAACTTTAATTTATATAATTATTGATATCGTACCGGAGACTATGCTTTTAACATATGTGCTATGGGTATTAGTGCCTTCCGCAGCCCGGACAGCTTTTAATGACAATAACATCTATGTTATCAATGATTGACATGAATTAAATATTATCATTGAACGGAATCACGTTCATTATGCAGCGAGAAGTAAGCCCTGGAGTCAGTTCCGGGGTTTACTGTTTAACAGGTGCTTCAAAATGAAAAAGTTCTACGTCAGTTAGCAGTTTCCTGCAGATCGATGCTAATTTGTTCCAGTTGCTGTAATGTCGGGCTAACTAAAGAGTCTTCGTCAATCGGTTTCGGTTTGGTGGTCGATTCATTTGCAGTCTCATCCTGAAACATTGGTAACTTTTTAAGACTGTCACCTGCAAGTATTTCATCCAGCTTTATATATTTCTGAAAGGATTCAAAATTTCGATGACCTGAGATTTTCATCACAGTAAAAGGGGAAGCGTACCTTCTGCTGTTTATAAACGAAAAAAGCCCTCATTTCTGAAGGCTTTTCTGTGATTCCGGCGCGATTCGAACGCGCGACCCACAGCTTAGAAGGCTGTTGCTCTATCCAGCTGAGCTACGGAACCAAAAAAATATGTCAATATAAAGAACGAACGCGCGACACATCCCGAAGCATCGGGATTAACCGTGGATGAAGTCGGGCACAAAAATACATTATTTTTAAATTTCGGCAATAAAAATCCGCGCTGTCCTTGTCCTGTATCCTTCAGTAATAAACAGACTGCTATGAATTGTTCTGATTTTTCTTATTGTTTTGGGTAAAATAATTATCGAATAACAATAAGCCAGTTATCGTTATTCGATAAAAATTCGTATGTTTTTTGGAAAAGCTACTCCGATTGCTTCATGAAGTTGACCAGTCCTTTCATGTCGATTATGGCTCTCAGCCTTGCTGGCAGCGGCTCAAAACGGAATACCTTTCCGCCAGTAATGATTTCACCTGTCTCAAGACTGATCTCAACATCATCACCCTGCCTGTAAGCTTCCACTGCTTCCCTGTGAACAATGAGCAACAGCCCCTGATTTATCGATGAACGGTAAAATATCCTGTTCACCGACTTTACTATTACCGCTTTTATTCCAAGATGTGCCAGCCCGACCGACGGATGCTCGCGCGAGCTGCCGCAGCCAAAATTATCTCCGGCAACAATAATGTCGCCCTGCCTGGCATTTGACCTGAAAGAGGGATCAAAATCCTCAAACAGATGAGGTATTATTGATGCGGGATCGGAACTCAAAGTGCTGTAGGTGTATTTCCCCGGAAACATCTGGTCGGTATTGAGATTATCAACATCTGAGTAATTCCAGATATTCCCCGACTTCCGGTTTTCGTTCCCGCCGATGGTTGAAGTGCGGCTCTGTTCCGCCCTGAATGGAAAGCGCCTGTCATCAGGGTCGCTGCGGGGATCCGTGATAACACCCGTTATTGCCGACAGCGCCACGGTGGCCGGAGAAGCAAGATAGATAGACGCTTCCTTGTTGCCCATCCTTCCGATAAAGTTCCTGTTTGCAGTGGATATTACAGTATGCCCGCTCGCCGGGATGCCAAGTCCCGTTCCCAGACACGGACCGCATGAGGGAGGAAGTATACTGGCCCCCGATTCCACGAGAACCGACGCGATGCCTTCATTGATGGCCTGAAGGAATATCTTGTCCGATGCCGGTATGACATTCAGCTGAAAGCCTTCCCTGATCTTTTTTCCCCTCAGTATTTCAGCTGCTATCCGGAGATC
>JAJFVL010000051.1 GCA_021371855.1 Bacteroidales bacterium | reverse complement strand
CATTATTTTTCAATCCTTTTTATTGTCTCCTTTTATAAAAGCCATGGGGTTGTAAAAAATGCGATCACGGAGTTCTGCCTGGCGGGTCAGCCTCCAGCGTTCTATATAGTTGATCATTTTTCTTAACAGGTCAAAATACAGAGAAATCATTAAAAGAAAAGAGAACGCCCAAATAACCATTATGTTAAAAAATGGAGTGCCTATTTTTATTTCGTCTAATTGTTTGACAGAAGCATAAAAATGAGCTCTTCCGTTTGTATGTGCTGGTCGCCTGAAAATAGGTTCATCGCCTTGCCAGATTCTGTTGTTGAAAATAAACAGTTTATGCAGAGAATATTTATCGCGGACAATCTGTTCGAGCTTTTTATTGATATGCTTGTTCCTGAAGTCAAGCAACTCATTGCGGTTACCATTAAACATGGTCAGCATCTCCCGGCGGGATCGTTCCAGATCTGCATTCGCAGCTTCATAGCGCTTTTGTAACTCTTTTTTTGCCAATTGAAGGTAGCGAAACAGTTGCTGAGCGTCTTTGCTGTTATATCGGGGGCTCCCGATTAATGTTACTGCTTGCTTTGTTGAATCGGACACCGGCTTGACCGTCTGCATAAAATCGTGAAACGAGTTTTTTAGCAGACTGCTAAGTTGACTTGCTTCCTGTCTTTTATCCTCCTGTGCCAGTGTATTGTAAATGACCAATTGCTTTTCAACTTCCGGCAATAAAAAGTAAGTATCGAAACCAGTATTATTTTTTGTCACTTCCTCTTTAAAGATATTCCTGCGGTACTGGTTGTTTTTAAACTGATTAACCGCCAATGCTTCGTAAGACCATCGTGAAATCATCAGGTCGCCTAGTAAAGGTGTTTTATCGTAACTGCTCAATGAATGATGCATTTTGTTGAAATCAACAATGACCCCGCTCAGCAGTAATTGAGGAACAAGCATAAGAGGGATCAGAATATAGATGGCCACTGCAGAATCAAGTCCTGCAGAGAGGTTCAGACCAAGGAGATTTGCAAAGCAGGCTGTTGAAAACAGGATCACCCAGGTTGAAAGGGTCAGATCACGGATTTCGAGGACATAATGTCCAATCAAAATAAAGGAAAATACCTGTATTGCGGAAATAAGGAACAGGACAAATATTTTTGAAGAAAAGTAGGCACCTTTACTCAGGTTCAGAAATTCTTCCCTTTTTCTGATCTTTCTGTCTTTAAAGATCTCTTCTGCGCTGATACTGAGCCCTATGAACAAAACTACCACCACGCTCATGAACAGACAGGCGGGAATATTGACATTTTCACTGAAAACATACTTTTCCTGATCCGAGAATTTTGAGAAGAAGCTAAGTATCACGGCCAGCATGGGTGCTTCGAGTAAGGCAATACTTAGGTATTGCTTATTGGACTTCTTTGTCAGAAAATCTCTTTTAATGAAAAGTTTAAGTTGTCTGAACCAGCCCGGGATCTTAAAAATTGCCGGAGGGAATTTGGCCTCTTTCACCGGGTTTGTC
>JAJFVL010000035.1 GCA_021371855.1 Bacteroidales bacterium | reverse complement strand
CTCAAATCGTTAATCCTTGTTCAACATTCTTCTTCCCAAATCGTTAATCCTTGTTCGATATTCAAAGTATCTCCTTATTTCTTTCCTTTTATTCTCAGTATCGTCAGCACCCCTATCACAGCAGTTACAAGTACAACTGCTTCACCCATAGTATCGTAACCCCTGAAGTCAAATACAACACCGGTAACAAGGTTTGCACTTCCTGTTTTTTGTGCAGCATTTTCGATATAATGTTTTGCCATTCGTAGCGAACTTTTCCCGAGAATATCGAGTGACTGAATTGAAACTGCAAAGAAATAAAGAAGTACCACAATCATTAAAAAAGCGGTTACAGCAGAGATATATCCCTGTGTATCAGGTTTTGAATATGACTCCTCCCTCGAACTATCAAGCACTACAGCAACCATTATGATCAGTGTTATTGTGTCGACTACTATTTGAACAATTGCAAGGTCGGGAGCCTTCAATAAAAGGAAGCATATCACCAGGCTATATCCAACAATTCCACATGCTATTACTGATGAAAGCAAATCTTTGGCATGGATAGCATACAGCGCCCCTATAATCATGAATCCTACTACTATTGATATGGTCAGGTCCATTACAACTTTTATTTATTATATCATTATGAGCAGCATAATAATTAATCCTGCAAAAGCCCAGATCACATAATCCGTCAAAACACCGGTGTGAGCTTCACTTAATTGATGGCTAAGCCATAGAACGAACTTCTTTGAAATGTCATAAATATCAAACCATTTGGCTTCAGCCTTTTTATATATCCAGGAAAAAAATCCGAATTCTCCGATCGTTTTGTAGAATTCCGGTGTTGGATAACCGGTTTGATCCTGAATTTTTTCACCCCCGATAAAACTATCTTCGGTTCTGAATCTCTTAAGATTGAATACCAGGTAAAAAATTATTCCAAGAATTATTGAAATTACAACAAGCAATGATACTACTGATGAATTCCAAAAGCCAGTGAATTGAAATTCACCTGAAACCGGCATGAATAGTTTTGGTACCACAAAATTTGTGGCGAACACACCAAATATTATACAGAATATTGAGAGGATAACCGGAGGTATCCACATTAAAACGGGGACTTCCCTGACCTTCCCAAATTCGGGTTTCTGACGGCTTAGAAAAATTCCTCCGATAAACTTTATGAAGCTTGCAAGAGTTAGCGCAGAGCCTAATACTGCCAATCCCAGCCATAGTACCCACAGTTTATTTGCGATACCTGATCCGCTGCCAAAATCAATTATCCCCTGGTAAATCATCCATTTTGATGCAAAGCCATTAAAAGGAGGTATTCCCGAAATTGACATTGCAAAGATCAAAGAGGCACAGAATGTCAAAGGCATTGCTTTAGACAGACCTCCGAGATCATCAATTTCTTCTTTTTCTGTACGATACTCAACACATCCGGCAGACAGGAATAAACCGCTTTTATATAGAGCATTGTTCATCATATGAAAAAGACCTGCAGCGACACCAATCACTGACCCAAGCCCGAATCCGAGAATCATGTATCCGACCTGTGACACCGCATGAAATCCCAGCAAACGCTTGTAATTATGCTGGACAAGCGCCATCATAACCGCAGAGATAATAGAAATTGCACCTATCGACAGAAGAAGTAAAGTCAGCCATTCATTCATGATAAATATGTTCGTAGTTATCCTGGCGAGAAAATATATACCAAGAAGTTTATCAAGGGAAGCAGGAAGGTAAGCGGATGAAGAGGCAGGAGCACTCTTCGCATAATCGGGAACCCATGTATGAAAGGGGAAAGCGCCTGCTTTTGTGAAACTTCCCGTAATTAAAGCCAGAAATGCAACAACCGAAAGGGCATTAGTCGTTGGTAATGAAATGCTTCCCATACTTAATGAACCTGTGATCTTCCACAGGATTGCAATGCCAATGATCATAATACTATCAGATGCTCCGATTAGAATAAGTGTCTTTTTGGCAGTGGCTGAACTCTCTTCATCATAACTGCTTATCAGTTTATATAGTGTCAGTCCAAGTATGCCCCAGAATGTAAGGAACAATATAAGGTTATCAGATAGTACCGCACCATAGGCACAACCCAGTGTAATAAGAAAATAGGGATAATAGTTTTTAACTCGTTCAGCTTTAATGTAAACAATTGAGTACAATAGTATTAAAAAGGCAAAAAGACTGATAAACAAAACAATAAGCTTACTGAGACTATCAATATCGAAAATAATATGCCTGCCGGTATCATGTTGAAGGTTAAAACCAAAAACAGACATACCTGAACTGGCAAATAACTCATCCTGAGTAAGAAACTGATTACCGGTACTGAACATTACAATTGTCAGATAGCCTGTAATAATACTTATCAGCAGAGCTGCCAAAGCTTTGATGGTTCGGAATTTTTCCGGAACAAAGAAAAACAACAATCCGGTCAGAACAGGCAGAATTATTATGATGATAATCTCTTTCATAGCTGACTTTTAATTTCTTTCCTGATTTCATTTGTTTTCCGGACTGATACATTGATCAGCTCATTAGCATTCATTATCTTATCGCCTGAGTTTAAATCGTAAGCTACCGCCATCCTTTCCGTGCAGCAATAGCAAGGATCGACTGCTGCAAGTGAAATAGTTGCATCAGCAATAGTCTGACCAATACAGGATTTTTTAAAAGTTGCAATATTTACATAACTCGGCGCCCTGATTTTATGCCTGACCGGAGAGTTCGAACCATCTGATTTTACAAAATGGAATACTTCACCCCTCGGTGCTTCTGCCCGGCCAATCCCTATTCCTTCAGGTATTTCTTTGACTTTTACCGCAATATCTCCTTCCTTTTCCTTTTTAAGACCATCGAGACATTGTTCAATAATTGAAATTGACTCGTGTATCTCGAGTAATCTGACCTCAGCCTTGGCAAAAACATCACCTGCCTGGGCTGTAATTACTTTCCAGTTAACAAGGGGATAGGCAGCATACGGATCGTCTTTCCGCACATCTATTGCCACCCCGGACGCTCTGGCAGTTGGTCCGACTGCTCCATAGTCAATAATATCCTGTTTTGTCAGAATGCCAACACCTCTGATCCTTGCATGAATTACGGGATCATCCATCACTGCTCCGGTGAGCATATCGGCTTTTTTCTTAAGGTCATCCAGAACTTTTTGAATGACAGGAATTTTGGCCATTTCAATGTCTCTTCTTACACCACCTACTTTAAACATGGCATAGCTGTTCCTGTTTCCGGATATCATCTCAAAAAGATCAAGAACAGGTTCCCGGTATTTCCATGCCCACATGAATACCGTATTATATCCAAGGAAATGACCTGCAAGACCAACCCAGAGGAGATGGCTGTGAATACGTTCCAGTTCGCCAATTATCGACCTGATATACTTTGTTCTGTCGGTCACTTCTATCCCGGCTATCTCTTCGACTGCATTTGCAAAGGCGAAAGGATGCGAAGTTGAACATATACCGCAAATCCGTTCCACCAGGAAAAATATCTGCTCGTATGTTTTTGATTCACTTAGCTTTTCAATACCACGGTGATTATAGCCAGTCTCCCATTTGATGTCTTTTACAATCTCTCCGTCGCAATACAGTTTAAATAATTCAGGCTCCTCCTGAAGCGGATGATAGGGTCCAATCGGTATGAGTGTTTTTTTACTCATGATCTTTAACCTGTTATTATTTAAACTCTTTTCTCATCGGATAAAAACCTTCTGCCCAGTTACCTTCTGAAATCAGTTTTTCCTGATTAGGATGATTCAGGAAATTAATGCCAAACAGTTCATGAATCTCTCTTTCTATCCAGTTTGATGCATTAAACATATTCGAAAGCGATTCGATTTGCGGATTATCCTTATCCAAAAAGACATGTATGTTAAGTACCAGTCCGATAGTATCTTTACTGAAATGATAGTGAATTTCAAATCCTTTTTTTGTTTGCAACGCAGAAGCAATAATGAACCTGAATCCGGTTGTCTTGTATAAATAGCCGGCAACATTAATGATTGAGGCAGGTCTGATCGTAATGGTAACACGCTTATAATTCTTGACCGTTATCTCAAGAATATCAGAATTGAAATTTTCTTTAAATTTTTCTATGATCAACTCTGTATTCATGCATTTTAATTTTTGTCTCTTCGTCTCTCTTCTTCCTTTGAATCCACCCCTTGTACCTCCAGTAGGGGACTTTTATCTTTTTACTTTTATCTTTTATCTTTTATCTTCTTTTTAGCCTCCCGCCAGTTTCACAATCCCTGCAATAATGGCTTCCGGTTTTGGCGGACATCCGGGAACATAAGCATTGACGGGGATTATTTTATCGACAGGACCTGCAAATGTATAGCTGTCGGTAAATATTCCTCCGGTACACCCGCATGCCCCGATTGCAACAACAAGTATTGGTTTCGGGGCCTGGTTATAGACCTCAATCAGTCTGTCTTTATCGTGGTGGTTGATAATTCCGTTCACCAGTAATACATCAGCATGTCTGATACTTCCCACCAGAAGAATACCAAAACGCTCAAGATCAAACCTTGGTGTCAGACAGTCAAGGATCTCAATGTCACAATTATTGCAGGAGGCTCCTCCGAAATGGAAAACCCAGAGCGATTTTTTGAAGCAATAATTTTTAAATCCCACGACTTAAAATATTTAATAGCCAAATTCAATCAAGACAAGTGCAATAACAGCAAACAGGTTCATCCATAGTGCAAAGAATTTAATAGCCTGTCTGATCTTTATTCTTGGATTGGTGTTCCTTATCAGGGTAAGTGCAAGAACAACAGCGAGAAGTTTCAAAACGGCCCACAAAATATTAAATCCATTAAATCTAAAGCCATTCATCAAAAGTGCAATCAGAAGAGCCGGAAGTATAAAAAACATAATATATTTTGTAAGCTTTATCAATGCAAAAGCTGCACCGGAATATTCAATAAAGATCCCTTCAGTGATTTCTGTCTCAGCTTCAGGCATATCAAAGGGGACAAGCGCAAGTTTGGCCTGGATACAAAAAATGCCAACAATAAATAAGAGTACTCCTGAGATACTCCCTATAAATGGAGAACTTGTTTGCTGAGCCTGTATAATTGAGTACAGATCAAATTGTTGCCCGCATTTCATGATAATACCGGCAATGAACAGAAGAAAGGTGAACTCATAGCTGATGATAAGTTTCATCTCTCTTGAACTACCTACTGCAGCCAAAGGATTGGCTGATGCCAGTGCCCCGATAATATAGGAGAAAGATGGGATTGTCAGCAGATAAAAGATGACCAGCAGATCCCCCCTGAAACCGGTTGCAATATTAGACAATGGGAGGAGAATAAAAACCCCTGCCATGGTTGCACCAAAAGCTGAAAAGACCGGAGCAAGGAGAAAAATCAGAGGCGATCCTTGTTTTGGCAATATTGTTTCCTTGACCAGTAATAATTTAAAGAAATCGTAGAATGGCTGTAATAGAGGAGGTCCTTTACGAAACTGAACCATGGCTGTGATTTTTCTGTCAAACCATGAAAGGAATGCGCCGGTAATTGCTGCGAACAGCAAACCGGGGAAGACAAGGAAATAAAACAGATTAACTGCCATATTTCTGTTATTTACTGTTTTCTAAGTGATATACAAATATTCTTTAATAAGCACTTTCTCATTAAGGCTGTAAATATTTCCTTCCGGAAACTCATCATCATCAGTAAGTGTTACTGTTCCTTCAGGACAAGCTCTTATAAATTTGATCATCTCTTCTTCGTCTTTCAGATCATAGAAAAGGTCCTTATTCCTGTGGTGCTTGAAGAAATCGACCATCATGGTACCAAAAGGACAAATTGTAACGCATGATTTGCATGATACACAAAGATTGGTATATCGTGTTATCAAACCTTCTTCATCTTTCTCAAGAGCATCAGCCGGACAAACACCTATACAGGGAGCATCCTCACATTTTCTGCAGGTGAATTTAAAAACAGCCAGTTCGCGGATACTCTTCAAACCGTTCATGTTAAGTGATGGGTAAAATATTCCTTCCGGCAATGCCACATCTGAGTTTTCAATCATGGCAGCCCGAAGCTTTATCATATCGATCAGTATCTTTTTGGCCATTTCAGTTCCAGATATCGGGTTGATCTTTGATCTCATCGTATGTAAAAACAGGACCATCCCTGCAGACAAAAAATTTCCCCATCATGCAGTGACCACATTTTCCAAGACCGCACGACATATTCTTCTCCATTGAAAGATAAATATCATGTTCGGGGTAACCCATCGAAAGGAGTTTCCTTGTTCCAAATTTCATCATTACAGGAGGCCCGCAAACAACGGCTATGGAATTCTTTATATCAACTTTTACATCATCAAGCAGAATAGTAACAACTCCAACTCTTTCATTCCAGTTCCCATCAGCTTTGTCTACACTTCTGAATACTTCAAATTTGGGAGTCTGCCTTAACTCGGAAATATATGGTTTGTAAATGCAATCTTCAGGTGTTTTTGAACCATAGCAGAGAGTAACTTTTCTTAATTTGTCAGAAATAGCTTTGAGATTATAAAGGAGCGACCTGATGGGAGCAAATCCGCATCCGCCTCCGAGGATTAGGACCTCCTTATCATAAAAACTCTCGATTGGGTAACCTCTTCCAAATGGTCCTCTTATTCCCATGTACACTCCTTGTTTCAGCATATGCATATACTCAGTTACGTATCCTGTCCTCATTACTGTTACTTCAATCTTTTTTGTTAGAAGCGGAGAAGAAGAAGGAGTGAATGGAGCTTCCCCGATCCCATCTACTGATAATTCGATAAACTGACCTGTTTTAAACGAGAACTCTTCTTCAGGTACCAGAACAAATGTTTTTATTAATGGCGATTCATCAATAATATTTGTCAGTTTTGCCCTGATAGGTTTATATATGTTCTTGTCATTCAGCATTAACAGTTATTTTGAGAGTTCCATGAATAGTTCATTTTTATTGATTTTTCCAATGCAGCTTTCAATACATCTGCCGCAACCGGTACACGCCAGGGATCCGAATTTCTCCGGTTTCCAGACATATTTACACATGTATCTGTTTCTGAAGCGTTTTTGAAGCTCTTGCAGAGCATCTTCTCCTCCCGCGACCCTTTCAAAACCAGGGTACTGGCAGGCATCCAACTGTTTTACTTTTTCAAATCCGGGTTTGTCAATAAGAAGAAAACAGGTACATGTAGGGCAGATTGTTGTGCAGGCACCGCATGAGACACACCTTGCAGAATACTTTTTCCAAATCCCTTCTTGTGCTTCTCTGACAAGCTCCCCGGTTTTTTTATAATCAGGCAGACCTTTATTAGATGCTGAAAGTAAAGTCTCAGTTGAAAGTTGTTCTTTTTCTATAATTTCAATAGTCCTTTTATCCTCAAGTGATTTGGCGGAAGGAATTGTATTGATAAAATCTTCCCCCTTTAAGGATAATACTCTAAGAATAATTGTTCCATTTAAGTTAATAACGGCCAGATCAGTATCTTTTGTCGAATATGGTTTGATGTTATATGACAGGCAGTGACAATGTTCCTGGATACCAAAACAATCGGATGATATCAGCAAAGTGTCTTCACGACGTTTCCTGTAGAAAATATCATTGAACTCATTATCTAGGTAAAACTCATCCAGCAGTTTTAATCCCTCAATATCGCAGTTTGGAATGCCTATTATAATTCTTGGCTGCTCAGGAGCTCGTTCAGATGTTACATTCTCTTTTACAGGCAGAAAAAAACTTTTAAGAGGGGTTGCAGGTTTCGGCCTGTTATAAGAAATCCGGGATATATTGACTGGCTTTATTACTTCATAATCTTTACCAAATTCATTTTCGATACTAGCGAAAATGGTATAGGATAATAACAGCTGCTCTAAAGCTTTATCCCACTCTTCCTTTTTCATGCACCTGTATTGCATAGATTGGAGAAGATTAGTATATAAAGTTAAGCCCTATTAAAATAAAAGTCAAGAGATTTTGATTTTTATTGTGAAATAATTAACAGTAAAATAAATTGCAACATATCTATGTGTCAAATAAATAGTTTCAAACAAAAAGATTAATTAACTTGCATAATGAACAATCTTTAAGAGTTAGCAGGGCTAAAATAAAGAGCTATTAAACAAGGATATGAAATACTGATCAGGGGGCTGGTTCAGGGTGTGGGATTCCGCCCGTTTATCTGCAGGTTGGCAGAGAAACACGGACTCTTTGGAGAAGTGGATAACAGAACCGATGGTGTTTCTGTAATAGTTCAGGGAGATATTAATTCAGTTGACCGTTTCAGCAATGATATACTTCACTGTGCTCCTCCTGCGTCACACATAAAATCAATAGAGATAAACACAGTACAATTCAGCACTTATGACAGTTTTAAAATTACCGAAAGCAAAACCGTTGATGATCATATTACTGAAATAAGTCCGGATATTGCTGTATGTAATGATTGCCTGAATGACCTGGAGAAGGATACTGAAAGAATTGATTATCCTTTTATTAATTGTACCAACTGCGGCCCGAGGTTTACAATTATTGAAGGATTGCCTTATGACCGGCCAAAGACAACTATGAAAATTTTCAGGATGTGTGATAATTGTAATTCGGAATATAATAATATTCTGAATCGCCGGTTTCACGCACAACCTATTGCATGCAATTCATGCGGGCCTGTTTACAGTTACAAAGATTCAATAAAAAGTATTAACGGAATAACGCAGATTCTTGATGAGCTTTCTGAGCAGATAGCTTCCGGGAAAACGGTCGCGATTAAAGGTCTTGGAGGTTATTTTCTGATGTGTGACGCACTGAATAACAATGCTGTAGGTGAACTGAGACGAAGAAAACACCGCGATTCAAAACCCTTTGCCGTAATGTTCAGAGATATCCCTGCAGTAAGAAAGTATTGTTTTGTGAATGAAGAAGAGGAAAATGAACTGAAATCGTGGCGCAGACCCATTGTTATCCTGAAACAAAAAAAGAAATTGTCTGATGCTGTAAATGGCGGACTGAATACCATTGGCGCAATGCTGTTATACATGCCTGTACATTATCTGTTGTTCAGGATCATTCATACACCGGCATTGGTAATGACCAGCGGCAACCTTTCTGATGAACCGATTATAATAGATGATCTTATAGCTGAAAAACAACTGATGTCAATTGCCGACTCTTTACTGAGCCATAACAGGCAGATTCTTAACAGAACCGATGATTCAGTTATAAGGATTATTGACCAAAAAACGAGTCTTATCCGGCGCTCAAGAGGATTTGTTCCGCAACCGGTTGAACTCAGGTGCAATGTTGAGGGTATTCTTGCACTTGGAGCCGAACAAAAAAACAGTTTTTGCATTGGGAAAGGAAGCCAGGCAGTAATGAGCCAGTACATCGGTGATCTGAAAACACCCGGGACTTATAAATTTTTTATTGAGACAATTGAAAGGTTCTCAGATCTTTTTAAATTTAAACCTGAATTCGTTACCTGTGATCTTCATCCTGATTATCTCTCGACTCATTATGCTGAGCATATTGGAAATGAATTAAATATTCCTCTGCTCAGGATTCAGCATCACCATGCCCACATCGCATCTTGCATGGCTGAGAATAGAATAGATGAGGAAGTTATAGGCATAAGCCTCGACGGAACCGGCTTTGGTTCTGATGAAAATATCTGGGGTGGTGAGTTTATGATTGCTGATCTGAAAGGCTTCAGACGTTTTACCCATTTCGATTATGTACCAATGCCCGGTGGCGAAAAAGCAATATCGGAACCATGGAGAATGGCATTTTCATATCTGTTCAAATACTTCGGAGATAGTATTGACTATAAATCTATCCCCCTGTTTGAATCGATTGATAAAAAGAAATTATGTTTGATTAAAGAAATGATAATCAGTAATATAAACTCACCTCTATCTTCCGGAGCCGGCCGTCTTTTCGATGCTGTTTCTGCCTTATTGGGGCTTTGTTCAGAAGCAACCTTCGATTCAGAAGCACCGATGCGGCTTGAATCTGTAATTAACGCGGAAACAAATGATTTTTACCCGTTCGGGACAACTGAAACCATTGTTTTTGCTGACACATTCAAAGCAATCTTAAAAGATATTCCAAAACTGGGTATTCCGGTTATCTCGGCAAAATTTCACAATACCATCGCCCGGGTTATTCTTAAAGTATCGAAACAAATCAGGAAAGATACCTCACTGAATAAAGTTATTCTTTCAGGAGGTGTCTTTCAGAATAAGTATCTTCTGGAAAAATCTTCATATCTTTTAAACCAGAACAGGTTCAAGGTATTTACAAATCATATTGTACCGGCAAACGACGGAGGAATATCCTTGGGACAGCTTGCAATTGCTTCAAAAATGAGAGGATTATGTGTCTAAGTATGCCAGCCAGGATTGTTTCCATTGTTGGAAGTAAGGCAGAAGTATCTGTCGGGGGGACGATATTTAAAGCAGGTCTGCAACTGGTTGAAAATGTAAAAGTCGGAGATTATATACTGCTGCATGCCGGATTTGCTATTCAGAAAATTAGTGAAAAGGAAGCCGCTGAAACCCTGCAGATACTTAAAGAAATGAACGATTCTCTCAGTAAGTGAGTAATTTATGAAGTATATTGACGAGTACAGGGCCAAAGATCTGATAATGAAACTGGAAGATCAGATCCGAAAGTCAGCCAGACGTGATTATACCTTTATGGAGGTGTGCGGAGGGCATACTTCTGCAATCCACAGGTTTGGAATTCCTTATTTACTCCCTGACAATATAAAATTAATTTCAGGTCCCGGTTGCCCGGTTTGCGTTACAGGAACCGATTTTATCGACAAGGCAATTGCTTATTCAAAAATGGAAGAGATCACGGTAACCACTTTCGGAGATCTGATGAGGGTCCCGGGATCAGTTACATCGCTTGAAAAAGTAAAAGCAAAAGGAGCGGATATAAGAATCGTTCTTTCAGGCCTGGAAGCGCTGGAGATCGCAAAGATCAACTCCCACAGAAAAGTTATTTTTCTTGGAATAGGTTTTGAAACAACAGCCCCCGGGACGGCTGTTACTATTAAGCAGGCAGAAACAGATGGTATTAATAACTTCTTTGTGTTAAGTGCACATAAGGTCATGCCGCCTGCAATGGAAGCAATTGTTAAAGATGGTGTTAATCTGGATGGATTTATCTGTCCCGGACATGTCGCTGCAATAACAGGATCAGACGCTTTTAATTTTATTGCGGAGAAATATAATCTTGGTTGTGTGGTTTCTGGTTTTGAACCCACCGATATATTACTATCAATTCTGATGTTAATAGAACAGGTAAACAGGAATACCCCTAAAGTGGAAATTCAGTATGGTCGTGTTGTCACTGTAAAAGGCAACGTTATTGCTCAAAAGCACTTATCAGAAATCTTTGAACCATGCGATGCAAAATGGAGAGGTTTTGGTGTAATCCCTCTCAGTGGACTTAAACTGAGAAAGGATTTTGAAATGTATGATGCAGAGAATAATATACCCTTAAAAATTACTTATCAGGAAGATAATGAACTATGTATCTGTGGAAAAATTTTAAGAGGATTAAAGACGCCAGCTGAATGTCCTCTTTTTGCAAAAAACTGTTTTCCTGAAAATCCAGCTGGGGCATGTATGGTTTCAAATGAAGGAGCTTGTAATACATGGTATAAATATAATATTAATGAATGACTTTATTTCTTTGAATCAGGGAAGTGGGGGTAAACTCACACATCAACTAATTGAAAAAGTATTTGTCAACAGGTTCGGGATGGCTGAGCCTTTGACAGATTCGGCTATTCTGAAGACCGAAGGATTTATTCTTGCATTTACTACTGATTCTTATGTTGTGGATCCTCTTTTTTTCCCGGGAGGCAATATAGGTAAACTTGCCATATGCGGTACAGTTAACGATCTGGCCGTGGCTGGTGCTGATCCGGGATTCATTGCTGCTTCATTTATAATTGAAGAAGGTTTTCCTGTGAATGACCTTGTTTTGATTGCTGAATCAATGGCTGAAGAGGCTTTAAAAGCTGGAGTTAAGATTGTTACCGGCGATACTAAGGTTGTTGAAAAGGGAAAATGTGATAAACTGTTCATTACAACATCGGGGACCGGCATTCTTAAACCTGATATGGAGCATATCAGTACAGGTAAATGGATTAAACCCGGCGATAAACTGATTGTTAACGGTCCGGTTGGCAATCATGCAATAGCAGTGCTTGGGGCCCGTAATAACTTAAGTTTCAGCACACCGGTAACTTCAGATTGTGCATCATTAAATTATTTGATAAAAAGTGTCCTGCAAAACTGCAAATCGGTCCGGTTTATGCGCGATATTACACGAGGCGGTCTTGCAACCATATTAAATGAACTTGCCGTAATGACTGGATCGGGGATCATAATAAATGAGGCTGTAGTTCCGGTCGATGATCCGGTGAAAGGGTTGTGCGAAATGCTGGGTTTTGATCCTTTATATCTGGCAAATGAAGGGAAAGTTCTGATGGTTGTGGGTGATGGTGAAGAAACAAGAGCACTTGATATTCTCAGGGAGGATCCATTGGGAAAATACTCGGAAATAATTGGTGAGATTATTCCGGATAAAAGAAACCTTGTAATACTAAACACATCTGCGGGCGGGAAACGAATACTTGATTTGCCTTCGGGATTGCAGCTTCCCAGAATCTGTTAAAAATGAAATTATGCATGAGATCAGGATAGCAGAAGATCTTTCAGCGATCGTTCTTGAAACAGCAAGGAGAGAGAACCTGTCAAAGGTTACAAAGGTAAATATCTGTTTCGGGCAAATGATCCAGATTGTACCTGATGTATTTGAATTTGCTTTCAGAGAGACTGTAAGAAATTCTATTGCTGAAAATGCTGAATTGGATATCGAAATAGTACCGGTGAAGGTGAAATGTATTAATTGCGGAAATGATTTTATGGTAGAGGAGAACCTGTTTGTCTGCAATAAGTGCAATTCAACTGATCTGGGAATAATTCAGGGAAAAGAATTGTTTGTAAAAAGTATAGAAGGGGAGTAGTCATGGAAATAAAAGTAATGAAGAACATACTTGACAGGAACCAGAATAAAGCTGATGAGGTGAGAAGTGTCCTCTCTATGAAAAAGGTGTTGATGGTGAACATAATTAGTTCCCCCGGCGCCGGAAAAACCTCATTGCTGGAACGTACCTGTGAGGAGCTTGGAACAAAGTTCACTATGGGAGTGATTGAAGGCGATATTACAACTGACCGGGATGCACAGCGATTGAAAAAGTACAACATTCCGATTGTAGTAATCAATACGGAAGGAGGTTGTCATCTCGATTCTCACAGTATCTCAAAAGTTCTTGATAATTTTGATCTTGACAAGCTGGATGTTCTGTTTGTGGAAAATGTCGGTAATCTTATCTGCCCTTCTCAATTCGATCTTGGTGAAGCTTTCAAACTGGCGGTTGTAAGCACAACCGAGGGCGATGATAAACCCGGAAAATATCCCATGCTGTTCAGAGAAGCAAGTGCTGTTATGCTGAATAAGATTGACCTTATTCCTTACACCAATTTTAATTTTGACATTTTCAGATCTGATTTGAACAAGATTAATTCGAAAATACCTCTGTTCAAAATTTCATGCACAAGAGGAGATGGGCTGGGGGAATGGTATAAATGGATTGCGGAAAGGATCGATGCCCGTTGAATTATGCTTTTATCCATGGCGGAGTATCAGGTAAAGATCTTCCGAACTCATTAATAAGTTTGTTCTCGTAACCACCTGCATATCTGCCTTTTGTGAATTTCTCAAATCCTTCATTGAGAAATCTTTCCCATGATTCATCTTCTTTTCCTGGTACAATGGGGTAGAAGAGTACTCCGTTATTTTTGGATGCATCAAGATCCCCTTTGGCATCGCCTATCATAAGTATCTTTTTATCGGAATATTTTCCTTTTGCAGCCAATTCAATATGCTCTGTTTTTGTTCCATGTTCCTGTCCTGCAATAGCCTTAACATACTTTTTCAATCCATGCTCTTCCCATTCGCGGTCAAGTGCTTCAAGAGGTGTCTGTGATACAATAATTAAGTCGGCATATTGTGAAATTTCCTTTATTGCTGCGGCCGCATGAGGAAATGACGGGATATTGCGAAGATATCTTCTGATATCATCATTTACAGCCTCTGTCCATTTTACAACCTTTTCAAGATCAGGATTGTAATGCGATTCATAGTATTTTCTGAGCGAAGTATTTCCAAGTTTTGTTTCAATTCTGATCCAGTTTTTAAGAGGGGTCATATCGGGCAGCTTATAACCGGAATCTCTTATCTCCGCTCTTTCATTTAGCAGTTCAAACACCTTTATTATTGAAATAAAGCGGTTACCTCCCCGGTAGGTTGAATAAAGATTTACAAATTCCCAGGTCTCGCGCAGAATCCTGGATATTGGATAAAGATTGAAATATTTCAGAGCATTTGGTATAAAAAATTCCTTCTGCTTCACCTCCATCGAATCAAAAATACAGCCATCGGAATCGATTCCTATAAAAAAGTCATGTGAAGGGTTGAATTCTTTGAGAGTTTTTTGAAAATCCATCTCCAAATATAAAATATCAATGAGTTTTTGGAATATATATTGGTCAGAATTTGAAACCAAATTTAATTTCCAGTCTGTTTAATGAATTATCATATGTGACTTTTCCCAGGGAATAATCTCTCATTTCATAGCTAGTGCGGGCATACCTGTATGCAAAGCTTAAATAAGCTTCATACTCCTCTTTCGACCATGATATTCCTGTTCCGAATGCAAAAGAACCTCCCCCTTTATAATTGTAGGGATTATTATAAATATTGGAACCAGTAGGTTCCTCGTCACCTCCTCCGACATGGAAAAGAGCTCCTCCTCTTGCAAAAATAAAAGGGGTGGTTTTTCTTTCGGAAATAAGATGTTTGTACTCAAGGAATAATGGAGAAAATGGTCTTCCTATAAATTCCACACCCGAACCAAGACTTGCAATATCCTTTGTATTGATGGTGAAGCCTGCAAGAAAATTAAAACTGAAGGGAGCAGAATATTCATTATGTTGATCACCTGCAAGTAATCCGGCTTCAAGACCATATACAAAACCTTCAGTTTTCCTGCCATCATAATGAGGAGCCTCTTTAGCGAATTTTTCAACCTCCGACAATGAATAAATAAAAACACTTCCATCTGAGGTCTTTATTTTATACTGATCGCCAGCTATTTCAATCAGTTTTCCAAATATCATACTACCGTTTTTCAGATAAAGGACATCTTTTGTTTTCTGTCCGGCTAGCGGAAAAAGAATGAATATCAGCATTATAGCAACTACCAGGTGTCTTTTCATAGTTTTTAGGTTGAGTTAGTTATTAGTTTAGCATGATTTTTGATTTGATAAATGAGACCAAATCTAACCGATATGAAAGCAAAAATCATTCCAATTGTTTCAATTTTTTCCTTGTTTATTGTATTCTTATATTCCTGCGAAGATACTAAATTCAGGGAGTACAAGGGAAATGCCCCTTTATACATGTCATATGAGGATTTGCGTGCATCTGTAAAAGAAGAGCAGAATGTGGATCTTAAAAATCCGGGGAAAATGTATTTTAAAGATAATTTTATTTTCATTATTGAAGAGTTAAAAGGAATCCATGTTTTCGATAATTCTAATCCTTCATCACCTTCCAAAAAAACTTTTATTAAAGTTCCTGGAGTGGTCGACATGGCAATTTCAGGTAATATTCTTTATGCCGATAGTTTTATTGATCTTGTTATTCTGGATGTTAAGGATGTTGAAAACATTAAAGAAGTCGGAAGGGTTAAAGATGTTCTTCCATACACGGTTCCCCCGGTAGAAAACAATTTTCCACAATGTAATGTTGATAAAGAAAAAGGAGTCGTTATAGAGTGGGAGTTGACCACAATCAGAGAGAAGGTATATGATAATCCTGTAGTTTATCCAATATTCAGGATTACTACAAATATGTTGGATAAAGCAATGTATACAGCAGCCTCTTCAGGAGTAAGCGGAAGCGGAGTCGGAATCGGAGGGTCGATGGCTCGTTTCGGAATAAAGGATAATGTTCTATATCTTCTTGACGGGAGTAACCTCAAATTATTTGATATTTCCGCTAAAGCAAGTCCGGCAAAATTATTTGATATAAATGCAGGATGGGGAATTGAAACAATGTTTCTTACCGGGAATAATATGTTTCTCGGCACCACAACTGGTATGATTATATATGATATAACCAATCCGCAGGCTCTGATCAGGAAATCATCATACTCCCATATCCGGAGTTGTGATCCTGTAGTAGTTGATGATACTATTGCCTATATTACGCTCAGATCGGGAACAAATTGCGGAGGAAGCGTCAATACTCTTGACGTGATAAACATTAAAAATATTTCCCAACCATCGCTTGTAAGGTCATATCCTTTGAATAATCCATACGGATTGGGTAAAGATGGTGACCTGTTATTTGTCTGCGATGGAAATGCAGGATTAAAAGTATTTGATGCTTCTGACCCAAAGAATATTTCAAGTCATCTTCTTTATACATATCCCAACATCAAAGCTTATGATGTCATTCCTGTAGGAACCGTTCTCATTCTTATTGGAGATAACGGGATGTATCAGTACGATTATTCCAACATTAAAAATATTTCTTTGCTGAGTTCCATATTAGTTGTACCGAAATAGTAATTTGAACAAGTTCAAAAATTTCTTTTTCAAACCTTACTTTTTATACCGGAATATTTTTTATTAAAATTCTTCCATCCCGTTCTGCCGTTGTGCCGTTGCGCCATTGCGCCATTGCACCGTTGCGCCATTGCACCATTGCGCCGTTGCGCCGTTCTGCCGTTGCACCATTGCGCCGTTGCGCCATTGCGCCATTGCACCGTTGCGCCATTGCGCCATTGCGCCATTGCGCCATTGCACCGTTGCGCCATTGCACCATTGCGCCGTTGCGCCGTTCTGCCGTTGCGCCGTTCTGCCGTTGCGCCGTTCTTTAGTTTCATTCTAAATTAGCTGCTATGACATTTATGAGTTTTTTATGAAAAGTATTGTTATTAAATTAACAGCACATTTTTAGAATCATGTAAATGTAAAAATCAGATAGGACATTTTGGGGTTTTTGTTGAAAAGTATTGTTAATAAATTAACAGAACATTTGAAGTATCGATCGATATAAAAACAGTTTCTTTTATTAATTACCTAAAAACCAATTCGAAATGTATCAAGTAGGAAATCTTGTCAAAGAACTGTCAGATAAGCATGGACGGCAAAGAGACAGCCTGATGCCTATTCTTCAGGGGATTGTGGAAAAACACAATTACCTGACTGATGAGGCCATGGTTGAAGTTGCCAAAGAGCTTGATATCTCGGCAGCGGAAGTATACGGAACAGCTTCATTTTATACCTTTCTCGACACCCAGGCGAGAGGTAAATACGTAATCAGGATTTGTAAAACAATAACATGTTCCATGAAGGGGAAAATTGAAATAATTCAAACCCTTGAAGACATGCTTAAGATTAAGGTTGGAGAGACTACTGCAGACAACAATTTCAGTCTGATTGAAACGAACTGTATCGGGTGGTGCCACAAAGCCCCTGCAATGTTGATTAATGAGATCCCTTATACAGAGCTGACTCCTGAAAAGGTGGTTGATATAATTGAAGGTTATATGCTTAAATAAAATTATCCGGAAACAATGGAAAAAACAGGATTAAATAAGGTCGACCTTATTTTTGAAGAAATCGATCCGAAAGAGGTTCTGATAAAAGCTTCTAAAATGACTAGTGACGAGATTATTCAGAATATGCTTGATTCAGGACTTAAAGGACGCGGAGGCGCCGGGTTTCCGACAGGACTGAAATGGAAATATACTGCTGCTGAAAAGGAGCCTGAAAAATATATAGTTTGTAACGCTGATGAGGGGGAACCAGGCACCTTTAAGGATCGTGAAATACTTGACAGGGTAGCATATAAGGTTTACGGTGGAATGGCTATTGCAGGAAAAGCAATAGGAGCAAAGAATGGCATTGTCTACCTGCGTGGCGAATACAGGTTCCTGTTACCGAAACTTATGACAGAACTGGAATCATTTCATAAAATGATCAGCGAAATAGGATTCGATTTCAAAATAAGGTATTGCCTTGGCAGCGGAGCGTATATTTGCGGAGAAGAGAGCGCACTTTTTGAATCGGTTGAGGGTTTCCGTGGAGAACCACGGAACAAACCTCCCTATCCGACAACATCGGGAGTTTATAACAAACCAACTTCAATAAATAATGTTGAAACACTGGTTACAGCCACGATGATAATCAAGCATGGCCCTGCTTCGTACAGCCAGCTTGGAACTAAGGATTCAAGAGGCTCCAAGGTGTTTTCTATTTCAGGAGATACTCCTACACCCGGTATATTCGAACTTGAACTGGGTATGTCAGTTCAGGAGTTTGTAAATGAATTTGGTGATGGCGACACTAAAGCAGTTCAGGTAGGTGGCGCTTCAGGATTTTGTGTACCGAGGAAAAAATTCCAGGACACAATAATAGGATTTGAAGGTGTTCCTACAGGTGGGTCGATGAAACTTTTTAATAGTTCACGATCGATGTATAATGTGCTTCATAATTACCTGGATTTTTTTGCCGAGGAGTCGTGCGGGCAGTGTACGCCATGCCGCGTTGGCTGCCAGCAGTTGCTTAAGGGTGTTGAAAAAGTCAAGAAGGGAGAAGCTAAATCAATCTATTTGAATGAGCTGGTAAAGCTGGCCGATACAATGAAAATCGCTTCAAAATGTGGTCTCGGACAGTCTGTTGGTAATGCCTTCAAGACTATTGTTGAGAACTTCAGGGAAGAGATTATTTACTAATTTTTAATTCAAAAACAGAAACTTATGGTAAACCTGAAAATAAATGATCAGAATGTTTCAGTTCCTAAAGGAACAACTGTTCTCGAAGCCGCAAAGAAGATGAATATCAATATCCCCACCTTATGCAATCATGATGATCTTTGTGTAGCCGGAAACTGCCGGGTTTGCGTTGTTGAACAGACAGGGGCAAGGACTCTTATTGCCGCATGTGCAATGCCCGTTTCTGAAGGTATGGATATTCATACCAACACATTAAAGGTGAGAAACGCCCGTAAACATATTGTTGAGCTTCTCCTGTCAGAGCATAGATCCGATTGTACCAAATGTTACAAAAACCAAAAATGCGAGCTACAGGCACTGGCAAACGAATTTGCATTTGGTGATACTATTTTTCTCGATCTCGTTGAGGACCATCATTATACTATTGACAGGTCATCTCCGTCTTTCATTAAAGACGACAGCAAATGTATACGCTGCCAGCGTTGTGTGAGAACATGTTCTGAATTGCAATATATTTCTGCAATTTCAGTGTCAAACAAGGGAGCTCATCAGAAAATTTCTTCATTCAGCAACAAACCAATGAGCCATGTTGTCTGCACTAACTGCGGACAGTGCGTAAATCGCTGCCCTACCGGTGCACTTGTTGAAAAAACTTACATTGACCAGGTTTGGGATGCTATTTACGATCCTGATAAACATGTTGTTGTACAGACTGCTCCTGCTGTACGGGTTGCTCTTGGCGAAGACCTTGGTTATGACCCGGGCGAAAGGGTAACAGGAAAAATGGTAAATGCCCTCAGACAACTTGGATTCAATTCGGTTCTCGATACCGATTTTACTGCCGACCTTACAATTATGGAAGAGGGTACAGAACTTTTGGTACGACTGAAGAAAGCCCTGGTTGACGGGGATAAAAACGTTTCCCTGCCAATGTTCACGTCGTGTTCCCCCGGCTGGATAAAATTCATAGAGCATAAATACCCTGAATTTCTTCCGAATCTGTCGACGTGTAAGTCGCCTCAACAGATGTTTGGCGCTCTGGCCAAAACATTCTATGCAAAGAGACGAAATATCGATCCTTCAAAAATTGTCTCGGTATCAGTAATGCCTTGCACTGCTAAAAAATTTGAAGCAGATAGACCTGAAATGAGGTCAAGCGGATTTAAGGATGTTGATTTTGTTCTGACAACCCGTGAACTTGCTATTATGATCAAGCAGGCAGGTATCGATTTCCGTAATATAGAAGTGGCAAAATACGATTCAGTGATGGGCGACTCAACAGGTGCCGCAGTTATCTTCGGTGCAACCGGAGGCGTAATGGAAGCAGCATTGCGTACAGCTTATGAAATAGTCACCGGTCATGAAGTTCCCTTTGGGAACCTTAACATTACTCCTGTAAGAGGGATGGACGGAGTTAAGGAAGCAACAATAAAGATTGCGGGATGTGTTGATGACTGGAAGTTTCTGGAGGGAGCTGAACTTAAAGTAGCAATTGCTCACGGATTGGTAAATGCAAATAAAATCATGAAACTGGTAAAAGCCGGGAAAGCTCCTTATCATTTTGTTGAGGTTATGGCTTGCCCCGGAGGATGTATCGGTGGTGGCGGACAACCAATCCCTACAAACATGCAGATAAGGAAAAACAGGATGGCTGCCATTTACTCAGAAGATGAACATATGGTTCTTCGTAAATCACATGAAAATCCTGATGTTATTGCAATCTACAAAGAGTTCCTCGAGAATCCCAATAGTCATAAATCGCATGAGCTTCTTCATACTCATTATGTAGAACGTGAAAACTATTAATACCGGTTATTGTAAAAAAGAAGGCCACCTCTTTCAGGTGGCCTTCTTTTAACTGGTTATTTCTGGTATTGTCGGCCCGGAGGGGCTCGAACCCTCGACCCCATGATTAAGAGTCACGTGCTCTACCAGCTGAGCTACGGGCCGAATTTTGCTGCAAATTAAGCTAAATCAATTGAATTTTAAAAGCGAAAAACAATATAATCTCGTATAGCAAACATTTTGATTTTATATATTATTGACATTCAGCTTTTTAAGCAACCATTATTAAGAGTTTCATTCTCCTGTTGGCAAATTCCGTCCGCCTCTGTCTTGCATAGGTTGCATGCAATACAGCAGGGCAGTGTTGCCATCTTTACGCGGACTACAATTTATACCTAGTACTTTCATTAATATGAATATTATCCAATTATATCCAGAATCTGTTGTATGTCAATGTCTTTTAATGGATTGTTACTGGAAATAAATGTGTCGGCCAATCTCGATTTTTTCTCCTGCAATCTGACTATTTTTTCTTCAATACTATCGCTTGTTATGTACCTGTACACGAACACACTTTTATTCTGACCTATCCTGTGAGCACGGTTCAAAGCCTGCATTTCAGAAGCAGGATTCCACCATGGATCAAGTATAAATACATAATCGGCTGCAGTAAGATTGAGACCAACTCCTCCGGCTTTCAATGAAATAAGGAAGATTTTATTCCCGGGATCATTCTGGAAACCGCTAACAACCTTTTCCCTGTTTATGGTAGCTCCGGTCAATATTGAAAACTGTATCCTTTTCTTTTTTAACTCTTCGGCATACAGGTTAAGATGTTTTACAAATGACGAAAATATAAGGATCTTATGTCCTTCTGATATTACACTTTCAATGTCCTGGAGAACAGTTTCAAATTTACCGGAGCCTGCAGTATATTCGTCATTAGCCAAAACGGGATGATTCGATAACTGCCTCAGCTTCATTAGTCCCTGGAGTACCACGATAGCCGACTTTTCAAGCCCTGTAGAGTCAATACTCTTTAGAATGCTGTTTCTTATTGATGATTTTTCTTCTTCATATAGTTTAGATTGCTCATCGGTCATGTCGCAGAACACAGTTTGCTCTGTAACGGGAGGCAGGTCATTGGCTACCATCTTTTTTGTACGGCGGAGAATAAATGGCTGGATGATCTTTCTGAGTTTCACCTCTTTTTCATCGTCTCCCATTTTCTCAATAGGTTTTGCATATTCTTTCCTAAAAAACGACAGGTCTCCAAGAAGTCCGGGATTAACAAAATTAAGTTGTGTCCAGAGATCGGTAATGGAATTTTCAACCGGTGTACCGGTAAGAACAAGTTTATATTCCGATTTTAGCCTGGTCATGGTGCGATACAACATCGAAGCAGGATTTTTAATTACCTGACTTTCATCTAGAATTATGTAATGAAATGTAAATAAGCTTATTATGTCGATATCTTGCCTTATAGTATGATAACTTGACAGGATTATATCATAATTCCGGAACGAAGTGGTTGATTTTTTTCTGTGATGGCCTTTGTAACTGTAGACTTTCATCTCAGGAACAAACCTTGATATCTCATTCTCCCAATTGTATATGAGCGATGCAGGTACTATAATGAGGGAAGTAAGCTTCGTTACGTTGGTGTCAAATAATGTTAACTCAGATCGTGTTTCATTGAGTTTCTCAGGAATTATATTTTCCTTGTTGTTTTGAAGCAGTGCAAGAGTCTGAATAGTTTTTCCAAGCCCCATATCATCGGCCAGACATCCTCCTAAACCGGCAGTCTGGAGGAAATTCAGCCAGTTAAGGCCGTCAGACTGATATTGTCTCATCTGGCATTTAAGCCCGGTAGGTGGTTTTAAAACTGATATCTGATCAGGAAAAAGCAGCTTTTCAAGCTTTTCAAATCCCGACTGTCCTTCATCATGAAGTGCATCGGCAATTAATGAAAAATGTTGCTTGTGAATTTTCAGGGAATCTTCAGAACTTTTACCAAATTGAAAAATGTTTTTATATTTTGTGAACCATGTTTCTGGTAAAACAGCTATAGATCCGTCAGGTAATTCATATTCACGGATACCTGCTAAAATATTCTTTCTGAATAAAGTAAAAGGAATTTTCCAATCACCTATTTTCACAATTGCACGAAGGTCGAACCAGTCATTTTCTATCTGACTGCTCATTTCAACCATTACAGGCTTCAAATTATAATTTTTATCAAGTCTTGATATCAAGGTGAAGCCTGAACCAATAATATCAGAATAATTATTGTTAATAATTTCCAAAAGTCCGTACAGATCATCTTTTTGGAGGGTTCCTGTTGAGACCGGGAAAAAATTGATATCATCATCGGAGAAAAAGCCTAACTCTCCCAATGTGTCCCGGCATTGCTTTTCCCAGGTAAAATCCCGGTGATACTTCTTGAAAACAAAGTCATTTTCTCTTTTCTCAAAAAATGTAAGTGAGTTGGATGGTTCGTTGGAAAATATCTTTTTCCCCTGGTATTTGTATTCCAATATCAGTACGGGTATTCCTTTCAGCCCTGTTTCAAACTCAAGAATAGCCTCTTTCTCAGGTATGCATTCAATTATCTCAAAGCCGGTCCCTTCAACTTTGCAATTATTGACAGTATTCTTTACAAAACTGCTGAAATATTTCACTTCAGCTTTCTTAGGGATCACTATGTGTTCTTTCGAAAGAAACGGTTTTAATTTAGCTCCGTCCACATCAGACACATATAATATTCTGTGATCATCTCTGATAAGGCAGGGTGACATGCAGAGAAGGTCGATGGTGTTTTTTTTCAGATCTATGAGTTTTCCACAGCTTTCAATCTTCAGACTGTATGTGCTCTGTTCTTCATCTCTGGTAAAATGGAAGACAGGTTCGGCATTATCATCACTCAGATACAGTTTATCTTCAATATGAACTGTCGGGGATTTTATCCTTTGGAAATAGACTGGAAAGTTTTCATCCCTTGAGATTGCCAGACATTTGTAGATTCTCCTTTCTATAAAAGGTCTGATAAAGGTCTCAATCCTTTCAGAATTTACCTTTTCGAGGAATTCCTTAACGTTTTTTTCTCTTGAAAAAAGTTTGAACAGATTCCTGTCGGAGCATTCATTTATGATCTTTACAATCTCTCTCTCTTCAGATGTAAGAGTACCTAATGTATCTGCATTTGGGAATGGGGAGAGGCATTCGGATAATTTATAAAAATCCCTGTCATTCTCATTCTGAATAATGTAAGGCAGCAAAACTGACCCCCAAAATCTGTGGTGGGTTAGTATCAGCGCAAAGAGCTTTGATCTTATTTCAGAACCTGTTTCCAAAATTTCTATTTCGAAATATCCTGCAATGTTGGTTAATACCTCTCAATTTTCAAAGAAATTAATTCTTAGATTTGTTATTAATAACAATTTTTTTCTGTTTTCCCTGTTTTTTTCATCATTCCCCGACCCCCTTTTCCCGATCCGATCCACCTGATCCCCCGACCCTTTCTCCCAGGGGAGGAGTGGAGCAAGAAGCAGGTATAAAGAAATTTAGCCACTCCCTCTTGGGAGAGAGGTTGGAGAGAGGCGGGTTTTAAAATGTTGAGTTGAGGTAATCCTGATTTTTGAAATCGGACAACAAAATAAATTAGATTTGTAGTTTAAATAAGTTGATTCCTGAGCTAAAGTCTTTTTGAGGAAGATAATACATATCGATATGGATGCCTTTTTTGCATCTGTTGAACAACACGACAATCCGGAACTAAAAGGGAAACCTGTTGCGGTTGGAGGAAGCGGTGAGAGGAGTGTTGTTGCCACGGCAAGTTATGAAGCGCGGAAATTTGGAGTCAGATCAGCCATGTCTTCTGTTATTGCCAGACGTTTATGTCCCGATCTTATATTTGTCAATCATCATTTTGAGCGTTATAAAGAGATTTCTGCCAGCGTTTTTGAGATATTTAAAGAATATACGGAGATCATCGAACCTCTTTCAATCGATGAGGCTTTTCTTGACGTCACTGAGGATAAAAAGAAGATAGGATCGGCAACAATCATAGCAAAAGAGATCCGGAAAGAAATAAAAAAAAGGACTGGGCTTACCGCTTCAGCGGGTATTTCAGTGAATAAGTTTCTTGCAAAAGTTGCTTCTGATATTAACAAGCCCGATGGTCTCTTTCTGATCTGTCCGGACGATGCTGAAAAATTCATTGAAGAGCTTCCTGTTGAAAAGTTCTATGGCATCGGAAAAGTCACTTCTCAAAAGATGCATAAGCTTGGAATTCACAATGGTTCCGATCTGAAGAAGTGGGACATGGTATCGCTTGTCCGTAATTTTGGTAAAGCCGGAGTCTTTTTTTATAACATTGCAAGAGGTATTGATGACCGCCCTGTCGAAACTGAACAAGAGCGAAAATCTGTTGGCACGGAACTGACTTATGAGAAAGATCTGGTGACCCGGTTTGAGATCATCGCAGAATTGTATAAGCTTGAAAAAGAGCTGATGGAAAGACTTGAACATTCAGAAACTACAGGAAGAACAATCACAGTAAAGATAAAATTCTCCGATTTCAGACAGATTACGCGGAGCAGGACATTGCAGAATTATATACGCGATTTTGATACTTTACATAAAGAGGTTACAGGCATCAGAAAATCAATTAATCTTGATGGTACTCGTATACGACTTCTTGGAGTGAGTGTATCAAATCTGGAGTCTGAAGATAATGAGGAATTCCAGTTGCTTCTCTTTGAATAATTCTATCAGACAACCAGACAGCCGTACATTTCTTCCCTTAATCCATCAATGAACCATCTGATAATTTTATCAGGAAAATGTTCCACAGGTTTAACCAGCAAACTTTTAAAGGATTCTTTTTTCCTGATAGTTTCATTGATCATATCGACCACTCCGCAATGACCCGAAGGTTCTTGTCTGCCAAATTGGTATGAGCCGGCCTGATTGCCGTATTCTTCAAAAAAGCCATCAAGTAAATCGTATCTTTTTTTATGTTTTCGGACATACTCATTAAAAAGCTGAAGGGTTGTCGAAAGGTTGTCAAATCTTTTACCGGCATTCTGTCGGATGGGATAACTGATATCTTCAGGTTTTATTCCCCTTGTCAGATATATTTCAGCATACCTGAATATCCCGGTGAATCCAAGGGCATCAATATCGTCAGCAACGGAAAGAATGGTAAGCAGTTCATTTACACTACTATCAATGCGGTCATAATCTTTATTGTCGTGATTCTCGATAGCGTAAAGCACATCCAGGTATTCATTTTCAGGAAGTTGAAATGTGTTTAAGAATTGTATGCAAAGGTCCCTGCTATATCTGCCATGCTTTATTCCTGTTTCAACAGACATCCCGATATCGTGCAGGTAACTGGAAATAATAAGTTTTGATGAAAGTCGTGAAGTAATGTCTGAATCGTAACCAGCAAATAGGGTCAGTACTTCTTTTGCATAAGTCCAGACTCTCCGATGATGCCAAATACCATGTGACGGAAGAGATTTTTCATCATATATACCAATGAAAAATTCTTCAAGGATCTGTTTAAACTTAAGTTCTGCAGATCCGATTGCATCAGTCATAATCATGTCGTGTCAAAAAAAAAGCAAAAGAACGAGCCTTTTGCTTTTGAACAGGCTGTAAGGATACTGAATTAGTAGTTGATCATCCTCTTAGCAAGGTCGAGTATAGTTGTGTCGTCGAATGTAACAATACCCCCGTCAGGTCCCTGTTCAAAATGAATTCCAACACTTTGGCCCTTATCAAAATTTCTTCCTCCGAAGTAGTTTCTGACTGTTTCCTCATCCAAATGCAACTTCTCTGCAATCTGTCTCATACTACCGGAGGGTAATTGGTCTTTTATCTTCCGGAGTTCATTAAAGGTGATTGTGTTCTCCATGGTAATATCTTTTTGATTCATAAATATTGTTATTTGGTTAGCATCAAAACCCAAAGTTAATCATTAAATCTATAACTTAAAAATCATCTTAAACGTTAACCTTTTTTTAACAATAAGGGAACGCAAAGAAGAAAACGAATAATTCTAAAATAACAGGTAAGAAGTCAATGAGTTTTATAGTTTACTCATTAAGTCCAGGAATAACTTTATTGCTTTCCTTTTATCATCATTAAGATCAAAATTCATATTTTCAGTAAGGTATATCTTAAGATCTTCTCCTCTGATAGTCCCGGTTTTTCCATATTTCTCGACAACTGCAGGAATGTTTTTTACACCTTCTCCGAGTGCATTATTAAAACCGGTCAGAAAATCTTTATCAAGTATCTTGTTTGAAGTCCAGCAGGCAAAGGCAAAAGGAAGTCCGGTATACTTGTACCATTCCTCTGCCAGGTCGGTTCCGTATCTATATCTGTTCTCATATTCGAAGCATCGGTCACCGATAAGGACTATTGCTTCGTCATCGGCAATATTGATAAAATCAAAATCTTCGCTGGTCTCTTTCCAGATGAACTCTTTTTTCCAGGCATTTTTTGCAAGGATCTTTGCCAGGTTTACAGATGACCGTGACCTGTAATCGAGACTGACAGTCTTTATCTTTTCAAATGGGCAATTTCCCAGGAGCATAACTGTTTTCACCTTTCCATATGCTCCCAGACAATAATCGGTTATAATATGGGACTCCTTCATAAGGGGAAGTGCAGCGACGGGAATAAGTCCGATATCGACTTTTCCACTTATCAGTTTTGCTGCACATTCTGCAGGGTGATCAGTTTCGAGTATCACTTTCTTGTCAAATCCGGTCTCGGTAAGTCCATACATAAATGGATATGTATTAGCAAATTCCACTGCTGAAATTTTTATTTTATTTGAAGGCATCATGTTTTTTTATACTACCTTAATTATATGCTGACATTCAATTTTTTTACAACATCGAAAATACTACTTTTGCAGATAACATTGTATTTATTGAAACTTCAAACAGAATAATAATGGAACTAAATTCTCTTACTGCCATTTCCCCTTTGGACGGAAGGTACAGGCAAAAGGTGGATGAACTTGATCAGTATTTTTCAGAATTTGGCCTGATTAAATACCGGCTGATGGTGGAAATTGAGTATTTTATAGCTCTGTGCAATATTCCTCTTCCTCAGTTAAATGATTTTAAAAAGGATGATTTCAAAGTACTACGTTCCATATATGAGGACTTTGAGATTCAGGATGCTGAAAAAGTAAAAGAGCGGGAAAAAATCACCAACCATGACGTCAAGGCGGTTGAATATTTTCTTAAAGAAAGGTTTTTCCATGAAGGCTGGGGAAAATGGAGTGAGTTCATTCATTTCGGACTTACATCGCAGGACATAAATAATACGGCTATTCCGCTGTCGATTAAAGACGCTATGATAAATGTCTATTTCCCGGTTTTTTATGAATTGAGAGAGACCCTGGCCAATTTTGCCGACGAGTGGAAAGATATACCGATGTTAGCCAGAACACATGGACAACCTGCTTCTCCAACCCGGCTCGGAAAAGAGATTGAAGTGTTTATTGCCCGGATAGACGGACAGATGAAATACTTTGGGCAGATTCCTTATTCAGCAAAATTCGGAGGTGCCACTGGAAATTTCAATGCTCATAAAGTTGCATACCCTGAGATTGACTGGATCTCGTTTGCAAATAATTTTGTCAATGATGAACTTGGATTACAGCGTTCACATCCTACGACCCAGATTGAACATTATGATAATCTGGCTGCTTTGCTTGATAATATGAGAAGGATCAATGTAATACTGATTGATCTTGCACGTGATATCTGGACGTATGTTTCGATGGATTATTTCAAGCAGAAAATAAAAAAAGGTGAAATAGGTTCTTCTGCTATGCCGCATAAAGTGAATCCTATCGATTTTGAAAACGGAGAGGGCAACCTCGGGTATGCAAATGCAATTTTTGAACATCTTTCCATGAAATTGCCAATATCGAGGCTTCAACGCGATCTTACCGATTCGACAGTATTAAGAAATATTGGTGTTCCTATTGGCCATTCATTAATAGCTTTTAACTCGTTGCTGAAAGGTCTGAATAAGCTGATAGTCAATACCGATAAAATAAATAGTGATCTCGAAAATAACTGGGTCATTGTTTCAGAGGCTATACAGACCATCCTCCGGAGAGAAGGATATCCAAAACCATATGAAGCTCTGCTTGATCTGACACGCACTAATCAGAAGATCACTTCAGAATCAATAGCTGACTTTATCGAAAATCTGGATGTCAGCGACGAATTGAAAACTGAGCTAAAAGCAATAACACCATTTAATTACACGGGTTTTTAAAATTTCTGATTGACTCATTATGAATAAGCCAAGATTATTAATGAAATACATCTCGCCTTATAAATGGATGGCGGTCAAAGGTGTCACATTCAATATCTTAAGTGCGTTTTTCGCACTTTTTTCCTATACTCTAGCGATACCTTTTCTGAATGTTCTGTTTAGCAGGGTTGAAGTTGCTCCGTCACCGGGGGAATTCCAGATGAGTATGTCTTATTTTTCAGCATTCAGCAAATACTATCTTTCTCAGCTTATCCTTAATAACGGAAAGGAAGGAGCTCTGATGATGGTGAGTTTTACTTTCATCATTGCCAGCCTTCTGAAAAACGGATTTATTTTTCTTGCCAATAACACCATGGCATATGTACGTGCAAGTACTGTCCGGGACCTCAGAAAAAAAATGTATGATAAAGTATTAAGACTCCCTTTGTCATTTTTTACCGAGTCAAGGAAAGGCGATATCATGACGAGGATATCGAATGATGTACAGGAAGTGGAGATTTCTGTAATGTCATCTCTGACAATGTTATTCAGGGATCCATTGTATATTATTATTTTCATGGTTTATCTGTTTGTAAGCAGTTATGAGCTGACACTTTTTGCTCTTGTACTTCTCCCCGTGAGCGGACTGTTGATTGGAAAGATAAGCCGTACTTTGAGGTCATCTTCACTTCAGGGTCAACAGAACCTGGGACGTTTATTGTCGACGGTTGAAGAGACTCTTTCAGGGCTAAGGATAATTAAGGGATTCAACGCTGAAGATAAGATGAAGAAACAATTCAGCGATACCAATGAGAGGTATTCCAAGATTTTCAAAAGGGTTACCCGCAAGGCTTATCTTGCATCACCTCTCAGCGAGGTTTTTTCGACTATCATTGTTATGGTACTTGTGTACATCGGAGGAATAATAGCATTAAAAGGGGGAAGTAATATGACCTCTGAAAAACTGATAGCATTTCTTGTTATTTTTTCACAGATAATACCTCCTGCAAAAAATATATCAACTGCCTGGTTCAATATCCAAAAGGGAATGGGATCAATTGACAGGATTGAGCTGATTCTCAATGCTGAAGAAACCATTACAGAGAAGGAAAATGCAGTTCCTGTAAAAGAATTCAAGGACTCAATAGAGTTTAAGAACGTATGGTTTGCATATAACAACGAACCGGTATTGAAAGATATAAGCCTGACTATAAAAAAGGGTCAGACAGTTGCTATTGTTGGTAAATCGGGTGCAGGGAAATCAACAATAGCAGATCTTCTTCCGAGATTTATTGACGCAGATAAGGGAAATATATTAATTGACGGTGTTGATGTCAGGGATCTGAAGCTTAAGGATCTCCGTTACCTTATGGGAATAGTGAGCCAACAGGCTATCCTTTTTAATACTTCTTTCACTGAAAACATAGCTTTTGGAGTTAATAACCCCAGAAAAGAAGATATTGAAAATGCTGCTCATATAGCCAATGCCAGCGATTTTATAATAGAAACTGAACACGGCTATGATAGTACTGTAGGTGAATCGGGCAGCAAGCTCAGCGGCGGGCAGCGACAAAGAATAAGCATTGCCCGAGCCATAATGGCTAATCCTCCAATCCTTATTCTTGATGAAGCGACTTCTGCACTTGATACTGAATCGGAGCGATTAGTTCAGGATGCTATACTGAAACTTATGAAAAACCGGACATCTATAGTGATTGCCCATCGTCTTTCAACAATCCAGAATGCTGATTTAATAGTTGTGATTGATGATGGCATGATAGTCGAGTCAGGGACACATGATGAATTGATAATGAAACCGGAAGGTTTCTATCACAAACTTCATAGTTTTCAGGCAATTTAAAGTATATTATTAATAATTAACAAAACTTAATATAATATTATGATGATTAAAAAAAGTATCCTGTTGTTGTTAATTCTGATATTGATCGCGGCAACAACTTCTTCTGTTAATGCCCAAAAGGCAAGAAATAAATTCGAACTTGGACAAACGGATTTCTTGTTTGACGGAAAACCTTCCCAGATAATCAGCGGAGAAATGCATCCTGCGAGGATCCCTGTTGAATATTGGCGCCACAGGATACAAATGGCAAAAGCAATGGGATGTAATACAATTGCTGCATATGTTTTCTGGAATTACCACGAAACGGAAGAAGGGGTATTTGATTTTACGACCGGAAATCACAATCTTGGAGAATTCTTCAGAATAGTGCAGGAAGAAGGATTATGGCTTATTGTGCGTCCTGGCCCTTATGTCTGTGCAGAATGGGAGTTGGGGGGGATACCTCCGTATTTGTTACGTATTCCAGACATAAAGTTGAGATGCATGGATCCGCGCTATATGGCTGCAGTAGAGAGGTATATTACAAAACTTGCGGAGGTGATCAAGCCATATCTTGTTACTAAAGGGGGTCCGATTTTGATGCTCCAGATTGAAAATGAGTATGGTAGTTTCGGGAATGACAGGAACTATATGAAAAGATTAAAAGAGGTTTGGCAGGCTAACGGGATTGATGTTCCGACTTATACTGCCGACGGACCCACAAAATTTATGCTTGAAGCCGGATCCCTTCCGGGAAGTGCAGTCGGACTCGATTCCGGTAAATCACTTGAAGATTTTGAACTTGCTACCAAAATGAATCCCGGAGTTCCTGTTTTCAGCAGTGAAACATATCCTGGCTGGTTGACTCATTGGGGTGAGAAATGGGTAAAACCCGACACAACTCAATTATTAAAGGAGGTGAAGTTCCTTATGGACAACAAAAAATCTTTCAATTTTTATGTCATTCATGGTGGCACCAATTTCGGGTATACTGCGGGAGCAAATTCAGGTTCAAAAGGGTATGAACCTGATGTTACAAGTTACGATTATGATGCACCTGTTAACGAGCAAGGCCAGGCAACTCCTAAATATCTGGCTTTACGAAGACTTATCGGATCTTACCTGCCAAGAGGGAAAAAACTTCCACCTATACCTGCACCTGTTCCTGTTGTCGATATACCTCCGATTGGCATGCAACCTTTTTCAACTGTCTGGGATAATCTTCCTCAGCCGGTTAACTCGGTACAACCGAAAACATTTGAAGCATATGGCCAGGATTATGGTTTTATTTTATATAAGACTGAACTGGTGGGGCATAAAAGTGGAAAACTTACGGTGACCGATATACACGACTATGCTACGGTCTTTCTAAATGGTCAGTATATTGGAAAACTCGACAGGAGGGAAGGTGTTAATTCTATTGATATACCTGCCAGTAACGTGGATTTTCCTGTACTTGAGATCCTGGTGGAAGCAATGGGACGCATTAATTTTGCTCAGTATATGATTGACAGAAAAGGTATTACAGACAGGGTTACACTTAATGGAATGACTTTGATGAACTGGAAAGTTTATAACCTTCCAATGACAGAAAAATTCATATATGATCTGAGATCATCTGTAAGAACGCAAAACAAACCTGGCGTTTTTTTTAAGGGAAATTTTGCGTTGGGAATAACCGGAGATACATTTTTTGATGTCTCAAATTATACAAAAGGCATTGTCTGGATCAACGGGCATAATCTGGGACGTTTCTGGAATATCGGTCCGCAACAGAGACTTTATTGCCCCGCATCATGGCTGAAGCTGGGATTAAACGAGTTAATTGTTTTTGACCTGCATGAGATGCAGCCGAAACCGGTTTTCGGTATGAAAACTTTGGAGTAGTTAAAGAAATTTAACCTTGTTGCGGATAAGATTCTGATTTGTGTTTGCTTGGAGAATATCCAAACTGAATTTTAAAAAGTCTGCTGAAGTATTTGACATCAGAGAAGCCGGTTTTATATGCTACTTCTGATACATTGTATCCTTTTTCAAGAAGCTGAAGTGCAATATTGAGTTTGATTTTTCTGACAAATCCGATTGGATTTGTACCTGTCAATCCTTTTATCTTATTGAAGAGAACCGCACGGCTAATGTTGCATTGTTAAGCCAGAGTATCAATATTTGATGAATTCAGAAAATGTTCATTGCCTTTTAAAAGTCTTATTGTAAATGTGCTCCCTTTCCCTACTGTTGACGAAATATTCTGTCCTTTCCCTCTTAACGGGAGAATAAATAAGAGTATATAAAAAAATTTCAGGTCGCAGATTTATGCTTATCGATGTGAGAATATTGCCTTACGTGGAGACGGGCACCTTGAAGGACAGGGACAAAAGTGGTGGGATTTCATTAGAAAGGTTATTTCTGGCCAACAGGTTGATAATAAATGGCAGGAGATTTTCAGAAAGGAAAATGCCTTACTTCTCGATAAAAATGTGTATATTAGGTCGAAGAGCAACTTTTTACGTCCTCCGATGGTTACGACTTACGAATTTAGTAATGTTCTTATCGAGGGGGTAAGTTTTTCAAATCCGCCCTTTTGGACAATAATGCCTGCTTTCACCGACAATATTACAATAACAGGCATAACAATCGAAAACCCTGATAATTCTCCTGATACTGATGGTATAGATCCTTCATCCTGTAAGAATGTTCGTATATCAAATTGCCATAATATGGTATATGTAAAAACATCATCTAACAGACTCCCATACCTTAAGTTGACTAATTGCAGTAATATTCTGGTTACAAATTGTTATCAGTCTGAATCTATTCCTGTTTTTATTACAGCGGATGAAAAAAGTGAAAATATTTATATAGCAAATAATGTTTTGCCAGGGACTGTAGCACTTCATAACAGCAAAGGGAAAAATATTTATACTCAAAATAATATATTAAGTAGATAGAACGAACCTTTCTTAATAATTAATGTACTATGAACAAAAAACTCTTTAACTGCGGTTTTGCTATCTTGTTGCTGATTCTGCTTCCTCTGGCAGCGACAGCACAGAATACCAGAACTATTACGGGGAAAGTAATCGATTCAAAAGGTGTACCTCTCCCCGGAACAAATGTCATTGTAGCAGGTACTACAAATGGCACTCAGGCTGATATGAACGGTAATTATCAAATTACTGTGGAAAATCCCGCAAATGCCAAACTTGAGTTTTCATTTATCGGTTATGCCAAACAAGTGATACCGGTTGAAAGCCAAAGCACTATTAATGCTTCTCTTGAGGAGGAATATGTGGGATTAAATGAGTTGGTGGTTGTTGGGTACGGTACAGTGAAAAAGAAAGATCTTACCGGATCGGTCGCCTCAATTAAATCGGGAGAAATCACAAAAACAGCAACAAACAATGCACTTCAATCAATGCAAGGTAAGATTGCCGGCCTTGATATAACCAAAGAAAGCGGGGAATCAGGCAGCGGGATAAATATTGATTTACGGGGAAACCGCTCCATAAATGCTTCAAACGCTCCTTTATTTCTTGTGGATGGCATAGAATATGGGTCCACGCTTGACCTTAATGCCTCAGATATCGCATCTATTGAAGTGTTGAAAGATGCTTCTTCAACGGCAATATACGGATCAAGAGGTGCCAACGGAGTTGTTATTATCACAACAAAAAAGGGTGTATCTGCAGCAAAGTCTAAAATCACTGTAAATTCCTATATCTCTTTTAACAGTCCAACAAACCTTCCGAGACTTATGAGTGTTGAACAGGACTACCTATTAATTGCAGAGCGTCAGCGTTACAATGCTGAGAAAGGAACCAGTGCGTGGGGTACAACAAGCCTGAGCAATTATACTCCTGACGTAGTTCTTTCAAACGTAATCAGTTCCCCCTATGAAAAATCAGTTTATCAGCTATACCAGGAAGGTGGTGTAAACTGGTTTGATATGATCCTTCGAAACAGTGTCACTCAAAACCATGAAATCTCTCTTTCAGGAGGTGATGCAAAGACTTCTTTTATTATATCGCTTGGATATATGGATGAAGGAGGATTATTACGCAACGACAATCTGAAAAGATACAACGGCCGGATTAATCTTGATCACAAAATAACTAAGACTCTTACTGCCGGTATCAACCTTCAGTATACTTATCGTGATTGGGACCGAAGGGATGATAAAATTTACACACAGTTAATTAAAATGCATTCCATGGCACAACCTTACCTTTCTGACGGAACAATCCTTGACAAGCCATCTGAACTTGCAACCAGTCACACTAATCCACTACTTAACGAAGTCCCTGGCTATTATTCCAATAATACTCAGAATAACAGGTTGTTCGGAAACCTTTTCCTTGAATGGGAAATAGTAAAAGGTTTACGTTTTAAATCGCTCCTCGGGATTGATCAGCAATCAATCAGGGAAGGAAAATATGAAGATTACATGTGCACAGCTAATTATCAGTTTGGAAGGGGATCATCATTCTCAGCCCTTAACAGACAGATTCTTAATTATACATTTGAAAACACACTTAACTATTCTTTATCGCTTGGAGACATTCATGAATTCCAGTTCCTTGCAGGTCAGAGCGCTCAGCAGAATGTAAATGAATATCATGCTGCCTCAGGTATAGGATCTTTTGATCATTATGCAAAGAGTTCATTTTATGATCTTACATATATTCCAACAGCCAGCAGGTCGATTACCAATGATTATGTAAAAAGTAATCTGTTATCCTATTTCGGACGCGTTAATTACAAATTAATGGGTAAGTACCTTCTTACTGCAACACTACGTGCAGATGGTTCATCAGTTCTTTCAGAAGGGAATAAATGGAGCTATTTCCCATCGGTAGCTGCCGCCTGGGTAATTTCGGACGAATCATTTGTTAAATCCATCAACCAGATCAACAATCTTAAACTGCGTCTGAGCTGGGGAAAAGCCGGTAATGCTGCCATCGACCCCTATAAAACTCTTACTACGCTTGGAATAGATAAAATCCCCTATACTTATGGTACTATACTTACACAGGGCCAGGTTCCGGCAAACCTGGGAAATCCTGATCTTACCTGGGAAACTACAACAACATACGATGCAGGTCTGGATATTTCTGTTTTGCGTGAAAGAATATCTGCAACCATTGATTTCTACTATTCGCAGACCGATGGTCTTCTTCTTTATAAAGCATTACCACCATCATCGGTTTATCCTCAGGTTATTGAAAATGTTGGTAAAACTGAGAATCTTGGATTAGAGGCAGCATTAAATATGCGCGTCATACAAAAGAAAGACTTCACCTGGAACAGCGATATTACATTTTCAACAAACAAAGACAAAATAGTTTCTCTTGCAAGCGGCGAGTCAAGAGATGTCTCAAATAAAGATCAGGCTTTAGTAGTAGGGGAGCCCGTACAGGCATTCTATAACTATGAGGCTGATGGCTGCTGGAAAATTGATGAAGCTGCCCAGGCTACAATCTATAATAAGGTACCTGGTGATATTAAATTAGTTGATGGCAATAATGACAATGTTATAAATGAACTGGATAAACGTCTCTATAATAAAAGCCCCAGGTTTATTGTTGGTTGGAATAATACAGTGTCATACAAAGGATTATCGTTGTCTGCACTGGTTTATTCACGTATCGGACAATGGATAGAATACGACTATAATACAGCTTATAAACCTACTGAAGCTGATGGATCGCCTGCAGTAGATTTCTGGACACCCGAAAACCAGGATGCGAAATTCCCACGTCCGGGTATAGCATCTCAGAGTGATATGCCAGCCCTTGCATTTGAGAAAGCTTCCTTTTTGAAAATACGAGAGGTTACACTTAGCTATTCATTGCCTGAAACGATAATTTCTAAGCTGGGAATAAGTAAACTGAGAGTTTATAGTTCTTTGCAGAACTATTTTACCTTCAGTAATCTGAACAACTATGACCCTGAACGTGGTGGTTCCATCTCTAATCCATTATCAAAACAAATGGTATTTGGTGTTAACCTGGAATTTTAAATATTCTAAATCAATAGATTATGAAAACAAAATTTAAATATATTTCAATAATATTTGCCTTAATGATAGTCGCAAATATTGCATGTACCGATTATCTCCTGGAAGATAATAAAACAGGTGCCACAGAAGAGGTTATCTATTCCACAAAGTCGGGTCTGGATGGGTTGCTGGCATCATCATACTCGTACCTTCGCGGCTGGTATGGCAAGGAAGCAGCCTATGGATTAAGTGAAGGAGGAACTGATATATGGCTTACGGGTTATGATAACCGGCAGAAGGTTTTAATCGATTATTCTGGCATAACTCCGGAAGTAGCAACCAGTTCACGTGAAACGATGAACGCTTGTTTTGACGAATATTGGGAACTCTTCTATACTGCTGTAAATACGTGTAACACAGGAATAAAATATGTTGAAGAAGCTACTTCACTTATACTTTCTGAAGCTGATAAAACCGCTTATATTGGTGAATTAAAAGCTCTCAGGGCATTCTATTACTGGCATCTTGTTGAAACATGGGGACCTGTACAGATTAACCGCGAACCTGTAAGCAGCGCATCAACAATTGCTCACCGTGATACTGAAGAAGACGTTTATGCATTTATTCTTGAAGATATTGATGATGCCATAGTCAGGCTGGCAGGTAAAACATCAAAAACTGGTCATATAAACCTTTGGGCTGCCAAAGCATTAAGAGCCAGGTTCCTTCTTTACAAAGCAAGCAAATTCAACGATAACCAGGCATATCTGGGTGCTGCTGCTGAAGCTGAGGAGGTGATTGGAAGCAGCGGGCTCTCCTTTTTTACAAACTATTCCGATTGCTGGAAAGGTACATATGAAAATGGATTATCTAACAAAGAGGTAGTATGGTGGATTGACTACTCCGACGTACTTGAAAATAATATATTGCCAAAACGCTTAAAGCTGGATGCAAACGGAGCCCAGATGACGTGGTCACAAATGATTCTACGCAATGCAGCAAACACTATTGGGGGTAATGCTGCTCATCTGATGTTCGTAGGTGTATGGAATAGTGTGCCGGCTACATCAGCTATTTTGAAAAGGACTGATACCGAGGCAAATAAAAACATAACATATAAAAGTGTCGTATATAACGCCGGAACCAGCTATCAGGCCTACTCTAAAGGTTTTACACGCTTTGTTCCGTCAGGCTATTTACTTGATCTGTTTAATTCTGCTACTGATCAGCGGTACCAGGCTTCCTTCAGAGATGTTTATTATGTTGCTCCTGCATTTACCACCGCCTTCTCAGGTGGTATAGCTCCTCCATCCGGTTATGCACTGATGCGTGATACTGCTCTTTATCTTTCAAGGACTACTGTAACTGCATCACAAATCGCCAGAGCAGCAACAAGATATGTTCTTTTTTCCAGGACTGATGTAGCAAATCCCCTGGTATATCCATTGTATCAGGATGCTGCCGGAACACTGCCTACCATAGCGACAGGTACGACAGGGAATGAAAACTATAAAGGAAACAGGATGTACATACAGCTGAAAAAATTTGACGATCTGAACGGATCAATTATAAGGGACCTCGGTTCCCGCGATGCCTTTGTTATCCGTTTGTCGGAATTGTATCTTATAGCTGCCGAAGGCTATATGATGTCAGGGCAGTCAGGTCCTGCCATCACAAAGCTTAATGCCCTTAGAAATGCACGTGCTATTGCAGGTAAGTCAAATGTACTTTCACCTGCAGAAGAAACACAGGTCGGAGGTAAGGACATAAATGTAATTCTGGATGAAAGAGCCAGAGAACTCTGCGGAGAACAGCAACGATGGTTCGACCTTAAACGGACAGGCAAGCTGGTCGAGAGGATTAAAATGTATAATGGCAGCGCTAAAGATAATATCCAAAGCTTCCATACATTACGGCCTATTCCCACACCCCAGCTTGATGCCATTACAAATCGCACATCTGGTCCTGATCCAAATGGCTTTTGGCAGAACACGGGATATTAATTTTTAGATCAATCGGATTTCGTGAGGTTTGCATATGTTTATTCAATAGTTCGTTAAACTTATTGCCTGAACGATGAATCAGAAAATAATAATTTTATTACTGGTTGCGCTTGTCGGCTGTAATTTTCAGACAGAGAGTCAAAAGAACAAAAGAAGTGAATTGAAATGGTCAATCAGGATGGCAAATTCTGTTCTTGCCCGATCCGACAGCCTTATTTATTATGTTGACAGGAATCCAAAATGGGCTTATGATGTTGCTCTGCTGGGGATGGCAATGGATAAACTTGGCAGCATTGATCAGAAATATTCAAAGTACATGGAGGATTGGGTCAATTATTTTGTAAAGCCTGATGGATCAGTTATTGATTACAGATTAGACGAGTATAACCTCGACAGAATTTTCCCCGGGAGGAACGTTATTACGGTTTATAAGAGAAATCCTGATCCTAAATACAAAATAGCTATTAACAATTTTATAGAACAGTTAAAGACTCATCCCAAGACAAATTCAGGTGGTTACTGGCATAAGAAGATCTATCCATGGCAGATGTGGCTTGATGGAATATTCATGGGATCAACATTCATGGCTCAGTATGCTAAAGAATTTAATGCTCCGGAATGGTTTGATGCCGCAACCTCTCAAACAAAGATGATATATGAAAAGACACTTGAGCCACGGACAGGATTGCTGATGCATGCGTGGGACGAGAGTCATCAGCAACGTTGGTGCGACCCTCAAACCGGACAATCGCACTATCCATGGAGCAGAGCTACGGGGTGGTACACCCTGGCAATACTTGATATTCTTGACTATTTGCCGGAAAACCATCCGGACAGAGATACTCTTATCACAATCTTTAAGAAAACATGTGACGCTCTTTTAAAGGTTCGTGATCCAAAGTCGGGGATCTGGTACCAGGTGCTTAACAAAGGTGGAAAGGAAGGTAATTATCTTGAAGGCTCAGGATCAGCAATGTTTACTTATGTTTTTGCGAAAGGAGCCCGGTTGGATTACCTCGATAAAAAATACAGAGATATTGCCAACAATGCTTTTGACGGAATCATCAAAGAACTGATCACTGTTGATGATAAGGGGCTTTTAACGATGCATAATATCTGCGGAGGGTGTGGTTTAGGCGGCAATCCTTACAGAGACGGATCGTACGAATATTACATTGGTGAAAAGCGTGTTGACAACGATACGAAAGGTGTTGCTCCATTTATTATGGCAGCTTTGGAACTTGGCAGATAATAAAAAAAGGGGCGGAATGGGGGTGAAGTTAAGTTTTTGAGACTGCCCAATCTGTCTTTAAATACCTGTATTTGAAGAAAAAGTGATTAAAAAGAGTGTATCAGCTCTTCAAACTTATTTACAATCTTTTTCTCAGCACCGGGCATAAGTTTTGTGACACTTACTTCATAGCCCCCTTCAGTGAAGGCTTTGTCAGTACAAAGATAGCCGCTGGTTCCATTACAATGGGTTACTATTATTGTTCCTGAATACGGTGATAGTTTCTTTACTTCCATACCCATTTCAGTCATTAATTCTCCCGAAATACCTGATATGACGAGATCTCCGATCTTTTGTACCGTGAAGCTCACTGTTGCATCAGGTCCGCTTTCGTAAGTAGCATGAGCCAACTCGTCACTGCATACCTTTTTACCAGGGAAAATAACTGTTTCACTTGTTGCCTGAAGTGTTTTGACAGGATAAGTTGTTGTTTGACTGAGTGTTTTCAATGCTTCAACCCCAACATGATATCCGACAGCTTCAATCTCTTTGAAATCATTTCCCGGACCATAAATGGGATTAATATTAGCTGAAGCTCCTGCAGTCATTGCAACAACTACGTCTTTTTCCACATGATTTTTTATGTATCTGGCAGCAGCCCCAGGCCAATCGCCTGTAATCTGGTAATTTTTGGGGCCACTTACAGTCCCGTGACATGGCCAGTTTACTAATACCGCCAATGTCTTATTGTTCATGTCTTCGAATTTTACAACAACCAGCTCGTGGTCACATGCTCCATCGGGGTTTCTACCAAGTCCTACAATTCCACCGGGAAATTCAGCGCGACGGTTAACATTCATATTGCAGGAACCTTTTCCTATCCCAATTCTGACAGGCACAGGATCTTTTGTGGCATCTATTGCCAGGGAGGTAAGCTTTTCCTTTAAAACCTTAAGGTATGCTTCCACTGTGCGCATGGTATCAGTATCGTACATTCTTGTTCCAGGCCCCCCGTGATTATGAACAGCAGAAATCATAATATTATCAGATGGAATTCCGGTCGCTGATGTGATAGATTTTTTTACATCATCAATGAAATATGTCTGAAATCCAAGCAAGTCGGCTGTGATAAGAAGAGTTTTTGTTTTTTCTCCTGAAAAGAATAAAGCTGATGCATACAGATCATCATGCACTCCGGTAAAAGGTGTTACGCGAAAACCATATCCACCCATTACCGTTGGTTTTTCAGGTGTAATATTAATCTGACTGACACCCATTTTGATCAGATTTTTTTCATTTACTGGATTTTGTGTGAAGGAAATACCGGTAGTAAAACTGATCAACATAATTAAAACCCCAAAAGCTAACTTTTTTTTCATCTTGCTATTTGTGTAATTGCTAATTTATTTCCAGAATTGTACCGGCAATATGTCGGGTGCCATTTTCTTTATTAAAGTAATAGGTGACCAGCACCCTGTTATGATCCAGGAGAACAGGCCAGGTATATCCGATATCTGAACTTCCACCATCATCGCGGATAATTATTTCAGGAGCCGTTGCAAAATCAGTGCATTCAGCATTCAGAATGCGGGCTCTGATCCCAAATGGTTTATGGCGATATCCATAAGTAAGAAGCACCCTGTTGTCGGGCAAACGCAAAGCATTCAGAGGATGACCCTGAAATCCCATAGATTCCCATTTGCCGAAGGTTTTTCCTCCATCAGTTGAGCGGGCTATACAAGCCTGATCTTCAAAATTTGCAGTTCGTATAAAAGCAACTATATCTCCCTTAGGTGTTTCATAAACGGAGGTCTCGTTAAATGTAACTTTTGAATCGGCAGCTACAGGGCATGAATAAGTCCATCTCAAGCCTTTATCCGTAGAAATAAGCAGATGTACTGAAGAATTGTGTGTTGAATCACCGGCTGCAACCACCCAGAATATATCCCCGCTTTCTCCTTCGCACAATGCGCCACGGTTAAATGCGGGTAACGGAATCCCGTACGCATTGTAATTTATCTCGGGTGCTATATGTGGAGGGTATACAGGCCCTTGCCATTTTTTGCCGCCATCTTTTGATATAAGCAGATATCCTCCAAGAAAGACGGCACCGTTGGAAACCATACTGAATGGTTTCTTCAGATTTTCCAATCCTTCCGGACGTACAAACGCCCAGCCATAGCTGGTACAGAGAATAGAACCATCTCTTAGCTGCAGCAGACAGGGATCCTGTGATCCTCCAAAAGGATGTGCATAAATTAATTCAGGTTCTTTTGTCCATGTTTCTCCATCTGTTGAACGTACCATCATAAGGTAACTGTTTGGATCGACATGACTGTAATCTTTTTCTCCAAAAATATTACGGTTAGGAGCACGCCTGAAAGCGACTATTAATTCGCCGTCAGCTTTTCTGATAACAGAAGGAAATGATGAATAGAACATAGGGTCTTCATAGATTACTATGTCTTTGATTTTCCTGACATCAGGATTACTGCCATGAACAGTAAAAATACAGATGCAGCTAAGAAAGTTAAAAATCAGAAGATATCTTAATGGTTTCATTTGGCCTGTATAAAATGTTTCACGGTTTCAGATATATCACTGATTTTAGTAGTCTGTAATACAGGTATGGAAACTACTTAAAATTCATCGTTTTACCCTTGCATTGCCTTTCCAGATGCTCCAAACCTGTTCTTCATCGGCAGGCTGAGCATAATCAGTCAATAAAGTTGTGGCAAGAGCCCCGCATGCCCAGCCGAACTGGATCCATTTCTCCGGTTCCCATCCTTTCAATATTGCATAAAGCATTCCTCCAACAAAACCATCACCACCCCCGATACGATCGAGAACATGGATCTCGCGGGGTTCAACAACATGCCAGTTTTTACCTTCAAGCATTATTGCTCCCCACATATGTTCGTTTGTGCTGATTACCTGTCGTAGTGTAGTTGCATATACAGAAGTGTCGGGAAAAGCTTTTTTCACATTGTTGATCATACCTTTAAAGCTGTCAATCTTAGCAGCAATATCTTTTCCTCCTGCTTCCGGTCCTTCAATTCCCAGACAAAGCTGAAAGTCCTCTTCATTTCCCACAAGCACATCTGATATATTTGCAATTTCAGTAAATATATTTCTGAGTTCTTTCTCCCGGCCTTTCCAGAATGTAGCACGGAAGTTAAGATCAAAAGAGATTTTTGTTCCATATTTTTTCGCAAATCGTGCAAGTTCAAGGCAGAAGTTACTTGTTTCAGGCGACAGAGCTGCAACAAGTCCTGACAGATGAAGCATCTGAACACCCTCTTTGCCAAAAATTCTGTCGAGGTCGAAGTCTTTTACGTTAAGAGTCCTTCCGACTTCCCCGGCACGATCGTTATGGACCCTTGGCCCGCGTGATCCATATCCGCTGTCTGCAATGTTGAACTGATGGCGATAGCCCCAAGGTCCGCCCTGTTCCACTTCAATACCCTCATAAGACATATGCCGGCTTGCAAGATTATCCTTTATGAATCTGGCAACAGGACTGTCCTTTACAAAGGTTGTCAGAACTTTAACCGGAAGTCCAAGATAGGATGAAACACTTGCCACATTGGTTTCAGCGCTGGTGGCCTGCATTGTAAATGTATCACTGCAGTGCACCGGCTGCCCGTTTAGGGGAGTTATGCGAACTCCCATACTGGTTGGTACTATAAGTGAATAAGCACAATTTTTCTTAACTTCAATTTTCACGGTATTTGTTTTTAAGATTAGTATTTCAGAAAATTTTTGCAGTTCATAATGTCAGGCTGCATTTTTTTTGTAAAGTTATAAATCAGGACTGATATCAAAGCATAAAATAATCACGAAAACAGCGGTTGACAGATATTTATTTAATATTGAACAACCGACAGATGTGACGGTTGTAGATATTTTCATAAACACACTTTGCAACTGTTTTCTCATTCATTTCAAGAAGTTGATAGTATTCATTCATTCTAAGTGCAGCCAGTTTGTAGGCAACATGGATCAACTGCCTCATATCGGGATTAAAATCAGGGTTTCCCGGAACATGTCTTAAAGAACCGGCGAATTTCTTACTGTTCCAACCTTCAACCTCTTTTTTTGATGGAAGAGATGATATTTTGATATCGATAACGTCTGCATAGGGAGCACACAGTTCATCGATCTTTTCATATGATTTAAAGTAAATTTCTTTTACAAAGGCAAGAGCTTCTTTTCCTGATTCAGCGAGACCGATCACCTCTTCAATCCATGTGGTTCCGGCAGTTTTAAGGTGAATTCCTTTGTCATACTTATTAATAACTGAACCAATATGAGGATAAATGGCAAACTTATCTGATCCGGAATGAATACTCATTTTCAGATTCTCAGGCAGACCAAATTCTTTTATGGCGAAGTCAATTACCATGAGATCTGATTCAAATTCAGAAGCAAACTTATTGGGATCTCCCACATAATCGACCCCCTTATTAAACCGCCCTGAAAACTTTGGAGCAATTGTCTGAAGGGGAATATTCTCTGAAGCAAGCATTTTAAGAATGAAAAAAAGTTCGACAGGTGTCTGAGGGTAGGGAACTTCGTCCATAGAGACTTCAGTCACAAAATTGTTCTTTCCTTTTGCTTCTTCAATTTTTCTGAAGATATCCCATGCCTTTATCGCGGAAAAAAGGTATTTCTCAGCTATTTGTGTGATTTGTGATTTTGAAGTTTTAAATGATAGTTTCGTTCCTGGAATTTTCAGATCGCCGGTATATTTTTCGACACTTTTCAGGAACCTGGCAATCTCCGCATCATTGGCTTTTTTTCCAATATAGGAAGCAACATCAATGGTAAAAAAATCAGAACTTTCAATAAATCTGTCGACGGTATCAAAATTTATATGATCGGCATCAACGAAGTACGTTTTATTGAATCCGGCACTTTTTGTTACCGAATCAGCCTCAATCCTCACATCTTCAGGTTGAGTCCCGATAGTAGTGTGTTCTCTGTTCGATTTGTTCCAGACAGGAGTTATTTCAACACCCTTTAATGAAGCTGCAATTATGGCTTTTAACTGAGCTCCGCCCTGATGACCAAACCTGTCACCAAGACCAATTGAATATTTTCCGAGTGTTTTCATTTTTATTTTTGGATATGATAGAATTCAATATGGTAGTAATTATTAGATAAAGAAGTCAACATTTTCGGATGTTATGATATCAACAGGAATATACTCAATCTTCTCAGGGATCTTATTATATGCCAGGTACTCAAACAGTTTCCTGATACCTTTAAAGGTCTGTTCTTCTGGTCTTTGACCAATTAAAAATCTGGAGATCCCAGCCTTGAGATATTTTACATTCATGTCAAGAAGATCATATCCGATGAGATGAACTGAATTCATTCCTTTCTCCTCAAGAAAAGGAGCAATCAGATAAGAGCGGGAACCTGTAATAAAGATTGATCTTATTCCCGGATGCTTTTGAAATTCTTTTCCAATTGCAATTTTGACACTTTCAGGTGAAGAGTCAGGAATATTTAAATATATCTTTTTGCCTTTGTTTTTACCAGAATCTTTGAAATAGCTCAGGAATCCCTGTGTACGGGTATTCAGGTGAAGCACATTCTGAAGATTCTTTGCAATGTTTACAACCAGTATATCGCTGTTTTTGGTAGTTACCATATCAATCAGTTGTCCAGCCACTTTACCGCTTCGGAACATATCTTCACCAATATAAGCCAGGAAACTGGTCTCTTCAATGTAACCGTCAACAAAGACGAAAGGGATATTCTCTTTCTTAAGTTTTGAACAAAAAACTATTGATTCTGATTTGAAAATAGGAGCAAGGAGTACCCCGTCGGGTTTGAGATTCAGAACACTTTCGGTTTTCTTCTGAAAATCTTTTTCGTTCAAAATATCAAAAGTGATCTCATTGAGTGTCATAGGAAAAGGCTCAAGCTCTTCAATTGCCCTGGCCATACCGAGAGGGTGCTTTTCCCAGTAAGAATAATCCTTTGTAGACTCAGGAAGAAGAGAAACCAGATTAAAGCTTTTCTTCGATTTCAATACCTGGGCCATCACATTAGGAGTATATTTTGTCTCTTTGAGGATCTCTTCAACCTTCTGCCGTGTTTTGTCGGCAACTTCCCCTCTTTTATGCAAGACCCTGTCAACAGTTCCTATCGATACACCAGAAAGTGCAGCAATATCTTTTATCCGGGTTTTTTTTAGAGACATATATTTTGGATTTGTTTTTAAAGTCCGCCTTCATTGGCAATCTATAGAAATGAAGGCGGACACTGAATTATGAGTATTTTGAAAATTAAATATCCACTTTTTTCATTTTAGGAACCAGAAAATGCATTACAGTCCATGCAAGAAGGTATGCTAAAGCGCAAAAAATGAATACGAAAGTGTAAGCTATTGTCATATTTCCCTGTACTATAGGCGTTTGTATGGCTTTTAGCTGATCAAACATTGCCGGGTCAATTGATTGGAGTTGAGTTGCTACTTCTTTAGGGAGGTTTCCCAATTCGACCTTATTAATATTTATAACATCATTATATTTGTTCAATAAAGTCAAGGATTGGATTTTTTCAAGATATCCGCCCAGATTTTGTGCCTGGGCTTCAACCCAGGATTTGGCAATACCTGCGTAGCGATAAGCATCAAAAACCCATCCTGAGGCTTTGGTTATTAAAATACCTCCTATTCCTCCGGCCATGCCACCAATACCTGTTATACTGCCTACTGCCTTCTTTGGAAACATGTCGGAAACTGTGGTAAAAATATTAGCCGACCATGCCTGGTGGGCAGCAGTACCGATTCCAATTATGAGAACGGGCAACCAGTAACTTATAGAACCCAGATACTGGGCAGACAAAACAAGCAGAGGAAACAGGGCAATAAAAAACATAGCTCTCATCCTGCCAGCATAGGGGTCGTATCCTTTTTTAATAAAATACATAGGGAACCAGCCGCCGCAAATACTGCCAACAGTTGATAAAGTATAGAGTATTGCCAGAGGAAAAGCAACCTGGGTCCCTGTCATTCCATACTGAGCTTTCAGATAGGCTGGTAACCAGAACAAATAGAACCACCAAACACCATCGGTCATGAATTTTCCAAAACTGAATGCCCATGTCTGTTTATATTTGAGCAATTTAAACCAGGATACTTTTTCTGCATTTTCTGCAACAGGCTCTTCAGATCCTTCAGCATTATCGGAATGAATATATTCATATTCAGGTTCCTTAACACGTTTGCTCAGGGAAGGTATTTCATAAAGCCAGAACCAGAATATCAGCCATGTAAAACCTATTCCCCCGATAATAAGAAATGCGGCCTGCCAGCCCAGATTTTTGACAATCCAGGGAACCAGCAGTGGTGCGAGAATAGCACCAACGTTGGCACCTGAATTCCAGATACCTGTTGCGAGGGCTCTCTCTTTCTTCGGGAACCATTCTGCAGTTGCCTTGATGGCGGACGGAAAGTTACCGGATTCACCAAATCCCAGCAATCCACGGGAAAACATAAATCCACCCGTACTTTTTGCAAGGGCATGCGACATGGCTGCCACCGACCATAAGATCAGAGACCATGCATATCCCAGCTTGGTCCCCAGCCAGTCAACAATACGACCGGCAAAAAGCATGGAAATAGCATATACAAATTGAAAAACAGATACTATATTGGCATAATCGGAGTCACTCCAGTTAAACTGTACTTCAAGAGTATCTTTTAACAAACTGAGAACCTGTCTGTCGAGATAGTTAACTGTTGTAGCAAAGAATACAAGTGCACATATTGTCCATCTGTAGTGGCCAATCTTCTTTTGTAGTTCGAACATAATTCAGTAAGTTGATTTATGGATTATGCATTATAGGTTGTCGATGCAGTTGTTCCACCATGGCCTGTCCAATTGGTATGGAAGAATTCTTTGCGTGGTTTATCAATTCTTTCGTAAGTATGTGCACCAAAATAGTCTCTCTGGGCCTGAAGCAGGTTTGCAGGAAGTTTCTCACAGCGATAACCATCGAAATAACTTAATGCAGATGAAATCGCAGGAACCGGAATTCCATTAATAACAGAGGCTGATACGACATTTCTCCAGCCTTTTTGTGCTTTATCAACTTTTTCTTTAAAGAATGGATCGAGAAGAAGATTAGTCAAATTAGGGTTGCTGTCAAAAGCTTCTTTTATTTTTCCAAGGAAGGCTGATCTTATTATGCAACCGCCACGCCACATCAGCGCAATACCGCCATAGTTGAGTTTCCATCCGTACTCCTCTGCAGCAGCTCTCATAAGCGAATATCCCTGTGCATATGAAACAATTTTTGCTGCATATACTGCATCTTTAAGGTCGTTGATGAATTTTGCTTTATCTCCACTGAAAGATGGCGTGGGACCCGTTAATATTTTTGAAGCTTTTACTCTTTCTTCTTTTATTGCCGACAGACACCTTGAAAATACAGCCTCACCAATAAGGGTAAGAGGAATACCGAGATCAAGAGCAGCAACGCTTGTCCATTTTCCGGTTCCTTTTTGTCCGGCTGTGTCGAGAATCCTGTCGACAAGAGGTTTTCCGTCGGTGTCTTTGAATGCAAGAATATCTCTTGTAATTTCAATCAGATAACTGTCAAGATCTCCCTTGTTCCAATCCTCAAATACCAGATGAATCTCATCGGCTGACATTTTGAGGAAATCCCTCATTACCTGATATGCTTCACAGATAAGTTGCATATCGCCATATTCAATTCCGTTATGAACCATTTTTACAAAATGACCGGCCCCGTTTTCCCCAACCCAGTCGCAGCATGGAGAGCCGTCTTCGACCTTTGCTGATATTGCCTGAAAGATCGGTTTCACAACAGGCCATGCTGCTTTTGATCCACCAGGCATCATTGATGGTCCAAGTAAAGCACCTTCTTCACCTCCCGACACGCCGGTACCGATATAGAGTAGTCCTTTACTTTCAACAAGCGCCGTTCTCCTGTTAGTATCCGGAAAATGGCTGTTACCACCATCAATAATTATATCTCCGGGAGCAAGATGGGGGATAAGTGTTTCGATCATTTCGTCAACAGCATCCCCTGCTTTTATCATAAGCATTATTTTTCTTGGATGTGCAAGTGAATTAACCAATTCTTCGATGGAATGTGTTCCAACAATCTTTTTGCCCTTTGCTCTTTCCGAAAGGAAATTGTCAACTTTCTGGGTCGATCTGTTGAAAACAGAAACCTGGAAACCTTTGCTTTCCATATTAAGAACAAGATTCTCACCCATGACTGCTAATCCTATTAATCCGATGTCTGATAATTTATTCATAATTAGATATTTGTGTTATTAATTAATTTTATCTTTTTATCTTTTATCTTTTATCTTTTATCTTTTATCTTTTATCTTTTATCTTTTATCTTTTATCTTTTATCTTTTATCTTTTATCTTTTATCTTTTATCTTTTTACTTTCATATAATATTCAGCTACTATCTCATCCATGATCTTGCTTGTCCGCGCGGCTGAAATTCCGGTACTTGGGGAGGTGCCTGTTCCTTCAAGCGATTTAACTACATTGTCAATCAGATAATACTGAACATGCTCCGGACGTTCATTTATGAATTCCTGTTTTCCTGAATTGTTTGTCAGGATTATAGGATCAAAACTAAATGTAGAAAATCTGATTGATCCCTTGTCACCGATGATCTCGATGGTATCTCTGCCACTTTCAATCGATGCACTGAAACACCAGGTTCCTGTTCCAATGATATTGTTTAGAAAAGTAAATTCAGCGGTCACAATATCTTCGGCTTTGTAAAGTCCTGCCTGATTAAATGCGAATGATTTCACTTTCTGTATCGGACCGAACAGGAAATCGAGATAATCAAGCTGGTGGCAGGCAAGATCAAAAAAATGCCCGCCTCCTGCTATCGCGGGATCGACACGCCAGGATAGTTTCCCGCTTCTTTCATTTTCAGAAGGAGTTTTGAATAACTGCATCTGGACAATTAGTACTTTGCCAATGCTTCCGCTTTCAATAAGATCTTTTACTTTCAGAAATCCAGGAAGAGCTCGTCTGTAATAAGCAACAAATACGGGAACATTATACTTTTCCGAGGCTTTAAGAATCTCCTGACATTGGGAATAATTCAAAGCCATTGGTTTCTCAATGTAAACCGGCTTTCCGGCTTTAATTGATTCAATAGCATATTCACCATGACTGCCCGGAGGTGTAGCTACATAAACTGCATTGATCTCTTTATCATTGATAAGGTCAATTGCTTTGGGATAAACTTTCGGTACATTATGTCTCCGGGCATAATCTTCAGCCAGCGAAACGTCTCTACGCATCACTGCTAAGAGTTTCGAGTTTTTTACCTTATTAAAAGCAGGCCCGCTTTTAACTTCGGTAACACTACCGCAACCTATAATTCCCCAATTTATCATCTGAAAAGATCAGCCAGAAATTTAATTTTTCAATCTTTCTTTTGAACTCCATAACCCTACAGCCGGATTGGAGATATAGTAGAACTCTTCACCGTCAGACGTCTTATTAAATCCGTCTTTCAGCTTTTCAGGCTTATATCTCTTCAGCATTTCGTTAAGATCATCATATTTAAAGTTGACTGATTCGATCTCATCTTTTGACAGATGTCCGGGACAATAAGTTATCGAAAATCTGCCTTCGGAACTTCCATGAATGAGGTGAGCTGCTGCACTCAGATTTTTGCCGAGTTCTTCATTTTCATTCAGTGATTTTAAAGTTGCAGGGGTTCCACGATAGCCATATTTTCTGATCAGCCTGTCGATCTCTTTGTCTTCGCCGAATTCTTTCAATCCGGGAGCCAGTATGATCAGTTCCCCGTTATCGGCCATAGCCATCCGTGTTCTGTAGATACTTTTATTACCAAGCCATGTACTCTGGAATTCCGACGGATCGAGATATACAATTACTTTTTTTAAAGGTTTTTCAAGCACCTCAAAGTTGACTTTTATCGACAATGCTGCAGCAAGAGTGAAACACTCTTCATCATCCCCGATAAATAATCCGCGGACAACGAGCTTTCCTGAATCATCACGGCCAATCACCGTTTGAACATATACAACCGGCAGATGAGATATGAAATTTGCCGAAGCATAATTCAGTAAGCTTCTTACCGGATTAATAGCTTTTCCCATTATCCTTTCCATACCGTAAACGGCACCTACAAAATGGCTTTTATTAATTCCTTCAGGTCCGCCTGTACCTACAAATAGGTTTTTATTATAATTAGCCATACCGATAACTTCATGCGGTACAACCTGTCCTATTGACAAAATCAGATCATGTCCTCCGTTGAAAACAAGTTTGTTAAGCTGTGCAGGCCACGAATAATCAAGCGCACCGCCAGTGATCTTTGAGACAAATTCACCAGGTACTGTTCCAACGGTGACAACATCTTTTCGCCAGTCGTGAACGCGGAATAGATTTTCAGGTACGTCCTTAAACATCTCTTCCAGTTGCTGATCGGTCATGGGAGCATGGGTGCCCAACGCGGGAAGGATATCTTTAATCCCCTCTTTATAGTACTTGTAACTTAAAGTAGTCAGATCACCCGCTCTTGAATGAAAACGGGTAAAGTCAGGAGGAATAATGAGAACTTCCTTCCTTGTGCCAAGCTTGACAAAAGCAGAATATAATCCATATTCAAGGTCATTCTGACTCAATGCTGTATTTTCAGAGCCGGTCTGATAATATATCATATTTTATCGTCTTTATAAGTTTATTTTAAGTAACAACTTACAGGTCTTCAGGTCCCTTAGTCTCTTAGTCTCTTAGTCTCTTAGTCCTTCAGTCCCTCTTCTCATTGCTTCTCTGTGTTCTTTGTGCAAGTTCTTAATTCTTTTTAACCACGGAGTAACACAAAATCTGCCACAGAGTTGAGAATCGTTTACACACCGCTATAAGCGCTGAATCCTCCGTCGACAGGAATAACTATACCTGTAACTGCCTTTGACAGATCGGAAACAAGGTAAATAAGGGTACCTGAAAGCTCTTCGGGAACAACATAACGACCCATAGGGGTACCATTAATGATTTTGTTTCCTCTTGGAGTCATACCTCCTGATTTTTCATCAATAAGCAGGAACCTGTTCTGATTTGTCAGCAGAAATCCGGGAGCAATTGCATTGACTCTTACTCCTGTCTTGGCGAAATGTACTGCCAGCCACTGTGTGAAATTATTAATTGCAGCTTTTGCTGCTGAATAGGCAGGAATTTTGGTAAGAGGCCTGTACGAGTTCATTGAAGAAATATTGACAATTGATCCGGATTTTTTCCCGATAAGGTCCGTTCCGAATACCATTGATGGTAAAACCGTACCTTTAAAGTTAAGATCAAACACTTTATCAAAACCTTCGATCTTTAGCCCGAAAAATGTGTCTTCAAGATTTTCTGTTGAAGTACCCTCAATTATTTCATTTTTTGTAGTTGCAGCCGGAGAGTTTCCTCCCGCACCGTTTACAAGAATATCGATAGTGCCAAATTTATCGTTTATCTCTTTTTTTACAGCTTCAAGTGATGCTTTGTCCAGAACATTAGCCGAGAGTCCGATTGAAGGAGTTTTAAACTCAGTTTCTATTTCTTTAGCCACCTTAATTGCCGCATCTTTATTGAGGTCGAGGATAACAGTTTTAACACCTTGTGCTGCAAGTGATTTTGACAAGGTAGAGCATATAATACCAGCTCCACCGGTAATAACAGCCACTTTGTCTTTTAAATTTAATCCGTTCATCAATTCTGTTTTTTATGTTAATTTTAATTATCTGTAAAGTAACCGGTCAATACTTCTAAAACTTACTGTATCCGGATGCTTTTTCTTCACCTTCTATATATTAAACAAAGTTATGAATGTAATTACTTATTGAAACCAAAATAATTTTTTGCGTTACTATAAGAAATACCTTCAATTAAAGGTTTTAAAAGTTCTTCTTCATCAGGAATAAGTCCTTTTTCAACTTCTTCACCTATATAATTGCAGACCAGTCGTCTGAAATATTCGTGACGCGGGTATGACAGGAAGCTTCTTGAATCGGTAACCATTCCTATGAATCTTCTAAGAAGACCCAGAGATGCCAGATCTCTTAGATGCTTTTCCATACCTGTTTTCTGATCAAGGAACCACCATGCGGCTCCATATTGAACTTTTGCAACCGAAGAGCCGTCATTAAAATTCCCGGCCATGGTAATCATCATTTCATTGTCTGCAGGATTGAGGTTATAGAGAATAGTTTTGGTAAGCTGTTCGGTATTGTCGAGTGCACTTAAGAATTTTGACATTTTTACTGCATCCTGTGAAATACCTATTGAGTCCCATCCCGTATCAGGGCCCAAATGCCTGAACATCCTTGTATTATTGTTCCTTAATGCGCCGACATGAAATTGTTGTGTCCAACCTCTTTTGTGGTTCATTTTACATAACTCGATCATTACCGCCGTAATGTATTTTTCAGTCTCTTCGCCTGATATTATTTCACCTTTAATAAGCTTCCTGAATATCTTATCAGCCTCAGAAACAGTGTAATTGTCAAAATAGAAGCGATCGAGTCCGTGATCTGACAGCCGGCATCCTGTCTCGTGAAAAAATTTATGCCTTCTGTCGAGAGCTTCAATTAATGTATCAAAATTCCTGATCTCAATACCGCATGCAAGTTCAAGCTTCAGGATATATGCCCTGAATTTTTCAGAGTCTGCTGTTTTAATCACGTTGTCGGGGCGGTAAGTTGGCAAAACGACAGTTTCGAAAGACCCTTTTAATTTTCTGTGGTACTCCAGGTTGTCGGAGGGATCATCGGTTGTGCAGATCACTTCTGCTTTCATCTTCCTGATCAACGACCTGGTACTGTATTCCCTGGTCCGGAGCAATTCAGACGCTTTTTCGTAGATATTGGTTGCTGATGAAGGTGAAAGAAGTTCATATATACCGAAGTATCTTGCAAGCTCAAGATGAGTCCAGTGATACAATGGATTTCCGACTGTTGCAGGAACAGTTTCAGCCCACTTTTGAAACTTGTCGGGATCAGAAGTCCTGCCTGTACAGTAGATCTCATTGATTCCGTTAGTCCTCATTGCGCGCCATTTATAATGATCTCCTTCAAGCCACGCCTGGGTAAGGTTATCAAACTGACGGTCTTCAGCAATCATTGAAGGAGAAAGATGACAATGGAAATCTATTATAGGCTGATTCTCAGAATATTTATGAAAAAGCTTCTCAGCTGTTTTATTACTAAGAAGAAAATCATCATTTATAAATTGTTTCATATTTTTTGAGATATAAAATTAAATATGAAAATTATTATATCGTTAACGATCACGAAAGTATAAATTTCAAATATATTAAGCAAGCAAATATAAAATTTTAAAAGCAATATTGCCTTCATTTTAAAGTACTAAGAAAATAAAAATGAAACAGGTTGTTTTTCCGTTCAAATAGTGTGTCTTATACTATTAATAAACAGGCATATAGAAGGTTTAACAGCCACGATAAAATCATAATGTTTAAGTAACTTTATTAGTTGCCTCCCCTAATGGCGAAATAAATATGCAGTGAATCAGGAACAGCTAACCCATGTAGAAACCGGTGAATTTATATTTGCTTATTCTCATTCAAAGAGAAGCTTACTTGCGTTTTTCCAGGTTATTTTCTCATATACTTCTTCAGAAATGAGTCGCTGTTCTTTTAATTTTCTAAAATATGGGACAATTGGTAAATCCTGGGGTACATTGGCAATATCGGTGCCAAAATATAGGCGATCCTGAAACTCTTCCATAAACCTATATCCAAATTCCGGGTCACGTGAAATTGCGTTATATCCACTACCTGCAGAAAGGTCTCCATGCAGATTTGCATTATTCCGCATTAATTCTATTATCCGGCCTTCTTTCTTTATTTGTCCCATGGGGTAACCTTTGCGATCATCCGGATTATTCAATGGTCCGATTTCAGCCCAAAATACCTGGGAATGAGCAAGGAAAATTAATTTGGGAAATAATTTAAGCACTTTCTCCAAGCGTGGCAGACCCGGATCATCATAGCAGCCATAAAATCCGCCGATTTGAGGTGCAAGATGAAATGTCAAAGGCAGACCTATTTGTTCAACCTGTTTGAAAAGATTAATATTGAGCGGGTCATCTAAAGGAATATTGGGAACGTATTCACCTATTCCCTTGCATCCCAGTTCCTTATAAGCTGATAATAAAGGAATGAAGTCAGCTTTGGTACTGTTGGTAAGATACCTGGGATCAACATTGCAGAAAGGAATCAGACGGTCAGGATACTGCTTACAGATTCCTAAAGTTTCTTCCGGTGTCACAAGGGTATATCTGCATTCAGGTGAAAGCGTACTAAGCACCACTGCTTTATCAATATTGGCACTATTCATCATTTCAATGAGCACCTCCGGGGTGGGATAATGTGTGCCATTCGGACGAGTAATCAAAGGGTGTCTGCTCAAACACGTATGAACATGAATATCGATAATCTTCGACTGTTCTTTTTTTAACTGTTGGGGGAGGGGTGTTTTGCTGTCTGCAAAAATTGCTGATGATTTGATCCCTCTGCCAGCTAAGGCAGTAGTTCCAATAAGCATGCCGGTTGACTTGATGAACCTTCTCCTGTTCTCAACTGGTTTCAACGTTTTTTTCCCGTTTCCCATGTTTTTATGTGTTTTTAATCATTTTAATGTTATTCCCAACTTCATGTTTTTAAGTGTCCGTCACTTTAAATTTCATTTAGTAGCTTCACCTGAAGCAACTTTCGTAAAATTGAAAAAGCATTGTAACAAAAATTTTCATCACGTTCACATATTATTTAATTGCTTTTTCTGCCAGAGGAATCATTTCATGAAGTCTTAGTGATTTAATTCCGTATTTGAAAATACCAGAAATTCCAGTTGATAACCGGGATTATCAAATAAATGCGGATAATACGCAGATGTTAATCTAATTTACAGTCAACTTTGATTCTGGCAGTTCAATACCGGCCTGTTCAGCCAGTTCCAATGTCCCCTGTATTATGAGGCTTTCAATGTTTGCTTTCCACGTACTGGGCCGGTGGCCGTAAATAAGAACATCCACCCCTTCGTACCCACCTTCCCGCAAAACACGAGTTGAAGGAATATAATAAACTTCATCATTGGCGTATGACATCACAAAGATATCTTGTCCCATTATTTGTTTCAATCTGAGGGAATAGTCAACAACCACTTCCCCTCCCAGTGCCACCAGATTCTGATCTCCAAGCCGCCATATCTGGACAGGATAATGTGGGTAGCCTGCCGGTAAAGTCTTGTCACGCTCTAAATTGGCAAGTACTCTGGAAGCCCATTTTTTCTTATAGTTTGAGGATTCTGCAGCTGATTTTTCAAGTTCCGCTCTTGTAGGAAGGGTAGTATATGGCAGGTTAATTTCAGTATATTTACTGACAATAGCGGGTTCCAATTCATGCATAGGTTCACTTATTTTGGCTTCGACGGCTGCAGCAAGAGTCTTGCCATACTGACGTGCCAACCCGACAGTTCTCCTTGGTAATGGATTCTGATCAGCCCCTGAACCTGCAAAAAACATTGCAGTTGTTCCCGGGAATGTTTGTTCAAGATAGATTTGGGCAAAACCGGGGTAGTCACCTGACCACTGGTATCCATTCAGAGTAGTAGCATGACATGCATAACCGAAAACCACAGCAAGCATTTCACCCGATGTCGTTGTAACTTTTATCACCGGGACAGAATGGTCGACAGGACCAGAGAGCTGAGTAGACGGATTGAGGGTTGACTCCACATTGTTACGGCGATTTACTGCGAAACGGGCTACTCCGTTTCCGGAAAATACTCTTACCGGAACCATGGTTTCCAAAGCTTTACCCGCTATATTTACGAGCTTATCCTCCAGTTTATCTGAATAATCCTCAACTTTCGCAATTTCTTCAGGAGGTGTATTTAAAAAGTCATAGAAATCTTCAGCCCTGACGAGAGGTCCGGTGTGTGTGTGTGACCAGCTTAAGATGACTTGTGATTGATCGAGATTGTATTTTCTTTTTATTCTGTTTTTTATGGTATCAGACATTGTTCTAGTCAGAAAAGCCAGATCCATTGTAACTAAAACAACCCTGTGATTTCCTGCATCTTCAAAAGCCAGCGCTTTAGCCCACAAGGAATGAAGTTTCTTTACACAGGCACTGTCACGCCCCGCATAACCAGACATGACCATTGGTACCTGCGGCGTAATATCAATCCTTGCAACACCTGCTTTCCAATGTTTAGCAGATTTTTGAAGATCACCGGAAGCAAATGCAGACTGAGAAGTCAGAAATAAAAAGATTGAAATAACAGGGAGAAAAACAATTTTTTTCATTGATTTAAGTTTCATGTTTTTACTAAATTAGTATTATCTGCTTATAAAGCAATTGAACGTTTATGTAATTTATACAATCCAAATATAGAAAGTAATTACCCAGGTGCTCAGATAATTTCCAATAAGTCTTAATTCGGACGATTTTACTCCGATCCGTGTGGTGTAATTTCGTGTTGAAAATAAAAAAATCCGGAGATCCGGTAAAATGATAAAAATCAAAATTAAAAAAGTCCCTATAAAAAAAGTGCAGCCTTTAATTAAAAGGCTGCACAGTAGGAAGAAGATTATTATTCAATAGTTTCCAATGGCGGTTGGTTGTTTTCAGCACCCTGATATCCTTCATTCTGATTTATAACTCCCATAGTGTTTGCTGTAATAACATTTACATCAATAGGCCAGAAAACATTATATGGAGATAATGTGAATTTATTACTCCCAATCAGTCCGAGCTGATAAAATTTATTACGAGACATAACCCTGTCGTAAAACCAGTTTTTCGTGGTAAAAGCAGCTAAAGAGTAACCATCTTTATTTAATTTAGCCAGGATCAGGGCAGCTCTGACAAGTTCAGTATGCCTCATCTCCTCCAGATACAATTCACGGGTTCGTTCATCAAAAATAAAATCAAGGGTGACATCTGCAGAAGTGATTGGCAAAGCTTTTGAACGTTCTCTGACCTTGTTTATGTCATCAGCTGCAAGATCAGGCTTGTTTTTCCAAAAGTATGCTTCTGCCCTTATAAGATAGGTTTCGGCCAATCTGAAAACATAATAATCTCCGTTACCCCCCATTGGTCTTCCGGTAAAACCTGCTTCGTGTGGGAACCATGTTTTGTAATGTGGGAAAGGGAACATTGTTGTCAGAGAATCGCTTAAAAGCGCAAAATAGGCCGGATTGAAGGGTTTACGATAATCTACAGAGGTGGGTTCATTATACAACAATTCAGAACAATCAACCCAGTTTATATTAGATCTCCTCATATCCGGAGTATTCCTCCATGTGTAAGTTCCATCATACCAATTGGTATAACTGGCCCACGGCACAGCTGTGATATCTGGATTACCTCTGCCCAGTGTATCATACATTGGGGTTCTTGTTCCATCAGCGAACACGTCTCTCGTTCCGTGCAAACCTTTACTGTCTTTTACATTATTATGCCACCATGTTGGTGTATAATTTCGCATTGTATAGGTGCCGACAGTTTTTGCACCGGCAGGTGCTGCAGACCGATCTATTAATATAAGTATGTCTTCAGTGTTTTGTGCAAGGGCTTTATTTTCAGGGCGATGGAGATCCCATAATAGATTACGGTTTTTATCACCCAGCCAGGCACCGAAGCGTGCTGTCATTAAAGCAAATGGTCCATTGATAACACTGGTTGCTGCATCTATAGCTTTGTCAAACTCTGTATTTTCCATATAAATCTTTGCCAGAAGATGTAATCCTGCATATTTTGAAGGTTGCCCGTTAGGTGGTGTTGCCGGAAGCCATTGTACGGCATACTCCATGTCTGACTGGATTTTTTTCAGTATGGCCCACTTCGAATGTGTAAAGAAATCAAGTTTTGCTTCTTTTAATTCCTTACCAAGGAAGGGTACATCGCCATAGGTGTTTACCAGCCTGTAATACCACCAGGAACGATAAAAATAGGCCTGTGATAATATGGCATTACGATCTGCATCGCTACTCCATTTAATATCGTCTATTCTGGAAATTATGACATTGGTGTTTTTGATGTATCCATAAATGCGAGCGAACATAGGCAAAATAGGCAAATATGTACCAGATGATGGAGTAACTGTATTCCAATCCGAGGCAAAGGTCATATTACCCAGATCAGTACCATGAGTATCAGCACATAAATGGCTCCTGTCACCATAGAAATCATTCAATAAGTCTTTTCTGACTGTCACCAATCCGGCTTCAAAACCTGCTTTATTAACATAAACATTTTCAGGTGCATAGAAAGAAAGAGGTGTTGGCTCCAGAAATTCTTTTTTACATGAAATCTGGATCAGGAGAAAAGTTATTAAAACCAACGTTATTTTTATTATTCGTTTCATATTCTTACTTATTTGGTTTTTTTTAACAAATAGAATTTATAAAGACAAATCCAATCCAAATGTGAAGATCTTTGGCATTGGAGCCAGGACAGTAGCTGTTCTGGTACTGTTAAGCTTATCAGATTCAGGGTCAAAACCGGGCCATTTTGTAAAGGTGAAGAGATTCCTTACACTCCAGAATACTCTCAGATTCTGAAATTTCATTCTTTGTAATACTGACTGAGGCAGGTTATACGATAATGTAAAATCCTGTACTCTCACAAATCCGGTAGGTTTATAAATAATCAGACCACCACCAAACTTATCAACATTATCGGGAAAATCATTTCTTGCATACTCATTTGAAGGATTTTCACGTGACCAATAAGGTAATCCCCAGTAATTTTGTCTTCCGAATGTTGACTTGTTTTGTGTAAGGAAAGCCATTTTTCGCAAATGACCAAGATCAGCACGAATAAACAAAGACGCGGAGAAGTTCTTTAAGAAAGTAACTTCATTTTTTATTCCGATACGGTACCTTGGATCTGTGTAGCCTATAAACTTCTTGTCATCCAGCTGCAGATATTTCCCATCTTCGTTTACGTCAACTGCTTTCCAGTCACCTGGCTGTTCTTTATAAACAGATGCAGCTGTTTCTTCACCTAATTGCCAGATTCCTGTAACATCATAGTCCCAAACAACATCCCGGGCTTGTCCCGGAAACCATTTGTTGGTAAAATCAGGAAGTTCTCCATAACTGGTATTTCCCAACAATGTATAATTTCCGTAATTCCCCCAAAGTTCTCTGATTTTATTCCTGTTCATAGAGAATACCACTCCTGATCTCCAGTTAATGTTCTGACTTTTAATGTTTACCGTGTTTATTGAAATTTCCAGACCACGGTTACCCAATTCGCCAAGATTTGATGTTATGCTGCTGAATCCGGTAATTTGTGGAAGCTGGCGATTCATCAAAAGGTCTTTGGTAGTTGCATCATAGGCATCAATACTCAGATCTATCCGGTCATCAAATAATCCAATATCAAAACCGATATTTGCTGAAGTGGTTCTTTCCCAGCGCAAACCAGGATTAGCTAATGTTGTGTTATAAACTCCCGATAATACATTTGCACCATCATAACCCATTACCGATCCTAATTTTGCCATGGCGGAATAAATTCCAATATCACGGTTTCCATTTACTCCCCATGATAATCTTAGTTTCAACCGGTTCATCCAGGAGATCTTGTAAAATGATTCCTTGTCAATTTTCCATGCAAGGGCAAACGCAGGAAATGTAGCCCTGGGATTTTGCTGCCCAAAAGCAGAGTACCCGTCTCTTCTGATTGAAGCGGTAAGTAAATATTTGTCTTTGAGAGAATAATTTAACCTGGCCATAAGTGCATCACCGCTACTCTGTTGATCATCGTTAGATACTGCAGGTTTGCTTCCAAATTGCAATGCATTGTATCCAAGATTTTGGTTTGGAGCAAAGCCGGAATTTTCCAAACGCGACCACCAGTTTTTATTCTGTTCGGCATTAGCCAGAAGTGTAAGGTCAAAGCTGTGTACTCCAAATATTTTTTTCCATGTTAATAAATTATCTATCATCCAGCTGAATGCAGAAGATTCATCCCGTCTGCCATATCCTCCTACATAGGTTTCTCCGCCGGTTGTTGTTTTCGATGACCAGAAATTAAAATCTTTTTCGAAATCAAAGCTGGGCTGAAATGATACTTTATATTGAAATCCAAGGGGAAGCTTTACCTCAGCATATATGCTGGAGAACAGGGTATTGATTTTATCCATTCTGTTCTGCCCGTAATAATTCTCCAAAGGATTTGTAATATAGTCATTTGGCAGCTTTCTTAAAGTGCCATCTTCGTTCCACATTGATCCATAAGGACTCTGCAGAGCCATATAGTCCAGGTTAGCCGGTACTACACTCTGATCCCTGTTGGCAAACTGAGTGTTAGTTCCAAGCTTCAGCCAATCTGTAATAGTGAGGTCAAGATTTACTCTTGTACGAACAGTTGCGAATTCATCCCCTGTAACAATACCTTTATTATTAAGATAACCTATAGACCAATAATAGTTAAGCCTTTCTGTACCGCCGCCAGCACTTAGAGAATAATCCTGTCTGAGAGCGGGTTTTATACACAAGTCATAGAAGTTTGTTGTTTTTCCGGCTTTGTAATTCTGAATTTCAATAGGCCACATACTAAGACGGGCAAGATATTCATCTGTATTGTCAGCAGCAGGATTAGCGCTCCAATTTCTCCATTGATCAACTGTTATGCCTTCCGGAAGTTCTTTTGGATTGAAATAATAACCATAAGGGAGGTTTTGATTTACTTCTGTCTGGTAATCCCTGTGCATTTTAAGATAATCTTCAGGGCCATAAGGTCTGAAATCATTGGTTGTTGTTGCCCAACCTATTTTTGAGGAAAAATTAATTGTTGGTTTACCAAGCCTGCCTTTTGTTGTGGTAATGAGAATGACTCCGGATGCTGCCTTGGAACCATAAACTGCAGCAGAACTTGCATCTCTCAATATATCCATGCTTTCAATGTCGGCAGGATTTATATCGCTGACACTGCCATTGTATATTACACCGTCAAGTACTATCATCGGTTCAGTTCCGGCAGTTAATGATGTAGGACCTCTGATTTCCATTGAACCACCACCTTCTGCCGAAGAGGATTGAACAGAGTAAAGTCCTGCTACCGTTCCTGAAAGTGATTCAACAACCTGAGTGGGTGCCTGCATTTTAATAGCATTGCCATCAATACGCGACACAGAACCGGTCAAATCGGCTTTTTTTGCAGTACCATATCCAATGACTATCACTTCTTCCAACCCAACAAGACTTTCTGAAAGAGTCACATTGTAAACATTGCTGCTGCTAATTGCAATCTCCTTTGTCTCCATCCCCATGAAACTAATTACCAGAGTCTTGGCTGATTCGGGAATAGAGAGTGTAAATTTTCCGTCTATTCCTGTAATTGTTCCCAGAGTGGTGCCTTTTACCATAACAGTGACACCAGGTAATGATGTATTGTCAGGGCCGGTAACATTTCCGGTAATTTGCCTTTGTTGTAAAAGCAAGTCATCTCCGAATGTATTGAGGATCATTACAAGAAGGAGAAGATTTACTACTCCTATAATCTTAAAGATTTTCCCGGAACACACTCTCAATAAAGTGGTTCTTCGTGAGTTGTAGATTTTTTTCATAGATTAAAATGATTTAGGAATTTAGGAACAAATCGCATTAAATAACCATTCTTATTAATTTAATACCCTGAGAAAAATGTTGTAAGGTTGTTCCAAACAACTGTCTGACAGAATCTTTATTTGTGTTTCATAGGCATTAGTGTTTTAAGGTTAGTATCATCTTTACCGGAAAACCGTAATAAGTCCGAAAAATCAGTTTTTTATAGTATAGCTCCTTGTTTAATCTCCCTTAATAAATGCTTTAGTAATTTTAAAAAAAAAATTGTAAAAAATGATGAATTGTTAACATTTTATTAAAATATTGTCATACATCTTAGTAATTTGCAGCAAATATCTTGGAGTAGTTACTCGTTAACATTCAAGGGATCATAATATTCAAACTGATTAACAGAGAAGTATTTTAAATTTCCGTGATATTTAATTTTAACAGATTCATATAAAGGGCTTAATCATTTCATATTAATTTATTAACTTTTTGCAGATTAGAAGTGCCATAAATGAGCCAATTAACAATAAGAACCATTAACATAAATCATTATCTGGAGGAACTTAAAATGAAAAAAAAATTTAATCGGAGAGATTTTATTGGGACAGCTTCAGTTGTAGGAGCCGGACTAATAGCCGGCTTGCCTACTGTAGCCTGTTCATCAGTTGCTACGGCCAAGCCTGCAATATTAGGTGGACCAAAAGCATTCACAGGTACATGGCTGAGTTGGCCCATAATTGATCAGGTAGACGAAAAGGAACTGCTTGATGTTCTTAAAAGTTTAAAGTGGTGCCGTCTTGGAGCCACCACGGCCAAGCGGTTTGAAGATGAATTTCAAAAGTTAACCGGTGCAAAATATGCTCTTGGAGTATCAAGCGGGACAAGTGCACTCTACACAATGCTTGGTGCGTTGGGAATAGGTCCTGGTGATGAAGTGATAATTCCTCCTTATACATTTGTGGCAACCTATAATGTTGTAGTTCTCAATTATGCACTACCGATATTTGTTGATACTGATCTTGAGAGCTTCCAGATTGATGCCAATAAAATCGAGGCTTCAATAACCGATAGCACAAAAGTTATAATGCCGGTGCATATAGGTGGAACACCTGTCGATCTTGACAGAGTACTTGAGGTTGCAGGAAAACATAAAATTCCTGTTATTGAGGATGCATGCCAGGCACACCTCGCAGAATGGAAGGGGAAAATGGTAGGAAATTGGGGCCTTGCCGGTGGTTTCAGCTTCCAGGGCAGCAAGAATCTTAATTCCGGTGAAGGGGGCGCTATACAAACTAACGATGAACAGTTTGTAAAAAACTGTTATACTTTCCATAATCAGGGTCAGGGTGGAAGTGTTACTGATTATTCCACGGGATTTGGAACACGTGGAACCAACATGCGGATTACTGAGTTCCAGGCTGGGGTGTTGCTTGCTCAGATGACCCGGGTTGTAGAACAGGCGAAACTACGAACTGAAAATGCAAATTATCTTACCGGAATGCTGAAAACTATTCCCGGTATTTTGCCTGCTAAACTTTATAAGGGTGTAACCAGAAGCGCTTATCACCTATACATGTTCCGTTACGACAAAACCAGATTTGCAGGACTTGATCGTTCTAAATTTCTTGATGCACTGCAGAAAGAAGGAATTCCTTGTTCCAGTGGATATGGAAAAATGAACAAAAGTGCTTATGTCACCGACCTGGCAAAAAATCCACATTATCTGAAGATATATGGTGAAAAGACTATGAAAGAGTGGCTTGATCGTAATCAATGTCCTGAAAATGACAAGCTTACCGAGCAGGCAGTCTGGTTTACCCAGAACATGCTTCTTGGTACCAAAACCGATATGGAACAGATTGCAGAAGCTATTAAAAAGATCCAGAAGAATGCATCGGAGATTGGCAAAAGCTGAAGAAATATTTTAAAGAAATAATTTATCTTATCCGGACAATCCTTTTGTACAGAAGCTGAACGGCGTGTTGTGAAATGTTGTGAAAGAATTACTGGAGGATTGTCCTTATTATTACAGGATAAGAACAATCAAAATTCTTGTCGTCAAAAAGAAAATAATTACCTAAAGAATTTGAGATATCTTAAAATTAGTTATTTTTGAAAAAAAATATTTCGTTAACGATCACGGAAACTGATCTCAAATAGAAAGATCAGGAAAATTGAATAAATTTCAACTAAATTTATTGATACTGCATTATCAGAAAAAGATAGAAGTAATACAAGTTTTACATATGGATAAAAGATATTTTTTTCCTGAATATTTGAATGTTATTAATAATACAAGATGAAACCCACATGATTGATCTAAAACATAAACAGGAATGAATATAATTCATTATCGGCCGAACCGCCTGCCGGCGGTGATCTCAACGAAGTTTATCATGAATGGTTCACCTGTCTGGGCGGGAACCTTTAAAATTAAATTATATAAGTATGAAACCTCCATGTTTTCAAAAACATAAACAAGAATGAAAAAATCTTTCAAAACATGGAGGTTCCATCCAACCATAAACTAAAAATTATTTGCGGATGAAAAATATAAAGAGCATTTTGATTACGGCAATGATGATCATTTCTTCTTCTGCTTTTTCTCAGGAACAGGCAGCTAAACCGTTTAAAGATGATATAAATAAATCGGATATTAAAAATATTCTTAAAGCTGTTGCTGATTGGCAGATAAAAACACCTCTTGCACATTCTCCTGCTGACTGGACTAATGGTGCTCTATATGCAGGTATGGTGGAATGGGCAGGTATTTCAGGTGATGATGCCTATTATACCTGGCTAAAGGGAATGGCAGAAAAAAATTCATGGTCGTATAATGTATCGTCCAATCCGCTTAGAAGATATTTTGCTGATGATTATTGTGTTGGTCAGGTATACATTGAACTTTATCGCAAATACAAGGACAAAAAGATGATAGAGTCAATGAGAACTTATTTAGACAAAATACTTAAAGACCCTGCAACCGGTTCGCTTGAATTTAAAAATACTGACAAATATTGGTCAATACAGCGTTGGTCATGGTGCGATGCTCTTTTCATGGGTCCTACAGTATGGGCAAAAATGGCTAATGTGACCGGACGAAAAAAATATCTTAATTTCATGTATCAGGAGTATAAGGCAACATCCGATTATTTGTATGATAAAGCAGAATTTCTGTACTACAGAGATTCAAGATATTTTACAAAAAAGGAGGCAAACGGGACCAAAGTTTTCTGGGGACGTGGAAATGGCTGGGTATTTGCCGGTCTTCCAATAATCATCAGGGAACTTCCTTCAAAATTTGTTCATAAAGATTATTTTGTGACAATATATAAGGAGATGGCTGCAAAAATCCTTTCTCTGCAATCTGAAGATGGATACTGGCATGCAAGTCTTTATGATCCGGCAAGCTATCCAAATCCTGAAATGAGTGCAACGGCATTCTTCGTTTATGGCATGGCCTGGGGCGTGAATAATGGCTATCTCGATAAAGAGAAATATCTCCCGGCTATAATAAAAGGATGGAAATCAATGGTTGCCTCTGTATGGCCCGATGGAAAAGTCGGATTCATCCAACCGGTTGGGGCAGATCCCAAAAGTGTCACAAGAGAAATGACCGAAGTTTACGGCGTTGGAGGATTTCTGATGGCAGGAACGGAAATTACCAGGTTGATTGATAAAGGAATACTTTAGGCAAAAGATAACATGGCATAATAAGAAAACATACCTCCGTTGTCTTCCGGCCAATAAAAAATAAGGTTTAGTAATATTAAATACATAATTATGAAAAATGAATTTAGATATGCGGTTCATCCCAATGATTTTAAAGCATATGATACTGGAAAAATCAGAAAAGAGTTTCTGATAGAAAATGTTTTTCTTCCTGATGAAATATCATTCGTATATTCATTGTACGACAGGCTGATTGTAGGAGGTGCGATGCCGGTGAAAAAGAATATTAAGCTTGAACCGTTTGATGATCTTAAAGCCTCATTTTTTCTTGAGAGAAGAGAACTCGGAATAATTAATGTAGGAGGTGAGGGTTTGGTCGAAGTTGACGGGACCGATTTTAAACTGGATTATAAAGAAGCCTTGTATGTTGGAAAAGGAACAAAAAATGTAGTATTCAAATCAATTGATGCTGCAAAACCTGCAAAACTATATATAAACTCAGCACCGGCACATAAGGAATACGCTTCAAAAAAGGTAACCTTAAAAGATGCTATTGTTGTTGAAGCCGGAAGTCCTGAAGAATCAAATCACAGGATTATTAATAAATTACTCGTTAACAATGTCATCGAAACCTGCCAGCTTCAAATGGGAATGACTGAACTGAAAAAGGGCAGTGTATGGAACACTATGCCTGCACACACTCATAACCGCAGAATGGAAGCCTATTTCTACTTTGAAGTCCCCGAGAAACAGTCAATCTGCCATTTTATGGGCGATCCTGATGAGACCAGGCATATCTGGATGAAAAACGAGCAGGCGGTTCTTTCTCCGTCATGGAGTATACATAGCGCTGCGGGTACATCAAACTATACTTTTATATGGGGAATGGCAGGAGAGAACCTTAATTATGGCGATATGGATGTCCGCCAACCTGATGATATAAAATAAAAAGTTTCAAAAGTACTTATGGAAGGTTGATTTAAATTTTATAAATGACATATTATGAATGATTTATTTGATCTTACTGGAAAAATAGCCCTGATTACCGGTGGAACACACGGTATCGGGATGGCAATCGGAATGGTTCTTGGTAAAGCCGGTGCAAAAATCTGTGTTAATGACCTTCACGATGCGAAGTTACAGAGTTGTAAGGATGCTTACAAAAAGGAAGGTCTCGATGTATATACCCTTAAATTTGATGTAACAGACGAAAAAGATGTAGACAAGGGTATTTCAGAGATTGAAAAGAACGTGGGCACTATTGATATTCTTGTCAATAATGCCGGAATAATAAAACGTGTTCCTATCCTTGATATGCCTGTAGCTGATTACAGGCAGGTTATTGATGTTGACCTTGTTTCACCGTTTATTGTTTCAAAAAGGGTAGCACCGAAAATGATTGAAAAACGTAGTGGAAAAATCATTAACCTATGTTCCATGATGAGTGTCTACGGACGAAACTCAGTTTCAGCTTACGCTGCTGCCAAAGGCGGACTTAAGCTTCTTACTGAGAGTATGACATGTGAATGGGCAAAATACAATATCCAGATTAATGGAGTAGGTCCGGGTTATATTGTAACAGCACAGACCGGCCCTATCCGTGAAAATGGTCATCCATTTAACGATCTGGTTATGACACGTACACCTGCAGGCAGATGGGGACAGCCTGAGGATGTTGGCCATGCTGCATTGTTCCTTGCTTCAAAAGCTGCAGATTTTGTCAATGGCCAGGTTCTTTATGTTGATGGAGGAATTCTTGCCAATTTTGGGTATGTAAAGGGAGAAAACGATCTTTAACAGGTTGATCGTAAGGCTGTAAAGCTACATAAAAATGTAAAGGCTGTTGAGACTGAAAAGAATCTGCAGCCTTTTGTTATCTCTAGGCTGTGAAATATTACTCTTTGCTTTTGTTTTTTTCAGGATTATCGGGATGATCATCGGAATAGGGCTTAGCATACAGATCTTCAACTCTTACACTGCGATTTTCCATGTTATCAGGATTATCGGGATGATCATCGGAATAAGGCTTTGCATACAGATCCTCAACTCTGACTTTATCATTTTCGGGATTCACTGGTGAGGAAGTCTGTTCCTGTTCTTCTCCTGCTCTGCCGTTGAAATACATAATACAGGAAAATATTGGCATTAACGGCAAAGTAAGAGCACTTACTATTGCTGATAGAATGATGAAAAATGGATTGTCTGCAATTTTCATCAGGTTAGTGGCATTATCCGGATTAACAATTGATTTCACGAAATTCCCGGTAAATGGGAGAAGGATAATACCTGATAAGATCACAGACAAAACTATCAGGATTATAATAAAAACTGCCACCCATCCAATATTCGACCAGAAATTTGTATGAGTCAACTTGATTGTCCTGCTTATTGCATTTGCAATATTTGTTCCTTCCACCATCAATATTGGCAAAATGAAGAGGTAGAGTGTCATGATATACAAGATTGAAAAGAACACTCCGATAATAAGAGCAAGTAACCCCAGAGCTATTGCTACGGATCCGGCAAAAGCAAGAAGTACCATTATTATAAGGTAGGGGATAAAATATTTTATTGAATTGAGTGCAGCGCTAAAGATATTGATACTGCTATCAAGAGGATTGTATATTATATAATATTGAAGGATCGCTATAAAAAGAAGATTCAGAACCGATATTATAAGCATAGGAACAATATAATCCTTGATCTTTTCTAACAGAATAACCGGATCAGAAATGGTCTGCAGCTCGCTAAAGTTTATAATCGTTGAAATATATTGGATTACCAGTGTCATGCATAACGAAATAATAAATAATGACAGAAATTTTTTCTTATAAAATTCCCAAAGTGAATTTATCGCACTGTCGATGTTATGTTTACGGTAGAGTGGGTGATTTCTGAATTGATCCATGTGGTAATTATTTATAAATTTTCCAAATTTAGACATTAATCCTGTTTAGTCTCTTTCTTGTCTTAAAAGAATTTCCTTTAAAATCTATTCAAACTTTTCGGTTCCTCAAAGATTGAAGAATGCGCCTAGTTCTTTTAAGAATAAGTTGTGCTTTATTTCTTACATTCCTTTTCTCCAGCGCTTTAATGCGTTGTTAAAAGGAAATATGTTTTTTGTGGTTTTATTTGCAAAAATTCCTTCATTCACAGCCCTTATATCTTCGATGGTATAAAATGCTTTTGGGTTGAACCGGGTTATAAGTTCCAGAACATTTTTTATCTCATTTCTCTGAACAATGGTATATATAAGGTGCACTTTATCTCTTGCCCCATGCGCCTCAAGCACTGTTGCTCCATAGCCATTTCCGTTAAGAATCTGTACAAGTTCGGGCCCTCTTTCGTCTGCAAAAATCCTTATCATCTGGATACCCATTGCAATTTTTTCCTCGATAATCATTCCTATAAAATTACCTGTAGCGAAACCTGCTGCATATGCAATGTAATTTATGTAATTATCAAGGTTTTGCATGATCTTGCTTATTGCAGTTATCCAAATCAGAATTTCAAAGAATCCAAGGATAGGAGCAATGTTTCTTTTGCCTTTTGCAACAAAAATTATTCGTATGGTGTCAATTGATACATCGCAGATTCTGGCAAAGAAGATAAATAATGGCAAAAGGATATAAGCAAATACATTCGAGTCAAAGAATGATGTTTCCATGATAGTCAGGATTAAATTATAAACAAATATAGGAATAACGGTGCAACGGTGCAACGGTGCAATGGTGCAATGGTGCAACGGTGCAATGTCAGAGATGTTGTGGAAGCTTTACAGGCTTTTTAGACTTTCAACCCTTCAACCCTTACCTCAGCAGATATATTCGTGATTGTGTTTTTTATAATACCTTTATAAAATTATTTAAACAAAGAAAATGGGCAGATATAAGTTAACAATAGAATATGACGGAACACGTTATGCAGGATGGCAAATGCAGAAAGGCGGAAGAACAATCCAGGGAGAAATACTGGATTCCTGCAGAGAGCTTTTTAAAAATAAAGAGATTGATTTGTTCGGAGCAGGTCGTACCGACGGAGGAGTGCATGCCTTAGGACAGATAGCTCATCTTGGTGTTGATACAGATATGACACCTCTGAGGATAAAATATGGTATTAATGATAACCTGCCCCCCGATATCTGTATAATTAATGTTGAAGAAGCTCACCCGAAGTTTCATGCAAGGCACGACGCAAATGCCCGGAGCTATATATACCAGATCAGCAGAAGGCGCACTGCTTTTGGGAAAAAATATGTATGGTGGATAAAAGACCATCTCGACATTGACCTTATGAACGAGGCTGCGAAGAATTTTCCCGGATTGAAAGATTACAGATATTTTACAGATGAAGACCAGGAACAATCTTCAACAAAAGTAGAGATTCTGCATGCTAAGGTAAACGATTTTGGAGATGTGCTTGTCTTTCATGTGGTCGGCTCCCATTTTCTCTGGAAGCAGGTAAGGCGCATGACAGGCGTGTTGGTTGAAGTTGGCCGTGGTAAACTGCAACCTTCGGAGATTGCTTCATTTTTCAAACTCAAGACTGATATCCCGGCAAAACTGACTGCACCTCCAAGCGGATTATTCCTGGAAAAGGTATATTACAAGAATGAAGAGATATCTTACGAGACAAAACCCGTAATAAAAATTTAAGAGTTTTATGCTGAAAAAGTGCAAAGACTATCGGTAATTGCCATCGAATCCGATTGACCTGGTTTCAAACGGACGTATCAGCTCATCAGCCAAAACACTTAATTCCCTTTTTCTAATGGCCATCTTAAGGTCAAATTTCCTGTCAATTCTGCTTTTCCAGAGTTTCTGAACATCAGTTAATGTTTCTCTCTTTAAAAACTCCGACAGGAGGTCAGAAGCTTTCTGAACAGTCATAACAGATTGGTCATTGGAAATAGCAAAATTATTGTCAAAATTTCTTAAACCTTCCGAAAATTCCTTCGCGGTTAGTACAGTGTCAGGATAAAACCATGTACGGTTCGCCCAATGATATGATTCCCCTTTTACTTTCAGAATTCCCGAAGCCGTTATTCGCTGTATAGACTGAAATTCTTTATCGGCCGGACTGACATCGTACAGTGGCATCAGATATGCTCCTGCATCAAGAAGAGTCTGCTGCAATTTGCGGATATTGATTTCCCGTACATTCTGATTATTAAGAACACTCAGAGCTGCCAGGGCTCCTGCTGCCTGTCCTGTCAGCATAACACAGGGCTGCAGTCGGGTCGCTCCGTTTATAAGGTTGGAAACGGATATGGCCTTATCCGATACAATCAGTCCATCGATCTTTTCGGGGATGAGTGTTCCGAGAGGAATGTTAAAGGAAGGGACTGATGGAAATCGGATCACAGGAGCATCAGGGTTGCATCCGTGATGATGATCAACGGGATAATCACCTACTGAAATACCGGTGCGATATAAAGGTTCTTTCCCATAAATATCAATTACATGATTGATAGTAAATCGTTTGATCCCGCGCAAGCGACGGCCTTCACGGTGATAGGGAACTAAAGCCAGCTTGTCGTCTGTGGGGAATTCATCATCAGCCGGTCCGATGTTCTTATAGCCAAGTTCGGTCTGTATATAATATATAAAACCGAGTGTACGTTCCTTTGCTTTTTTAAGTTCTTTTATGCGGGCTGACCAATCCATTTCAACAACATTCAGATAAATATCGTTCCCCTTGCGAGGCCAGTTGATCATGAACTTTTTGTCAGGCAGCCGGCCATAATTCAACATCTTATCGCAATTGATCAGAATTGAATCAACAGTCGTGGTACATGATCCCCTGTACATTTCAGGATCGTAATTTTGCGGTCTTTGAATGGTTTTGTCAGTTCCTGCTCCGTAATCCTTTAAAATTGCAACCCAGGTCAGATCCTGGACAATATTGTTTGCACTCACCGGAGCCATTTCTTCACCTGTTTTTGACCTGGCTTCCATGCCAATATCGTAAGCAGCATCTGCCAAAGGTAATCCGTCTCCTAAATCGGTGGCATCAATCACTACACCGGCCTGAACGGTAAGACGATCATGCTTTTCATTTTCAAAGACGGCGCCTGTAACTTTATTGCTCTCTTTAATTATTCCGGTTAAGTGGTAACCATATATAACAGAAAGCTGTTTCTCTTCTGCTGCCATCGATTTAAAAATACTGTCCCCGATATGAGGTTCAAATTGGGTGTTGCTTACCCATCCTGTTGCAAGCGCGGCTTCTCCGCCATAGTGTGTTCTGAGTCTGTTCCTGAATTCGTTCCATATCCCTGAATTCAGAGAATGGTTTCCATCTGTGGCACTGACTCCTCCTGCAGTTAACATCCCACCTAACCATGGAGTCTCTTCAACAATAAGAGTATTTACTTTTAGTCTGGCTGATTGCAGTCCGGCAGAAATTCCGCTGGTTGTCCCTCCGATAATAAGAACATCAGTTTTTCTGTTTAGATCTCTTGAAACACAGGCGCTTAAAAGAAGAAACACCAGGAAAGCTGAAACAATGGTATAATATCTTTTGATCATGGGTCAATATCTTACTGAAAGAGTAAAGTAATTTTTGATACAAAAGTATTTATTTTTGAAAAATTCCGGCAAATGATTAACTTATACATTTTAATGAAATGTTTAATTAACAGATTACTTATATGCAAAGGCGTGATTTTATCAGAACAGTATCGGTTATTCCGCCGATGATAGGAATGTTTCCTGCAGATATTACTAATCTGGTAAGAAGTTCGTCTCCGGGAAAGATCGAAAAACGATCACTGGGCCGTACCGGAGAAATGCTTTCAATGATCGGCTTTGGAGGAATGCTTGTTAAGGATGCAACCACGGGAGAAGCTTCAGATATTGTCAGACTTGCTATCAGTTCGGGAATTAACTATTTTGATGTGGCTCCTTCATACGGCAACGCAGAGATTATGCTTGGTCCGGCTCTGGAACCGTACCGAAAGAACATTTTTCTTGCCTGTAAAACAACAAAAAGAAGCCGTGGTGAAGCACGGGCAGAACTTGAACAATCACTTGAAAATTTGCACACCGATCATTTCGATCTCTATCAGTTTCATGCTGTTACCAGACTTGAGGAGGTGGAAATCATTCACGGACCGGGCGGAGCAATGGAAACTTTTCTTGAAGCACGGAAAGAAGGGAAGATCCGTTTTATTGGTTTTTCAGCCCATTCAGTTGAAGCTGCCATGGCCATGATGGACCGCTTTGATTTTGATACAATTTTGTTTCCGATAAATTTTGCAACATGGTATGCCGGGAATTTCGGACCACAGGTTCTTGACCGTGCCATGAAAAAGAATATGGGAATCCTGGCACTGAAATCTATGGCAAAATGTCCATGGGAAGAAAGTGCCGAACGTTCTGCATATCCAAAATGCTGGTATGAGCCGTTAACCTCTCCTGAAGATATCAGAATGGGTCTCCGCTTCACATTATCGCACCCGGTTACAGCTGCACTCACTCCCGGAGAACATGAACTTTTTAAGATAGCCCTGAGTGTTTCTGGCAAACTGAAACCTTTAAGTAAAAATGAGATAAAAACCATCAAGGGAAAAGCACTTGGTACTAATCCGCTTTTCAAATATTCAGGATAATAAAAAGTTTAAATAGCCAGAAACCAGAACTTTAAACTATGCACCTTGAACCTTACTTTGTATATCTCAACCGGAGGTTAAGAATTTTATCATACACAAAATAACAGGGATCGTCGCATTGGTCTTTTACATATTTAACTCTTGGAGTTGCAGAATCTACAGCAACGTATGTGACATCGGATATGAGGTAAGTGGCCGTTACAGTATATTTTTTATTTATAGATACCTCATGATATAATTTTGCTGAAGATTGATTAAATGTGCCAATAAGAACACTGTCTTCAAGGTTTCCTTCATAAATTCTTACCACTGTCTGGGCATAATTGTTTCGGTCGAGCTTAATTTCAAGTTCAGCTTCGACTGGTTCAGTTTCCAGACAGTCGGAGCAATTAAGACCGATGCCCTGCTCTTCACAGGAAAAAGAAATGACTAACAACAGAAGAAATAGTATTCTTAATAATAGCTTCATGAATTTTAATGCCATTTTACAGGTTTAACATTTGCCCTGATATTATCGAAGAAATAATTACCAGAACATCCTATTCTGAACCATATTGGTCCGTTATGATAATATGCAGTTTTCATATATTCAATACCGGTAAACACAGAGAAATTATTTTTGGTCATTTTAAAGGATATCGAAGGGACGATCATATACTTATTTTCCGGAGCATAAAGTGTACCTTTAAGCTTGTTGCCAAAAGAATAACCGGCTAAAAGAGAAGTTGAAACGGAGTAGTTAAATTTGTCTATGTAGTCGGTAAAGGTCAGATCTTTAAATAATCCAATATAGGCAACTGATCCTTTATCCAGATACTGATAAAACAAATTCTCGGAATTTCTCATTAGCAGTCTGGTATACCATAATTTCGTATCATATCCTGCAATAAAACCTCCGTTTAAAAAAGGCTCTTTAAATGAAAGACTTACTCCGGTGTAAATATCATTCATACTAAACCTTGATGAGACTGAGAATGAAACCTGGTCGATCCCAAATTTTAATTTTCCAGGGAAATTATTGTTTTTAAGGATGGTGGCTATCTCTTTTCTCCGGTATTTTGCTGCAATTCTATAAGGGTCCACAACATCCTTTCCGTAGTAAGCCCATTTGTCTCCTGTTTTTAACAGAAATTCAGTAGCTTCACTATGACCAGCTAATATTGAGAGAGTTAATGCATTGCAGTAAGAATTATTCATAGCGTAAATATTTGCGCCATTCATGTATAAAAGATCTAAAATCAGTGTGTCCCCGTAATATGCGGCCATAAGGAATGGAGAAATGCCGTTATTATCTTTTTTCTCAATATCTGCGCCATTCTGAATTAACAAATCTGCCACATCAGCATATCCGGATTGTATTGATGCCAGAAGGGGAGTGGTACCTTCTACTGATTGTGAATTGATTTTTGCATCATAATACAGCAAAAGATCAACAATGTCCAGATATCCGTTTATTGAGGCATAATGAAGAGCTGTTGCCCCGTAACCATCAGGGTAATCTATTTGAGCGCCTGCACGTATCAGAGCTTCAGTAATCTTAAAGTTCCTGTTTTTAACAGCGATCAGAAGAGCCGTTTCATAATTCCAGGTAGTCTTATCCAGAAGAGGTTTATAACTTAACAGTGTTTGAACTGCCTCGAGCCTGTTATAGATTACAGCATAAATGAGGGGAGTTACTCCTTCTTCTGTCTCTGCATTTATATCAGCCCCTTCCTTGATAAGACGAACTATTTCGGTTGTATAACCTTTTGAAGCTGCAATCATAAGATTGTAATCCGGAGCTTCGGGGTAAACAGACGGGAGATAATCTGAAATGTCGATGATCTGATTCCCATTCTTTGTGCTGTCAGTTAGCGGATTTTGAGCACATATTTTTTCTGAATGGTACAATATTGTGCCAAAAATAGAAATCCACAAAAATGATAACCTGATCACTGACATAAATGCAAAATTAATTTTTTAATACTTTTTTTTTTGTGTAAATATAAAATTGAATAAAAATATTTTTAAAATTGCATTTTAACACTGTTAATTTAATATTTATAGTTTACTTGTGTAAGTAAAAGAATACTTTTTATTTTTGTCTCTTGAAATATATCAATTTGTTGGCTGGAGGAAAAAAAATATTATTAGTCGCCCTGTTGGTATCAACAGTGAGTTTGAATCCGGGTGCAAGGGAAAACAGTTTAGCCAATACAGATAAGCTTGAATTGCATAATGTGCGGCTAACAAACAGCATTTCTTCAGGTGTTGAGTTTGAAGGAGTTGAAACTACTATTAATTCTTTCTTGCACAAATGGTCGATTGAAGGAGCTTCGGTAGCTATCTCAAAAGACGGGAAACTTGTCTATGCGAAAGGTTTTGGATATGCAGATACGGCATCAATGACTGAAAGTCAACCATATAATCTTTTCAGGATAGCAAGTGTTTCTAAACTGGTAACAGCTATTGCTATAATGAAACTTCACGAAGATGGTAAATTATCCCTTGACGATAAAGTTTTTGGCGAGGATGGAATTTTAAATGATCCCTACTTCAGTAATCCAAAAGATAAAAGAGTATATGATATCACAGTTGCACACCTTTTAAGCCATGAGTCGGGTTGGACTCAGCGGTATGGAGATCAAATGTTCATGCCAACAGTAGTAGCTGAAGACATGGGAGTTGATCTGCCTGTAGATACTAAAACAATTGTTCGTTTCGCCCTTAATAAAAAGCTTCATTATACTCCGGGATCAGGCCGTGCGTACTCAAACCTGGGATACAGTGTTCTGGGTTTAATAGTTGAGAAAGTATCAGGGATACCGTATAAAGATTATTGCAGGATGAAAATTCTTGAACCTCTTGGTATTTATGATATGACAATTGCAGGAAACCTTCCTTCTGATAAAGCTCCGTTTGAGGTTACTTATTATGAATCTCCCGATGTTTCATTAAAGCCTTCTATCTACGGTACAGGTGAAATGGTTAAACCATGCTATGGGGGTAGTGATATCAGGACACTTGGCGGTGCGGGAGCATGGCTGGCTACTGCTCCTGATCTGGTACGTTTGATTCTTGCAGTAGATGGGTTCAATACCCGACCGGATATTCTAAGTGATCAGAGTCTTGAATTCATGACTGACAATAACAATGGTTTTGCACCTGTAGGCTGGAAAGCAACTGATCTTGATGGCACATGGTGGAGAACAGGTTCGTTACCTGGCACCGAGGCTATGATGAAAAGACAATCTGACGGCATATCATGGGTGGTATTGTTTAACACTAGTCCCTGGAATGGTCCCTCTATTTACTCTTATATTGACAGAATGATGACCAAAGTCTTATCACAGATTGAAGAATGGCCTAAGTATGATCTTTTTAGCTATTCACTTCCTGTTCCTGTGAAAATTTCTTTGGATGAATACCCAAGTATGTAATCATGTGTTTTTCGGTAAATGTCAACCTTGTTAAGGAAGAACTGGAAAAAAGATTCGGAGCAACATTGATCGATCATGATAAATACCGGCCGAGTTATTATTATCATGCTTTCAGCCTCCCGGAATTACCTGCTGTTTGCTCCGGAATGCCCGACACGATCAGACTTCTGAATTGGGGATTAATACCATCGTGGGTCAAGACAACTGAGGAAGCAAATACAATCAGATTTAAAACTTTCAATGCCAGAGCTGAAAGCGTCGATGAAAAACCTTCCTTCTCTTCATCCTATAAATTGAAAAGATGTCTTATTCCTGTAAGAGGCTTCTTTGAATGGCAATCTTCCGGAAAACAAAAACTGCCATGGTATATTTACCATAACGATAATGAAATATTGTCTATTGCAGGATTATATGATGAGTGGGTATGTAACACTACAGGCGAGGTTTTTAATACATTCTCAATAATTACTACTGAAGCAAATGATCTGATGGCAGAAATCCATAACTCAGCCAAAAGAATGCCTGTAATACTTGACAAAAGCGGAGAAAAAGAATGGATAAGCCTTTCTACTCCACTTTCTGATCTTGGCAAATTATTTAAACCATGTCCTTCTGAAATACTTAAAGCTCATTCTGTCAGCCCTCTGATCAACAACAAAAAAGCTAACCGTAATACTCCCGATATAATAAAACCATTTAACTATTCGATAGATAATATGCTGTTTTAATGTAACGGTATAATGGTGTAATGGTGTAATGGTGCGATGGTATAATGGTACAATGGTACAATGGGCAATGGGCAACGGGCAACGGGCAACGGGAATAACCTTCTATCGGCTTTTTCAGTGTTTATTGTGCAACAAAATGATACGATAATGTGCCTTTCTCTATTTTTGGTGCATTAATATCAGAATTGAATCTCGAAATCTGAGCTGTTGTTAATGCCGTTTCGATAAGGCATGGGTCTGAAGTGGTACTCTCATTTGCAATTATCAGGGCATCTTCGACAATACCTTTTTGATTGACTTCAATTGACAGTACGACTTTCCCCGATCCCTGGCATTTATAAATTGGAATTGGAAGATATGTATGTGTACGGCCCTTCAGATCGTAGTAAATACGGGTAGGACCTTTATAATTTGATGCCATCTCCTGCGATTCTTCCGGCTTCTTATTGTCAGATTTCACTGCTGATGCATTCTCCATTGCCAGATTTTCATCACCTTTATTATCTTTCTGTCTCTTTTGTTCATCGATGTAATTATCAACTCCGAGTTTCCCGCTTTTAATCAGTTCTTCTTTAACCTTATCTATATAATCATCCGGATTTATCTTGGGATCGGCCTTGTTTGAGAGATTCCGTGCGATATTGAGCATTTCTTCATCACCCTTCAGAACACTTTCGACAGTTGTTACCGGTAATTCAACAGGATTTTCCTTTGCTGCAGTCTCCTCCATCGGGACAAACTCGACTTCGAATATATCCGATAATTCCTGCTTTATTGACTTAATCTGAAATGACATGAATATAACTAAAGCAATGAGATGGATCACTACCGTACCAAGAATTCCAACCAGTTTCCCTTCATTTTTTTTCATACGGTGCGAAATTATAAATTATTAATTTTACATGTCGTATTATTGTATTTAATAATTCAAATGCCATTGGCCTTTTATAAGCAGTTAAATATTTTGGGATCTATTTAAACTAAATTCTGTATGATATGAAAAAGGAACTGGTTCTGGAGATTATACAGGAAAGATGGAGCCCTTACTCGCTTTCTTCAACACCTGTTGAAGAATATAAGATAAAAGCGATGTTAGAGGCGGCAGGATATGCTCCATCGTGCTTTAATGAACAGCCATGGATGTTCGTGTATTCCACTCAGCAGAATAAGAAAGTCTTTGATGATTACCTGGGATTTATGGATGATTCGAACAGAGTATGGGCTCAAAATGCGTATGCTATTATTATCAGTATGGCACGTACGAAATTTTCAGACAGTGGAACACCAAACAGGTTTGCCATTTACGATACAGGTATGGCGGTGTCAAATCTTCTTCATCAGGCTTTGTCGATGGATGTTTATGTTCATCAGATGGGAGGCTTCTCAGTGGAAAAAGTCAAAGAGTATTTCAAACTGAACGATGATGTCGTACCTTTAACAATGATAGCAGTTGGTTATATGGGAGAAGGCCTTTCACTTGCTCCTGAACTTCTGAAAAGGGATGAAAACAGAAGACCCAGGAAATCAGTGAATGAATTTGCTTTTAAAGAGTCCCTGGCAAATCCTGCTTTCTGAATAATTGGTTTAATAGACTTATTTGTTCTGTTTTTTTATCTTCTTCCTGACCTTTGCCTTCTCCGGTTTGGTGAATTTCTGATTCTTAAACATCCCGTTTTTGACACCTTTGATGAATTTTGCCCAAGCAAAGGGATTGAGAAGATTGTTTGCAGGATACTGGTTTTTAAATGCCATGGCATTGAAATTCTGTTCCATGGCATATCTGTAACCTGCTTCAGGTGAAATTGTTACGCCGGTTTGATTTGAGATGGCAACGTATATTGAGGCGAGGTTATCATTCATATTTTCCATAATGGGATCAGCAGGCTTTTCCTGTGTCACATCTTTTATAAATTCACGATAGGTCTTCCATGGAAGTATAGTCACTTCTTCGATCTGTATAGTATCGGCCTCCAAAACAATATCAACAGTACAGCTTGTTCCCTCAAAAGATGGCGGGACAATAGTATGATATCTTTTAAATCCAAGGGCTCTGAAAAAAACAGTATCTCCAGCAGTACTTGTTATGGAATAAATACCAGACCTTTCACTCATCGATACCCTGTGAAGCTTTTTGGAGATGACAGCTACCCCAGGCACTGGTCTGTATAGTTCATCAATGATGATGCCACTTACCTGAACTAATTTCTCATTTCCATTTGTCTGCCCGTTTAAGGCAGAAATGGACAGCATTAAGAAAGGAATGATATAAAAGAGTTTGTTCAAAAAGAACTGTGTTATATCTTGTAAAAAAAAATTATGTCTGCAAATTAAACATTATTGGATGGAACTATAAAACATTTAACCATATTTTAACTTTGTTTTACACCATTTGACCATGGTATTTTCTAATGGGAACCGATATTAAATTTTTGCGACATTGAAATTCTACAAAAACTTTCAGTGTTGATGTTTTTGGAGCTCACAATACTATAAATCTGAAAATGGTTTGTATCGGCAATAGTTGTTAAATGATGGTCTTTTATTTATGTTACTTTTAATTTTAATATAGGGAAAATATTTCAATATTTGTCCTGTCAATTTCCGGGTTTTTCTATCTGGAATTTAACGGATTTAAAATATGAGAACCTTACAGATTTACAAACTTCGAGAAAGCTAATTATTTAAAATATATGACAAAATTACTATTACTGGGTGATGAAGCGATAGCTCAGGCTGCAATCGATGCTGGTTTAAGTGGAATGTATGCTTATCCAGGGACTCCTTCAACCGAGATAATGGAGTATATACAATCATCAAATGAAGCGTCGGTGAGAAATATTCACAGGGAATGGTCATCGAACGAAAAAACAGCAATGGAAGCTGCTCTTGGTATGTCGTATGCAGGTAAAAGAGCTATGGTTGCCATGAAACATGTAGGGTTGAACGTAGCTTCCGACTGTTTCATTAATTCTGCCATTACTGGTGTTAATGGAGGTATGGTTGTGGTTTCGGCTGATGATCCTTCAATGCACTCTTCCCAGAATGAACAGGATTCAAGGTTTTACGGAAAATTCGCTATGGTGCCTTGTTTTGAACCATCGAATCAGCAGGAAGCATATGATATGATCTTTGATGCTTTTGAAGCATCTGAAAAATACAAGATTCCTGTTCTTTTACGTATTACCACACGCCTTGCTCATTCAAGGTCAAGTGTGATCCTAAAACGAACTATTCCTGAAAAAAAACTTTGTCTGCCGGAAGATCCTCTTCAGTATATACTGCTTCCCGCTATTGCAAGAAAAAAGTACAAAACATTGCTGGCAACTTATGAGGCAATAAAATTTGACATCCGCATTTCAAAATATAATTCCTTTAAAGATGGAAGGAAACGAGATCTGGGAATAATAGCATGTGGAATAGCTTATAATTATCTTCTGGAAAATATTGAGGATATTGTAGATGATATACCTATACTGAAGATTTCGTCATATCCTTTTCATAAAGACCTGATAAAAGATATAGCTCACAGGTGTAAGGAGATACTTATTCTTGAAGAAGGATACCCTGTTGTTGAAGAAGGAATAAGGGGTATTCTGGATGATGGAATAAATATTTATGGAAGGCTCGACGGAACTGTTCCACGTGATGGAGAGTTGAATCCTGCTATTGTTGCAAAAGCTCTCGGGTTGCCCGTTAACTGTGGAAGAGACATCCCTGCGCTGGTAAAAATGAGGCCACCATCGTTTTGCAAGGGATGCGGACATGCCGATATGTTCACATCCTTAGCAGAAGCTGTCAAACCATTTGGGGCAGGAAGAGTGTTTTCAGACATAGGTTGTTATACTCTTGGTGCGATGCCTCCTTATAATGCAATAAGCTCATGTGTTGATATGGGCGCTTCAATCACCATGGCTATCGGAGCTGCCGATGCAGGATTATTCCCGTCGATTGCTGTTATCGGGGATTCAACTTTTACTCATTCAGGGATGACAGGTATGCTTGATGCCGTGATAAAAAACTCCCCGATAACTATATTAATCTCAGATAATTCAACAACAGGGATGACAGGTGGCCAGAAATCGCAAGCTACCGGACGGATCGAACAAATTTGTAAAGGCATCGGGGTTGAAAGTGAACATCTTAAGATCATTATCCCGTTACATAAAAATCATGATGAGAATGTACGGATAATGAGAGAAGAATTTGAATATAAAGGCGTTTCTGTAATTATTTCTTCACGTGAATGTATTCAGACTGCCAAAAGAAGAAAAAGCTCAGAAACTTCCAATGACTAATAAACGAACCGGAAATGAAGAACGACATAATATTATCAGGAGTGGGAGGACAGGGTATATTATCAATAGCCTCTGTAATAGGACTTGCAGCAGTAGAAAACAACATTTTCTTAAAACAGGCTGAAGTACATGGAATGAGTCAGAGGGGAGGAGATGTCCAGTCGCATCTCAGACTTTCTGATAAGAATATCTATTCCGATCTGATCCCTCTCGGGAAAGCTGACCTTATTATTTCCATGGAACCTATGGAATCATTAAGATATCTGCCCTGGCTCTCAAAAAGCGGGTGGCTGGTAACGAACTCAAATCCATTTGTCAATATAAATGGCTATCCTCCTGTTGATGAGATAATAGCTGAGATAAATAAGATAAAGAACCATATTATAATTGATGCTGATACGATTGCAAAAGAAGCCGGATCATCAAGATCAGGCAATATTGTTATTCTGGGAGCAGCTTCTCCTTTTATTAATATTCCCTTTGCGAGCCTCGAAGATGCTGTCAGAAAACTATTTGGACGTAAGGGTGAAGAGATTGTTGAGCTTAATCTTAAAGCACTTAAGGCAGGAAGGAATTTCTCTGCTCAATAATCAGTTTGGATAACCACAGCATATTACTTCTTAAAATCTGAACAAGGCGTTAAGATATATCGATCCGGACTTTTGTTTGCTTTGATCATATGGGTACGTCCCCTGATAATTCAGGGCTATTTTTACATTCTGGCTGAAAGTGTATTGTGCTCCGACAATTGCTAAACTTCCATCCTTAAGATAATTCCATGGAAGTTCTTTGTCTGTTACAGTAAGCGAAGAGATATAATCATAACGCATAAAAACTTCCACTTCCTTCGTCAGATCCACTCCACCTGTTCCTGAAATACCCCAGGAGTGATGACCTTCTATCATGTCAATATTTGATTTATAATCTGCTTCAACTCCGATCGTTACAAGTTCATTTCTGAATCCGGTAAACCATATCAAAGTATATTGCCAAATCCCTTTTGGCTTGTTGATATCTCCGTATAACCTGACTGCCAGTTGTTTGTTTGGAGTTATTGTCATTCCGGCAGAGGCCTTCACACCATTATCACATTGGAGTTCCGAATAGCCTTCCCCGTTCATTACTGTAAAATCGCATTTCCAGATGTCATCAAACTTATAATCCACCGACACACCCAGATCAGCAACATAGCCATATCCGTTAATTCCCTGGAAAGTGTTTGCAACATATCTTTTACCCAGGAATTTTTGTTGAAAATCGGTCAATCCGGTACTCGTTATTCCCAAAGTCAGATTTAATCTGTTTTTTGAGTATGTCATCGATGCCACTCTGAAATATGCATATCTGCGATGAACAGCTTCAGCAGGCAATTCATCCGGACTGCCAACGTTAATAATTACTAATCCGGAAAAATTTCCGGGAGTCAAAAAATTATAACCAAAAAAGGCCCTGTTCAATCCGAATCCTGTTGTCTTTGTCGTGTCATTCAAATTGCAATGAAAATCGGTAAATATTTCAGCAACAGGTTTTCCTTTAACTTCCAGAGTTTGAGAATGATTTACCTGACAAAAAATGAATGAGAAAATCAATATCGGTAATAACTTTTTCATCTTTAGATAATAGCGGAAAAAAATTGATATAGCCGACAAAGATAAATGCCCACATCAAATAAATTTGAAATATCTGTTTTTTTTTATTACTGGTATCTCTTTCTGTTTCTTTCAATTTAAGTTACTTGTTCTGAAGTGTTTTATGACAGATATTCAGTCAGATATACTTCTTGTCATAGAGAATATTTCCGGACCTTATTCTAAATTTGGCATAATTGTTTAACTTGCGCTTTGCTGGCACGGATTGCAAATCCGCGCCATCGGTGAACATGTGGGTTCTCCCGCCCAGGCGGGAACCTTTAAAATTAAATTATTTATATACGTATGAAAAACGATTCAGCGATTAAAGCGGAAGAATTTCTGTCAATTTCTTCCCAGTATAAGTTAGGCAACCTTGTGACAGAAACACCTCATCCGGCGACAAGGAATCTTTCATATCTGGCTAATAACAACTTACCTGAGGCTATCTCCATATTGAAAGAACTTGACAATCAAACTTTACAGGTTTTGTCACAAAAGAGGAAGGAAATATGCTACCTGAAAGATATTATTAATGACACTTTAAAATCGGGTAAAAACATCTATTTCTGCGGATGCGGTGCTACAGGGAGATTGTCTCTTACTATCGAGACACTGTGGCGTCAGATATATGAAAAGAACGATCTTAAGGACAGGGTGTTCAGTTTTATGTCGGGTGGCGATGTTGCATTGATCCGTTCAATCGAAAACTTCGAAGATTTTCCGCAATATGGCGCAAGACAGCTCGATGAGTCAGGTTTTAAAAATGGGGACCTTCTGATAGGAACCACTGAAGGTGGCGAGACTCCGTTCGTGATCGGTGCGGTTGAAAGAGCAGCAGAAATATCAAAAAGAAGACCATTTTTTCTTTATTGTAATCCCGATGATCTATTGTTCAAGGTTGCTGAAAGATCAAAAAGGGTTATTCAAAATCCAAATATTGAAAAAATAAATCTCACGGTGGGGCCAATGGCTATCACCGGCAGCACAAGGATGCAAGCATCGACCATTCTTCTGGCTGCTGCCGGAATTGCTTTGTTTTATTTTAAGGATAGCGATGATTTAATTGGAAAGGAAATAGATAAATTCGTTGAATTCTGGAATTCTGCAGATATTCAGTTTATTGATAAATACATTATTCAGGAAAGCGGGTTTTATAAGAATGGCGATTTTTTGTTGTATGAAACAGATAATAAGCTGGGAATAACAGTTATTACTGATACAACAGAACGTTCTCCCACATTCAGTTTGTTACCTTTCGAAAATATAAATGAAGAAGAACTTGACATGTCGCTTTGTTATCTTTTCATGCCTGATGCCCCAGACAGCGAAACGGCATGGAAAAAACTGTTATGGAGAGCTCCCAGGCCACTCGAGTGGCCCGATATTAACGGAATAGCCTCCAGAAAACGATTACTTGGCTTTGATTTCAGCAGTAAAGCCCTTCCAAGAAGAGAAAGCCAGAAGAACAACGCAAAACAGCATAGGTTTAAAATCGTGTTCAATCAAAATGGAATAGATTTCTTACTGGAAAATGAAAAACATTTTTTAGGGATTCCCTTTACAAATCCTCTTTTCACACACCTTACCCTGAAGATGATACTGAACTCTCATTCAACGCTGATAATGGGAAGATTAGGAAGATATGAAGGAAATGTAATGACATATGTAAGGGCAAGCAATAATAAGCTTATTGACAGAGCGATAAGATATATTGATTTTATCCTGAAGAACAAGAACATTAATCTATCCTATAGCGATCTTGCACATATACTTTTCGAGATGATTGAAATAACACCTGCCGATCAGTCGATTGTACAGGAGACTGTGGCAGCGGTTGAGAAAAGCAATAAGTAATAAGCAGAGGCTGTCTATACTTTTTAAACAGCCTCTCGTCTTTGAAAATGCAGCGATCTCTACCCGATGTTCTTCTATTCATCTTTGTCCTGTCCGTCTTTACCTTGGCTCTTTCCTGATCTGAGCAGAACAAGATCGTTAAGTACAATTTCGGTGATGTACTTTGTAGCGCCCTTCTTGTCCTCGTAACTGCGATAGACAATTCTTCCTTCAACTGCCACCTGCTGTCCCTTCTTAAGGAACTTTCCGGCAATATCAGCCAGCCCGTTCCATGCAACAATATTGTGCCAGGTGGTCTCATTTACTTTCTGACCATCAGCATTTTTATAACCATCATCGGTTGCAAGCGTGAAATGTGTTACTTTTTTCCCGGTTTCAATGGTTTTTGTTTCCGGATCCTGACCAAGATTTCCGATCAGGGTGACTCTGTTTTTTAATGAGTTCATGATTTTAAGTTTTAGTTTGACAAGATTTAATTTCTTAACAAACTTAAAACAGACTCTGAACCTGAATCGGTGATTAATTATTTATACACGTTTTGCAATCATTTATAGTCGTTTGTATCCGTTTGAAAACGTTTTTTTATATCTTTATCAAAACATTAGTGCTGTGGAAAAGAAATGTCTCGATTGCGGCGATATTTTGCGTGGCCGTACCGATAAAAAGTTCTGTTCTGATCAGTGCCGGAATAATTACAACAACAGGTTAAACCGCGATTCTAATAATTTTGTGAGAAATGTTCACGGGCTGTTGCGAAAGAACAGAAGGATCCTTTCGGACCTGTATTCCGAGGGCAAGGTTAAAGTTCACAAAGATGCTCTTTTTGCTCTTGGTTATAACTTCAGTTTCTTTACGCATGTTATTGAAACATCAGAGGGGCATAAATTCCATTATTGCTTTGAATACGGCTATCGCGAGCTGGGTGATGATTTTCTTGAATTAAAAGAGAATAGTCAATATATAGAATATCAATAAGATAAATCCATATATGGGCATTCTTTGCTTGCTTTAAAAGAAGCAAGTGTTTTTATCAGATAGCAATTTCTTCCTGTTGCGTATTGTCTGATTTTTCTTGTTGTTGTGAATTGTCCATCTTATTTTTAAGAGGAACCAACTGGCCGGAATATCTTATATAATCAATTTTGACATTATTGAGAGAAGCACTACAGGATCCATTATTACCTATAGTGAGATATACATCAAAGGAGTTGAATTTGTTGGTGACCTTAATTTTTATTTCATATATACCTTTTGACGAATTGAATTTCACCTCGTAATTGGTGGCTTCTCCATGCATATTTATTCCTGCAATTGGCCGGATATCATACTGTCTGCCAATATAACCAGCACTTATAATGGCTTTTCTGCCATCAATGATAATATAGTTGGATCTTGGTATAAGATCGATCATTCCTCCGTAAGAATAATAAAGCCGGTCAAATCTTATTATAAATTTTTTCGATTCGACAGCTTTTTTAATCAATGCCTGCTCAGCAAGTCTCTTTTCTTTTTTAAGTTCAATCCTTGATGACCTTGCTTCTTTGGAGGTCGTGCAGGAAAGCATGACCAATGGAATTGTTATAAGAATCAATAACTTTTTCATGGCTGTTCATTTTAACTATATAAAATAAACAAATATCATGCCATGATATGGATTATAGCGATTTACAAATGTCTTAAAGGGGCACGGCTTCGGGTTGTGGTCATGCCATTTTATCAAGATTTACCAGTCTTTATTTGCCAGTTCCCATACATTCGTGAAACCTATCTTTATAATCTTTTCCATGATATCCCAGTTAACCGTACCTGGCTCATCTTTTGGTGTATGATACTCATCCCTGTGACCGGGTTTGATTCTCATTATCGGGATCCCGACTTCAACAAAAGCCCTGTGATCAGTTCCCCCCTGAGGATCGTCTGAAGGCTGATAATCAACAATTAGATCAATACCATATTTTTTCATATTTGCAACGGTCATATCCTTAAAAATGGGGAATGATTTGTTATATGTCATGGAAACGTTTTTTGGCTCAACATCAGAAACGTATCTGGATATCATATCGAAGTTTACGTTCAGTCTGATATTCTTAAGCGGGAAAGTCGGGTTCTGAACCCAGTACCTCGAACCTTTTAGTCCTTCCTCTTCTGCTGTCCATAAGGCTATTACAATTGTTTTATCAGGTTTCTTCCCTGTTGCCATTATCGCTTTTGCAATCGTCATAACCCCGACTGTTCCTGATCCGTTATCATCAGCTCCGTTCCAGATGTACCCGTTGTAAATCCCCATATGATCGTAGTGTGCTCCGACAACAATAACCTGATCTGATTTTTTTCCTTCAATGAAGCCAATAACATTTCTCACAGCAACCTGTGAGGTCTTAACATCTGTTTTAAAATAAATATCTTTACCGTTAAGCGGTGATATTAAATACGGATCATTTTCATCAGCTTTTGTAATATAATCATCAATATTATTCCCTGTTCCCTTCAGAATTTCGTTAGCTGTCTTTACAGAAATTACTATTTTTGAAAGGTTATCGGGACTGTTTTTCCCGGGAAGTGAAAGTCTTACATATGGTTTCCCTGAGTTTGGATTCTTTTCTGAAGGTGACATATTTAAAAAGTCTTTTTCCACCGGGAGACCAACAACTCTTGCCTGGGGATCAAACTCGATTATTCCTATGGCACCCATTGTTTTATACATCGACTCCATCTCCCTTGTAACGGATGCCAGTTCTGACTTGCCAAGCGATTCTTTCGCAAATCTCGGAATATCTGAAATTTTCAATATAAACTTCCCTTTTACTTCAAGATTATTGAAATCGTTATATTTAAGCTTGTCATTTTTATATCCATAACCGGCAAAAACCACAGGTGCTTCAATTTCAATTTCCGGACCTGAAGGGGATATTGTAAAATCAACATTATAAATAAAATTGGTTGTTTTAACCGTGTTGCCATCAGATGATTTCACTTTGAGAATCTGTTGGTTTCCGGCCATAGTTTTAAGCAGAACGAAATTCTGAAAATATGATCTCTCAATTTCGCCTTCAATATTTATAAGTTTACCTGCCCTGAAATAATCGCCACCTGGCTTAACACCATATAATTGTAACATGCTTGCGATATAGTCGGATGATATGTATTCGCCTTTTTCTCCTGCTTCGCGGCCTTCAGTCCAGTCGGATGCCAGAAAATTCAACTGGGCTTTTATAGCGTCTGTAGTAATTGCCCTGAGTCCATTATCAGTTGGCGTTACCTGGCTGTAATTCATTGATGTTGTGATCAGACTGAAAAATAAAATCAACAGTAAAGTTTTTTTCATTGACATAGATTTTATAATAACATCCATTACTTGAATTTGCTAAAGTAATTAAATATTGTAATTTGTTTTACTATTATATCTTTGAAAAAAAAACAGAAACCTATAGCAATGAAACAGAAATTTTTACTTTTTATAATGGCAATTATAGTTAGTTCAATCTCTTTTAGTCAGGGGAAAAAACTATATGACGATGGTTATATTGTAAAAGTAGGGGACATGGCCCCTGATTTTACAATAAAAGAGGCAGGAGGGAAATCGTATAAACTGTCAGATCAGAGAGGGAAAGTTATTATGCTTCAGTTTACAGCCAGTTGGTGCAGCGTTTGCCGTACCGAAATGCCTTTTATTGAGAAGGAAATATGGCAGGGAAAAAAATCTGCCGGTCTTTTTGTTATTGGAATTGATCGTGACGAACCCCTTGATAAAGTTCTGCAATTCAAAAAAGACATTGGCGTCACATATCCTTTGGCTCTTGATCCGGGGGCTGATATTTTCGGTCTTTATGCCGATAAAGAAGCAGGGATAACAAGAAATGTAATTATTGACCGGACAGGTAAAATAATTTTTCTTACCCGGCTTTATAAACGGGAAGAATTCGAAAAGATGAAAACGATAATTTTTAATGAGTTGGCTGCAAAATCGTGCATGTAAAGTAAGTACAATGATAAAAAAAATTTCAAGAATGCAACTTTTTTATTTGAAATGACGTTTTTATATAGCTATATTTATTTAAAATGATTTATTAATTATTCGATTGATAAACTTAAACCTGAAAAAAATGAAAAAACTTTTTGTAATTATCATGATAGTCATGATTTCCATTCCGGCTTTTTCACAGCTCAACTTTGGAATTAAAGCGGGTGCTGCAACAACTACTGTTCCTTCTTATGATCTTACCAGTGGAACAAACAACATTGAGGCATTGAAAGATGCAGCCTGGGGATTTCATGCAGGTGCCTTTTTACGGCTTTCACTTTTCGGAATTTATTTGCAACCAGAAGTGGTATTTGCATCAAATACATATGACTATAATGTTTCTACGCTCACCAGTACCCAGGTTAAATCACAAAAATTCAATCGGCTTGAAATTCCAGTGTTGTTAGGAGTTAAATTTGGTCCTTTTCGTATTAATGCAGGTCCTTCGGCAACAGTTCAGATTGGTACACCTAAAGCCCTTGTTGATGATCCGGATTTTGAAAATATGTACCGAAATGCAACATTTGGTTATCAGGCTGGGATTGGTCTTGATATCCTTAAGAAGCTTACACTCGATGCAAGATATGGCGGGAGCCTGAGTAAGAAATTTGGAGACGCTGTCAATATAGGTAATCAAACCTTTAGTCTCGATCAAAGACAACCATCTCTGATCCTGAGTGTGGGTTTAATGTTTTAAAATAGTCAGGTATAATTATGAGGCTGTCTCAAAAGGTGAGAAGAGCCTCTTTATGAAAATATCAAGCCTGTTTTGAGAAAAGCATCTTAATTGCGACCAGAAGCAACAGAAAACCGAATATTTTTTTCAGAACCGGTTGTGGCAGATTCAGAGCAAGCTTAGATCCAAAGTAGGAACCGGCCAGAAATGCAACGGCAAGTATAAGTGCAAATTTTATATTTACTTCTCCGGCCTTATAATAATTATAGGCAGCAATTACGCCAATCGGAGGAAGCATTACTGCAAGGCTCGTGCCCTGAGCAGCATGTTGTGTCATGCCCATTATAAAGACGAGGGCGGGTATCATTATTATTGCACCACCTATCCCAAGCATTCCTGCCATAAATCCGGTGAGTATCCCTATCCCGATAAGGACCAAAAGCATTGATGTTGACATTTTCATCGAATATTAATTTGATAATCAATCAGTACAAAATTATTAAAAAATGAATATACAACGCACTGCACTCAACATAAGGGTAAAAAAATGATTCCGTGAACCGTAAGTCGGCAGTCACGAGTCGAATTTTTTGTCACTTGAAACAATATCAGTAAATTTGCAACCAGGTTAAAATGAAATGAAGAAAAAAGCTCTGTTAATTTTTTTGTCTGGAATTGGAATTTTTATTTTGATAGTTATTGCCATATTATGGAAAACATATTTTGGTATAAATATCAAAACTGAAACGAAAAATCAGACTATCTATATTCCAACCGGTTCATCATATGAACAGGTAATGGATACTCTTGAATCAAACCTGATTATAAAAAATGTAAAGATCCTTGACTGGATCGCAAAAAAGAATAATTATCCTGATTTGATAAAACCAGGAAGATATGTTATCAGTAAAAGTTTAAGCTACATTGGATTAGTTAATCTCTTAAAATCAGGCCACCAGACACCGGTTAAAGTAACATTTAGCTATATCAGGACATTGAATCAACTGGCCGGGAGAATCGGCAAGAAGATCGAAGCGGACTCTACCCAGATAATTAATTTCTTATCCGATGATTCCAATTATATTTCTGACGGATTCAGAAAAGAGAATATTATAGCCCTTTTTATACCAAACACATATGAATTTTACTGGAATACAGATGCTAAAGGATTTTATACAAGGATGCTGAAAGAATACAAGGTATTCTGGAATGATCAACGACAGGTAAAGGCAAAGGAAAAAGGTCTCGATCAGAAAGAAGTTTCCATTCTTGCTTCAATAATTGATGATGAGGTTGCTAAACGGGATGAGAAACCCAGAATTGCCGGTGTATATCTGAACAGGTTGAAAATGGGTATTCCACTTCAGGCATGTCCGACTATTAAATTTGCGATGAATGATTTTACAATTACCAGGATACTGCATAAATACCTCGAGATCGATTCACCTTATAATACATATAAATACAATGGCTTTCCTCCCGGGCCAATAGGTTGCCCTTCGGTTGAAGGAATAGATGCAGTTTTAAATGCAGAAGAACATGATTATCTGTTTTTTGCTGCAAAAGCTGATTTTTCAGGATATCATAATTTTTCACGGACTCTTTCGGAGCATAATCATTACGCTGCAATTTATCAGCGTGAACTTAATAAAAGAAAGATATTCAAATAGATCCTATGACTTCAACTTCCCTTTCAAGTTCTATCCCGAATTTATCAGAGACTGATTGTCTTATTTTTTCGGATAAGTCAAAAATTTCCTTTCCCGTTGCATTATTATAATTGACAAGAACCAAAGCCTGCTTTTCGTGTATCCCGGCATCCCCGATCCTTTTTCCTTTCCATCCGCATTGATCAACGAGCCATCCGGCTGCCAGTTTGATCTTTCCTGAAGGATCATCATAAAATGGAATACCGTGATATTGTTCTCTGAGTGCATTGGCAAAGTCTTTGTCAACCAACGGATTCTTGAAAAAGCTTCCTGCATTTCCCAGAATTTCAGGATCTGGCAATTTGCTCCTGCGTATGTTTACTACAGCCTGTCTGACATTTCTGATATTTACTCCTCCCAGTTTCGAAATTTCATCGGTTAATGAACCATAATCCAGTTTTAATATTGGATTGGTCGATAACCTGAAATAGACCCTGATAACAAGGAACCTGTTTTTAAATTCTTCTTTAAAAATGCTGTTCCTGTATCCGAACCGGCATTCATTATTGGTTAATTCAGAAACAGATCCATCGCTGACAGAAACAACCCTTACTTTTTCAATAATATCCTTTGCCTCAATCCCGTATGCTCCTATGTTTTGTACAGGAGATGCTCCGACACTTCCGGGAATAAGAGACAGATTTTCCAGTCCACCAAACCCATTATTAACACACCGTTCAACAAACTTATCCCAGTTAACTCCCGAACCTGCGGATACAATAACATATTCAGGATGTTCTTCTTCAATCGTAATTCCTTCAATCTCAGAGTGCATCAGAGTTCCTTTATAATCACCTGTGAATAAAAGATTGCTCCCGCCTCCGATAACAAAAAGCGGTTGATCTATCTTTCTATTCTCTTTCAGGATCGAGATTGCTTCCTCTTCAGTCTTTATGGAAATAAGGTTATCTGCTTTATAATCAAGACCAAATGTGTTGTATTTTTTTAGGGAGATATTCTTATAAATCATCGGGGCTCAAATTTGATGCAAAAGTATGAAAACGTTTCCGTTTTCCTGTCTCCTTTCTCCGGTCTCCTTTTATTATTCCTTCCCAGTAAAGTATTTATTAATGATTTTATTACATTTGATCTATGCCTTCTCATTCACATAAGATCAGCGTTGCTTTTTCTGTCACAAATTGCATCTGCCATGATCAGCGGGTTCTGAAAATTGCAGAAACTGTCAGCAGGTTGGATTGTGATGTTGCCATAATCGGTAGAAAATCAGGTGAATGTTGCAATACTGAAAGTGTGCCATTCAAAACCAAACGATTCAGAATGTTCTTTAAAAAAGGATTCCTTTTTTATGCATTCTTTAATATTCGTCTTTTCTTCCACCTCCTTTTTAATAAGTATGACCTTCTGGTCTCAAATGATCTTGATACATTGCTTCCAAATTACCTTGTTTCAAAACTGAAGCAGTTGCCTCTTGTTTATGATTCGCATGAATATTTTACCGGAGTCCCGGAAATTCAAAACAGGTTGTTTGTTAAATGGGTATGGAAGAGTATTGAAAAGATTATTTTTCCTCGCCTGAAATATGTCATGACCGTAAGTGAACCGATTGCTTCATTATATAAAAAGATGTATCTGGTACAACCTTTAGTCGTGAGAAATACCGGTAGAAATTCAGATCATATTTTACCCTTTTCACATGAAGAAATAGATGTAGCATCAGGTGATCTGTTGGTTATTATTCAGGGGACGGGTATTAATATTGACAAAGGTGCCGAAGAATTGATCGAAGCTGTTAATGTCTCAGATGGGGTAGCTCTTTTGGTCGTAGGATCTGGCGATGTTGTAGCCGGCTTAAGAAGCCGTGTTAAAGAATTGAGCATTGAACATAAAGTGAAATTTATTTCATCTGTTCCATGGGAAAAGCTTATGAGATATACAAAGTCTGCAGATGTTGGAATGTGCATCGAAAAGGACACAAATCTTAACTACCGGTATAGTCTGCCAAATAAATTATTCGATTTTATTTCCGCTGGGATACCTGTAATAGCGAGTGATCTTCCTGAAACAGGAAAAATAATAAGAGGAAATGGTCTTGGGATTATTATCAGCTGTGTAACTCCTGAAAACATCTCCAGGGCATTTTCAGAGCTGAAGGATAATCATGATAAACTTACAGAATTAAGGAAGAATGCTGTTGCAGCATCAGAAAAAATTAACTGGGAAATAGAAAGCGGGAAAGTTAAAGAGCTATATTTTAAAGTGTTAAATGAAAATGGAGATATTATAGGGTTGTAATGAGTATGAAAAGAGATATTATTTTATATTTTTGCGATCACAAAATTTCTCTTGTATAAGAAATATTGCTGTAAATAATTCTTTCTGAATGGATTACAATTTGTAAATTTATTGTAGGGCATTGAAGTATTTATTGGCATCATAAAGAACACTGAGAATTTACGTTATTTACCACTGATGATGAATGCTGTACTTTTTCTTATCATTTTAACCCTGACATTTTTGGTTTTTTTTGTACCCAAAGCATATAAGTACCAATATACTTTGTTACTTCTTATGGGTGCAATTGCACTGAGTTCGGTATGGTGTTTTAAAGTGCTTTCAGGAAGTTGCCAGGTACTTGATATACATCTTGAATTACCTGCTTTCGGAAACAGCCTGATCCTGATAATCGACAAGCTTTCTGCATTTTTTATAGTTGTGGTTAATATAACTGTTTTCGTTGGTTTGTTATATGCAAAAGGATACCTGAAGCCATATCAACAGACTAAAAATTCACTCTCTTTTTCAATACATTTTCTTTCATATTTATGGCTTTATCTGTCAATGATAATGGTTGTGATGATCCGTGACGGTCTTACATTTCTTATTGTCTGGGAATTAATGGCCCTGTCATCATTCCTGCTTGTCATTTTTGAAGCTGAGGACCGTACTATTTTGAAGACCGGAATAAACTATTTGATACAGATGCATGTCGGAATGTTTTTCATCCTGATCGCTTTCTTAATGGTTGGTAAAGCGACAGGGGAAATGAGTTTTGATGCTCTTGGACTATATTTCTCGAACCACTCAGATTTTTTACTTTTTATCCTGTTCTTTATAGGTTTTGGTATTAAGGCTGGTTTTATCCCTTTGCATACATGGTTGCCCGAGGCACATCCTGCAGCCCCTTCGCATGTGTCGGGTGTAATGTCGGGTGTAATGATAAAAATGGGTATTTATGGTATCCTGAGAGTTCTGATATCGGTTCAGAACGATCTGCTTTTGATAGGCATAACAATACTGGTTATCTCATTGATGTCAGGAATTCTTGGTGTTATGATGGCGATTGTGCAGCATGATCTTAAACGTTTGCTGGCATACCATAGCATTGAGAATATTGGCATAATAGGTATTGGAATAGGATTAGGGGTAATTGGACTTGCAACAAACGATACGACATTGAGTTTGCTTGGTTTCAGCGGTGGTTTGCTTCATGTACTGAATCATTCACTGTTTAAATCACTTCTTTTTTTTAATGCCGGGTCGGTTTATCATGCAATACATACCAGAAACATTGAACAAATGGGTGGCTTAATAAAAAAAATGCCATATACGGCAATATTGTTTCTGATAGGTTCCCTGGCTATTTGTGGGTTACCCCCGTTCAACGGTTTTATTTCAGAATATCTGATCTATATCGGCATGTTTAAGAGCTTGTCTGTTACCAATTTATATCAATCTATTATTATTCTTGGCAGTATTGTGGGATTGTCACTTATTGGAGGACTTGCGATATTCTGTTTTACAAAAGCTTTTGGAATTGTTTTCCTTGGCGAGCCACGTTCAGAAAAAGCAAAGACGGCCAAAGAAGTAAGTCGGGATATGATTATCCCTCAATACATTACTATTGCTTTTATTGTTATCATCGGATTGGCGTCGGTTTTATTTGTAAAGCCTGTGTTTAATATTATATCGCAGACGTTCAGCCTTCCTGATATAACAAATGTTACGAATGCTTTTGTCAGTAACCTTGTCCAGATAAGTCTTCTTTGCGGCATATTTGTAATTACGGTTGTTGCTTTACTGGTTTACAGACACTATCATCTTAAATCACGAAAGGTATCTTACGGACCTACATGGGGATGCGGATATACAGCCGGCACATCAAAACAAGAATATACGGCCACATCTTATGCTTACAACTACAATCATATCGCAAAACCTGTTCTTCAGACAAAAAAAATAATGAAAGATATCAGGGAAGATGAAATTTTCCCCGATGAAAGAACTTTTAAATCGCATAGCGACGATATTTTTAAGAAGCTTTTTATTGACAAACCTGTTGACTGGATTTCTGATCTTCTGAAAAAGATAGCAGTAATGCAGACAGGACAGATTCAGCATTATATTTTATATGCATTTGTATATCTGTTACTTGTATTTTTATTGACCTACTTCAACATCATCTGAAAATGACAGGATTTATCTTGATATTAATTTCAGCCTTTTTCTTTCCCGGTGTTATTTTAAGGGCAAAAAGCATTGCATCAGGGAGGAAAGGTCCGGGCATCTTTCAACCGGTTAAAGAAATTGGTGTGCTTTTAAGGAAAGGAAGCGTTTTCAGCAATGCTACAGGAGTAATATTTCAAATAGCACCCGCTATTTCCCTGGCAAGCGTTATTTGCGCTATGGCGGTCATCCCTTTTGCAAATCAGAACGCACTTATATCATTTGAGGGCGATTTCGTATTTTTTTCCTACCTGCTTGCATTCGGTAAATTTTTTGCAATTATTGCTGCACTTGATACAGGCAGCAGTTTCGAAGGAATGGGAGCTAATAGAGAAGCTTTCTTTTCAATGCTGGTGGAACCAGCTTTTTTTATCCTGCTGGCAACTTTTGCCATGTTTACCGGATGTACATCCTTTTCAGATATATTCAGCCATTTCTTCGTTACGGGTAATCATTATGTGCTGATATACAGCATTATTGGATTTTATTTATTTATTCAGATTGCAATGATTGAAAACAGCAGGCTTCCTGTTGATGATCCGAAAACACATCTTGAGCTCACTATGATCCACGAAGTTATGATCCTTGATAACAGCGGATTCGATAAAGCATTGATCCATATGGGGTCGTATCTGAAGTTCTCTATTTATGGTGCTTTGATGTACAACGTGATTGTCCCTGCAGGGTGGAATGTATTTCTGCAGGTTAGTTTGTTTATGGCAGTTCAGATAATATTTGCAATGATAATCGGCCTGATTGAATCTTTCAGGGCAAGGAATAAAATGAATCTGAATCCCAAATTCATTTTGACCCTGTCTTCAATCGGATTGATAGCTTTCCTGATAATCTTAATATTGACTGACAAATTAATATAGAACAATAATATGGTGAATTACCTGATAGTTTTGTTTGCTATAACTTTAGTGTACTTTGCTTCTGCTGAACGGTTGATAGTTTATATAAGGTTGATCGGACTGCAAGGATTATTACTTTGTGGTATTGCCATATTTGAACTCAAAGAGATTAATACAGCCAACCTGATTTTTATTGCTTTCGAATCGTTGGTTTTTAAAGCTATTCTGATCCCATATTTATTGACAAGGATCATCAACCATTCAGGTGTAACAAAAGTACATCATCTGGCAATGCCGGGATTTTATTCACTTCTTTTATCAATTTGCACATTACTTATAAGTGTTATTCTGGCGAATTCCCTCTTAAACTCTTTTGTCAATACTATTTATATGGCAATAGCTCTTTTTACACTTTTCACAGGATTGCTGCTTATAGTGACTCATAAACTGATAATCTCTCATCTTATAGGTTTCCTTATTGTTGAAAATGCAGTTTTCCTTTTTTCGCTCGCAATTGGGAACAAAATGCCAATGATGATAAATGTAGGAATATTACTTGATATTTTTGTGGGAGTTTTAATTCTTGGATTTTTCGGTTTAAGACTCAAACCTCATACAAACGAGTTAACAATGTTAAAAGATTAATAGATGACACTGTTATTGTTTTTTATCTTATCTGCATTAATGGTCATTGCTATAGTTTTGTTCAAAAACAAAGCGATTACTAAAATCATCACCATTGGCTTTGTATTAATTCATATATGGCTCACAGTTCATTGCTGGACTAATCTGAACAAAACGGAACTCGGGTATTTTACATTTAACAGTCTGGGTGTTTTATTGCTTTCAGTTTTATCTTTATTAGCTATTCCTACAGTTTATCACGGGTTTATTTACGCATTAAAGGATGATATCAGGAAATATGACATTTATCATTCAGCCCTGATAGCCCTCATAACTTTCATGACAGGTGCATACCTGGCAAATGGGATGACCGTTTTATGGATTTTTGTTGAAGCAACTACATTAGCTGTTGCAGGGCTTATTTATCACGACCGTACAGAAATAGCTCTTGAAGCTACATGGAAATATGTTTTCATCTGTTCAACAGGTATAGCTTTAGCTTATCTCGGAATATTGTTCCTTGGATTTATATATGGTCGCGGTGATGCTGCAAGTCTTTCTTTTACTTCATTAACCAATATTATTAATCAGGCAAATCCATTGTACCTTAAAATTGCATTTGTGTTTGTGCTGATCGGCTTTAGTACAAAAATGGGACTTTTCCCTATGCATACGGTAACGATTGATGCTCATTCCGTTGCGCCGCCCCCTATAAGTGCTTTGATTTCAACCACTCTGATGAATGTTGGATTTCTGGCAATTTTCCGTGTATATACATTATTCGCATCTTCATCTATTTTGCCCTTTATGAATAGTGTTCTTATCCTGTCAGGATTATTGTCTTTATTGGTGGCAGCAGGTTATATGCTTAAAGCTAAACATCTTAAAAGAATGCTCGCATATTCCAGCCTCGAAAATATGGGGCTGGTTGCTATTGCGGTAGGAGTAGGGGGGAGCGGCTATTATGCTGCCCTGCTTCTGCTTGTCCTTCATTCATTGACGAAATCAAGTCTTTTTTATCAAATGGGCCAGTTATCGAAAGTTCTTCATACTTTCAGGCTTGATGAATGTGGCAAATATATGCAACTATACCCCGCAGGTGCATTGGTTCTTTTACTTGGGATGGTTTGCATTCTGGCTATTCCTCCATCAGGATTGTTTATTTCAGAGTTTATGATATTTAAAGGATTGGTAATAAAGGATAAATGGTTTGTTCTGATTATGGCAATTATTCTTCTTTGCTTTGTGATCTATGCCATGAGCACAAGGATTATGCATATTCTCTTCTCCAATTCGAGAAATGAAGATGATGTAAAGGTTCCTGATCATATAAATCCGATTGAATCGGTCACCCAGTTTGTTTTTCTCGGAATAGTAATTATTATGTGTTTTTATCAACCGCCTGTTCTGGTTGACCTTATAAATCAAAGTTTTGCCTTATTACCCAAATAGAAATGATGATGAGTCAGAAACTATATTCAGAAATAAAAAATAATTCAATTTCTCCCGACCTTAAAGAGATCCCGGTTTTGCAATATGATATTTTTTATGAACTGGTATGCGATTTTCTGAAGGATGAAGCGAGACATTGTATAGCTTATTATGGAGTTCCAACATCGGGTATTCTGAAGCTCTTCTGTTATATAGCTGACGATAATAATAGTAGTATTGCTGTCTTCTCACACGAACTTGATAATAATACGATTGTATTAAAATCAATAACTCCGGTTTGCCCTCAGCTTCAGATTTTTGAACGCGAGATCCATGAAAATTTCGGTGTCGTATTTGATGGCCATCCATGGATGAAACCGGTAAGATATTCGCATTACCGCTCTGATAAATCAAATATTATTGACAATTATCCTTTTTATACCATTGAGAGCGAAGAATTGCATGAGGTGGGAGTAGGCCCTATCCATGCAGGTGTTATTGAACCGGGACATTTCAGGTTTATCTGCAATGGTGAAAAAGTATTGCATCTCGAAATTCAGCTTGGGTATCAGCATCGTGGAATTGAAAAATTATTTATTGAAAAGAACGATTCACTGCAAAGATGCATTCTTTCAGAAAGTATTGCAGGTGATACTTCAATCGGCCACGCTTTGGCTCATTCACAACTTATAGAGTCGTTGGCTGGTATAGAGGTCAGTGAAGCATTGCAGATAGAGCGATGCATTGCTTTGGAAATGGAAAGACTCGCCGTTCACATAGGCGACACTGCCGCATTATGCGGTGATGTTGCGTATCAGCTGGGGCAGGTTGTATGTGAAGCTCTGAGAACATTAATAATAAATGCCACTCAATTATGGTGTGGTAACCGCCTTGGAAAAGGATTAGTGCGACCGGGAGGAAGTAATTATCAAATGAATGACGATGTCGCAGGTGAAATACTGACAGTGATTGCAGATGTTGACCGGCGATTTGGCGAAGTAGCCGATCGTATTTATTCTTTGCCAAGTCTTCTTTCCAGGTTTGAGGATATAGGTAAAGTAACCAGGGAACAAGCCCTGACCATAGGCGCTGTAGGGATGGCTGCCCGAAGCTGTGGCATCTCACGCGATATCCGTGTAACGCATCCCTTCCAATTCTACAGGAGCTATCCCATTCAGCTGCTGACGGTTGAAACCGGAGATGTATTTGCCCGGGGTATGTTGCGTAATCTTGAAGTACGTGAATCGGTGAAAATCATTTGCGGGCTTATTGAAATATGGCGAAGAAAAGAAAAGATTATTAATAAACCTGTTTATAATTATAAGCTGAAACCAAACAAGGTTGGAATCTCAATAGTAGAAGGGTGGAGGGGTGAAATATGCCATACAGTCATAACAGATAAGGGTGGAAATATTGAAAATTACAAAGTGAAGGATCCTTCGATGCAAAACTGGCTGGCCCTGGCATTAGCTGTCCGCAATCAGGAAATATCAGATTTTCCTATAAATAACAAGAGCTATAACCTGTCTTACTGCGGAAACGATTTGTAACACTTTACTGAACATTTAAATAATGCTGAAAGAGATAAAAGTACTGAAAAGTCATGGCAGACAATATATTAAGAATCTGCGTACACAGCCAGTGTCAGGACTGTTCAGAGGTCGTCCGGTCATCTCCGGGGAAATAACCCCTGATGAAATTATATCGGTATCCTCAATGTGCCCTGTAAAAGCGATTGATAAAAGATCAGGTTCGATAGACCTTGGAAGATGCGTTTTCTGTAAGGAGTGCTCTTTTGCGCTCCCTGAAAAGATACGGTTCACCAATGATTACAGGATAGCTTCCAATGTCAGGGGAAATCTTATAATAAAATCAGGTACTGAAAGTCCTGTAAGACTTGAAGAAGACAGGGTCAGGAAAGAGATAAGAAGGCTTTTCAAAAATTCATTGAAGTTACGACAGGTATCTGCCGGAGGTGATAATTCATGCGAAATGGAGCTTAATGCCACAGGAAATGTCAATTTTGATTTTGGAAGATACGGAATCGAATTTGTTGCTTCACCCCGTCATGCTGACGGGATAGTAATAACAGGTCCATTGAGTGAAAACATGGCAGAAGCATTGAAGATATGTTATGAGGCAATACCTGAACCGAAAATAATTATTCTTGCAGGGACAGATGCAATAAGTGGTGGTATCTTTGATGGCAGCCCTGCTCTGAACAGAAAATTTATAGAAGAACATCATATTGATCTTTATGTTCCGGGTAATCCTGCCCACCCTCTTACATATATAAACGGTGTGATGGATATGCTGGGGATTAAATAATGTTGAACCGTTGCACCTTTGTACCGTTGCCCCTTTGCGCCGTTGCATCGTTGCGCCGTTGCATCGTTGCGCCGTTGCGCCGTTCAATACCCTGCTGCCTGTCCGTCTTTTCGTGATTCTGAGGCACCGAACCATACTTTATTTTTGTCATCCCACATAATCGCCTGATAACCACCATAACCCCCAAGGTCCCATTGGATAGTATGTCCCATGGAAAGTAATTTTTGAATAACCTCCCAGCGGAATCCGTTCTCAAGAAGAAGAATTCCTCCATTTGTCATTTGTTCCCCTGTAGGTTCAGATGATTTTATATGATGCATTCTGGGTGCATCACCAGCCTCCTGGAGGTTCATTTTGAAATCGATAAGGTTGACGACAATTTGCACATGACCTTGCGGCTGCATGTCACCACCCATTACACCAAAACTTATCCACGGTTTACCATTTCTGGTGATAAATGCCGGCATAACAGTATGAAAAGGCCGTTTTCCAGGAGCATACACATTGCTATGCCCTCCCTCCAGGCTAAAAGATTCACCTCTGTCCTGCAGGACAAAACCCAGCCCCGTTGGACACATTCCGGAACCCATTCCCCGGTAATTGCTCTGAATAAGTGAAACAATGTTGCCATATTTATCAGCAACTGTTAAATATACAGTGTTTCCTGCTTCAATTTTGCCGGGATCGTAAATTTTCGAAGCCTTGTTGAGATTGATAAGCTTGCGTCTTTCTGCTGCATATCTCTTGGAAATCAATTGACTGACAGGTACTTTACTGAAAACCGGATCGGCATAATACTTTGCACGGTCTTCGAAAGTAAGTTTTTTAGTTTCCGTGAAAACATGGATGTATTCGGCTGATCCAAATCCCATTGAAGAAATATCAAAGCCTTCAAGAATATTAAGCATCTGGAGTGCTGCTATACCTTGCCCGTTCGGGGGCAATTCCCACACTTCATAACCCCGGTATGTAGTACTTAGAGGTTCTACCCATTCAGAATGATGGCGCGACATGTCGTCATAGGAGAGAAAACCCCCCATCTTTTTCATGAACACTTCAATATCTCTGGCTATTGTACCTCTGTAAAACTCATTCCGACCACCTATAACAATTTTCTCAAGTGTGTTGGCGAGCATAGGATTCCTGAAAATTTCTCCTTTTGAAGGAGCTTTTCCTCCGGGCATATAAACCTCTTTTATGTTAGGATAATCTTTCAGGATTGCTGTCTCTTTTCCAAGGTAATATGCCACTACTTCTGTCACCGGGAAACCTTCCCGTGCATAGGTTATCGCCGGTTGAAGGATATCTTTCATTGAAAGACGTCCAAACATGTCATGCATTTCATACCATCCGTCAACACATCCGGGAACTGATACAGGAAGTGGCCCGTGCAGAGGGATATAATCATATCCGTTTTCAATGAAATAATTACGTTTTAGTGACCGGGGCGATCGTCCGCTGGCATTAAGACCGTACAACTTCATCTTGTCAGCACTCCAGATAATTGCGAACAGATCTCCCCCTATTCCGGCACCTGTAGGTTCTACAACTCCCAACATGGCATTAGCTGCAATCGCGGCATCTATGGCATTACCTCCCTTTTTAAGAATATCAAGTGCAACTTGTGTGGCAAGCGGTTGACTTGTTGCTGCCATCCCGTTCCTGGCAATTACTTCGGACCTAGTGGCAAAATCGTGTCCCGTGATCCTGTCCTGGGCCGACATAACTATTGGAATAACAATAAGAAAGAGATAAATCAAACAAGTTTTCATCTTAAAAAAATTACCGGTGCAAAGGTAATTAAAATGAACTGATGATTTATAAGTATTATTTCTTATTTGCGAAAAGTTCAATTACTGATTTGGTCATGGCTTCAACACCACATTTGAATGTTGGATAAAAATCGGGATTAAATGAAGAATTATGAAGCGACGGCAGAACTGTACCTTTTTCAACATGTTCGGTATACTTATCCATATTGACTCCACCAAGCCAGAACAAAGCAATAGGTATGTTCTCTTCAGTTCTCCCATATCTTCCGAAATCTTCAGCAATAGTGGAAGGGTCAACTTTAATAACATTTTCATCACCAATAATCTCTTTCATATATTTTACTGTCTGAAGAACAAGATTTTGTTCATTAGCTACCGGAGGGATAAGGTTCTCCTCGAACTGTACCAATGGCATTTTATTCTCAGGAAGACCGGAAGATATTGCTGCTCCCCTGGAAATTCTGACAAGTGATTCCCTGATATGTTTGTAGACATCATCTTCGAAAAACCTTATTGTAAGAAGCATCTTTACTTCATCAGGTATAACGTTGGGTCTTGTTCCGCCGTGAATGGAACCGACAGTTATTACTGCTGGTTTAACAGGATTGATTTCACGACTTGCAATTGTCTGAATATCAAGTATGATTCTTGCCGAAAGGACGATGGGATCGATTGTAGTATGAGGCATTGCACCATGTCCACCCATGCCATAGACTGTAATTTCTGCGGTATTTACACCGGCAAAAATCGTTCCGGGAAAATAGCCAATAGTCCCCGCCGGAAGTTCAGGGCTGACATGATAGCTGAGAATTAAATCAGGTTTTGGAAATTTCCGGAACAGACCATCCCGGATCATTGCACTTGATCCGCCCGAGACTTCCTCCGCAGGTTGGGCAATCGCAACGATAGTACCCTTCCATTCGTTTTTTAGTGTTACGAGTGTCCTTAATGTGCCAAGCCACACCGACATATGCAGATCATGGCCACAGGCATGCATAACAGGCAGATCGTTCCCGGCGAGGTCTTTCACAATTTTGCTGCTTGAATAGGGCAGACCAGTTTTTTCTTTTACCGGAAGAGCATCCATGTCGGTTCTCAGCATAATAACTTTTCCTTCACCATTCTTATAAACACCCACAACACCATTTCCTCCAAATCCTGTAGTAACATCAAAACCAATAGCTTTAAGCTCGTTTGCCATTTTTTTTGAAGTTTCATATTCCATGAAGGATAGTTCAGGATTTTTATGGAGATCCATATAGAGATTCATAAACTTTTCAGTCTCCTGATTTATCAGATTGAGTATATTGTCATTCAGCTTATTCTTTTGCCCGAATAATCCTGATAATGGCAGAATTATAATTATTGCTGTTAAAATATTTCTCATACGACCTTAATTATAAGTATTAAACATTTATTAACTACTTGACCAATCAACCTTTCAACCAATCAACCTTTCAACCAATCACCCTTTCAACCCTTCACTCTTTTCCTTCCTTATTTTTCCATTGCCATTGAACGCATCTCCGGAGGCATCTTTTCGATTGCATATCTGAGAGCTGTTCTTGGCATGGTTTGCTTCTTACTCATAACATAATCAAATACTTTTTCCTGATGAGCCTGACTTGCAGCTTTAAGCATCCAGCCATATCCTTTCTGCACCATATCATCCTGATCAGAATGCAGAATATCGGCTATTTCAAAAATATCTTTCAAAAACTTACCATGCCTGGCAGGAATAATTAATGTTACAGATGATGCCCGCTTAACCCAGCGGTTAGAAGATTTTGCCCATTTTTTCAGACCCGATAAATACTCAGGGAACATCTCCACAAATGTTCCGATAGTGTGATTACAAAGAATATCACACGATGCCCAGTTGCTTAAATATGTGTTTACCCATCTTTCAAAAACCATAAAATCAGATGGTTCATATTCCTTATGCACATTATATGACCAGTTACATGCAATGAATGATTCTTCCATATAACCCGATTTCCATAGTTCTTCACATAATGAGAAGATATTTGACTTACTCTTTTCTTCTAATAATCTGAAATGATCCTTGCCGATACTGGTTACTACTGCAGATTTGATACCATACATTTTAACATTTTCTTTAAAGTATCTTTCACCTGAAAGCCTGGTCTTTTCGTCGGCATTATAAATCAATTCTCGTCTTAAGTCTTCAATTATCTTATTCATTTATATGTAAATGTTTATGTTATATAGAATGAAATATAATTATTAATATTACTTAAAATTACATAAGATTATTTGCCTTTTTAATATTTTAGCGTCTTATTTAGAAATAAATCTTCACTATCATGAGAATGTTATATAAACTTATTATTCCTTCAATTATGATGATTTTGAGCTTAAGTGCTTGTAAGAATGCAGCAAAACCTGCCCCTGAGGCAAAAGATGATTTTAATTATTTTGTCGAACAGTTTGAAGATATCCGGGTTTTGAGGTATAAGCTTCCTGCATTCGAGTCCTTATCACTTCAGCAAAAGAAATACATATTTTATCTCAGTCAGGCCACTATTGCAGGACGAGATATTTTGTGGGATCAGAATTTTAAGTACAATCTGCTGATCAGGAAAACTATTGAAGCAATTATCGATAGTTATTCGGGTGATAAAGAATCGGCAGAGTATAAGGAATTCCTGACATATGCAAAAAGAGTATTCTTTGCTAATGGAATTCATCATCATTATTCCAGCGATAAGTTCAAACCGGGTTTTCCCGAAAGTTTTTTTGCAAGTCTGATAAAAGGTTCGGACCCGAAGAAACTTCCGGTAGCTGAAGGGCAGACGGTTGATCAACTAATCTCTTTCCTGTCGCCTGTTATCTTTGACGAGAAGCTTTATGCACGTAAGATTGAGCAGAAGGCAGGAGCAGATATGGTAGCTGAATCGGCAGTTAATTTTTACGAAGGTGTTACTCAGAAAGAGGTTGAAAATTTTTATGCAGGCAAAGTTGTGTCTGACGATCCCAGACCTATCTCTCTCGGACTTAATTCAAAAGTTGAAAAAGTCAATGGTAAAGTAACTGAAGAAGTATACAGGTCGGGAGGAAAATATGGAGCGGCAATTGATAATATTATCATATGGCTTGAAAAAGCGAAAGAAGTAGCAGAAACAGAAGCACAGAAAAAAGAACTGGGAATTCTTATAGAATACTATAAAACAGGAGATCTGAAGAAGTGGGATGAATATAATGTGGCGTGGGCAAAAAATTCAGATCAGATGGTTGATTATATAAATGGTTTTATTGAAAATTATGAAGATCCTCTGGGGATGAAAGCAACGTGGGAAGCTATTGTGGATTATACTGATATAGAGGCATCAAAACGTACCAAAATAATTACATCCAATGCACAATGGTTCGAAGATAATTCTCCTGTTCAGCCTCAATACAAGAAAGAAAAGGTTACCGGGGTCGCAGCTAAAGTAATAAATATTGCAATGCTGGGTGGTGACAGCTATCCCCCTTCTCCTTTGGGAATTAATCTTCCGAATGCCGACTGGATCAGAAAAGATGTTGGCTCAAAATCAGTGACACTGGCCAACATCACTAATGCGTATGATATAGCTTCACAGGGCAATGGTTTCCTTGAAGAGTTTGCCGCAGACCAGGAAGAAGTTGACCGGATAAAAAAATATGGGACAATTGCCGATGCATTGCATACCGATCTTCATGAATGTGTTGGTCATGCCAGCGGAAAACTTGCTGAAGGGACCGACCCGAATGCTCTTAAAAATTATGCTTCGCCGCTTGAAGAGGCAAGGGCTGATCTTTTTGCCCTCTATTATGCTATGGATAAGAAGATGTTAGAACTTGGCCTGCTTCCCAATGAAGATGCTGGTAAAGCATTGTATGATGGATATCTGCGTAATGGTTTACTGACCCAGATTGTAAGGATTAAACCAGGAAAAGAGATAGAACAGGCTCACATGCGATGCAGATCAGCCATTGCTCATTGGGCTTATGAAAAGGGGAAAGCTGACAATGTAGTTGCATTTATTAAACGCGACGGTAAGACCTGTGTTAAGATAAATGATTATAAAAAACTTCAGACTCTTTTCGGAGAATTGCTGAAAGAGATTCAGAGAGTGAAATCGGAAGGCGATTTTGAGGCTGGTAAAAACATTATTGAAGATTTCGGAGTTAAGGTCGACCCGGCATTGCATACTGAAATACTCGAACGTTATGCAAAACTGAATCTGGCACCATATACGGGATTTGTTAATCCTGTTCTCACTCCGGTCTATTCTAATGGCGAGATAACCGATGTTATCGTGGAATATGTAAATGATTATCTCGGACAGATGATGAATTATGGGAAGAATTATTCTTTCCTGCCTGCAATAAACTAGAAATCCGGGTGTTTTCTGGAAATATCCAAAGTTGGCGCGGATTTAGCGAAGCGCAATCCGTGCCTTTAATAAACATAATTTATTGATTATTCCTTAATTTTTCACTCTTCAAGAAGATTAACCTCTTTTATATTACCTGTTTTTTGATTCAGGCGGAGAGACTTTATTTCACATGGTTTAAAGCTTCCGGTCCATTTCCGGCCTGCAAACCGAAGATCAAGTGTTGCTTCTGCAGCTGATCCTGACGATTCAACGCAGCGAATTATGATATCATCTCCGGTTTCGGATACTTTGATGGAAGAGACTATAACATTTGGTGCATCAATAGTGAGAAATGATGCAGATTTTGGCTTTGTACCTCTGTGTATGCCCTGGTAAATAGCAACTGAAGGAGCAATGAATTCCTCGGCAATCCTGACTATGCCGCTTTTTTCCCACGTTTCATTGTGAGGAACAAGCAGCATGCGGAAAGTCTGTATTCCCTGATCCATCCAGAGATGCTCCGCTTTCATGTCAAGTATTTTAGGCATGTGGTGGGCATAAACAGATGAACGGGCTACAGAGATCCTCATATCATTCCCAAGTACGCTATAGCCATATTTTGCGTCATTTACGACAGTCAGCCCATATGTAATGCCGTCATGTTTTCCAGTCAGATCGATCCATCTCTGACCCGGATTTTCATGACCGTCAGTGGCACGTTCAATATATCCGTATGCTGTTTCATAAGTAGAAGTTGGCGATTCAACATCAACCGGGAAAGAGAATTTAAGCATTTTAAGATGCTCGTGCCAGTCAAGAGTGACCTTGGCCTCCAGGTTATGAGAACCTGAAGAAAGTGACCAGTCAACTGAGAGGGAAGAGTCATGATAGGTGGTTTTTACACGTATAGTTGCCCGCAGCGGCCCGTTTTCAAGAAGAGTAACGGCTGCATTTCCAAAAGCGCCTGTCTCATCAGAAAAGGTTTTTACATCATGACTCCAGGTGTCGCTTGGATCATCAATGATTACTGCCCTGCAGCCGGTTTTACCACCGTAGAATATTTCCCTGCCGGCCACTTTGTCGAATATTCCGATTGTCCCGGAATTTGAAAAAGTAACACGCATAAATTCATTCTCAAGCATATTTTCTTCAGCCCTGATAATGCCTTTAACAGACTGATTATCACCTTTCATGATTCGTATCTGCCGATAACCAAAAGGGGGAATCTTTGTGTTGATTATAAGTTTCTTGCGATTTCCTGTTTCAGTTGAGCCTGAAGTCCACTGGTGAAGCAGAGTATTACCCTTCTCGTCTTCAACTCTTGATGAATTTCCCATGTTCTGATTAAAATCGTATTCTACATTTCCGGAAACTTCCCAGGCATGGGGATTGAATACCAGAATGTATTGTGAGTCAGGATCTTCTGTGGAGACCTGCCATTCCAATTTCTGAACAGACATAAATGTTGCCTGATGGGCAATGTCGAGTGCATAGCCATATCCTTCGCGGGCAGTCTGGGAATGCTCATACAGTGAGGTTCCGGCCATACTGTCGTGGAACTGGAGAAAAAGTACTCTTTGCCAGGCAGAAGTAAATTCCGTCCCGGGATATTTTGCCCCCCATACAACTGAACCTATTGCAGCTATTTTTTCTGCAATAACAAGGGCCGCCTCTGACTGACGGTTCCCCTTCTTAATCTCTGCTTCGGCTGTATAACAACCAACTGCATGATACTGGAGTTCATCTTTTACCACAGGTATGTTCAGATCCTTATCTTCGCGGATCTCCTTGAAATAGCATTCAGGGGTACTGAAAAAAACTTCAGGAGCATCTTTCTCAGTCTTCATTTCCTGGATGGAACGTATCGATTCTTTTGTTGGTCCGCCACCATGGTCTCCGGCACCATAAAATGCCATTAAACTTTTCATTGGCTGATTCTGGCTTCGCTCCAGGATTTTTTCGACATGATTATTTAATGGTCCGGTTGCTCCGTAAGTAATCTGGATGCGATACGTGAGTACTCTTGTTCCGTCTGCCCCTTCCCACCAGAACAGGTCAGCAGGTAACAATTTTTCATGTGAGCCTGGTCGCATGAAAATGTAATTATCCATACCCTGTTGTTTTATTATCTGGGGTAATGTACTTGTGTGGCCAAAAGAATCGGGGTTGCATGCGACCCTGGCACGGTTGCCAAACAGACGTTGCAAAGTCAACTGGCCATACAATCCCTGTCTTACCATTGCCTCACCACAAGGAATATTTACATCGGGCTCAACCCACCATCCTCCGACAATATTCCAGCGTCCTTCCTTAACACGCTTCCTTATCTCTGCGAGCATCTTTGGATCATTGTCAGCTACCCATTGATAAAATTGAGCAGAACTGGAAATGAAAGTAAAATCAGATGTCTCATTCATACGGTCAAGAGCGGATTGGAAAGTACTGTGAACGACTGAAACACCTTCATTCCATGGCCAAAGCCACACCGGATCTATATGTCCATAACCTATCATGTGAAACCTGAATTGTCCGGCGTCAGCATGCCATGCTCCACTTTTCTCAATATCCTTTGAGATAAAGTTGGTAATTGGTCCAAGAGCTATTATTGCGGATCCTGCAGCTGCGCGGTTAACAAAGGCTCTGCGCGAAATTGTGTTTTTACTTTTTGAAATACCGGTATTTTTCATGCCATTTCGTTATTCATGGGAGTTATTATTTCAAATATTGTAAATTCAATGGTGTATAAAATTAATGAAATTGTTCAATCGGAAGCAAAACATTCAATAGATTAAATCTTTGAAATTAGCCGGAATTATTGCATTGTTCAGGATAGATACTTAAAGTTTTGTTTTATTTTACTTTTATGATATTATTATATCTTGTTTGACCAACAACTATTTATCGGGAAGAAACTGTAAGTAATTTATTTGTTAAATGAGTCTGGTTTGCAAACTATGTTTTACCAGACAGATTATTCATATATTTATGGATTCTCAGTAAGTAATATTGATATAAGTGATTTTTTAAAAGTAATTATGCATATTCCAGATGGATATCTAAGCCCTCAGACATACATTCCGTTAATTGGAATATTTGTTGGGGTAGCGGCTGTTTCGGTAAAAAAAGTCAAAAAGGAAGTATCGGCCCGTGATATTCCTTATCTGGGAATGGCAGCAGCCTTCTCATTTATCATTATGATGTTTAATTTACCGGTACCGGGTGGTACGACGGGTCATGCTGTAGGTTCAGCAGTTATTGCTATTCTGTTTGGTCCGTGGGCTGCAACTATAGCAGTATCTGTAGCCCTGATTATTCAGGCTCTTATTTTTGGAGATGGCGGAATTACAGCCATTGGTGCAAATTGCTTTAACATGGCAGTATTTATGTCTTTTGTTGCATATTACATTTTTAAGCTTCTAGGTAAAAGATCAGCCGGGAACAAAAGGATATTTTTTTCCGCATTTATTTCAGGATATCTCAGTCTGGTAATGACTTCAATACTGGCAGCTGTTGAATTTGGGATACAGCCCCTGATTGCATCTGATAACTATGGAAAAGCCTTGTATTGCCCTTATGATCTTAGTATTGCAATTCCTGCAATGGCTATTGAACACTTGCTGATTTTCGGTATTATTGAAGGAATTATTACTGCAATAATTGTTAGTTACTTCTTAAGGAATGAACCTGGATTAATTTATGCTTTCAGAAAAGGGGGTAAAAATGATAATGAATAAGCTCCAGAAGAAAATCCTTATCGTACTGCTTTGTTTATGCATCATTACACCAATCGGAATCTTGTTGCCTGCTTTTTTTAATGCCGGCGATGCATGGGGGGAATGGTCGGCTCAGACGGTAAAAGAGCTGGTGGGTTATGTACCAAAGGGTCTTGAAAAATATTCTGATGTATGGAAAGCTCCATTGACTGATTATACCGTTAAAAGTAATGATAAATCGATGGTTCACCAGTCTGGTTATTATATAGTATCAGGAATATTCGGTGCAACTGTAACATATGTTGTGATGTTGTTAATTTCCAGATTAATTATCAAAAATGGGAAATAAGATCCCTCCATATTTACTTAACCCCGGAGTTGGCAGGAATGGATCTGTAAAATTACAGGGAGCGAAACTTTCCTTCCTCGATAAAACTATTTTGAATGCAGCAACGGCCGTTAAGTCTATTTATTTACAGGAAGAAAATGCGACAAAAGAAAATCCTGTTCAAAAAATAAATCCGGATGTAAAACTATTTTCGCTGATTTTTCTTGTTGTCGTAATCAGTATTATCAATAATCTGGTTGCCCAAATAATCGTTACCGCGGTTATCCTCATTTTTTATATTGTTTCAAGGATAAGGGTCTTTGAGGTATACAGGAAAATATTCTTTCTTGCATTCATGTTCGGGTTTGTCGTAGTTTTTCCGGCATCATTGAATATCATAACACAAGGAGAAATCGTTTTTAATCTGATCTCACTCGATAAACCTTTGCGTTTCTGGATTTATTATATTCCTCAGGACATAGGTTTCACCCTGAACGGATTTCACGTTGTATTTATGGTTTTCCTGAGGGTGCTTAATTCGGTCTCATTAGCTCTGTTGATAATTTATACAACATCTTTCCCTGCATTTATTAAATCATTCAGGATATTCAGAGTGCCTGACACTTTCCTTATGATCATAACTCTTGCTTATAAATATATTATCATCCTTTCAAGAACTATCGAGGAAACTTATTTTGCATTAAAGTCAAGACTTTCAGGAAATATTAAAAACAGCAATATAAGGAGACTGATTGGCGGCAGGATTTATTTTATTTTTAAAAGGTCAATGATTATTTATGAAGGTACGTATTATGCAATGGTTTCAAGAGGTTATCAGGGAAAAGTAATGATTCATTCTCCAAAACATTTTACTGTTATCGATTTTATTACACTGATCATTGTTATTGCGTTTGGCATAGGTATAATTTTAATATGAGGTGATTGTGGAAGATATTATTTCATTAATAAATGTTGACTATTCATATTACGGCAAAATCCCCGCGCTTAAGAATATTAACCTTTCTGTTAAAAAAGGTGAAATGTTTTCTATTATCGGTCTTAATGGAAGTGGAAAGTCGACATTGTTACATATAATTAATGCACTTATTATCCCTGATTCAGGAGAAGTCTTGTTTGACGGGAAACGGGTGACTGAAAAATCACTGCAGGATAAGGATTCAGGATTGGAGTTACGTCAGCGCATGGGTTATGTTTTTCAGAATCCAGATATACAATTATTCTGTCCCACAGTTCTGGATGAACTGATGTTTGCCCCTTTACAACTTAATCTTCCTTTTGAAATTGCAAAAGAAAGAGCTGAGCAGACCTTATCATATCTTGGTATCGGATATCTTAAAGAACGTTCGGTTTATATGCTTTCAGGCGGAGAAAAGAAAAAGGTTGCCATTGCCTCTGTTCTTACAATGAATCCTGATGTCCTGCTTGTTGACGAGCCTCTTTCAAGTTTAGATCCTAAAGCCCAGACATCGTTCATTGAATTGCTAATTGAATTAAACCGTGCAGGAAAGACCATAATTTTCACTACACATCACCTTGATCTGATCGATCATCTTCAGCCTAGAGTTGCAACAATTTCAGAAGATCATACAATCCGGAAGATAGGTACTGCCTCAGAGATACTCAGTGATGAAAAATTCCTGATAAGCGTTAACCTGATTCATGAGCATGTTCATAAGCATGGGGGAGAAATTCACAAACATTATCATTCGCATTATATTTTTCATCAGCATGATCCGCTATCTGATCACGATACAAACGATTCAGGACTATAGCTATTGTCTTCAATGTGAGACTTAACGGTTTATTATAGCAAAAGTCCGGGGTTAAAGCCCCCGATTTTATTTTTGCTTCATATTTTTCCAGAACTTGTCTTCGGATCTTTGCATCTCTTTTCTTTTTTTATTTTCCAGAAGGATATAAAAAAGAATTCCGATTGTTCCAAAGACCAATAATCCCAGCAGAAGATACTTGATGATACCCGAAACACCAGTCTGGTCATACATTATTGAATCGGGTATCTGCTGAGAAGTGCCGATTGATCCGGCGACTTTTGATCCAACGTTTATATTGAAGATATTTTTCATGAAAAACAGGAGGAAAAATGCGAGAAAGCCGGAGGCGACAGGTGAAGCCACCCATGCTAATCCAATATCCCTCAGAACCTTAAAGTTAATATTTCTGGCTCCCTTATACAAACCGATTCCAAGAATGCAGCCAACAATGACCTGGGAACTTGAAACTGGAACCATCGGGATGGGAGGGAGGCCGGTACTTACAAAGAACTCAGATAATCCGGTTGATGAAAATATAAATAAAACAAGTGACTGGGCTAAGACAACTATCAGTGCTGCTTCGGAGGAAAGCTCTACAATGTTGCTGCCAATGGTCTCCATCACTTTCCATGAATAGGTTATTATGCCTGTTGCAACTGCCAGGCTTCCAAGAAGAAATAACTGCTGGTTTGAGTTAAGTGTAAAAAAGCCCAGATTAAGATCCTGAAGATGGAATGCGGGAATAAAAACTCCCATCACGTTAGCTATGTTATTTGCTCCAAGGCTGTAGGCCCCGAAAGCTCCGACAACAATTAATCCTGTCTTGATATATGATTCAAATCTGATAAGGTGAATACTTACTGATTTTTTAATTTTTTTAAGAAGAATGAACAGGATAATGGCAAAAACAGCACCGATGACCGGCCCGGCTATCCATGCAGCAACAATCTTTGATAATGTGAAGCTGTCTGTATTGTTTCCTGTAAAAATGTTCCACCCGATTATAGCACCTACAATCGCTTGCGTCGTTGAGATAGGAAGTGCAAATTTTGTCATCATGTATATTGTAACAGCTGCAGCAAATGCAACTGTAAAAGAACCTCCTATAGCATTGACAGCACCAAGCTTTGCCAGGGTATTAGATGTACCTGATCCCTGTATTACAGCTCCGAGGATAAAAAAGACTGATGCAACTATAGCAGCTTTCCTGAACGAAATCATCTTAGATCCAACAGCAGAGCCGAAAATGTGCGAAGCATCATTTGCCCCCAGTGACCATCCAAGAAAAAGCCCGCTTGTCAAAAAGAAAAGTATCATTCTACATCACAATTTTTATTGCCATTCCCGAAAGAAGATCGGCAGCTTTCTGGGCCAGATCGGAGATAACTTCCACATGGTGAATAATATATCTTAAATGAGCTTTATGAGCAAGGTCTAATTCATCCATCTCCTGAAATATGATCTTTTTTATGTTCAAGGAAATCTTATCTGTCTCACTTTCAAAATAGTATACTTTAAGTAATTTTTCCCTGACTGTATAGGGCGCTTTGAAGTATGCTCTGGCAGCAGGGATCAGTTCTTCTGCAGCATTGACTGATGTTTCAGACAGACTTATGAAGATTTTATTGAGTGAAGGGGGTATTTCGGGTAATTCAATGTTAAACTCATTTAAGGAGCTTTTAAGAGCATCAATTATCTCATCAAGTTCATCGATAAGTGTACTGACCTCTGCCCGGTGCTGTGGCAATATGGAATGGGTTATCATCTCATTTTCAATCTCTCGCTGAAGTCTGTCTGCATTGTTTTCGAGTGACTCAATTTTCTGAAGATGGCGTTGAAACGCATCCATGTCTTTATCAAGAAAATCTTTTATTGCTTCTTTGAAAACCAATAATCCAATGTCAATGTTATCAAAAAATTCATCAATTTTGAGAATCAGATTTTTTGTGGTCCGTGTGAAAACAGCCATCTTTTATGATTTTTAGTTTGATAACAAATATAAATATAATTTATCTGCAATGCTGACTGAGGCTTTCACAGGTTTCAGAATTCAACTATCTTTTCAACTCTTTTATTTTTAAGATATTGTTTTAGTATTGTCTGAATATCCCGGTTATCAGCCCATGGTTTTATACAATCGTGAATTGCAGACAAACCGAATCCCATTTCATTAATATTGAAGTAACCATATCCTGCATACTTACCGTTGACGATTTTTACGGCGCACCTTTCCTCAATGCAACGCCCTGTATCAATTATAAAAAAGTTTCGTCGTGTAAATAAGAACTCCTCGGTTGCCCTGGTGGCCTTTATATTATATTCTTTTGCAGATTCTTTTCCGCAGCAGGCTCCCCTGCATATACCAACCTGGTACTGAAAACAAGCACCTTCAGTCTCATAAAGACCCGAAAGTTTCTGACACAGGCCGTACTTCTCAACAAGTGAATTAAGCGTTGACTTCACTTTATCTTTTGAAGTAAATACTGAAAGGGGAGAATCATCATTGTCAAGTAATCCGTAACGGAAATTTATATATCCGTTTTGATCTGTAAAGCTGAACAGACCCCATTGGAAGTTTGTCCTTCGCTGCGCTCTGTTAAAGACCGGCTTATTCTTCTTAATTTCTGATGATTCCTTAAGAAGTGCGATAAGCTCACTTCCCGTTGTCTCCCAATCAATATCAGCGATCTGATCGCGCATCTCCATGGCACGATGGGTGGAGTTGTTTGAGAGATGTGTGCTTATCCTTTGACGGAGATTCTGGCTCTTCCCTATATATATCAGATCGTCATTTTCATTATAGAAATAATAAACCCCAGGTTCTTCAGGAATATTCTCAATTTTGGTAATATCAAGCTTTGGATTCAACTTAGAGACTTTTGTGTTCCGGAAAAGAGTTGATCTGCTGCCATTGATTTCCCGGTCTTTTTCCATCAGAATTTCAAAGAGCCGAACAGTAGCCAGAGCATCTCCTGCAGCTCTGTGCCTTCCCACAATTGAAATACTCAGGTCATCGCATATGTTGCCAAGACTATACGATCTGTGACCGGGTAGGAGTTTCCTGCTTAAAGCAACGGTGTCAAGAGTATTTCTCTTGTAATTGAATCCTAGTGATTTAAATTCCTGCCTGATGAATGAATAGTCAAATCGTGCATTATGTGCTACAAAGGTTCTGTCTTCTGTCAATTCAACTATTTTTTTTGCAATTTCATAAAAACGGGGAGCATTCTCAACCATCTCATTTGTTATCCCTGTGAGGTTGGTAATATAATAAGGAATATTTTTTTCAGGGTTTACCAAAGTGACAAATTCACCTGTTATCTGGGTCCCATCGTGAAGATACATGGCAATTTCAGTGATTTTCTCCCACTTTGGGCTCCCCCCTGTAGTCTCAATATCGATGATTGCATACATGCGCAGAAATCTCCTTTGCAATTGTAGCGACGAATATAATCAGAATTGCGGGCCGATTAATTGTTTGTTTGTATTTTTGTCCTGTAAAAAAAAGTTTATTATGAATGAATGCTACGGAAAAAATTTCATACTTAACGGAGAGCTTACCACGGCGGATTTGTTTGATAATGCTTTAATCTATGAAGGTGATTCCATTTATGAAGTTATAAGAATGGTAAAAGGCAGCCCGGTCTTTTTCAACGATCATATGGAGAGGCTGGCTTCCAGTCTGAAAATTCAGCACAAGACTCAGCTTGCGGATATAGCTGCTCTGAGGAAAGGAATAATTTCGCTTGCAAGATCGGATAAGAAAAAAGAAGCAAACCTTAAGATTGTTTTTAACTTTAATAACGAATCGGAAAATTATCTGATATATTATATTGAGTCTATCTTTCCATCTGCAGAACAATATAAGAAAGGGGTAAAAGGGATCCTCTTTAACGCTGAACGCAAAGACCCTGAATCGAAAGTGATAGATCATAAACTAAGATCATTTATTTATCATAAACTGATTCAGGAAAGTGGGTATGAAGCTCTTCTTGTCAACAAAAATAATCTGATAACAGAAGGAAGCAGGTCAAATATTTTTTTCCTTAAAGACGACAAGCTGGTTACAGCGCCTGACAACGTTATCCTTAATGGAATAACCCGGAAACATATTCTTGAATTATGCAGTAAAAATAAAATCAAAGTGGAGTTGAAATGTGTCAATGCGAATGATATTTCAGACTATGACGCAGTCTTTATGACAGGGACATCCCCAATGGTTCTCCCTTTTTATTGCATAGGCGATATTCTTTTTGATGTGAGTCTTCCGTTGATGGAGAAGCTGAGGCAGCTTTACATGGGTCAGGCAGAAGAAAGTATCAGGATTTTCAGACCTGAATTATGACTGTATGTTGATCAGACTATAGGATAATTTTAGTATATTTGCAACTTAAATAATTCAAATTCATATTGTATGGCAAGCGTAAGAGGACTCAAAAAAGATATTGATTACCTGGTTTTTGAAGTGATTTCTGATTGTTTCGTTTATTCAAGGATTCATTCTGACAATCAATCTGATGAATTATCCGCTATAATTTCTGATGCTGTTAATTTCAGAAATGACCTTATTTCCAGGGTTAACAATCCTGATGGCAAGGATAATCCTAAAATTATAAAAGCTTATTACAAATCTGTGGAAAAAGATCTTCTTACAGGTGTCGATAAACTTTTTAGCAGGCTCAGCGCTCTGACTTCGGCGAAAAAGTAAAGTATTTGTAGACCTGCGTTCCGCAAGAGGTGCATTTCCCTTCTCTGTCAAGGTTTGAGAAAGTCGTAGTATATCCCGATCGGATAGTTACTTTTTTTCCGCACTCAGGGCAATAAGTATCCTGTCCTATATCGGAATTTGTATTTCCAATATATACATTATCGAGTTTTGAAGCTGCTATTTCAAATAGCCTGTTCAATGTGTCTTGTGGAGTTAACGGATCATTCCTTTTGAACATAGGGAAATATCTGCTGAGATGAAGTGGAATATTTTCCCCAAGTTCCCCTGCAATCCACTCCGATTGCAGTTGCATTTCCATTTCATTATCATTTTGCCCGGGAATGATTAGCGTTGTAATTTCAAGATGTTTTCCCGATTTTGAAATCTGTTTCAGACTCCTCCTGACCGGCTCAATATCAACACCGGTTAATTTCTTATAAAAATCACCGTTAAATGCTTTTAAATCAATATTAAAAGCATCGATGAACTGAATTATTTCATCCAGAGGTTCTTTGTTGACATAACCGTTACTGACCATTACTGTAAATAATCCTTCAGCTTTTGCGATAGTTGCAACATCCCTCATAAACTCAAACCATATAACAGGTTCGTTATATGTAAATGCCACACCAATATTCCTCTCCGCCGACAGAGCAGTTTTAACAATTTTCTCAGGTGTCATCTCAGCTTTAATATTTTCCGGAATTTTCTGAGATATACTGTAATTCTGACAAAAATCACATCTCATATTACATCCGAATGATCCTGCAGATAAAATACTATATCCAGGGAAGAAATGATAAAGTGGCTTTTTTTCAACAGGATCGAGTGCAAATCCTGAGATAACCCCGTAAGTCATAAGGTCAATTATCTCTCCCGTATTTTTTCTTGCACCACAAATCCCGGTTTTGCCTTTGGTGAGTTTGCAATAATGAGGACATAAAAGACATTCCAGATTATTATCACTTATTTTAAACAGAGATGTCATCCTATTCAACCTTTTATTAGCAAAATTAGTCAATAAATAAGACTGCTAAGAAGTTGTGACGTTTTATAGTTTTTCCTCAATCACTTCAAGGGGAATGTTTTTCGATTCGGCAAAATCAAAAATCTCATCCTTTATCTTCTCGTTTGTTTCAAAAAAAGTGTTACCAAAACGAAGCAATATCTTCTTTTTTGTTTTCCTGAAAAATATAATATTCATAGGGTACAATTCAATTTTTTCAAATTCAGGTGACAATATCTCAACAGGTGAAAAAATGGGATTTTTTTTAAGCAATATGGAATCAGGACCTATTTCGATAAATCTTTTAGCCCGACCCATCCCCGACCAGATCTGATATGCTCCAAATCCTGTCAGAAAAAATATTGCAACCCAGGTAGTTCCATTGGTCTTTAAATTATTGATACCAAATACTATCCAAAATATTGCAACTAAAATACAGACAAAACCGAAAGCCATTTTGATCATTTTTATGAATCGGTTGTTTTCACTGTCATCAAGAGAAAAATATTTGGATTCCATTATTTTTTATTTCCTGCAATTTATTGTTTTTCTCGCATTCCGGCAATAGACAATATATTGTCTGATAAATTCATTTCCATTAAGAAAATTATATATTTTTATACGTCGGTTAAAGCTGACAGATAATGAGAAATCAGGCTTATAATGATAGTCTCGTTATGATCTTTCAATGATTTGAATGTCTAACATATATAAATTTTAGCTCTGAATAGTTCAATAAAACAAAACGTATGAAAAAAAAATTGATTATCAATCTAATGCTGTGTGCAGGTTTGTTTACTTCGATACAGGCACAGCAAACAGTAAAGACTTTGGATAAGGATAAAATGACTCCGGGAATGACAGAGATAATGGACCCTGAAGTAAAAATAATACAACCTGCAATGATAGCTGGAGATGCTCCTTCTGATGCTATAGTCTTATTTAATGGAAAAGATGTTAATTCGGAATGGGAAGACAGTAAAGGGAATCCTACAAAGTGGATTATAATGGATGGCGCCCTGGTCTGTGTTAAGGGATCTGGAGTGATTAAAACAAAACGTAAATTTTCTAATTTCCAGCTGCATATTGAATGGAAGACCCCTTCGGACGTATCAGGTGACGGACAGGGTAGGGGAAACAGCGGTGTCTATTTGCAGGGATTGTACGAAGTGCAGGTACTTGATAGTTACAACAACCGTACTTATCGCCAGGGACAGGCAGGCAGTCTTTATAAACAATATGCCCCATTGGTAAATGCATCCAGGAAGCCTGGCGAGTGGCAATCATACGATATCATCTATACGGCTCCTTCTTTTGGCAGTGATACAACAATATATTTCACTCCGCCAAGAGTTACAATCCTTCATAACGGAGTATTAATACAGAATAATGTAAGCTTAAGAGGTCCAACTGTTTATGTTGGCATCCCGGAATATTTCATAAAAAAACACGGTCCTGAAAGCCTGGTTCTTCAGGATCATGGCAATCCGGTTGCATACAGAAATATCTGGATAAGAGAATTATAGTTTATAGCATTTATCCATTTTTATTTTCATTTTTATTTTGACATTTAAAACATATGACATAAATTTTTAATTATTAATTTTATCAATCAATATTAAATTTAAATCTACCTGATAATGAAAGAAAATTCAAAAAACATTACACGCCGGTCGTTTATTGAAAGAACCGGTGCTGTTGCAGCAGGTCTGACTATACTTCCAGGCTCTGTTATGAGTGGCTTTGGTCACAGAGCTCCCAGCGACAAGCTGAATATTGCAGTTATAGGGATTGGCGGAATGGGAAATTCCAATCTTAAAGCCGTAGAGGGTACTGAAAACATTGTTGCTCTCTGCGATGTTGACTGGGATTATTCCAAAGCTGTTCTTGCATCACATCCAAATGCAAAAGCTTACTGGGATTGGCGGAAGATGTATGATGAAATGGGCAAATCGATTGACGCAGTTATTGTAGCAACAGCCGACCATACACATTGCATTGCAGCATCATCGGCTATGGTTATGGGGAAACATGCTTATGTACAGAAACCTCTTACACATTCTGTATATGAATCAAGGCTGTTGACCAAGCTTGCAGCAAAATATAAAGTAGCAACCCAGATGGGAAACCAGGGTGCTTCAGGTGAAGGAGTTAATACAACTGTTGAATGGTTACAAAATGGTGAGATCGGAGAAGTAAGAAAAGTTGAAGCATTCACAGATCGCCCGATATGGCCACAAGGTCTTAACAGACCTGACAGAGGCGATTGGGTTCCGGAAACACTTAACTGGGATCTTTTTATAGGTCCGGCTCAGATGCGTCCTTTTAACCATATCTATCATCCATGGAACTGGCGCGGCTGGTGGGATTTTGGTACAGGTGCTCTTGGTGACATGGCTTGTCATATTATGCACCCCATTTTTAAAGGTCTGAAACTTAAATATCCGGTTAAAGCTCAGGGTAGTTCAACACTTCTGCTTACTGACTGTGCCCCAAATGCACAAATGGTAACACTGAAATTCCCGGAAAGGGTAGCTCCAAAGGGTTCTAAGCTGAAATACCCTGCAGTTGAAGTAATCTGGTATGATGGCGGGATACAACCACAAAAACCTGCCGGATGGCCTGCCGGAAAAGATATGAATGATGGTGGTGGCGGTGTGATATTCCATGGTTCAAAAGATACTCTTATTTGTGGATGCTATGGTAAAAATCCTTGGTTGCTCTCTGGTCGTGTTCCGGTTGTTCCAAAAACTGAACGCAGAGTTGTGGATAACAAACATGAAATGGATTGGGTACGAGCTTGCAAAGAGAGTCCTGAAAGCAGGGTAATGACAAAATCTGATTTTTCAGAAGCCGGACCATTCAACGAAATGGTTGTTATGGGAGTTCTCGCTGTAAGACTTCAGGGTCTAAACAAAGAACTTGATTGGGACGGAGAAAAGATGGAATTCACAAATATCAGCGACACCGATACAGTTAAGATATGTATTGAAGATGCCTTCAGTGTTAAAGACGGTCATCCGACATTTAACAAGAAATGGACTGAACCAATGAATGCAAAACAATTTGCTGCTGAGATGGTCAGACATACTTATCGTAAAGGATGGTCATTACCTGAAATGCCTATGTAAAATACTGACAGGTCATAGGTGGTTCTTACCTATGACCTGTTTCAATATCAGCTATTAACATTAAATTATTTATTTTATATGAAAGTTGTAAATGTTCTTTTATCATCTGTTCTTGTCCTTGGACTTGCAACAGCTTGCGGATCAAAAGGTAAACCCGTGAATAAAGAAGCAAAAACTACTGAAGCAGCAGCTCCTGCTGAAAAAGTGACCGTACTTTTTGACGGTAAATCAACGGCCGGTTGGCGCGGATACAATAAACCTTCTTTTCCTGCCAAAGGATGGGAGATTACAGATGGCACATTGCACTGTATCGGATCAGGCGCCGGTGAAGCTGGCGGTAGCGGTGGAGATATAATTTATGATAAGAAATTCTCGAATTTTGAACTTTCTCTTGAATGGAAGATTTCAGAAGGCGGAAATAGCGGAATTTTTATTCTTGCCCAGGAGATTCCCAATGAGCCAATCTACAAATCAGCTCCGGAGATGCAGGTACTTGATAACGAAAAACATCCTGATGCCAAACTTGGTGTTGACGGGAATCGTATGGCCGGATCACTTTATGATCTTCTTCCTGCTAAACCGCAGAATGCAAAACCGGTTGGTGAATGGAACCAGGTTAAGATCATGGTTTACCAGGGTACTGTCGTTTTCACTCAGAATGGTGTGAATGTTGTTGAATTCCACCTCTGGACAGATGACTGGAAAAAGATGTGTGCCAATTCGAAATTCAAAGATTGGACATGGTTCATTGAAACTGCTAAAGAGGGCTATATTGGTCTGCAGGATCATGGAAATGATGTCTGGTACAAAAATATCACCGTCAAAGAATTATAATGATATTTTGAATTATAAAATAAGAGGCTGGATCGTTTGATTCAGCCTTTTTTTTGTCTTCAAAACCCCAAAAGTAATGCTTTTATTTCCACCACCAAACCCTCTTTTTTTGCCCGCAACCCCCTTTAGGGCGCTTTACAAATCATATTAAATAATTAGCCCTTCAGGCCTGCTTCGATCGCAGCATCGGAGGGGGAAGTGGCTAAACACCTTTTAACCCGATCTCTTCTGCCACTGTTCTCATACCCATTATACAATCTGTTATCAGGGAGTCGAGGCTGACACCAAGCATTTCAGCTCCTTTTTCTATTACTGAACGGTTAACTCCTGCAGCGAATCTTTTATCGTTCCATTTCTTTTTCACTGATTTTGCTTCCATATCAAGCACACTTTTTGAGGGTCGGACCAAAGCGCTTGTTGCAACTAACCCTGTAAGCTCATCAACTGCAAAGATCGTCTTTTCAAGCAAAGAGACTGGTTCAGTGTCAGTTATCAGACCCCAGCCATGACTTAACACTGCACGTATATATTCTTCGGGCCACCGGTTTTCTCTTAGTATTTTTTCAGTCATTATGCAATGCTGATCAGGATACATCTCATAATCAAGATCGTGAATCAATCCTATTATCCCCCATTTCTCTACATCTTCTCCCGACTTTTTTGCCATATATTTCATGACACCTTCGACCGACAGGGCATGCTTTAACAGGCTCTCTGATTTATTGTATTTTTTAAATAAATCAAGAGCCAGATCTCGTGTTGGAACTATTTGTGACATAATTATTAAGGTTAATTAAATTGAAAGCGGCACACTACTTGATAATTTTAACAACCGATACTGTTTTGTTGATAGTAGTTCCGCGGATATTCAGGAAATATAGCGATGGTTTTAACCTGCGATCAGAGATTATAATTTCATTCTTTCCGGGGAAAATATCTTTTTCAGTTACATATATTTTAGCCCCTGTAACATTTGTTAACGATATCTGAATTCTGTCGTCTGATTTTGAATTAATAAAAATATTTAAATGATCAATAAACGGATTGGGGTAAATAATTAATGAATCGGAAATGTCAGTGTTTTCGATAGTTAACCGTATTGTATCATTCAAAAGATAATCATCATTATTATTATATCCATAGGCAGCGATATTGTAAATACCTAATTTTGACATATCAGCTTTTGTAGTGAAAGATACCGATACAGAATCGCTGTAAGGAATAATCTGATCTTTAAAATGTTGAACGGCAGAATATGGATATTTATTAAGAGAGTATGCAAGATTGAAGCCATCAATCGTGTCCTTTCCAATGTTTAGAACCTTTACCGTAATTGTACCATGACCGAACTTGTCCTTCTGAATCGGCGTCACTATTCTTGCAACCTCGAGATCTTTCTGGATGTAACTTACAGTGCCCGGTCCGGCAAAATCGATCATGTCGATCCATGCACAATCTGAGCCAGAATCTATGCCATTGTCTTTATAGTAGACCCACTCCATTTTATTAAGCCCGGCAGTTACAGGAACAGCCATTTTTGTCCAATTAATCTCCCCTGATTTTTTAAAGATTTCAACTCCATTGATCCTGAAAGAAAGATAATCATAGTTGAACTCAGATGAAACCTTGTAATAGAATTTAACAGAATCGTAAGTGGGATAAAATGACCTTATGATTAATGAACTGGTGCCGTTTTTAGAAATGGCACCTGACTTTGCGGAAATTATGCCTTCATATGAATCAGCCTGGGTAATGGTCCATGGTTTTGAACTTACATTGATCCAGGGAAAAACATTAAATGATTCCGCTTCAAAACTCTCACGTATTTTACCGACTCTGAAAGTGAAGTCTTTATTTAATGTGTAAGGACTGCATTTGAGTAAGGATGAAACCGAAATATAAGCACCGGATGGAACTGTTTGTAATAATTTTACCTTTACAGGAATATCAAAGCTCTCCCCGAATTTAAGAACTCCCGATTTTACACTGGGTTCATCGATCGACAGATTTTCATTCAGACTGGTCAGGGATAAATCCCCGGATATATCGCTGCTTCCCTCGTTAATGATTTTGAAGACAAGGTTGAAGTTCTCTCCCGGATCAGCAATGTGATTGCCGTTCCCCAAAATTGTATCGTCAATTTTGCAACTGATCATCTGAAGTTTTGGCGCATGGATGCAGATGTCAATTGTGAATAGTTTTTCTGATTTCTGATCTTTCAGGGTGAGATAAACAGGGACTGTCTCCAGATCAGGGACATCGTCTGCGATTGTCATTCCAAAGTCATTTGAAAGGATAATTTCTGATCCGGAACGAAGAATGTCTATCTTCACAGAGTCATTATTAATCGTTACCAGACCGGAAGGGGATGTAATTATTGCATACAGGTCACTGGCGTCCGTCAATCCAAGGTTACTTACAGCAAGTTTCAGATAGAATGATTCACCAAAGTCAGCCCTGCCGTTATTATTTCCCAGACTATCGTTTATGCTTGTCGCTGATAAGTTAATATACTCATTGTTTATGTCGGAAAAGTAAATTGATTTAATAAGGGGTACTTTGTTCTGACCGGTTACTACAACCATACATGAATCATCTGAGATTCCTGGTAAATCCAATGTAACAGATCCTGTAGCACTTGCAAATGAAGCGTCCCAGAGAGTGTCAAAGTGGGATATGGCAATATAAGCAAACGGGTCGATATTCAGCGATAGCGATTTTAATCCGTTTGGAAGAGTATCGGGTAATGAGATCTTGAATGATGCAGGTTTCCCTAAAATCGGAACTACGCTTGGATCGCCGACCAGATTATATATCTCCCAGTAATATTTCTTCCTTTGCGATGTGCTGGCGCTGACAGCCAGATTGCCAGCATAATTGATTTGTCCCATTGTATAATACCAGTCTGAAGGCGATTCGTTATGAGTATGGAACAAACGGTCGTAAGCTCCAGGTCCTGTTGTCTCATATGTTGGATTTGCAGATGGAGTACCGAGTCCTATGGACCAGTAGAAATCTTCATCCCAGTAAGAATCGTTTGAGCATCCAATATATCCTATAGCCCCTTTTTCGTTCGATAAAACAAATTTACTTCCAAATGATGATACCAGATTAAACTGGCTTGTCTTGCAGGCATTGCTTATTATAAAAGGATACATGTTTTTATTCTTGAGCGAATCAATATCATTCCCGTTTATTTCAGGGTCCAGCCATCCTGAAGCCGACCCATGCCCGGTAAAATTAAGGAATGAAATACCTTTTTTTAAAAGCTTTTTAATTGAATCTTCAGCAGTAGCAGATTGAGGATAATAAAAATGATGCTCTTCTATTTTGTTCCCGGTAGTCAGATAATTTGATATTGCATATTTTACCTGGCCGTTCATGTAATTATAATAACCTGCATCATTGCCGGCAGTTACTAATGCTCGGGAGTAAAAGTTATTAGTATCGGCAAATTCACATTTTTCATACCGGATTATTTTATTAATAACAGATTTCAATTCGGTTGTATCGGTAACAGGAATCCTGCCTATGTACATTTCAGGAATGTAATCACCATTTCCGGTAAACTCACCGTAGTACATATCTGTAACATTTCCTGATCCATAATAAGGCACTTTGTTTATATCACCAATAATAAGAAGATATTCCGGCGGAGGATCTGTTTCAGTTGAAGCGTTATATATTTTGGTAAGAGTATCTTTGATTTGAGTATAGCTGTTTCCGGCAAGATTTGCTCCTTTATATAATATTTTAAGTTTATAACCTTTTTGAGTCTTCCATTTTATGATTGGATCAAGATGTTTTCTGAAAATGGTATCGGTCAGAATAACCATCTTTACAGGTTGATCGGAATAACCGTTGATAAAATCTTCCTGGTTATAATTCAGAACTTCTTTGCTGAGTGATTTGTTAAAAAGAGCCGCTCCGGAAGAGATTGATTTTGAGATACTGCCTGTTCCTTCCGAAAATGATATTTCAATTTTCATAGAGGTTATTACCTCAAGGACATTTAAGCGGGGATCGTATCTGACAGGGGAAACAGACAAATTAGCAAGTTGCATGTCATGTGCCTTACCAAGAGGTTCAATTCTCACGGTATCCTCTGCAATAACTCCCCTCGAAGAGTAAAGGTTTTTGTCCATTTTAAACGGAGGTTTCTGCTTTTGGATAGCTTTTGTTTCTCCCTCCTGTGCCGGATACAGAACACCTTTGAATTTCTTCTTCGAAGGTTTTAGTTTCGTTATGCTGACATCTGAAATTCTGATAGTATATATACAGCCTTCCGGTATTGAAATCAGGCTGCTGAAGACGGGCAGTTCAGGTTTTCCGGGATCAGAAGAAGAAATATGACCTGGAATTGCTATCCGGTAGAAAGACTCGTTCCTGTCCTGAAAACTATTGATATAAAGCTCTGGTATTGAATAGTTTATTATAACCGACCGGTTTTCAGAGATAATATTATTCTTCTGTACATTGCCATTAAGCTGGTATTTGTAACTTTTATCTGCCTGCCCATAGGCTGACGCAGTATAAAGCAAAAGAATTACTATTGAAACGCAGTACTTGTTTTTCCCTAAACGCATTAATGTTAACTAATTAACACCTTCACCCAGATTCTGAAGGCAAGTTATCAAAAATTCGGTATTTAATGATTACAACCGGAATAAATTTGAATAGACATAAATTTTGTACTTTTATAGTTGAATTTGAAATATTGTTTTATCTGATATAACATCTGATATAGAATGTATGTTCAAATTTAAAAGTGACAGATTTATTTTAAGAAAATTTTATGATAGTTTAAGTGATACAAATTGTATATTGTGTACATTAAAAATTTATAGTATGGCAAAAAGTAAATTAGAGAGTACTTTAAGAATTTTTATAACCATAATTTTATTTGCAATGACTACCCGGGGATACTCTCAGGAATCTCCTGCTTATGATAAGATAAGTACATCTGCAGGAAATGTTGAAATGCACTTTATCGGACATGGATCACTGATGTTTAAGATAAACGGATTTGTTATTCATATCGATCCGGTCCGTAGTTCAGGAAGTTATAACTTTCTTCCTAAAGCAGATATTATTCTGGTTACTCATGAACATTATGATCATCTGGATGTTAATTTAATAAAAGACCTGAAGAAGGAGGAGACATTGGTTTTCTGTAATGAAAAATCAACTGCAAAAATTCCATGGGCATTGGCCATGGTGCCTGGTGACAGGCAGGAGATCAACAATATTGTTATTGAAGCAGTTCCTGCTTATAATATTGTCAATGAGCGTGCGCCCGGACAACCTTTTCATCCCAAAGGTGACGGTATAGGATATATCCTTACAATCGGAGGTGTCAGGTTCTACATTGCAGGAGATACTGAGAATACTCCCGAAATGAAAGCCCTGAAAAATATTGATGTTGCGTTTCTTCCAATGAACCTGCCATATACAATGACGCCGGAAATGGTTGCTGATGCTGTAAAAGCATTTAAACCCGGCATCCTGTATCCATATCATTATGGTGACACAAACACAGATAAAATAGTACAACTTTTAAAAGATACAGGTATTACTGTACGGATAAGAAATCTGAAATAAGATGACAGATCTGGTCATTTTCTCTTAAGAAGACATTACATCTGGAATAAGTAGGTCTTAAAATTGTAAGATATTTTATCCAATTGAAAATAGTAATATATGACAAAAAGTATAAACAGAAGAGGGTTCCTTAAAACAGGAATTGCCGGGGCAGCAGGAATGGTGACATTCGCCCCCTCAATAGCTTCAGCATCAGCTGCTGGCAGCGAGAATGATAATATTATTTACAGAACTCTCGGGAAAACCGGACTGAAAGTTCCTGTAATAAGTTTTGGAGTAATGAATTCAGATAATCCAAATCTGTGCAAGGCTGCTTATGAAAAAGGAATTAAACTTTTTGATACTGCAAACGGGTACCAGAATGGAAATAATGAGGCAATGCTTGGAAATCTTTTAAAAGATTATAACAGAGATTCATTTTTTCTTTCTACTAAAGCAAGACCCAATGGTGTTGATAAAGACGGCAATCCTTCAAAAGAGACAACGGCTGAAAGTTTTCTGGAAAAATTCAACATAAGCCTTTCAAGACTAAAGATGGATTATGTTGATATCCTGTATATTCATGCTGTACAGAATCCGGAGCTTATTGAATGTAAGCCTATTGTCAATGCCCTAAAGAAGCTGAAGAAAGAAGGCAAGATCAGATTTATGGGATTTTCTACCCACAGGAATGAGGCAGCCGTCATTAACGCTGCAGCCTCTACTGATGACTGGGATGTAATTCTGACATCATATAATTTTATGCATACCAATATCACAGAATTAAATAGTGCGATCAGGAAGGCCAATGAAAAAGGAATAGGTATCGTTGCTATGAAAACATTGGCCGGAGGCGGATTTTTCGACAAGGAAAAGAAGAAACCAATAAATACCACAGCTGCTCTGAAATGGGTTTTATCAAATCCGGATATTCATACAACAATTCCCGGGATGACTACATTCGACCAGCTTGACCTGAATGCTAAAATAATGTATGACATCTCAATGACCGAAGTGGAAAAGAAAGGTCTTGTTGTACCAACTGCTGAAACAGGGCTCTTTTGCACCGGTTGCAGTAAGTGTATCCCGGCATGTCCAAGGAACCTTCCTGTCCCTGATCTGATGAGAGCATATATGTATGCCTATGGTTATTCAAACACTTCTAAAGCTCATTCACTCCTTGGTGAACTCGGTATCAATGATAATCCCTGCAAAGGGTGTGATACCTGTAAAGTGGAATGCACCAAGCACTTCAGAATAAAAGAAAAAATTACAGATATATCGAGACTTGTAGATGTACCTGAAGACTTTTTGTCGTGATAATATTATGAGGATTTATACGAAATTTTAAATTCAATAGATTTATAAATATGATAAAAAAAATGCTTGCTGGAGCCTTCCTGATTTTGCTTTTCGGATCAACCTATGCTCAGGGATTTACCTTTCCGGAACTTGAAGGATATAAAATGAATACCGACTATCCTGTATTTGTACCTGACAACCTGTGGGATTACATTAACGGGGCAGCTGATGCATACCTTACTTATGGATTCATTGATCTTCATATTGCTGAATATAAGAAGGGTAAGAATGTTATAAAGCTCGAAATATACAAACAGGGTGATAATATTAATGCTTTTGGCATTTATTCGGCAGAGCGTTCACCTTCCTTCCGGTTCATGAATCTTGGAGCTCAGGGATATATAGCAGATGGTGTAGCTAATTTCTTTAAAGGACATTATTATGTTAAGATCAGAACCTTCTCGAAAAATGAAAAAACATTGCAATCGGTCGAAAAGTTAGCTCTTAAAGTTTCCAATATGCTTGAAGGATCTTCTGAAATGCCTGCAGTACTTTCGAAGTTCCCGGACAATGGGAAAAAACTAAATGAAGAGATTTATATCAATGAAAGCGTTCTCGGACATAAGTTTATTAACAAAGCATTCAGGGCAACTTACACAGCAGGGAACGATGAGTTTTTTATATTTATTCTGGAAAACAAAACATCTGAAGAATCATGGGAGTCAGCTAAAGCCTTTCTTGAATCAACAGGGACAGATGCTCTGGAGTCGGGCAGTGGTAAATATGTGATCAATGACGGATATAATGGTACTATTTTCCTTTCATGGAAAGATAATACCATTGTTATAATTTCAGGCCTGTCGAAAGATCAGTCTGACATTGCAGACCGATATACTTCAGAAATTCTTAAATAGTATTTCAGGAAAACCATTCCCTTTCCCGTTTATTAAGATTTGCAAGTATTTCATTGGCTGTATTCACATCGTCAATAACCTGGAAGTCGAACATCCCGACGCATATAAAGTCGGCTCCGTTTTCGAAAGCAAAGCGGAATCCGTCTTTCGGAGGGATAGCTCCTGCTGCCAGAACCTTAAATGCAAACCATGGTTTCTTTACACCTTTCATGTATTCAATCGTGCGTGATGGATACAAATCCCATATATTATCATGGAATTGATCATGGTCGGTTGAGTTACTGCCAATGATGCTGTATTCTTCACGATTCTCCTCCGGATGTGCTGACCAGTATTTATCATGATGTAAGGTCTTTACATAAAAATCAACAGGGATACATGTATTTTCGCATACCTTTATTGTCTCTAATGAATGAGCCCCTAAACCGGCAATAAAACCTTGTCCTTTTATATAATTGATAGCTTTAAGAATCATATCCGATTTACCTGCTTTCATATATCGGTCACCTTCGCCACCCTGTATGTATATGGCCGTCGCACCGCTATCTATAGCCAGATTTATATCTGAGAAAAAATCTTTATCAGGGAGCATCGCCTGACAAATAGACTGTATCTTGCCATTATAAATATTCTTGTATTTATTGAGAGTGGGATAATACTGGGTAACCATAAAAGTAGTATTGATCCCGGCCTGCTCAGCAAGATAAAGGGTTTCAATAATTTTCCTTTCATTATTGTAAGCTTTGAAAAGCGTATTGGCATAGATAAGATCACGGGCATGTGCCCAGCCTCCTATCAGGTTGCAACCCATAATCATTCTGCTTATGTTAAGGTTACCAAGCTTTCCTTCAGGTAATTTACCCTTAAGGTCTTTCATCTGTTTATAATCAACTTTTATCGTTGCTCCTGATACAACATCGGGACCTGCTTCTGAAAGGTTTTTCACAAAAGTTCCTCCAAAAGCTGCCAGGAAAGGCAACCCAGCAAGTCCTTTGAGCAATTCCCGGCGTTGATTTCTTTCCCGGGTATCCGATTCTTCATGTATCTCTGATTTTTTCAGTGAAATGATTTTCTTCTTTTCCAGCAACATATCCAGCCCGAAAAATTGCCCCGATCGTGTCAATGCAAGAATTATAAGGGCGAAAAGCTCAATAAGGTTTTTATTTACAACCAGGTAACTGCCTTCGGAAGGGAAACCATAACTGAAACCGCCAAATGGAGGATAGGCCAGATAGTACATAAATAAGAGGGCCACACCACTCCATGACGCGAGCCTGGTAAACAGTCCTAATATCAGGACTAATCCGATCAGCGTCAGCCCATAAGCATTGGCTGCATCGACAATTGACATGCCAATATCTCCTGAAATCATCCATCGGAAGAAGTCACCGAATATCCAGCGCGAACCTTCAAGAAATGGTCTTGCACTCCAGGCCGGATCAATTATTTTTACTAATCCTTCATATAGAAAATGCCATCCGATAGCTATTCTGAGAATAGCCAGAAATACCGGAATATACCTGTTTCTGAACGTGGTTGATATCATGACCGCTATTTGAGTTTTTCATCAAGCAACTTTTCAATATTCATAAATTCCTTCTGTGTATAACCAATGTTCTGGAAGATTATCTTACCATCCCTGCCAATTATGATATTTCTTGGGATATTTTGGCTGGACAATACAGAGAATCGTTTTTTCCATTGTCATTTGTTTTGTCACTTCAAATATACTTTTCTTTTATGGTAATATTTAAAAGTTCAAACCTTATCTGACACAGAAACTTTACGCGGCAGGATATTTATTCAGTTTACTATTCGTTACTGATAGTTTGCGAAATTATCTCCTTCAGTTCATCATATGATTTTACAACTTTCAGATCTTTGTGCTCGTCAATCACGTTCTGTGGCGGGTTGAAGAGTATTCCAAGCTCTGCCTTACGGAGCATTGAGATGTCATTGTATGAGTCGCCTATGGCAATTACTTTAAAATTAAGACTTTGAAGCGCTTCAGTGACCATTCTTTTCGAATCTTTCTGCCTAAGGTTGTAATCAACGATATTCCCTTTTGTATCAGTTGTAAGATGATGGCATAAAAGCGTTGGTTGGCCGATTTGCTTAAGAAGTGGTTCGGCAAATTCAATAAAAGTGTCGGAAACAATTATAAGCTGTGATTGTGATCTAAGCCAGTCAATGAATTCCGGAGCTCCGGAAAGTGGTTTTATTGATGCTATAACTTTCTGAATGTCCTGTAATGTCAGACCATGCTGCTTCAATATTCCAAGCCTGCGTTTCATGAGAACATCATAGTCGTTGATATCTCGTGTAGTCAGTTTCAGTTCATCTATACCCGTCTGTTTCGCAACATTGATCCATATCTCAGGAACATACACACCTTCAAGATCTGAACACACTATATACATAATCCGATATTTATTTTATTAATTATTCTTTAGTATAAATTCTTTTAATGCCTGATAATCATTTTCTAACGGAAAATAATTTTCACTTTTTGAAGCTAACCCTGTAAGAGATGGAGGAAGGGGAGGATCGATATTAATTATCTGCCGAAACTCTTCGGGAAATTTTGCAGGATGAGCAGTTTCAAGAGATATGCAAAGTTGCTTTCCGGAATCAAAACCTTTATTATGCCTGAAATATTCATTTATTCCGTACCATGCGACAGCTCCATGAGGCTCGAGCAATATACGGTAACTTTTGTAACTGTCTGCAATTGTCTCTCTTGTCTTTTTATCGGTTGCACTGACAGCAAAAAAGTCTTCGCGCATTTTTTTAAGGTCAGGTGCTTTGGTAATTTTACCGGTTTCATCCATTACACCGCCGTAAATTGTAACAATCCTGGCAAGATTACTAGGGTGACCAACATTCATAGCGCTTGAAATGCAATTTCTCGATGGATTTATCGGTTTATAATTCCCGGTTCGTAAAAACTCGGGGAATTCGTCATTTTCGTTAGTTGCGGCAATAAATTTACTAACAGGAAGGCCCATATTCCTGGCAATCAATCCACCCATTAGATCACCAAAATTGCCTGACGGGACACTGAATATAGCTTTATCTTCGGCACTTTCTGAAAGTTTTGACCAGGAATAAAAGTAGTATACAGATTGAGGTAATAACCTTCCGATATTTATTGAATTTGCCGATGATAGGGGTATCATAGATAATGATGGATCAATAAATGCTTTTTTTACAAGCCTCTGGCAATCGTCAAATTTTCCGTCTATTGCTATAACCTGTATATTTTTCTGCAAAGTGGTCATCTGCTTCCTCTGCATCACGGTAACTTCATTTGCGGGGAATAAGATTATTACGTTTATGTTTTTGAGACCATAAAATGCACTTGCAACAGCACTGCCTGTATCGCCTGAAGTAGCAGTTAGAATTGTGAGATGCTGGTTGTTAACCGACAGATAATATTGCATAAGCCTGCTCATCATCCTTGCGGCAAAATCCTTAAACGAAGCTGTCGGACCCTGGTCAAGCCTCATTATAAATTTACGATCGCAAACTTTTTCAAGAGGAACATCAAAGTTATAAGCATCGTGGCAAATAGTTTGAAGGTTCTCTTTATCTATTTCTTTTCCAATAAGTTTATTAAGAATTAAAAATGCAATTTCATGATAATCTTTTCCGGAAAAGCTTTCAATCTCCCGGGAACTTAATAATGGGAGTGAGGCAGGCATATATAATCCGCCATCAGGAGCCAGACCTTTCAGCAGGGCTTCTTTGAAAGTAGTGTGTGGTGATTGAAAATTTGTTGAATAATATGATTGATTCTTTTCCAATTTCGTTAAAATTTAAACGTTTACAACTCTCATTAAATCTGCAAAAACTCCTGCAGCAGTAACTTCTGCTCCCGCGCCATATCCTTTGATAACCATCGGCAATTCTTTGTACCTGTTAGTCGTAAGCAGAATAATATTGTTGCTTCCTTCGAGGTTATATGAAGGGTGGTCATATCCGATAGTAAGAAGCTCAACCTTAGCCTTGCCCTCATCAAGTGTTGCAAAAAATCGCCATTTTTTATTCTGTTTTTCGAGCTCCTGCCTTTTTAATTCAAACTCAGCATCATATTTTTTTACTTTTTCAAAGAAATCATTCATGCTGCCATCAAAGCATTCATCGGGAAGAAATTTATTAACAATAACATCTTCTTTTTCAATGGCATAACCAGCTTCTCGTGCCAGGATCAAAATTTTTCTTACTACATCCGTTCCGCTCAGATCGACCCTTGGATCGGGCTCAGAAAAACCTTTTTCACGTGCTTTTCTGATAGCACCGCTTAATGGCATTTCAGGACTAAGTTCATTAAAAATAAAATTCATGGTACCAGAAAGCACTGCCTCAATCTTCAGAATCTTGTCTCCGCTCAGGACAAGATCATCAATAGTCTTGATAATCGGCAGACCGGCACCCACAGTAGTTTCGTACATAAACCTTACTCCGCGCTCAATAGCTATAGTCCTTAGCTTTTGATAATAACTATACTCTGAAGAGCAGGCAATTTTATTTGCAGCTACCACTGAAACGTAGTTAGAGAGAATATCTGCATACCGTGATGCTACACTGGCATCAGCTGTACAATCGATGAATACAGAGTTCCGAAGATTAAGTCTGGTCATCTGCTGGATAAAAACGGAAATATCTCCTTTGTCACCTGAAGTTTTAAGCATTTCATTAAAATCCTTAAATGGAATTCCTCTCTTATCGATAAACATTTTTCTTGAATTTGTTACACCGATAAGATTCACTTTAAGGCTATGCTCACTAAGAAGAGTTGACTGTTGTTCCTGCATCTGTTTCAACAGACTCGATCCGACCAATCCTGTACCTGCAAAAAACAGATTTAACTCCTTGTAGCGGGAGAGGAAAAAACCATCATGAATGACATTAAGTGCTTTTTTCAGGCTCTCATTTTTTACGACAATCGAAATATTCAATTCCGAAGAACCCTGGGCAGTGGCAATTACATTTATTCCATTTCGGCCGAGTGATTTGAACAGAGTTGCTGATATTCCGGGGGTATTTCTCATCCTTTCACCCACTATTGCAATAATTGAAAGATTCTTTTCGTGAAGAACTTTTAATTCGTTGTTCAGGTTTATCTCTCTGTTAAACTCCTCATTGATCGCTTCGATTGCAGGAGTTGAATCAGATGGAATTACAGCAAAAGTTATAGAAAATTCAGAGGAAGCCTGAATGATCAGAATGATGTTAATATTCTTTTTTGCCAAAGCTCCAAACAGACGCATCGATGTTCCGCTCACCCCAACCATTACAGGACCTTGTAATGTTATAAGATCGATATGGTCAATCGATGATATTCCTTTTATTGGACTTATATTATCATCGGATGTTTTATTACTGATAATTGTCCCTTTTGAATCGGGTTTGAATGAATTAAGTACCAGAACAGGAATACCTTTCTTGTAAACCGGCCGGAGTGTAGGTGTATATATTACTTTAGCCCCAAAATGCGATAATTCAATAGCTTCCGAGTATGTGAGGCTTTCAATCGAATATGCTTTTTCTACCTTTTTTGGATCAGCCGTCATAAAACCGTCAACATCTGTCCATATCTCAAGAACTTCTGCATCAATAGCCGCTGCAACTATTGATGCAGTGTAATCAGAACCTCCTCTTCCAAGAGTTGTTGTTTCATTGCTGGTATTGCTACCTATGAATCCGGGAATAATAATTTGTTTCCTTCTGTTATCAATTTTATTTTTGATAAGAGCGTTTGATAAGGCAAAATCAACATTGGCAAATCCGAAATTGCTGTCAGTTTTGATGATGGTGCGTGAGTCAATAAGCTGGCTGCCGTCAAATATATTGCTTATTATCAGTGAAGAAAGTATTTCACCTGTCGATAATGCCTTGTCAAGAGCATGTTTGCTTAATTCGCTAAGAAGAAAGATTCCATTGAGTGTTTCCCGCAGATCGTTAAGAATTTTATCGATTGATATCAGGACATTATCCAGTTTATCTTTGCTTATCAGTTGTTTTGCATATTCTGTATGCTTAAGAGCTAACCTGTCAAGAAGTGTTATATATTCCTCATTTTTTGATGAAGCAAGTTCACACATCTGCTTCAGTTCATCTGTAACTCCCTGAAAAGCGGATAGAACAACAACACAAGGTGAACTTTGGGATTCAATAATCTTTTTTACCCCCTTAATCCTTTCAGGTGATCCGACAGATGTACCTCCAAATTTCAGGACTTTCATAAGCGTGTTTTATATAAAAAATGCATCTCAAAAGATGCATATAATAAAATTTCAAAATTAGTTAAAATAAAATAATTGTAAAGGCTGTTTTATGAAAATTAAATAAAGAGGGGTTGTGGTTTAAAAACATTTAGTAAAAGAGTGAAATAAATTAATGAATAAATTCTGTTCCGCTGCGATATTTGCGGAACAGAATTCTTTATTAATTCAGTAATTTGTATATAATTTATTTAGCTACTTTTTCAAGACGTTTTATTATCGAGAAAATAAAGGCAGCTGATACCAGGCAGCATACGATAAAAACAAGCCACAAAGTGCTTAATTCGACCCTATCCCATAAGATAGTGCCGACGACAAGCAATTTATTTCCGATTGCTGTGGCAAGTAACCATCCTCCCTGCATAAGGCCCTGAAACCTTGATGGAGCAACTTTCGAAACAAATGACAATCCCATCGGACTCAGGAAAAGCTCAGCAACAGTAAGTATTAGATAGCTGCTGACTAGCCAGTATGGTGATACCCTTTCTAATTCATTAACAGGTGCACCGGCTAACGATGCAGGAGAGGTCAGTCCTATGGATGAAATAAGCACAATAATGAATCCGAGAGCAGCGACGATCATCCCAAATCCAATCTTTTTAGGTGTTGAAGGTTCAATTCCCTTTTTTGACAGCCAGGCAAACAACCCCATTACAGGGAAGGTTAACGAAACAATGAAAAGCGGATTAAATGACTGAAATACTTCAGGTGAAATTGAATTCTTTATTCCGAACGGGCTTACCCAGTCTTTTAGTATACCAAGAGGATCAAATCCTGTTAACAGGTATAAGGCGAAAAAGAATGATACAAGAAGTAATGCTCCTCCGGTTATTCTGGCCTTTGCTTTAATGTTCCTGCGCACAATCAGAACAAGTCCTGCAATTGCTCCAACTATTGCAAGCATTGAAGGCAATGTGAAAAAGAGATTAGTAAACGGATCAACCTGTTTGACAGTATAGTCTCTTGCATACAGAGTAAGGGTCAGACCATTCTGATGGAACGACATCCAGAAGAAAACCACAACGATAAAGACAAGAACAAGTGCTACTATCCGGGTCATTTCTTCCTTCTTTGCACTGAGGACGATCCAGGTTATGAATGCAGCGAACAAACCAAATGCAAAACCTGTTGCCCAATCGAGTTTCAAGAGGAAATGCAAAACTGTGCCAGTAACTCCCAATGCAAAGATAGCTGCAAACAGAGGGATCATAGTTAAACCGACTTTCTCATCAACAACTTCTGATTTCTTTGTATCCTTATTTGGGAGGAGTCTGTTAAAAATGATGTATACAAGCAGCGATATTACCATTGCTAATGCTGCAATTCCAAATGCATAATTATATCCTCTGGAGAACACGTCAAGATAATTTTGTACAAATGCAGAAAGATCTGTAACAGGACCATTAAGACTTACCTTGTCAGCTAGTTGTTGCAGCGTAGTTGTATCTGTCAGAGTTCCGTTTAAATATTGGTGACAAAGAGAAGGAATACTCCCATCGTGAAGGAATCCATTTGTCTTAAGCCACCAGTTGCGCATTCCTGTAGCAGCAAACGGGGCAAAAAAAGCTCCGACATTGATTCCCATATAAAATATCATAAAGGCTGAGTCTCTTAACTTTGAATACTTTGGGTCGTCATACATCTGGCCGACAACTGCCTGAAGGTTCCCTTTGAACAGGCCATTCCCAAGAGCAATTATTAAAAGTCCGATGACTGTAACAGTCAAAGTCATTCCCGGGATTGCCATAATTACATATCCGGCGAACATTATAATGATTCCAAAAAGAATCACTAACTTATACCTGTTTGTCGCATCAGCAATGATACCTCCGAATAATGCAAGGGCATAAATACTGAAATAAAACCAGCTGTATATAGTACCGGCTTTTTCTGCTGACAATCCAAACTTGGCCTGGAGAAAAAGGACCAGAATTGCCATCATTGTATAAAATCCGAACCTTTCCCCCATATTCGAGAAAAAAGCTACCAGTAATCCTTTGGGATGATTCTTTAGCATGTTGTTATATGTTTATTTGTTAATAATTTAATTATTTAGGAAAGATTTTCTTTGTTCAATCAGATGAGGGTTATATACAAACATTTATAAGCGTCATCATGGGAAACAAATATATTAAATTTTGGCAGTAAAAGAACCTGCTTTAACAGCCTCTTTTTCGATCAATATTTTTAATAATGGATGAAGATTGTAAATTTGTATAATAATTGCTTCCCCTTCATGAAAATATTCACTTGCGAACAGATAAAAGAAATTGACGCTTATACAATAAAGAATGAGCCAGTATATTCCGTTGATCTTATGGAGAGGGCTGCCGGGCAGCTTTTCAAATGGATTACTGAAAAGTTCGGGCGATCGGAACATATAATAATTTTTGTTGGTCCGGGCAATAACGGAGGTGATGGTCTCGCTCTTGCACGCATGCTTGCTTCTGAAAGATATGATGTTGAAGTATATTATGTCAGATTCACAGAAAAAACAACTCCTGACTGGAATATTAACCGCAAACGCCTGGAATCGGAGACATCTGTAAAGATGAGTATAATAAGTCGCTCTGATCAGTTTCCAATAGTCTCAGCAGGTGATCTTGTTATTGATGCAATTTTTGGATATGGTTTATCAAGGCCTGTCGAGGGTTTACCAGCAGAAATAGTAAATCATATAAACAATGTTGATGCAACAATAATTTCTATTGATATTCCTTCCGGATTATTTGGTGAGGATAATAGCAATAATACCCGCGGTAGCATAGTGAAAGCCGATTATACACTCTGTTTTCAGTTTCCCAAGCTCTCATTTATGTTTGCTGAAAATAACCCTTTTGTAGGAGAATGGGTGGTTCTTCCGATAGGATTGAACAGTAACGCAATACGGAATACAGAATCGCCATGTTCAATACCTGAGATCAAAGAAATAGCATCACTGATAAAGAGAAGGAATAAATTTGATCATAAGGGAAGTTATGGTCATGGTTTGCTCGTTTCAGGATCTAAAGGCAAGATTGGTGCATCGGTTTTGGGTGCACGGGCTGCTCTCAGGACGGGGATCGGATTGCTGACATGTCATATCCCTTCCTGCGGGATTCTGATCATCCAGAGCGCTTTGCCCGAGGCAATGGTTATTTCAGATATGAATGAAAATTTCATTACAGATGTAGGGAATACTGATCATTATAGTGCTGTTGGTGTGGGGCCCGGCATAGGGACGGGACCTGAAACACAAAAAGCGATTCATAACCTCTTATCAGAGTGTAAAAAGCCGATGGTACTTGATGCTGATGCATTGAATATACTCTCATTAAATAAGCAATGGCTCTCTATCCTACCGGAAGGCACCATTCTTACTCCACATCCAAAAGAGTTTGACCGACTTGCCGGAAAAACAGAAAATGGTTTTGAAAGATTGAAGCGGCAGATAGAATTTTCAAGGGACCACAACTGTATTATTGTTCTCAAGGGAGCTCATACTTCCGTGACAACACCCGATGGGAAGGTGATGTTTAATAACACAGGTAATCCGGGTATGGCAACCGCAGGAAGTGGTGATGTACTTACAGGAATAATACTATCTTTGCTTTCGCAGGGTTACTCTGCCGGAAATGCGGCCATATTGGGAGTCTATCTTCATGGAACAGCCGGAGATGTTGCCGCCGGAGAAACTTGCTTTGAATCTTTGATCGCCTCAGATATAATTAATAATATCGGAAAAGCGTTTAACAAGATACGCGAAACAGAAAGCTGAAATTACATTTTCCAATCTGAACTTTGAACTTTAAACTTTAAACTTTAAACTTTAAACTTTGAACTTTGAACTTTGAACTTTGAACTAATAATAGCCTTATGAAAACAATAATCAGACTTGCAGGATTCTTTTCCATTATATTGTTAACATGTGCATGCTCTCTTAATAAAAAGCTTGCAGAATCAAACACCGTAATAAAACCTCTCTCTGGTTCAGAGAGGCTTACTGAAGGGAGCATTGTATACAGTCTGCCCAGAACAGTAATTACCGTGGTTGCAGAGATGGAAAGGACTATTGAAAAACCGGGACCTTATGCCAGGTATGCCGGTGATCTGCTTGGAATGAGCAATGTGATCCAGAATGAAAAAGAATCATGGTCCCTGGAAGGAATCTCGGTTAAAACGAATGAGGAAATGGATCCTTCAGAGTTATACGTTATTGAGAGCAGTACTGTATTTCAGACTAATGTTCTTATGCTCAAAAAAGAGGGACTTATTATTGACCTGGGCTCAGGTTTATCATACACAGGTGAGAAGCAAACAGAAACAAGTGAACCGGAAATAAATCAGTTTCGTTCATTTGATCTTGGATCTGACGAATATTTCCTTGTCAAAAGTGATACTGCTTACAAACGTGTGAATATTGATTCTACTTTTATCAGGATACCTTATGTAGTTGAAAACAAAAAAAGGCTTTCGCTTGATCAGCTTGCTGAGAGGGCTGCCAAACGGTTACTGGAGATCAGGGATGGGAAACATCTTATTCTCACCGGTGAAGCAAATGTCTATCCGCAAAGCGATGCAGCAATAAATGAAATTAACCGTATGGAAAAGGAATACACCCAGTTGTTTGCCGGGAAAACATTGAAAGAAACCAGAAGGTTCACTTATCAGATTATCCCCAAAAAGGAGATGTCAGGAAAACCGGTAACACTTTTCCAATTCTCTGAACTGACCGGCCTTTCTGCCGGAACAGCAAAAAGCGGAGTGCCTGTAACTATTGAGTTTGTTCCTGAACAAAAAACAAAAGATCTGACCATCATAAACAAAGTTCAACCGGATCCGGATGCTCCTGTATATGATAAACTGTTTTACAGGGTTCCGGATGTGGTAAACCTGAAAATTAACATGGGAAACGAGACCCTGTTCAATTCCAGAAGATTGATCTATCAGTTTGGAGAAGTAATTCAGCTTCCGGCAAATTATATTATTGGGAAATAATATTTTAAATGCTCTTAGCTCTTACTGGATTTTTCCTTTAAAATTTTTCACAAAATCTTCCCACTTCTGTGAATCGTAAGCCTTATCTGAAAAGTAGTTAAGGAGAACTTCCATATCTTTAGGTTCTCTGAATCCGGGAACGGGGGAGACTTGTATCTTACCATCTTTTGGCGTAAGAAAAACAACAGTAGGATAAGATAACTGTCCATTCAAAAGGGCAAGTGCCAGCTGATGAGCTTTCCCGGCTTTCCCATCATTAATGAATGCCTGACCCATAAAAACCAAACTTTCAGTTCCCTCAGCATCAAATTTTACAGGATAGAATTTATTGTTCAGAATATCTGATATCACCGAATTTGTGAATGTTTCTTTATCCATTTTCTTGCACCAGCCGCACCATTTGGTATATGTGTCAATAAAAATCGGACGAGGATTCTGCAAATAAAGTTTTTCAGCTTCCTGAATGGTATACCATTTAACATCTGAGTTTACAGGAACACCAGTACCCTGAGAATTTGCCGTAATGGTTATCAATAAGAACAATACAAGTATGTGACTCTTTTTTATCATGATCATGAAGACGATTTATTAATAATCTGTTATGCAAAATAAGCTAAAATACTTTTACAACCCGAATGGAGGATTACATCTTTTTATCTTTATCAACAATTAAGCCAATGTTTAGTTCATGATAACTTTTAGAATTCAGATTTTCTTCCGATTTATTTTTTACATTTACCGGTCAAAAAAATATTTTCTAATCTCATATTATGGAAACGATTACAAATACACTTCGCGACTCTAAGGTTGCACGTTGGGCTGCTTTGGCTATGGTAGCTTTTACTATGTTATGCGGTTATTATCTAACTGATATTATGGCTCCACTAAAGCCTATGCTCGAAAAGGAATTACTTTGGAATAGTGCCGAATATGGGATTTTTACCAGCGCGTATGGTTGGTTTAACGTTTTCCTTCTGATGCTGATTTTTGGCGGGATAATTCTCGACAAAATGGGGGTACGCTTTACAGGTAAAATGGCAACTATAATAATGGTCGTTGGTACTGCTATTAAATATTGGGCTATATCAACTCATTCACTGGATACAGTACAGATAATTGGAATGAAAGGGCAGGTTGTTATTGCGTCACTCGGTTTTGCTATTTTTGGGGTGGGAGTAGAAGTCGCAGGCATCACTGTTTCAAAAATAATAGTGAAATGGTTTAAAGGTAAGGAGATGGCTCTTGCCATGGGCCTTGAAATGGCAACAGCCAGAATGGGCACTGCATTAGCTCTGGCAACTTCTGTTCCAATTGCAGAAGCTTTCGGTAAAGTTTCTGCCCCGATTCTTGTCTGCCTTATAATGTTGTGCATTGGTATGATCTCTTTCTTTATCTATACATTCATGGATAAGAAGCTTGATAAATCTGTCGCTGCAGAAGCTGACAGGAACGGGAACCTCGAAGAAGAAGAGTCTTTCCGATTCTCAGATATTCTGAATATTGTTACCAATAAAGGATGGTGGTATATTGCTATTCTTTGTGTGCTGTTTTATTCATCCGTATTCCCATTTTTAAAATATGCATCCGATCTGATGGTTAATAAATTTGGGGTGGATCCCAAACTTGCAGGGACAATACCTGCGCTGTTGCCATTTGGAACAATTCTTTTGACACCCTTATTCGGTAACTTATATGACCGTAAAGGCAGAGGTGCTGATATTATGATCTTAGGATCAGTCCTGCTCATTATTGTTCATGCTTTATTCTCTATTCCATTCCTGAACCAGACACCTGTTGCTATATTCCTTATTATTGTTCTTGGAATTGGTTTTTCTCTTGTCCCTTCAGCAATGTGGCCTTCAGTTCCTAAGATCATTCCCGAGAAACAGCTTGGCACTGCATATGCAATGATATTCTGGGTTCAGAACTGGGGACTGATGGGTGTTCCTGCCCTTATTGGCTGGGTATTGAACAAGTATTGCATCTCAGGTACACACCTGGTCGATGGTGTGGCAGTTTCAAGCTACAACTACACTGTTCCAATGATGATTTTTACAGGCTTTGGACTTCTTGCCCTTATTTTTGCGCTGCTTCTGAAGGCTGAAGACAAAAAGAAAGGCTATGGACTACAAATGCCAAATATCAAAAAGTAAAAAATGTAGATTATTTAAATTAGGTTTTATTATTTTTACTATTAATGAATAATTTAATATGACTATCAGCTATCATGAATACAATATCCGCTTTTGCAATAAATCAATTGTTTATCACAACCCTATAGGGAGCAATTGATTTTATTCGCACCCTTTAGGGCAGGGGGTAACGAATAAAATCAATGTATTTATGTGCTTGATTGCCGATACTCATATAATTTAATAACTGAAGCGATATGAAAAAAATTATCATTGGATTGTCCGGATTAGTTTTAGCGGTTTTGGTTATAATTCTGTTTGTAAATGCACAGAATGGTCCGAAAGAAGATAAGAAGGTCTCGACAGAAATATCCAAGAGTTGCGGGAAATGTCCCTCCACTGCTTCATGTGGGATGATGGCCGAAACCAAAACATCCGAAGCTAAAGCATGTTGTGAAAAGGCCAGATGCAAAGAAATGGGCTGCGATCGTGCAAAATGCCAGTCAGAATGTTCAGATACTAAATGTGAGATGAAAAAATGTGATCAGGCAAAATGTTCAGATGCTACATGTGAAATGAAGAAATGTGACCCTGCTGCATGCAAAAGCTCTACTGAAAAATAGATTTAAAGATTCCTGAAGATATTTTCAGGGCTGATTTTTTATTTAAGGTCATAGTTATCCAAAGTTTGTGGATAATTATGACTTTTTTTTGTGAATGCACCTGCCTGCTTCATTTGTAACAAATACTTAATCTCTATGCAACCGGCTTGTAACAATGATACCTGATTTTTGTATCATGAAAATCATGTAAAACTTAACGTAAAACAAATGAAGAAACTTTTAGCAATTACAATTTTTACAGCGGTATCAATTTACGGATACTCTCAAACACAGGAGATCGATTCTCTGAATGATGTAGTGGAAAAGCATGAAGGCAAACTAAACGCCCTTGATGAGAGGGTATTGGTCAATGAAGCTGACCTGGGGAAACTGAATAAAATTAAAGTATCAGGTTATATTCAGGCACAGTGGGAGACTTATGGCAAAGATCTTGAAAAATCAAATGGGTATTCCAATACTTATTATATAAGACGGGCAAGAGTGAAGTTTACGTATGAGGCTTTGGATGGAGTTAAATTTGTATTACAGCCTGATTTCAGCACAGGAAACCTTGCATTAAAAGATGCTTACGCTGTTGTGAATATTCCAAAGCTTAAGAATCTGACATTATGGGCAGGCCAGTTTAACAGACCTGATTATGAAGTAGAATATTCTTCAAGTCAAAGAGAAGTTCTGGAACGTTCAAGAGTTATCAGGGCTATATATCCGGGAGAAAGGGAGATCGGTCTGAAACTTGAGTACATCGGAGTTAACATACCATTGAAAGTTCAGCTGATGGCAATGAACGGCAACTTCACAGGAGCACAGGCAAAAGATATCGATTCGAAGAAAGACCTTATGGGACGTATAGTATATTCAATCAAACTTCCCGGGTCTGGTGTAGGAATTGACCTTGGAGCAAATGGTTACTTAGGAGGAAACCTGGCAAAAACTAACCCATATATAAAGAATAGCGATGGAACTGCTGATAGTATTAAAGTATGGAGTTACCTTGATAAAAACTGGGCAGGTGGTGAAATACAGATATTTGCCGATTTCCTTGGCGGTATGGCAATTAAAGGGGAATATATGGCTGGCGTGAATTCAACTCCAAGTACTATTGCCAGCACAGCAATACGGACAGCAATGCTGGCAGACCCTAATAAGTACAAAAATTTCGCAGGTTATTATATCTATTTCATTAAGAATATCGGATCAAAAAATCAGTTTGTTGCGAAGTATGATTATTATGATCCAAATACTAAACTATCGGGCGATGCTGCTTCAAAAGATATCTACTACAAGACATGGACGCTTGCATGGCAACATTATCTGAATGACAACATAAGAATTTCTCTGAACTACGAAATGCCAAAGAATGAAATCAATGCTTCATACCCGGCTCAGTTGAAGGACAATACTCTTGGAGTAAGAATTCAGGCAAAATTCTGATAATAATGAGGCTTAATATTTAATGAATTTTTCTACAAACTAAAATTATAACAAAATGAAAACGAACAAAATTTTCCCGATAATGCTGATAATGGTCATTATGGCAACGACATCAGTATTTTCACAGGCAAAAATTACCGTAAAAGGTTCAGATACAATGGTTATTCTTGCTCAGAAATGGGCTGAACTTTATATGAAAAGCAATCCTTCAGCATCAATTCAGGTTACCGGCGGAGGCTCAGGAGTCGGTATTACAGCTCTGATCAATGGAACGACTGACATAGCAAATGCAAGCCGTCCAATGAAACAAACAGAAATAGAAAAGCTTAAGGCACGTTATAATACTCTGGGCGTTCAGATTCCTTGTGCAAAAGACGGAATTACAATTTTTCTTAATGAGGCCAACAAGGTTCAGGAGCTTTCAATTAAACAGTTAAGTGATATTTACTCAGGAAAGATAAAGAACTGGAAAGAACTTGGAGGGAACGATGCTGAAATCAGACTTTACGGCCGTGAAAACAGCTCGGGAACGTATGTATATTTTCATGATGAAGTTGTTAAAGCCGATTATGCGACAAACGTACAGTCTTTACCAGGTACGGCAGCAGTTGTGAATGCTGTAAAAAAAGATGTGAACGGTATTGGTTATGGTGGAGCAGCCTATGCGGTAGGTGTGAAACATGCTAAGGTAAAAAAAGACTCTAAAAGCACTGCATATCTTCCGACTGAAGAAACAATAGGGAAAGGTGAATATCCTATCACCCGTTATCTGTATATGTATCTTAGAAACAGACCGACTGGCGAGACTAAAAAGTATATTGACTGGATACTAAGTAAGGAAGGGCAGATGATTGTTATAGAAGTGGGATACTTCCCTTACAAATAAAATTTTAAAAAAGTATTGTTATGTTGATGGTCGACTTGTCAGAATATCACTGACAAGTTTGGCATTTAATAAAGAATAAAAAGTATGATTAAAGATTTGATCAGGATCAAGAGTAAGATGCAAAGTCCGGTAAAAGGAATAGTCACTTTTAATAAGAAGAAATTCCGTTTTTCTGACTGGTTTGCAGAAAAGGTAATAAAAGCTGTAGCCTTTCTTTCGATTGCAATAGTCATTCTGATCTTTATTTTTGTTTTTCGCGAAGCTTTCCCTATTTTCAAAATGGATAAAACTGAAGCAGTAACATCTGAATTGCTGGTGCAGGAAAGTTACGGTGGTACAGAAACCGAAAACACAAATGTTAAAATAAAAGACAACCAGCTTGATAATTCCAATAACAATGAGGCTCCCGGAGCAAAACCCTCTTCAACGCTTCTCTCAAAAACATGGATGCCGGTATCGGATAATCCACGTTATGGCTTGTTACCGTTATTCCTTGGCACCCTTAAAGTAACTCTTATTGCATTGTTATTTGCTGCTCCGATTTCAATTCTGGCTGCCATATACACATCAGTGTTTGCAAAGCCCAGAGTAAGAGAGATAGTTAAACCTGTTATTGAACTTCTTGCCGGATTCCCTTCCGTAGTCATCGGTTTTTTTGCCTTGATGGTTCTTGCTACAGTCTTTCAGAATATCTTCGGTTATGCCAGCCGGTTAAATTCATTCGTTGGAGGAATTGCCATGGGCCTTGCGGCAATCCCTATTATTTACACCCTTACAGAAGATGCATTAACTTCCGTACCCAGGACTTATACAGAAGCCAGTCTTGGATTAGGGGCAAGCAGACGGCAGACAGCGTTTTTTGTTGTTTTACCAGCAGCTGTGCCTGGCATATTTGCTGCGGTGGTATTGGGTATTGGCAGAATTTTCGGAGAAACAATGATAGCTCTTATGGCAACTGGAAATGCGGCAATGGTTTCAATTAATCCCTTCGATTCAGTTAGAACATTATCAGCAACTATTGGTGCAGAAATGGCCGAGGTAGTTTTTGGAGATACCCATTATAGTGTACTTTTTTTTATAGGTTCATTGCTGTTTATCTTCACATTTGCCATGAATGCATTAGCTGAATTCTATTTTAAAAACAGGATTATAAGACATTATCAGGCTAAGAAATAATTCTAATGATGATGAATAGAAATTTGAAGGATACAATAGTCGAAAGTTTAACAGGAGTCTCAGTTCTGCTGATAATATTTATTATTGTTTCAATCCTTGCAGTAACAATCGCAGGAGGATGGCCAAACCTTAACTGGGCTTTTTTATCTGAATTTCCCAGGGATGGCATGACAAAAGGAGGGATTTTTCCTGCGATTATCGGTACAGCTGTTATGACAATAATAATGGCTGTTGCAGCTGTTCCTTTTGGAGTGATCACCGCTATTTATCTTGCTGAATACGCAAATGAAAAATCATGGTTTGCTAAAACAATCCGGTTTGCAGTGAAAACACTTGCAGTTGTACCATCAATAATTTTCGGGCTATTTGGTCTCGGCTTCTTTATCGGTTTTGTAGGCAAGAATATAGATGGCCTTTTAAACGGAGGAGAATTAAAATGGGGCCAACCTAATATTCTCTGGGCAAGTTTAACTATGGCACTTTTAACTCTGCCTGTAGTTATTGTAGCTGTGGAGGAGGCAATACGTACAATACCAAGAGAGATGCGTGAAGCTAGTCTGGCTCTTGGAGCTACTAAGTGGCAGACGATAAAAAAGATTGTTATACCGGGCTCTGTTTCGGGGATTCTCACCGGAACAATTCTTGCTGTAAGCAGAGGAGCAGGGGAGGTTGCACCTATTCTTTTTACGGGAGCTGCATACTTTCTGTCTGATCTTCCTCATTCACTAAGCGACCAGTTCATGTCGCTCGGTTATCATATTTATATAATGTCGACTCAGTCATCAGATGTTGATGCAACACTGCCAATACAGTTTGCTACAACACTCGTGCTTTTGCTCCTTACATTTTCCCTGAATGCAATAGCGGTTGTATTAAGATATAAAATCAGAAAAAAAGAAAAATAATTCAATTCTCATGAACGATATTAAAGTAAAAGTCAATGATTTATCACTTCGATACGGCACAAATCCTGCCTTGAAAAACATCTCAATGAATATCCCGGAAAAGCAGGTAACTGCGTTTATTGGTCCGTCGGGATGTGGTAAATCGACTTTTCTCAGGACTCTTAACCGAATGAACGATCTGATTGATAATGTTACTATTGAAGGAGAAGTGCTTATCGATAATATTAATATTTATGATAAGAATATCGATGTGGTTAATCTGAGAAAAAAAGTTGGAATGATCTTTCAGAAATCGAATCCTTTTGCAAAATCTATTTATGAAAATATAGCATTTGGTCCGAGGATCAATGGCATAAATCAGAAAAGCAAGCTTGACGAAATAGTTGAAGTCTCATTAAGACAGGCAGCAATCTGGGATGAAGTAAAAGACAGGTTGTTTAATTCGGCATTAAGCCTTTCTGGAGGACAACAACAGCGAATCTGTATTGCCCGCACATTGGCTGTCAACCCCGACATAATACTGATGGATGAACCGGCAAGTGCACTTGATCCTATTTCCACTTCAAAGATTGAAGAATTGATTCATGAACTTAAGACGCAGTATACAATTATTATTGTAACCCATAACATGCAGCAGGCTGCACGTACAAGCGATTATACAGCTTTCTTTTATATGGGTGATCTTGTGGAGATGAATACAACTGAAAAAATCTTTTCCAATCCATCTAAAAAACAGACAGAAGATTATATTTCAGGACGTTTTGGATAATGCGCAATTGAATCTTTATTTAGGAAATGAGAACAGAAATTCAATTCCTCCACCTTTTCTGGTTCTTACCTGGATATCTCCTTTATGTAACAAAATGGCATTTTTAACAATAGCCAGGCCTAGTCCTGTTCCACCGCTCTTTCTTGATCTTCCTGAATCTATCCGGTAGAAGCGTTCAAAAACCCTTCCGAGATGTTCTTCTGGAATGCCCACTCCATTGTCTGAGAATGAAAAATAGCAGAATTTTTCATCCTGATTATATAATGAGACGGTAATAGTTGTGTTGTTCCCGGCGTAGATGACAGAATTTTCAAGCAGATTCTGAAAAACAGAGGTTGTCAGGGAACGGTTGCATGTGATATAACAGTTTTCATCAACATTGAGTTCTAATTTCATTCCCCTTGATTCAATGGCAGATTTGAAGTTTTCGGTTACTTCATTGATGATTTCCCTGACTTTTATTTTCTCTTTTGAAAAAGTATTGCTGACCTCCTCTATTTTATTGATTACAACTATATCATTAATAAGTCCGGTGAGCCTGTCGCTTTGAACCAATGCCTTTTCAAGAAAATATTTTTGCTTCTCCTGTGCCATGCCTGGTTCATTTATGAGTGTCTCGATATAACCTTTGACTGAAGCAACCGGAGTTTTTAGCTCATGAGCAATGTTTGATGTCATCTCCTGCTTAATCATCTGATCGGTTATAGCCACTGTAACATCACTAAGTATTACTTCAAAGCTATTATCGTGAAAAACAACGCATTGCACTCTAAAGAACTTGCCATTCTTTCCAATCTGATATTCTATCTTTGGTAATTCTGATGACGATATTTCAGTACCTGATTGTTTTTCAACAAATTCGATGACTGGAAGAAATTCTCTGACCTTAAAAAAATTAGTCGGGGAAATTGTCAGTTCACCTGAGATCATGTTCATGAACTGTATGAAGTGGTTATTGGTAAGGATCTTTGTTTTGTCTGTCGAAAAAAATGCGATTCCTTCATTTAGTGCATTAAGGTGGCTAAAGAGTTTCTCCTTTTCATTTGCCAGATCATTTTGTGTCTTAAGCATTTTATTATATATTCCTATAATCTCTTCTCCGATAATACCAAGCTCATTTTTTGGAAAATGTGAATCTGATTCCAAGGGTTCATTATTTGAAACACGTACTGCAAAATCCTTGAGTTTGGTAATTGACTTTCCGAATTTATTGGTTACTGCCAGCAGAATAAGCCATATTGCAATGAATGAAAGAGATATATAAATAATAAAATATTTCTTTGCTGTAAGAAAATCAATGATTTTTATATCGTAAATTACAGCTGCTCTTATGTAGTACCTCCTGTAATATTTTGCATAATAATAGTATTCATCACCTGTTGTCCCGGATTTTCTTATAATAGTGCCAAAATCCGAATAGAGCGATTCTCTTATCTCAGGTCTGTTCTTATGATTCCCGATACCCTTCAAATTCCTGATAGAACTATCATATAAAACATCTCCGGAAGGGCTTACTATGGTAATGCGTAGATTATCATGCGGTAACAGCTTTACTATTGAATCCGTAATGGGCCAGCTGTTACTTTCATATATTGAGTTGGCTTTTACATAATTATCAACAATTTTTGTAATGTTATATAGTTCATCATTCAATGTTGAAACCCTGAAATCCTTTTCTTTTTTATAGAAATAGGTTAATATCAGTAGTGTAAATAATACAAATATTGATGAATAATATATGAACAGATTGTTCCTGAAGGTGTTTCTTGTAATCATTTCTGAAAAGATTTATTTATTCCCGTTATCCACTATTGTCACTGAGTTAAATCCGGAATGTCTTATATCTGTACCCTTAAGCGAATAAATTGATGCTTCGGCAATATTGGTGGCATGATCAGCAATCCTTTCAATATTTGTAATAATATTTTTCAGATCGAGGTAACTGAGTAACATTTCACGGGTTTTATTACTGATGTTTGCTTTTGATATGCTGTTTATCAGTAACTTATGATTCATTTCATCAACTATTTCATCATTTTTAATAGTCCAGATTGCATACTCGCTATCGTTGTTAATAAAAGAGAGCAAAGACTTTTCGACCATTGTAATTCCTGATAAAAGCATCCCGTTAATTACCTCTGACATGGCTTTATATTCTTCTGAGTCCTTTATGTTTTCAACTGAATTGAGAACATTGAGAATGACATCGCCTATTCGTTCGAGGTTTATTGACATCCTGTAAATTGCAATAATTTTACGGATATCCGACGCAACAGGCTGATAAAGGACAATGGAATTAACAAACTTGTCACTTATGAGGACTTCATATTTATCAATTTTGTTTTCATTTTCCATTATCTCTTTTCTGATCCGGTCACGTTCATCCTCCTCTTGCCCTTCCATATGCTTTTCGAGAAGTGTAAGCTGGGCAAGTATTATATCGGCCATCTCTTCAAATGTTGAGATGATATCGAGTATTGATTCTTCTCTCTTTGTCTTCATATCTGATATTAATTTATGCTGTTACGATATTAGAATTATTATTAATTATAATAATGTACTCAAATACAAAGTTAACTTCATTTAATGTTATAGCTATCAGGTATTTGTTATTTAATTGTTACAATTTTATAACAAAAAATGCGCCCGTGAGGCGCATAATAGTGATTGATATTTACTAAATGACAAATATTTTTAGAGAGCGCGAGGTAAATTATTTACCTCGCTGGGATTTATGCCATTTTTATAAGAATTGCTTTAAGAGTGTCAGTAACATCTTCCTCTTCATCAACGCATCTTTCGAGTGTCTCCAGTATCTTATTGTTCTTGATCAATTCTTTTGGATCCTCCTCTTTTTCAAACAACTCAGATATTCCAACGTAATACAGTTCATCGGCCTTATGTTCAATTGCCGTAACATTTTCGCATGTTTGGGCTATTTTTTTCTTATTGGTTATTGGATCCCTGAGGCAATAAATAGCTGCTTCGATCTCTTTTGCAGCTTCATAGATCACCTTGGACATCTCTTCGTATAAAGGGATCATTTTCTTCGGTTTATAAAGGCATATTCTTCGGCCAATACCATTTATTGAATCAACTATATCATCAATATTCGATGCCAGTTCATGAATATCCTCCCTGTCGAAAGGTGTTATGAACGACTTATTCAGCTGGTCATATATTTCATTGGTCAGATCATCACCAATGTGTTCAACGTCCTTTATTTCTTTAAATAACTTTTCATGTTCTTCAAATCCTTTACTGGCCATTAGTTCTTTAAGAAGCTCTGATGCTTTGACCAGGTTGTGGGCACCGCTTTCAAAAAGGGGAAAGAAGGAATGGTCCTTTGGTACAAAAAATTTAAGAAATTTATCAATATTCATATTTTATATTTTAAATAATTGCAAGGCAAGTTATAAAATTGTTATAAAAATATCCAGTTGAAAAAGAAATACATTCCAGCTCCAATGGTTGCGCTGATTGGGATTGTAAGTACCCATGACCAGAATATTTTTGTTGTCACTCCCCATTTAACAGCAGAGACTCCCTTCCTGGCTCCGACTCCGATAATTGCTCCGGTAATAGTGTGAGTTGTACTTACAGGAATTCCAAAATGAGTTGCCAGAAATAATGTCAATGCACCTGAAGTCTCAGCACAAAAACCCTCAAATGGTTTAAGCTTGGTTATTTTTTGCCCCATTGTTTTGACAATTCTCCAACCTCCGAAAAGAGTACCCAAAGCAATTGCAGATTGGCATGACAATATTATCCATAATGCAATCGGATCTTCTGTAGTAGCAAGTCCCTTTAAAATTAAAGCTAACCATATTATACCCATTGATTTCTGCGCATCGTTGCCACCGTGCCCAAGACTAAAAAGAGACGCCGAGAGAATCTGTATCCTCCGGAAGAGTTTGTCAACATTTGATGGAGAATGCTTTCGGCATAACCAGACTACTACTGTGGAGATTATGAAGGAAGTTAACATTCCGATGAGAGGTGCTATAACAATAAAAGCAGTTATCTTTAGAACGCCGGAAAATATTATACCACTTACCCCCGAATGTACGTAGGCAGCGCCAATAAGTCCGCCGACAAGTGTATGCGACGAACTTGAAGGAAGACCCCACCACCATGTAGCAAGATTCCAGATGATAGCAGCAACAAGAGCTGACGCAATAACCGTCATATTCTGAGCATCAGGGTTGATTACCCCATTGCCCATTGTATGTGCCACTTTTAAAGGGAATATTGTAAATGCCATAAAATTGCAAAAAGCAGCCATTATCACAGCTGCTATGGGAGAAAGAACTCTTGTGGAAACAATGGTTGCAATGGAATTAGCTGAATCGTGAAACCCGTTAATAAAGTCGAATATCAGAACTAATCCTATAATTAGTATTAGAAATGTCATTTTCCCTCTATTAATAATGAATTTTAAATTCTGACAAATTTAAATTTATTGATATTATTTGAGATGATAAGTTATTCATTTTCATTTGATTAAATTATAAATATTTAGTTGAATTAAATATTTGTAAAGTAACTGTATTGATACGAAACTAAAAAGGAATAGATTATTAAGTTTTTGTTACATTTTCAAATTGAATAGTTTTGAAAAATATTAACGCAGCTTATCTACATGATCAGATTCTATCTCATTGTTTTTATTGCCAAATTATAGTAATTTTATTGTTGATATTTTTAAATTAAAAACCAGTTAAAGATGAACGACATACTTAAACTCGAACCGAAACAATTATGGAACTGTTTTAATGAAATTACACAGATCCCTCATCCTTCAAAAAAGGAGAAGAAGCTTGCTGAATATATGAAGGAATTTGGTGAAAAGAATGGACTTGATACCAATATAGATAAAGTTGGCAATGTAATTATACGGAAACCAGCCACTAAAGGAATGGAAAAACGCCAGGGAGTGATACTTCAGTCACATCTTGATATGGTTCCACAGAAAAACAACGATAAGAAACACGATTTTGAAAAAGATCCTATCAAAACCATTATTGATGGGGAATGGGTAAAAGCAGACGGTACAACACTCGGAGCCGATAATGGTATTGGAGTTGCAGCCACAATGGCAATTCTGATCTCGAAAGATATTGCTCACGGCCCTCTTGAAGCTCTGTTTACAATTGATGAAGAAACAGGAATGACTGGGGTGAACGGACTTAAAAAAGGAGTACTTAAAGGTGACATTCTTCTGAATCTTGATTCTGAAGACGAAGGTGAACTCTGTGTAGGTTGTGCCGGAGGCGTTGATGTTAATATAACAAAGGATTATGCCGAAGAAAAATCACCCAAAGGCATGGTTGCCTATAAGATATTTGCAAAAGGTCTCAGGGGTGGTCATTCTGGAGTCGATATCGCCATGGGCAGAGCAAACTCCAACAAATTAATGTTCAGATTCCTTATGCAGGCAGAGTCTGATTTTAATATCAGACTTGCAGAAACTGCGGGAGGCGATCTGCGAAATGCTATCCCGAGAGAATCTTATTCAGTTGTCCTTGTTGCTGAAGCAAAAGCAAAGGATTTCGAGAAGTTTGTAAAAAACTATGAAAAGATGTACAAATCGGAATTTGCAGAAACTGAACCTGATCTGAAGTTCATTTTCGAAAAGGCTGCAACTCCGGCTAAAGTGATGGATAAAGGTGAACAATTCAAGATAATCAGAGCAGTTTTTGCCTGCCCAAATGGAGTTCAGCGCATGAGTCAATCGATGAAAGGGATGGTTGAAACATCGAATAACCTTGCAATTGTCAGGTGCATTGGAGGAAAATTCGAAGTATACAACCTTACGCGCAGTTCAGTTGATTCCTCGAAAGAAGCAGTAGCATGGAAGATTGCTGCAGTATTTCACCTGATCAATGCAAATGTAACTCTTGCCGGCGGCTACCCTGGATGGAAACCAAATATGGAGTCGCCTGTTTTGAAAACCATGACTAAGATTTACAAGGATATATTTGAAACCGCCCCTGAAATTAAAGCCATACATGCAGGTCTTGAATGCGCTATTCTCGGAGGTGTTTATCCGAACCTCGATATGATCTCATTTGGTCCGACAATAAAACATCCGCATTCTCCCGATGAGAAAGTAAATATTCAGTCAGTTGTAAAATTCTGGGATTTTCTTGTAGGCACACTCAGGAATATACCTGTTAAGAAATAAATATTTAACCGCAAAGAACGCAAAGCTAAGACAATATGTTTAAACTCTTTGCGATCTTTGCGGTCATCTTTTTCTTCTTTTGATATAGTTTTTTTACTCTGTATATCTTGCCATATGAGCAAGAAACAGATCTTTCCGGTTTCTCGATATGGGAATTTTTGATCCATCAACCATTTCAATATAACCTCCGTCCAGACGGACAAATTTCTTGACAAAATGGAGGTTTATCAGGTGTGAATTATGGGGACGGAAAAAGTTCCTGTCATTGAGCATTTCCTGAAATTCCTTAAGGTGCTTCGAAACAAGTATCTTGCGTTTATCATTGATGAAAAACCATGAATAACTGCGGTCAGCCTCAATCCTGATAATATCTTTGGGATTCAGATATTCCTTTCCGTCTGAAGTGGGAATGACCAGTCTCGTTGGAAGTGTGGTCCTGATGTTCTCCAGCAGAGTTTCAAAATTTTCATTGCCGGTAATTGAAGCAGAAGAGCGTTTTTCTACAACCTTGTTTACAGACTCAATAAATTCCTTGATGTTTATTGGTTTAAGAATGTAATCAATTGCACTGAACTTAATTGCTTTAATTGCATAATGGTTAAAAGCAGTTATAAAGATCACGTCAAATTTTTTCTCAGGGAAATGGGCCAACAGATCAAAACCGCTTCCGTTTGGCATTTCAACATCAAGAAATACCAGGCCTGGTTTCTTTTCATTTATCACTTCAATACCGTCCTTAATATTATATGCTTTACCTGTTACTTCAAGTGCCGGGCAGTATTCCCCAATGATTGAAGCAATGAAATTAACTGCATCGGTCTCATCATCGATAATAACTGTTGCTAATTTATTTTTCATCATAATATAATTTTGATTTTAATGGTATGATGGAACCACACATGATTAAAAATTATATTTATACGTGTTTGTGATTGCGTTCAATCATGTGGGTTTCATCAGTAAATAATTTTTAAATTAGGGTCGGATGGAACCTCCATGTGTTGGAAAATTATTTTCATTCCTGTTTGTTTTTTCGAAAACATGGAGGTTTCATGTCATAATCGGAATATGAATTTCAACACGGGTCCCTAAAGGTTCCCCTACAATATTTTTCAGATCAGTATACACTATTTTCAAGCTTGTTCCATAAAGTGCATTTACCAGATCCAGACGCGAAGAAGCGATTTGAGTTCCCAGAGAATTGCGGGAATTCTCACATTCTATTTTTCTCTCTCTTGCAGCTTCCCTTCCTATTCCGTTATCTTCAACGGTGCAGTTGATACATTCACTGTTAAGTTTGAGATTAATTTTGACATACCCCTTACCTTTTGCCGGCATAAGCCCGTGGCAAATTGAATTTTCCACATATGGCTGAATAAGCATTGTCGGGATCTTATACAAGAGGGTGTCAATCTCTTCATCAACTTTTATTTCATATGTGAACTTATTCTTAAATCTGATAGTCTCAAGCTCAAGATAAAGGTTAAGAGCATCCAATTCGTCATGAAGAGTAACAGAAGTATGTTGTGAGTTTTCAAGCACTTTCCGCATCAGACTTGAAAACTTTGTCAGATAATTGTTTGTTGCAAGTTTATCATGCTGATACATGTAATATTGAATGGAATTAAGGGTATTAAAGATAAAATGCGGGTTCATCTGTTGTCTCAGGTTTGCCTGGGTTACTTCAGATATTTTCTGGTTCATTTCGCTTATACGACGTTTGGCATTTATCTTAGCCCTGCTTAGCAGAAGGATAAGAATGGCAAGGCTTAAAATAAAAAGACCCGTATAACCATAAATCAGGATTCGTTGGTTTTTAACTCTCAATGAAAGCAATTGAAGCTCCTTATTATGAGTGTCTGCTTCATATCTTATCTTTGCATTGGAAAGATCCTGAATGCTGGTTGCCTTTGTAAATGAATCGTTATATTTTTTGAAAAGTACATAACTCTTATATGCATTTGCCGTATCTTTATTTCTGAGATACATTTCACTCATATCCTGATAGACCCAGTAAAGGTTATAGACATCTTCAACCTTCTTTGCCTGCTCTATTGACTTGTTATAGTATTGTATCGATTTTTCAGTGTTTCCCAAATCACGATATATAGTTCCAAGATTCCCCAATGCATTGGCAGCGAATGAATATCTTTTTGATGGGAGGCTATAGGAGAGTGATTTATTATATGATTTAATGGAGGGATCGTACTTCTTTTCCAGATAAAAATTCCATCCCAGATTTGCTAATGAAAGAGCTGTATATCCTGAATCTTTCTTTATCAGCGAAATTTCCAGACATTTTCTAAGTAGTGAATCAGCACTTTTGTAATTACGATCTTTTTCAGTATATGAGGTCCCAAGCCTGAAATATCCTGTTTCCAGATAGGATGTATCATTTTCTTCTTTGGAAGCATCAATCACCTTTTGCAATGTGGTGCGATATTCCTTAAGATTCCCCAGCGAATTGTAAACATCAGCAATGTGATAATAGTTGCCTGGGATATAACCTCTTAACTTATGTTTCTGAGCCAGGGATATACTTTTCGAATAATATTCAATACTCTCGCTGAAGAGTCCGGTGCGGTGATTGTAGCGGCCAAGAAAAGTCATGGTATGGATCAGAACGTCGGTTTCTCCGGAACTCTCAGCCTTTTTCATCGCAATTGTTGCTTCCTGTGAGGAATTGCTGAAATCACCGGTCAAAAAGAAATATTCGGCTCTTGCTAAGTGCAGCAATGAAGGAAATTCAATTCTTTCTTCACGGCAAATAGATTCGGCTGAATCAATATTGGTTTTGACATAATCAATGCTTTGTGATTTTAAAGAAGATTTTAAAGCATTCCGGATATAGCGGTAAACTTTTGATGTATCGTCTGAGGGAGAAAACTTCTTCTTAAAACCAAGGTTGATTTCGGATGGAAAGAATGATGAAGCAGCCCCCGATATTCCGGTTATCAGAAATATAAATATCAATAATGATGTTATTCTCAAGGTTTTCATATTAAACTGGTAAATAAAAGTACTATATAAAAACAATGAATGAATCATCAATAAAAGAACTATGAATCTAAATTCAATATAACATGAATAAAGTTAGGAAAAATTACTCAATAAATTGAAATTTAATTTACCAATGGCAGGAATGACTTTACAAATGACTTGTTTCAGACAAGATTTGAAATATCTGTAAATGTAAGTGTCGGGATGACGTGAGTAGTGGGTCGTCAGTCGTGTTATAGTTTAATCTCAACCAGCAGGTCATCTTTCATGACATTTGTATTCACTCTGGCCACTACTTTTGTCACGACCCCATTAACGGGCGATAATATCTCATTCTGCATTTTCATCGCTTCGAGAATCACAACAGGTTCTCCCCTGAGTACACTGGAACCCTCCCGTACAAGTACATCTATTATTTTTCCTGGCATGGGAGCTTTGATATCTTCTTTTTCTGCCTTTCCCATTTTTGAATTAAGAACCTTCATTCTTTGAAGTGAGAATGGTGTCTCTACAGTGAATGTATAGCTAATATCGTTAAAAAGAATCTCATATTTGTTCTGACGCGAGCGGACAATTTCAACAGGGTATTTTCTGTTTTTCCATAAAATATAAGTACCGAATTTTTCATCAGACTTCAATTTTACTTCATATTCCCTTTTCCCTATCCTGATTGAATGCTTCAGTGGAAGAGAAAAACTGTATTTCTTTTTCTCTGATGTAAGTGAATAGAGCTTTTTAACCTGAAGTTTATTATTTGTCATTATGAAATGTTTAACTAAAACTGATTAATTCTTTTATTGAGCAACCATGGACTCATATCCTTGCCGTTCTTAAAATCGATGCTGATACTGTCATCGTTCAGATTCTCCTCAACAAATAACTTTGTTGCCAGCCATGCGGCAAGCATCTCTTCATATTCACTGTTTAAAAAGTATTTTTCAATATCCTTCTCGATGAACGCCGTGGTGAAGTCACCATCCTGGAACTTCTGATGGCGGACCAGCATCCTGAAAAACGGAAGAGTTGTTTTAGTTCCTTTTATCCAGACTTTATCGAGAGCCATCTTGCAATTCTTTATTGCATTTTTACGATCAGTTCCCTTAACGATAAGTTTAACTATCATGGAATCGTAGTTTGCAACTATTGATGAACCGGCTTTCACTCCTGTGTCAATCCTTATATATGGGTCAGAAGGCAAATTTAAGCTCTCAATTATTCCCGGGGCAGGAGCGAACCCTGCCTGCACATCTTCAGCATTTATTCTGCATTCTATTGCCCACCCATTCAGCTTGATATCTTCCTGCCGGAACATCAATGCTTCACCATTTGCTATACGTATCTGTTGTTCAATAAGATCAATACCTGTTATGGTTTCGGTTACTGCGTGTTCCACCTGTATCCTGGTATTCATCTCCATAAAGTAGAAATTTCTTTCAGAATCAAGAAGGAACTCAACAGTACCGGCTGAATGATAATTTACTGCTTTTGCTATCTGAACAGCCATTTCCCCCATTCTGTTTCTCAGATTTTCATCCAATGCAATTGATGGGGCTTCCTCGAGAAGTTTCTGATGTTTCCTTTGTATGGAGCACTCTCTTTCTCCAAGGTGAATTACATTACCTTTTGTGTCGCCAAGTATTTGAAATTCAATATGTTTTGGATTCTCTATGTATTTTTCTATAAATACAGAGGGATCGTTAAAAGCTTTCTCTGCCTCTTTACTTGCAATGATAAACATCTTTTCCATCTCTTCAGGTTTCCTGACTATCCTCATACCTCTTCCGCCACCTCCTGAAGCTGCCTTTATTATAACAGGGTAGCCAATTTTTTCTGCTATCACTACTGCTTCTTCTTCATTCGATATATTGCCTTCACTTCCCATTGCCATTGGTATTCCTCCTGCCAATGCTATCTTTCGGGCAATAGTCTTATTCCCCATTTTATATATTGCATCAGGAGAAGGACCAATGAAGATCAACTTATTCTCATTGCACTTCTGGGCAAAATATGCGTTCTCAGCAAGGAAGCCGTACCCTGGATGGACAGCATTGGCTTTGGTTTTATGAGCAATTTCAATCAGCTTTTCGATATTGAGAAACACAGGGATCTCAGTAGCTTCCTCAGTGTCATCATAAATTATGTCAGCTAATGAAAGATACATCGCATTAGGCTCAAGGTCAGTTTTAATCACGACAGTTTCAATATTCATCATTCTGGCGGTCTTAATTATCCTGACTGCAATTTCACCCCTGTTAGCGATTAATATCCTTTTTATCTTCATATTTAAATTATTCTGTTAATTCACTCTTATACTCTGCCCTATGTTCTTTGCCCTTTGCCCTGAATACCCATCCATTACCCATTCCGGGAGGTGATCTTTGGGTTTCCGACTGTCACCTTATCTACTTCCATTTTCCATTTAGAAATTTAAACTTTAAACTTTAAACTTTAAACTTTAAACTTACAAAGGCATATTTCCATGTTTTCGCGATGGAACCTTTATCCATTTGTTATTCAGAGCTTCGAAAGCCGAAACAATTTTCTTCCTTGTCGTTGCAGGGTCAATTACTTCATCGATATAACCGCTTTCGTCAGCAATAAAAGGATTAGCGATCTTATCACGGTATTTCTTGACCAATTCTTTTTTCAACTCGGCAGGATCTTTTGATTCTGCCAGTTCTTTCCTGTAGAGAATAGCAACAGCTCCGTCAGGACCCATTACAGCAATTTCAGCCGTTGGCCAGGCAAAGACAAAGTCACCGCCAAGGCTTTTACTGTTCATTACAATATATGCTCCACCGTAAGCTTTACGGAGTATAACGGTAATTTTCGGAACAGTAGCTTCGCTGTATGCAAAAAGTAATTTAGCACCATGTCTTATAATACCGGCATGTTCCTGATCAATACCCGGAAGGAATCCTGGAACATCTTCAAGAGTCAGTAATGGAATATTGAAAGCATCGCAGAACCTTATAAATCGTGCTCCCTTTGTTGACGAATCGATATCGAGCACACCTGCCAGAACCTTTGGCTGGTTAGCAATAATGCCGATAGTTTTCCCTTTTAATCGTGCGAATCCTGTGACAAGGCTTGCTCCGAAAAGCTCAGAAATTTCAAGAAAACTGTTCCTGTCAGCTATTTGGTTTATAACATCTTTGACATCATATGCTTTATTCGGGTCATCCGGAACTATATTAATCAGCTTTTCATTTATGTCGGGGACAGAGCCATCGTCTGCAACAACAGGAGGATTTTCTACATTATTTGATGGGAGGTACGACAGAAACTTTTTCAGGGCAAGAATGGTGTTCTCCTCATCATCATAAATCATGTGTGCAACACCGCTTTTCCGTGCATGTATTTCAGCTCCTCCAAGAGCTTCGAATGTCACATCTTCATTTAGGACCTCTTTTACAACATTTGGCCCTGTGACGAACATATAACTGGTGTGATTAACCATGAAAACAAAATCTGTAAGAGCCGGAGAATATACTGCGCCACCGGCAGCAGGCCCCATTATTACTGAGATCTGGGGAATGATCCCTGATGAATTAATAATATTCTGAAAGATTGATGCATAACCGCTCAGACTTGCAACTCCCTCCTGGATTCTGGCTCCTCCGGAATCGATTAAAGCTATTATCGGAGCACCCATTTTCATAGCCATTTCCTGTATTTTAGCAATTTTTTTTGCATGTACAATCCCCAGCGATCCGCCCATGATCGTGAAATCCTGGGCATATGAGAATACAAGACGTCCGTTCACTTTTCCATGGCCCACAATAACTCCGTCGCCAAACGATCTTTCAACCTTCCCAAATTCCACGGGTTGATCCGCCGGTGTGACAAATGCATCTATCTCTTCAAAAGTATCATTATCGAAAAGAAGGCTGATACGCTCCTGGGCAGTGAGCTTCCCTTTTGAATGCTGTTTTCCCGCCTGTTTAGGGCTGTATTGATGCTTTATTGCCGCCTGCCTGTCGATGAAGGCTTTGTACCTCTTACCCGATATTTCCATATACGATCAAATTTATTTTGACACCATAACGAGATGACGAAATACCTATAAATTCACCAATCACTCTGGTATCTTAATAGTTCCAAAATTAGCAATTTATGGGGGATTTACAAAATTGTCTTTCGACCGCGATAAATTTACAGAATGTAATGTGCAGATAATAAGATAAATGAATGACGAAATGATTCGAACAGAATAATTGATGTCCCAATGCTTATATTGACGCTTTTTAAATATTTGGTTTAAACAGGCCTTCTTCGTTTGAACCAAGTGTTCCTGCTTTAAGCATAAGATCGCTGGCCTTATTAAGATTCTTTATCATTTTTTTGTTTACTACAGGATAGTGACGTATATGTTCCAGTTTGTCACCGATATATTCTAAATCGTCATCGGTTGTTGTCCATTTACGGGAATCAAAAATTTCGAGGTTAAGGGGAATTGAATAGGACCGAAGTGACTTATCTCCGGCAATATTAAAGTAAAAATCAAAATACGACATAATAAGTTCACGCAATGAACGGTATACAGGTTCCCTGTACCTGAGTGTTGTGAAGTTCGATTTTGCAACTGCTCCCCAGAAACCATCTTCTTTAAAAACAGCAATAACATGATCGTCATCATTAAAGGCTTTCATGTCAACTATCAAAGATTTATATCCGATAAATCGTAAAGCAGCAGCTGCAAATAGCGCACCCTCAAAGCAGTGAGCAGACTTTTTCCTGATCACCCATCTTGGAGACCTGCATTTATAATCAGGATTATAAATAATTGAATCGAGAAAGCATTGAATCTTATATGGATCACCCAATGACTCCAGGAAACCAATTTCATCTTTAGTCCAATCCATGAACGGCAAATGGAATAATGTTCTGTGCTCTGTGCTAAGTATCACTGCCAGATTATGTCAGGCTTCTGATAATCTTCTTCATTTCATCGTACTGCTCTTCCATACTCATCACCAGTTTAAGCTGTGCTCTGGCTCTTTGAATATTATGCAGCTCGTGATGAATCTTGAAATATTTGTCGCCATCAATGAAATCTGTAAGAAAGCGGACAGCAATTGTGTATGTAATTAATTTAGGAGCAAAAGCAAGATACTCTTTTTCAACATCGTTTAAGGTCTTTCCTGTTTCGGACAGATAACCTTTGGCATATGCTTTAAAAAGGTTAATATCCATATTTACCTTTGTAAGGTTGGTTTCATCTTCAGCTGCCGTGTTCGCAGCAGTTCTGATAGCGTCGCCAAAGTCATAGTGGACGTATCCAGGCATAACGGTATCAAGATCAATAACACATAATGCTTTATCGTTTTCATCGAGCAGTATGTTATTGAATTTAGTATCGTTGTGTGTAATACGTACAGGAATTTTTCCTTCTTTTCCTAATTTCAGTATTATCTTCATCTCTTCTGCCCTCTGCAGAACCATATCTATTTCCTTGCCCACAGTTCCGGCACGTCCAACAGGGTCTTCAGTTATTTTCTGATTTAATGTCTGAAGTCTTTTTTCGATATCATGAAAGAATGGAATCGTTTCAAAAAGAGGTTCCCCCGGCATATCTGCCAGCATTGCCTGAAAGCGTCCGATGGCTTTTCCTCCTTCATATGCTTTGTCAGGGCTATCGACAATATTGTATGAACGGTGGTTGGAAATGAATATGTACATTCTCCAGTAGTTACCATCCTTATCAACAATCCAGCTTTTTCCATCACGTGCCGGAATCAGACTTAGACACTCCCTTTTTATATTTGAACCCGGAATGGATTGTAGCTTGTTCCTTAAATGAATAGTGACTCTCTCAATATTATGCTGGAGTTCAGGAATATTTTTGAATATGTTATTGTTAAGACGCTGAAGTATATAGTTGTCTTTATCCTTTTCACATGTTTCTACACGGAAGGTGTCATGAATATGGCCACTGCCGTAAGGTTCTCCATTTGAATATGTACCTTCAGAAGTGAAGTATCCAAATATTTCTTTAAGGTCGTATTTCATTTTATTTTCCTTTTCCGGCGTTATGACCGATAAAAGCGTAATACATTATTATAATGTATGATGGAACGCAGATCCAATAAGCTGATTGAGTTGTAAAGATGGTAGCAAACTTCCCATATAATAAAGGAATTACAGCACCACCGGCAATTGCCATTACCAGCATGGCAGATCCTGTTTTTGTAAATCTACCCAGGCCGTCAAGAGCAAGTGGCCACATTGCAGGCCAAACGAGCGAATTGGCAAGGCCCATGAGAGCCACAAATAAAACTGTTACAGGTACTACAAGCTGGATAGGTTTTAAAGTCATGATGTCAACAAACGACATTGAGAAAACAAGACCAGAAGGAATAAGAATGGCACCAAGTGAAAAAATAACACCAAGTACAGTACATGCTTTTAAAGCAAAAACCTGACTGAAATATTTTGGTATACATATAATTCCGATAATGTAGCCAATCACCATACTTACCAATGTGAGAGATGTGAAATATTTTGCGGAGCTCATTGAAATACCAATTGATTGGCCATATCTGATTATACTGTCGCCGGCAATTACTTCAACTCCTACGTAGAAGAAGAGTGCAATAACTCCAAGGATGAGGTGCGGAAATTGCCAGATGCTTGTCTTATGTGCATTTGCTTCACCGCTTGCTTCATCTTCAGCATCGGTATCTATTTCAGGAAGGGGAGCATATCTTATTAAAAGCCCAAGCAGAACAAGAACTATTGCCATTACAATATAAGGCATGATAACCCGGCTTGCCAATTCATCAAGTATAGTGACTCGTGCAGCTGCATCGGCTGCCTCTGCAAGTTTTGCCTGAAGCACATCTGAATCTTTCAGAATTATGCTGGCAAGAATAATTGGAGCAATTGCACCGGCAAATTTATTTGCAATACCCATAATACTTATTCGTTTTGCTGCACTTTCGGGAGGTCCGATTATTGTAATGTATGGATTGGATGCTGTCTGAAGAAGGGTCAGTCCCGCACCTTCAACAAATAATCCGAAGAGGAAAAGACCGAATGTTCTGGTCATTGCTGCCGGGATGAAAATTAAAGCACCTGCTGCCATTATCCACAATCCTAAAGACATACCATTTATGAAACCGGTTTTTTTAAGTACTGTTGAAGCCGGCAATGACATAACAAGATAGGAGGCGTAAAATGCGAATGTAACAAAGTAAGCTTCAAAATCAGTTAGCTCACAGGCTGTTCTTAGAAACGGGATGAGTATACCGTTGAGCCATGTAACAAAACCGAAAATGAAAAAAAACATGCCGATTATAGTTATAGAAAGAATATAATCTTTTCTGCTAATGGCATTTGATGATGAGTTGGTTGTCATAACCTGATGATTAAATTAAGTTTAGTTTAGTTATACTTTTAAGTAGAAAGTTCCAAAACTAATGTTTTTATATGATCGAACCAAGAAAAATAAAATTTGTTTTTTTAGTTCAAAAATTATAGAACTAATTATGATTTAACATAAATTTGTTTTATGGAAACATTCAAATAAGAATCATGTCAGATAAGGAGAAAAGAATCCGGGAAACAATTGAGGAGGCAGGAAAAGTATTTGAGAAGTTTGGATTGACTCCAATGCAAGGGAGAATTATAGCATATTTTACAGTTAGTGATCCGCCGGAAAAATCATTTGATGACCTGGTAAACTATTTCAGAGCAAGTAAAAGTTCTATAAGCAACTCATTAAATTATTTGTTGCAGAATAAAATAATTGACTATAAAACTTATACATCGGACCGGAAAAGATATTTTTTTATTACGGATTCTTTTCTTGTTATTTATTTTAAGAAAGTGCTCGAGAATGTTGTTGGATTAAAAGAATATGCGTACAGGACTGTCTCGATGCGCACACCTGAATATCCGGCTGCCAATGAGACAATCCTTAAGTGGATAGAAAATGCAAACAGGTTTCAGGAGACTCTTGAGAATTCTCTTGATAAAATTAAGAAAGATATGGCAGGATCTTCCCTGTGATATAAAGTGACTATTTATTCGAAATTTCTCTCGATTTCTTGCCAAGATAACCTCCATGGTGCCTTTTGGCATAATCAGTAGCATCAAAACCAATTTTTTCCATTAGAAGTACCACAAGTGCATCCCCTATTACTGTCATTACGGTGGTTGAAGTTGTTGGAGTAAGACCCAACGGGCATACTTCGGCAGGTGCCCCGGTCGAAATATAACAATCAGCCTTTTGTGCCAGCGGACTGTCTTCATTCCCGGTTATTACAATAACGGGTATCTGAGGATACAGATTGTTCTTTAGATCTATCAGTTCAATGATCTCTCTGGTTTTTCCTGAATTTGAAATAGCCAGCAGGACATCATTTTCCTGAAGGATCCCAAGATCACCATGCTGTGCTTCACTGGGATGAAGATATGCTGCGGGAGTACCAGTTGAGCTGAATGTTGTTGCTATATTATGTGCAATCTGTCCTGCTTTTCCCATTCCGCTTGTAACAAGTTTCCCGTTTTTAGAATGAACCTGCCGGCAGATTATCTCAATTGCCTCGCCGAAACTTGCTGTTACAGGAATATTTCTGACAGCAGATGCTTCATTCTCAAAGATTTCCCTAATTTTTTCTAACATAAAAATATCCAAAATGATTTGATGCTAAAGTATATAAAAAAAATAAGCTGCAACGGGGAACTTTTATTTTTCTATTAGTAGCAATACTTGTATTTAAAGTTATTTTTGCATTACAATATTAATTGATAATAATGTTTAATCATACTGCAGCCATAGGCGCTGATATAGGTCGACATTCTCTTAAAATAGCAGTTGTAAAGATAGGGGGTGAGATTGTTGCTGCGAAGCTTCATCCTCTCAGGCAGAAGCAGTCGAAAGACTATCTTATTTCAAAACTTATTGTTGCTATCAATGAGATCAGGCAGGAAGTAGCTTCAAAAGATTTAAATCCTATTTGTGTAGGGACTGCAGCCAAAGGATTTATTGATCATAAAAACGGAATAATTCTTGGACCTGACAAGGGGATTAAAGACTGGATTAATGTACCACTGGCAAAGATCATCAATCAGGAAACAGGCTTGCCTTCATATGTTGGAAACGATGCAAATTTGATGACGATTGCCGAGCATCAATTCGGAGCGGCGAAGGGTTATAGTAATGTGATATTTATTGCTCTTCGCACAGGTATTGGAGGAGGGATCATTATTGACGGGAAACTTTACAGAGGTGTTAACGATGCAGGAGGTGAAGTTGGCCAGATGATAATTAATTTCAATGATGAATTAAGTGACAAGGGAATAAGGGGATCTTTTGAATATTTTGCTTCAGCATCGGCAGTAGTCAGAAGGTATTATGAAGAAGTCTCTGCGGTCGACGATCATAAAAAGTTGTCATGCAAGGAAATTTTTGAATTAAGCTATAATAATATATCTGCAGCCATGAAGGTTGTTCATGAAAATTCGAAACTTATTGGTGTGGGATTGGCTAACCTGATCTCTATTTTTGCACCGGAAATAATTGTACTTGGTGGAGGAATGTCAGATGCACATGAAAATTATTTTGAGATGATTAAAAAGAGTGCTTTTGAGAATTCGCTTTTGAACTGCAGGTCGGAAGTGAAAATAGTAAGAGCACATCTCGGATCATCAGGGTCATTGCTTGGCAGTGCATATTATGGAATGACTCGACTGGCAGGGAAAAATATATGATTCTTTAGGGATATTTAATTATAAAACATTTTAACAGGATGAGAAACGAAATTCAGACAACAGGCATTAATGTGCAAAAACAGAGCTCTAAGACCTACATAATTGCAACGGCATTTTTATCACTTTTTGCTTTAGTGGGATTTGCATACTATGGATTACCTTTCTTTTTCGATTTTATGACAAAGGAATATGGGTGGTCAAGAACAGTAATAACTTCAGGAAATGCATTGGGAAAATTGCTCGTTGGCCCGCTGTTTGGTTTTATAGCTGGTTGGCTGATTGATAAATATGGACCCCGAAGACTGATGCTTACAGGAGTGTTGCTGATGGGAACGGCACTTATCGGATTAAGCTTTGCCGATTCACTACCTCTCTTTTACCTGTTTTACATTTTCAATGCCCTTGGCTATGTATGCGGAGGACCCTTGCCTTGCCAGGTATTGATCTCGAGATGGTTTGACAAGAACCGTGGAAAAGCAATGGGGATAGCTTACCTGGGAATAGGAACCGGAGGTGCACTTGTACCTTTAATTGCGGCAGGACTTGAAAAAAACTATGGTTGGCATAATTCATTGGCTACAATCGGGTTTCTGGTAATTTTAATTGCTTTTCCCATGGTCTTTTTCCTAAGAGGAGCTTCTTCAAAAGTGATTCAGAGTGGCAAAAAAGAACCTGCCATTCCGATAAAAGAAGTACTTACAAATCCAAACTTTTACCTACTGGCTGTCAGCAGTATGTGTGCCATTGGTGCTGTTGGTGGAGTAAACCAGCATTTGAAACTTTATCTTCGTGATCTTAATTTCTCTCAATCCGAGGCAGCTCATGTAATCTCACTTGTCTTAATCTCAAGTCTTGTCGGGAGAGTTCTGATGGGATGGCTGGCCGATTTAATCCGTCGCAAATATGTTATGATAATCATATATCTTACAGTAGCAACAGCAATACCATTATTGCTTGTGCCAGATTTTCCTGGTCGTATCTATATGTTCGCTGTAATTTTCGGGATCGGACTCGGTGGTGATTATATGATCATCCCTCTGATGGCCGGTGATCTTTTCGGGGTACGGGCGCTTGGAAGAACAATGGGGATTATCCTGGTTGCTGACGGTGTTTCTGAATCGCTTTTCCCAATGCTTCTCGGAGCCTTATATAATGAGGCTACCAAGAGCTATTCTCTTGGTTTTACTGTACTTATCTGCGTCGCTCTTACAGGTGCAGTAGTTGTATCGTTTATACGCAAGCCAAAGAAAATAGAAGCATGACTCTTATTTATAACACACTCCTTTTTCTCCAGGAAAGGGAGTGTGGATGATTCTCATTCTCCCCTGAGTCCTGTGCTCTGTGCCTACATCCTTTCTCCAAGCCGATGGGCTGCGTCACGATAAATCCTGAAATTTTCGGGAGATGTATCAGGAGGGATTTCGCATCCTGCTGATACTATTCCCCGGCCATTGGTAACCTTGAAACACCGGAGTACACTCTCCTCTATGGTTTCCCTGTTCCCATCACGTATTATGGATACAGGATCACTGTTTCCTGACGGAACTTGTTTCGCGGAGAACAAGCTAATAAAATCACCCATTGAATTAACAAGGTGATCAATATCCACAATGTCGGCACCGGTTTTGATCATGTCAGGCAATATTGCAGTTGTATTACCGCAAATGTGCAGTTTAACCAATGAATCTATTGAATGTGCATGGTCGATTAATGCTTTCTCTAACGGGAAAACAAATTCCCTGTAAAGTTCCGGAGAAATAAGAGAACACACTGCATCGCCGATGCCAATACAGTGTGCACCGGCATTCACCTGTGCTGTTATGAAACCGATAGCGCTTTCAGTGATAATATCAAGAGCCAGTTTTAGTTTTTCAGGATACTCATAAAGATCCATACATGCCGAAGAAACATCCCTGATATCGCAGTATTCAGCGAAGGGTCCTTCCACCCAGCCGCAGATAAACTGAGAATGCCCAATGCGTCTTTTATATTCCCTGATCTCCTCGATCCGCCCCTTTAGACGGTTATGATCGCTGACTTTAATAACTGAAAGTTTATCTATATCAGATATCTCTTTTACTACATGTTCAACAACCTGTGGCAAATTATCTTCGGGGTAGAATAGTTTAACTCCATAAGCTTCTGCTTCGGCCCAGGCATCAGACATCACATTTACCCAATCGTACGAAAAATCAGTTGCACACCTGATATTGGTGTCGCATTTATGATGGGGACTAAGACAGAAATCCCTGTACTTTACACCTGCATATTGTGCAGCAAATCTCATCAGAATGGGATGAAACGGGGGCCGGTCAACAGTCAGACCGTTAATAAAATCATGTGTTCGCTGTAATGAGTTCATAAATTAAATATATGTTGGTTAATGTATGGAGGGCAGATCTTAGCGGTGATGAAGGGTGTCTTTTTCTATAACTGCATGGCATCCTTTCAATGACATTACAGTGGTTGGCCTTCACTGATAACAGTCACTTGGACGCGAGAGTTTATTCCTCCTTTCTTGTCACATGAAAAATTGATTTCATTGTTTCCTTTGCTGAGAACAGGATTATTACCTTCAACGGTTATTTCCTTAATAAGCTCACCTCTAGGACCATATAACTTGCAGTCGGTAAGCGATTTCAGTTCAATGTACATTCCCGGTTCCATCTTAACAGGGAAGATGATCTTATCTGTTCCTATACTTATGGAAGGATTAATAATTGTCGCCGGAACTAGAGGCAGGGCTTTTACAGGACCAATAGTGCAGCTGACATTTTTTCCTGCCGGCAGATTATTATACCACAGTTGCAGCTTGTCAATACTGTTAAACTGAACAGTATGACGATATGAGTCATATACATAAAAACCTGAGTCGGGCCAGATATAATTAGTGAATTCAGATGATTCAATTTCAACCAGTTCAAAATATTTCCACCCCTTGAAATCTATTTTTACAAAATGATCTCCCCTGGCGCCATGAGACAGGTGCTTTGGACTTTCTAACCTGAGATTCAGAAGTTCTCCGTTACCATCTCCGTTTATCCATACACCAAGAGCCTGATTTTTACTGAGATCGAGCAAGGGATCAAAGTTCTTTTCAATTTTTATCCATGAACCTTCACGAGGAGAGTTACCCTGACTCATAGCACTGAATAATCCTCCGTTTTCTCCGCTGATTATTTTCCCGCCTGACCGGTCAATTTCCCCTGAAACACCTTTTGCATTTCCCCCTGAAACAAAATCCAGTGGAGCCGAGAAATCTGTTAACACAACATTATCAGTACTATTGTACGGCTTTACCGACATCAGGGCTTCTATCCTTAGTTTGACAGGTTGGGAATTAAATTCGTTGTTAACAGTCCATTTTGCCGGCTGATCGTGGTTCCCTGTTACCTTATGTTTCTGGTAAGCGACAGGTTTGAAATTCCACTTGCCATCCTCTTCCTGAAAAAGGGTGAACTCTTTGCCTGGCTGACGGAGCAGACTTCGCACAGTGTCGTTGAAATAATTTTTGTGCCGTAATTCCTCATACTGGCGTATGATCGGTATCAATCTGCCATACAACGGATTGTCATCAAGTGTTTTTTTGTCAACCCCGCCCAGCATCGATAACCCGGCATTATTTCCGATCATCTTACAGCACAGATATTCAATATCGTCAGGGAATGTTGGCTCTACCTGTGGCGGATTCCATATCTGATTTCCCCACCACCCAAAGTGCAGGGGAAGGAATAGTCCGCCGTTTTCCATCTGCGCATATTTCTCTATATGTTTACTGTTACCTCTCCAAAGACCATGTTCATATTCGTTCGATTTAATCACATCAGGAAGAAAAATTCCCGGTGATTTAATTCCAGTTGAATGGATATCTATAAATCTTTTGTATCCTCTGACCGGTCTGTCCCATGCCTGCCACCTTGAGCGGTAATGCCACCATAGGTGCGACATTGAACTCATTTCCATACCAACCGGACGTTCCAGATTTTTTGCAACTTCAAAAATGAATTTTGTTCCATAGTACCAGAAATTCTCTTCACCACCCAGAATATCGCTTCCATCAATGGCATCGAAATATATACCGTCAAAACCGCATTTATTTACTATTTCAGATGTTCTGCTTGCAATTTCTTTAAAGAGTTCTGTGTCTGGACCAGGTACAAAGCGGCCAAACATTTCGCGAAGATGGTAAGCTTTTTCATTGAGCCCGTGATTGGCGGCAGATGTCCCGTTAACTCCTCGTTTACATCCTGTAAACTTATATGGAGGTTTATCCGTAACGTTGCTGTATTGAATTAGCTCATCCCCGATACGAAGTGTAATGCTGTTGCGGACAAAAAATCCTGTTATCATTGATATGCTTCCGGTTGATTCATTTACAGTGATTTCAGTGTCATTCTTATCAATGGGTGCCGAAAGTGTGAAAGAATCAAAATAGCCAAGGTCATGGCTGGGTACCGGTGTTACTAATTTTGAATTCTTATCAATGAAGAAAGCGTATGTATGAAAAATCGACGAGATCCCTGCATCGTGGAGCCTTTTGTTTATTATTTTGAAATCGCTCCATCCTCCCGGCCATTTTTCAGCATTAAGCTCAAAGTCACCGAATGTGAAAAAGTTACCACCACCATGATTGTCGATCTGGTTAAATCCAAGATTTTTGCACATGGTAATCCATTCATCAACAGTCTCTTGCGTCAGGGTTCCGAAATTCATGAGATAAGAACCATATCCTTTCTTTTGCAACAGGGCCCAGGCTCCTCCTTTATCTGAATGAGGAATATCTTTTGCATTTTCCATCACTTCGCGGATCACGGGAAGGATTTGCTTCTGAGGAACTCCTATCAAAGTAACCTCAGCACCGGTTATGCCGAATCGTTTGTAACAGGTTGCCCAGAGTTGGGTTTGAAGAGCGGGAAGCTGCCGTACCCGCGTATACAGATTCATAGAAAGAGCACATGCAGCAAACGGTTCATAAGGCATCCCTTCAAGTTTCAGAGGCACATTTATGAATGTAAGTGATTCAACAGGGCCATTCACATTTTCCACTTTAAAAACAATATGGTCTTTTGATTTTGTAATCCGTACTTCAGCTGTTACTCCTGCATTGCTGAATCCCAGTTTCAAAAGACCTCCGTTCAGTGAAACATCTGTAACATTATATTGTTTGCCATCTGAAGTCAATACTGCACAATAGGAGAGGGTGTCGGTCTTTAGATAGTCAGTACCGGTTGTCTTGTCTGTAAAAAGAAGATTCTTTCCATCTTTATCAATTTCGTATTTGAAATTTTTGTTCTCAATAATAATATGGTTCCTGAAGCATGAAGAACAGCTAATAGCAATAGTACTTATAAGAAGGATAATCAAAATACGTATGTCTCTGCTGAATTGATGTTTTATACTCATGATAAATTTTTTGAAGGTTCTCGCTATTATATTTTTGTTGCCTTAATTCTTCTTTTTTCCGCCTTCCGCCTTCCGCCTTCCGCCTATTACTTCATCCATCCATTGCTCTTCATCCAGTAGCAGCACCGTCCGAACCACTCTTCAAATGAGGGCTTTTTCAGGAAACCATGTTCTCCTGAAGAATATACGTGCATTTCGGCAGGGACGGAGTTCTTCTTTAGTGTATCGTAAAAGATAAAGCTGTTAGTGATGGGCACAACAGTATCATCACCGGCAAGAGTGATGAATGCCGGAGGTGTTTCTTTGCAAACCTGGTACTCGTTGGAAAAGAATTTGATTTTTTCATCAGTCGGGGTTTTCCCCAAAAGGAATTCACGTGATCCTACATGTCCAATGCCATCCATAAAACTGATAACAGGATATACCAGTATCATGAAATCCGGGCGGAGGCTGGTGCCGTTTTCATTATCTATAGTTGGACTCCTGAAATGGGTTCCTGCTGTTGCAGCCAAATGTCCGCCGGCCGAAAAACCCATAATTCCGATCTTTTCAGGATCGATCTTCCATTCACCTGAACGCTCCCGTACTGTTTTGATAGCCTGCTGTGCATCCTGCAACGGACCGATTGATTTATCAGTCATTATCTTATCATCAGGAAGACGATATTTCAGGACAAAAGCTGCCACGCCTTGCTCATTGAATGCCCTGGCTACTCTGCTTCCTTCCCTGGTTGAGACCAGAACATGGTAACCTCCTCCGGGACAAATAATAACGGCTGCCCCTGTAGCCTTATCCTTTGAAGGCAGATAAACAGTTAAAGTCGGACGTGATACTTTGAAAAGTAAGTTGCCTCCGTCTGAGTCGGATTTTTTTTCCTCTTCATCTGGTGTTGCTATTGATCCCGGAATTTTACCGGGATATAGATAGATTTCCTGCTGTGCACTGCAAGCCAAACTAAAGCAGAGCAAAATTGAAAAAACATAAATTCTCGTCATTTCTTTATGATTAATAATATTGGTAGTGCTATATTAATTGTTATTTATCTTTTTTTTCTACCCCCTTAAATCCCCCGATACTGGGGACTTTCTGTACTAAAGCAATGGATTTAAGTGGTGCGGCTGAAATTTTAGTTTTAATAAACAATAGCTTATTTTAGTACTTAATTTTGTAATGTCCTTCTGATAAAACAACTTCAAAAACAGGTTCGCTGACTATTTTGCTGATATTACTTTTATTGTCAAGATTCCCGATAATAACCGTTGAATTTTTCATGACAGGAACGGAAAATAATGCAGAAGTACTTTCAGGAACAGTTATTTCGAACTGAACACCATCTTTAGATTTTTTCCAGTTAGACGTTATTATTCCAAAAGGCGATTTATAGGAACAATTAACATAAGAGAGATCTTTGGGTAAGTATGGTGAAATTTTGAATTTTTTGAATCCGGGATATTCCGGATCGGGGCGGATACCACCCAGCCACTGATAGAACCATTCTGAAATTGATCCAAACATAGGGTGACAATTAGAATAAATATTGTCGCTCTCTTTCCATGTTTCCCAGATAGTGGTTGCGCCATGGTCGATCATGAATCCCCATCCAGGAAATGAGGTACTGTTAACAATGTCAAAAACAGTACCGGCATATCCGTTTTCAGAAAGAGATTCCGGAGCATACCTGGTTCCGAAAATACCAGTGGTAAAATGACCTGATGGTCCTCGCCTCACAGAGTTTACCAGGGAATCTACAGCAGCTTCTTTTTCACTTTCAGGTACTATGTCGTAAAATAAGAGAGTGGAAAAGAGAGTCTGCTTGTTAATAATGCCGGTATAAGGATTTCTCCAGAACATATCCAGTACCAATCCGCTGAGTTTATCAGCTAATTTGCCAAATTTTTCTTCATTTGTCTTATCATTCATAAGCCCGGCAAAAGTTTTCATAATTCTTGCGCAGGCAAGGTAATGCGTGGTTCCGATAAGTTCAACAGGCACCTTTTCAAGTGATTCATGATCGGCTAATCCTTTATCCACAATACCTGAAGGATGTAACCGTGCAACTTTGTCCATCCATTTCAGATCAAGATCGTATAACTCCTTAATTAGTTCAATATCATTGTAATATAAGTAAAGCTGGTATTGAGTTAAAATGAATGCCGATTCCCAGCTTATTCCGCAATATTTGATGCCGACAAATGGTGCGGTATCTATAAAGACCGAATCACTCATGGCATCAACATAGTCATAGAGTGTTTTACGATAAAATGTCTGCATGTCAAAGTTACAGATGAAAGCTTCTGCGGTTGCATTAAGATCACCACCGTATCCGAATTTTTCCCTTCCTGCACAATCTGACTGAACACTGATGATATTGTTCAGAAATGTTCTTTTGGCAGCCTGCTGAATAGAGTTAATCAGATCAGATGAGCAGGCGAAAATATTTATGTTTTCGACATTTGTATTAAAAGCTATACCTTCAATATCTGAAATCTCAGGTTTGTATTTTAATCCCGAAACTTCCATATAACGGTAAATATGAAAAGTGAATGTGGGGCTATACCATGCTTCTGCTGTGTTTCCGAAAATATAGCTGTCGGTTTGCCATGCCACATCCGGAGCGCCCGGCCCCCCAACACCTTTCCTTTTAATCTGACCGCAAACAGCTGTCATCGGGTTTAATGTCCCGTCCTCATAAAGTCTTTCACCAAACCGGAATGTTATTGTATCTCCGGGATGTCCTTTTAGTTTAATACGATAGAGCCCTGTAAAATTAACACCCAGGTCAATAATATAGTTTCCTTTTTCTGTTGGTGATACTGAAACAGGTTTCAGTATACCGGTTACCTGGACGGGAGGGAAGAACGCCTTCTCCAGGCGGCCTCCAGGACCATTATTCACAACTGATTTTTTCCAGTTACTGTCGTCAAATCCGGCTATGTTCCAACCTGCGATTTCTTTTCCGGCATCATATATTTCACCGAGGTAAACATTGTTTTTAATAACAGGTCCGGAGGAAAACTTCCAGGTTTTATCAGAAACCACTTCCTCTGTTTTCCCGTCATTATATTCGATCTTCAGTCTGGCTATAAATTCTGTTTTTCCTGTAGGCATCCAGTCCCGCAGATTACGATTACCCCACATCCTCAATGGGAGTGGATTATAGAAACCATTTCCAAGAGTTGTCCCGATACAATTTTTTCCCTGAATAATATCAGGAGTAATGTCATATACGGTATAGTAAATCCTTTTACTATAGTTGGTCCAGGCAGGATCAAGATAGTTTCTGCCAATGTTTTTGCCGTTAATTGAAGCATTGTAATAGCCGGCAGCCGTTATATAAAGAGTCGCTGATTTTATATCCTTCTTAATGTTAAACTCTTTACGAAAAAGAGGAGCAGGGATATCACCAAACCTAAGTGAGTCAACGACGGGTAAAATATTTGAATCAGTTATCCAGAGGGCCTTTCCAAAATCGGTCCTCTGGTCTGATTGTATATTTGAGCTGCTGCATCCTGAGATCAACATTATAATTATTGATAAAACAGTAATAGTATTATATTCGGATGATTGATGATATAATTTCATGTTTAATTTGCTTTCTGTTTAAATATAATGGTTGTTATCAGAAGAAATTTATTCTGCAGCATTGCATTTGTATTTAGTAATTATTATTTATGCGTGCCACGGCCTTCCCACCCGGTTTTGCCGTCATCTATATATACTTCCTGTAACGTATTTGGCACACGGTCGTCAACTTCTTCCACCAGTTGGATCCTTAAAGGATTTGTAAGTTTCTTTTGCCATTGACGGATATCTGCAAACTGGTCACCACCTTTGTCAATTTTGTATATAAGATAAGCCCATTTTTCCGTAAAAACATTTCCTTTTAAAACGGGAACCAGCTGTTGCATATTCGACGAAAGATAAGGATGAGACAAAGCACGGGCCCAATATATCCACGGACCTACAGTAATGTAAAAATAAGGATTAAGAAGTCGCAAAGGTGATTCTACACTGGCATTTGCATAACTGAGCTGAATACCTGCAAAACCGATCCCTTTTTCTTTGTTGAAAAATGTGATCCATGGGACATCAGCTTCCATCTTAAGATCAGTAAGATCGGGTATGTTGGTTACATCGTATACAATGATTGAATCTCTTATAACATCATACCATGCGGCTTCTGTGAAAAGCTCACGTTTAAAACACATTTCAGCATTTCTGAGTGCAAGTGCATTGACCGTTTCATTTATCCGCATTGAAGTTGAACTGATAAAATAGGGTACTTCAGGATAAAATTCATATCTCACGGATGCGGTAACTTCAGGCATATCACGCATGTTATCACAGCCCTCGCTTCTGGCTATTACAGAACCTGCAACAGAGGCCATATGTCTTGGCGGTTTCCAGTCGGCTGTATGAGTCCATGCCCGTGGCGGAACATAGATGTCAGGATTCCAATGCACTGCTCCATTTGTTTCCAGCCTGTGATAAATCGGAGCATCAGGTTTACTTTTCAGTGTAATCTGATCGAGATGACCCGAGTTAGGATGTAATATTACAGAAAAAGCACTGTTGTCAATCTGAAGTCCTGGAACTTCCCCCTGAACATGCAGATCTGTCTGGTATATCTTAGCCATAGCATCGGGATTGTTATAATATACCAGGAAAACACAACTTGTTTTTGCTGGCACATCAGCAAGGAAAGCCACTCTTGCAGTGGTAGTCGGCAGCCAGAGCGGAATGTTCCTGGTAGATTTACCGTTTTTATCAGGTGCCAGATCATCATTCTGGAGATATTCCATTACATCGTAAACCTGTGAAGGAACTTCAGCAAGTGCAAAGGTTTTGGGATCTACAGACATTACGCGTATATCGCGTGTTAACTGTTGCGCTTCATCGGGATAAAAAGCAAGAAGCACCTCAACCGGTTCATTTTTTCTGCCGATACCAGCCGTCTCGCTTAGAATTACTGATTTGTAACTTTTCCAGTTTTTGTCAAATACTTCAACTCCCTTTGGAGCTGTAACATTTTTTGATGATGAGATCATTATATCATCATTGGCAGGTTGTGCTGATTTTTTCATACGGACAGATAATTTGATATTATAATTCTGTCCCGGCTGCCATTTAACCCATCCGATAACACTTACATTTTTGTAGTGCATGGCATCGTGCGAAACGCTCGTACCTGAAGGGGGAAGTTCCGATATAGGAGGCCTGTTAAGTTCCCTGAGATCATTTTCTCTACGTATCTCGATGGCTCTGAGAACCTTACCATCAACTGCTGCTTCAACTTCAATTATTGAAGATTGTGGAAGATCCAGATCAGCTTTAAAGTGGTAGTAAGGGATAGAAGGGCAGGGATATCCCAGTTCAATTTTTGTGATGTTCAGTTCCTTTTCTCCTTTCGGCTTCTGAGCATTGACTGATGATACAAATATCGCTGACAGGAAAACGAAAGAAACCCTTAACATAAACGTTTTTGCTTTCTTCATAATAAAATATTTTTTTGCAATGTTGTTAATCGTGGTTTAACTAACAGGATATTAGAATATTAAACGTTATTACTGTTCGGTAATGAGATTTCTGTCTCTTAATGCTTTAACACCTTTTTCCCATGGACCACCGGTTGCCCACATATAATATGAGAAATACATTACACTCTTCTGATAAATAGGGATCCATGGCTGCAATTCAACATAGTAATAATGAGCTTCAGAGTTCCTGGGATGGTTCATCCACATGTGAAGGAACATTGGTTCTGTAACAGGGTAAGCACCTACGAAGGAGATGTTCTGTTTCGTGTCACAACCGGCATTCCATCCTTCTTTCAGGAAAAATAACCTTCCGTAATAGTCTTCCATTTTCATCCTGTATTCGTGTAATCCGTCCTTTTCAGGGATTGTGAACACATCTTCCGTTCCGTGTTTTTCACCAAGTTCAAGAATTGGTTGCGGGCCAATAACATTTGCTTCCGGATTTATAAAGGTAAGAGCAAACTGAACTTCCAGAAGAGGAGAATTGCCATACAGGGTAAAAATTTTCTGCAACTTGTTGCCAAAAAAATCAGTGGTCATCTTTACCTGTACATAATCGCCTTCCTTCCTGGTAATTTCAGCGTCATATACCTTATGTGTCTCCATACTGCCTTGTCCCAGGAAATCTTCAAAACCTCCATAAGGATAGTATCCTCTGTATCTGAAAAGACGTTTATCATCACTGGCTTTCTCAGGCCATAGTTTGAAGAATACATTATCATTCTTCGATTTTACAATGTACTCAATTACACGTGCACCTGTTCTCAGAAGTGTTACCTGAACACTATCGTTTTCCATGCGGTATTCATTAACACCATCGTTGTTAAGATCGATTTCATAAAGCATTGGAGCACCGGAGGCTGTTTCAACACCCAACTGACTAAGATTTTCAACACCAAGGGCAGAAACCTTAATTTTATAGCCACCTGCCGGTACTTCAAGATCAAAGGACATCTCGCCAAATGATCCGGTTGCCGCATTGCATGTTTTTGAAGTGCTGTAAACGACTTTCTTTGGATTGTTCTTATCGAGAACCTCAACTTTTACAGGGAATGATGTTTTATCTGTAAAATTATGAATTGTAACAGGATAGGTCACTTTGGGAGTGTGTCCGAAAAGAAGCTGCTGTACTGAAATTACCCGGGGCAGATTAAGTATCGTCAGGGTGCTTTTTTTGCTGGTTTCCCATTTATAATGTACTGCTATCGGATTAGTTTTATTCATTGCACTTGCTGAAGGTTGTAATTCAAATTTTACTGTCTTTGAACTATTTGCAGGAAGACTGACAGTCATTGACTTACTGCCTTTTATATTCAATTCGGGAGGTAATACGATATCAAGCGGGCCCGAGACTGCATGTGCATAGGTATTTGTAAGATTTACATTTAGAGTATAGTTCCCGGTTGATGCCTCAATGTTAACCCTGTCGCCAAAATATTCTTCAAGGAAGATACGGTCAAGAAGAAGTGTCTCTAATGAATTGCGATATAGTGCGGGCCCCATCATCTTGCCATTTTCAATGACAGCAACTTCGCGTCTGTCCATGATTGACTCCCACATAAGTTGTCTGGTAATCTGTTCACCTTTCCTGATGAAGAGGACCATACATGGTACCGCGTCGTTATATAGCCCACCTGTTGTAGTTACGAAAGGAACATTTTCCTTGTCAATTGTCCTTTTATAACCTTCGACTGCAAAATAACCGTCGTAATGATACAGGTTGGCTTTATCATTATCAACAGATCTGAAAACATAACCACCTTTTTCATGTGCGAAATTTACCCATGATTCATCAGTTGTCATACTTTGAACCTGCAATCCGTCATAATTATTCAGACCGTATATTTGTCCGTATCCTACATCGGCTACAACCGGAAGGTTTACTTTTGCCAGCCAGTTTGTAAGTTCTTTCTGTTCAAGGAACTCCATGTAACCACTGAATGTAAACCATGTATTTCCTTCATTCATTCCTTTTCCGATTACTTCCAGGGGATGACCGGGAGTACAGGTTACACTTTTAAGGAGAGTCTCGGCACCAAACCAGCCACGATGCAGATCAAATTTATCCAGAATGATTTTTGTGTTGTTTAAAACATCAATAAGCTTGTCGCGGAGCTCTTTGCTTTTTGATGAAATAACAAAAATCTTCTTCGAACCATTTTCAAGATAATATGCATTTATTCCTGTAAAATCTTTTGCATTGAACTGATGGCTTTTTAAAGTTTCTTTCCACACATTATCCCCAGGAAACTTATCAGCAAGCTTTTTGCCTGTTTCTGAATCCGGATCGGTGATTACAAGAACATTATTGTTCACTGTGGCTTCAGTCAGTTTTTGAACTGTAGGCTGATCAAGAGTAACATATAGTCCCTTGAAAAGGTTATAAATAAATCCTTCCTGAAGAGATAAACCCGGGATATTCATATCATCTGCTATATCCAGTTTGCTTTGGGCAATCGTGTAATTAATATTGGGTATTGCACATTTGAATAGATTTCCATAGCTAATCTTTTCACGATAAATATCGTGCCAGTAGTTAGTGTATCCGTTAAACTGTGAGCTGGTGGTTACAGTATTTTTATCCGGATAAAATGTCTCGTTGTATTTATAGGCATCCAGATTTTGTGAGTACCCGGGGTTGCGGATTAAAGCAATAAACAAAGCCGTTAATAAATAATGAATCTTCATAGGAGTTTTCATGGTTAGTATTTAGCATTTGGTGAAATTGAATTTCAGAAAAAAACAAATTAACGCTGGCGCGGATTTGCAATCCGTGCCTTTTACTTTGTTTCAGTTCATGTAATTTCGATTTTAAAACATTTTATTTCTTACAAAATTCATATTCTTAATCAATATTTTCTAAGCGCGGATTACAAATCCGCGCTAGCAAAGTCAATGGTGGGTTTCATATGTAAATTTAACCATAGATATTCAATAGGAGAAAAATTATTTTCATTTTTTCGGGTTTAATTGTCAGCAACAAGCAGCATTTTCATTGTTCGATACATTGATTGAGCTCTTAATGGCAATGTGTTATCTCTGCATAAAAATAAAAAAATGCTAAATATTGACTTGTTAAGGTCAAATATTTAGCATTTTATCTGTCTGTGAAGACCCTGTTAACCTGTGTACCAGGAAATTTTTTGTCTGATTACACGATTTTTTTATTTACAGGATCCCATTCTACTCTTCTGTGTTCAAGATATGACTTATGTGCCATTATGCATGCAATACCTTCTTCAAAAGTCTTATCCATGCTTGCGCTTGGGGTTTTGCCGTTACGGATACAATCAATCCATTCCTTTATATGCAGGTAAGTAACATCAACCTCCCGGCCATTAATTGTAGTTGTGGTTAATCCGCGGGCAGCATAGTATTTTTCAGTTGCTGAAGTCACAGCATCGATCTTCCCTGATGTAGGATTAAATGAGATCATCGGTCCTGATGGATCTATAAGGCCTGCCTCAATCTGTTTTTTATATTTCAGCGATTCGCCGTCAGCAGTTATACTTATAGAATTCCCTAATTCCATTGAAGCATCGCGTCCCATGAAAACGCGTCCACGGGGACGGCTGTTAGCCAGACTGGCTGTATAGAGCAGGGTCAGGTCGCGGTCGGGATATTCGAATACACAATGAAGTGTATCTGGCATATCCCTGTCATCTTTCCAGTAGTATATTCCACCTGAAGAGACAACTGTCTTAGGAATGCCTATTCGTAAAAGCTGATTAACAGCATCAAATTCATGTGTGAACAGCTGGCCGATCATTCCAGTCTCATAGGCAAAATATTTCTGCCAGTTGTAATAACGGTTTGTAGAAAATGGAACATATGGTGTCGAGCCGAGCCATTGAAGCCAATCAATGGATTTTTCATCACCCGGCTTTGGATTACCGTTAGCATCACGATCCCTGATCCAGGCTCCGTCGGCTGAATTTCTGTTTGTTGTCGTCTCTATAAGGGTAATTTTCCCGAGGATATCTTTCTTTATTATCTCCTTTGCCTGTTTGAATATGACGCTTTGGGTAATCTGATGACCCATCTGGAATACAACTCCGCTGTTTTTTACAGCGTCATAAGCAACATTAAGCTCGTCTTCATGCAATGCTATGCTCTTCTCACAATAGATATGTTTACCTGCTTTGGCAGCAGCTGCTGTTATCGGAGCATGATGATGATCGGGAGTGGCTATCATGATAGCGTCGATATCTTTATCATCGATCATTTCCTGGTATGTACGGTACCTCTTTATTGGAATATCGGGTGTTTTTGCCCCACCTGCACGCAATGGATTCCGAAACGTTGTAAGACCATTTTCGGCGTGAAGGTCAAACACATCGCAGATACCGGTTACCGCTACATTCAGATCTTCCTGTGCCAGCCAGTCTTCAAGTGTTCCGGCTTTCTTCCGTTTCTCAACATCATCCGGATGCATATAACCCAGTCCGTTTGCATGAGTTACTGCACGGGCTCCAAATCCCACAATCCCTATTCTCAGCAAATCACCTTTTTTCCCTGAGGGTTTTAAAATATAGGGAGCCTCAAGATTCTGCAATCCCAAATCTTTCAGTACCCTGTTTTTCTTATCGAAATCATATTTCTTCTTCGCGAATAACTCATATGAGAACAATCCTAAAACAGGGATCCCTGCAAGAGCTTTTATTAACGTCCTGCGTTTGATGGAATTCTGCGGCTTCGATTCATTCTTTTCTTCGGGTACTATTGATTTTTCTTTATCCTGTGCCATCGTGCTATTCCTTTTTGTTATTTCTTAAATTCTTAAATCTTTCAACAAACATGTCCAACCCGAATACATTACTTGTCGGGAATAAAGCAAGAACAACCAGTGCTACAGACTCTATCAGAGTCTTACTGACTACCAGGTAGTTCCCTTCTGTCGGAACCGAATATTCAAGTCCTATTAAAGGTGGATTATTTAAATAGTAAAGCAGTAACAACAAAGCTCCGGAAATAGATGCCAGCCTTGTAAAAAGGCCAAAAATCAATCCCAATCCAATGGCTATTAATCCCCATGTATTCAGAAAATCCACCACGTGTAATACTGTGGCATGATTTAATACGAACTGGGCAAATCCTGCAAAAATCCATTTTGACTCCTGCAAAAATCCAAATGACGACCAGTTTGGAATTAATACTTTCGAAAAACCCTCATATAAAATATGCCAACCTATTAAAAACCTTAAAACAACTAACGCGGTTAGTTGCGGGGTTGTAAATATTTTTGTTTCTTTCATACTTAAATTATTAAAAATGTAACAATTATCAGACTTTCTTATATGCCCAGAATTCTTTTTGCATTCCCTGACCTAAGAAGTTCCATAGTCGCTTTATCAGCTTCTTCAGCTCTCAATGACTCGATACGCAATAAACCGGTAAGATAATCCAGGATAGGAGAATGAGTGCCAAATGCAAACTTGTTTTTCCCATATTTTTTCAGTAAATCGGCCAGATTGGAAATATTTTTTCCCGAGGTATCAAATACAACGTTTGCATCCTTGAAAATTTTTATATTTTCATCATCTAACTGTGTTCCTGTTGAAATATTAAGAATCATATATTTTGCATCAGGAACTTCCTTAATTATGGGAATAACATCCTTCAGGCTCCATTCCTTACTTAAATCCATCCATGAACGTGGCCTGCTGTCGACCATACGTATAGTAAATGCCACTATCAGTCCGAGGTCGCGGGCATTTTTTACAAGTTCAATGCACGAAGGATCTGTAAGCTCATAATCATGGTAGAGGGGATAAAGGCGTATTCCCTTAATCCCGAATTTTGAACTGCACATTTTCAGGTCATTTTTCCAACCGGCATAAATAGGATTGATAATGGCGAATGGGATAAAGCGGTCGCGAAAGCGCCTGTCAGACATAATCTCATTATGCAATTCTTCATTAGCAGCTTGTGTATCCTTATAGAATATGCCGTTCATATTGCTAATAACTGATACATCCACTCCATACTTATTCATCCTTTCAAGCAGAGCCTGACAGGTGTTGCAATTTGTTTGCTGGAACGGCCAATGGCCGATGTTAGCATTTATATCAATTAACATTATTTCCTGATTTTCTTAGTATATTATTAAAATTTTCAAAGAATATTTTTCTTCTCTGAGCTTCAGTAGTATTTGATGAGAGGATAGTACCCACACCCTGAAAATAAGAACCGTCGGTACCAAAAAACAATCTGTCTTCTCCAAGATATTTGAGGGCAAAGTCAATCATATTACCTTCATTATTACTTCCGGATGTATCCACATATATATTAGGATAATCCTTAAGTGCCTTACATTCATATTCCCAATCGCCTCCACCTCCTATATGAGCATATTGTAACATTGCTTCAGGATATCTCTTAGCGGCTTCAATAAAGTCTTCAGGTATTGAGGCATTGGGCTGAGAGTTACCATATTTGGTCCTTTTGCCACCTACTCCGATACCGCAATGAGCATGCATAAGGATAATTTTCTTCAGACCTATAAATTTTTCAATTATGGGGTAGAATAAGGGATCAGAAATCTTTACCTGGTTATAAACCTTTAATCCTATCATTCCTTTATCCATGCACCTGTCGATTTCTTCCAGAGATTCTTTCCCATATATGGGATTTATAAAGCAACTGCCAAGGTACCTGTCGGGATGTTCTTTCATGGCTTTAAGAACAATATCATTACATTCCCTGAATTCTTCAGGAGTGGCGGCTTTCCCGGATCCATCAGATATAGGCCTTGATACTTCAAGTTTATCTATTCCAAGGGTGTCAGCTATTCTAAGCTGATCCTCAAAGGACATGCCAAATCCCACGTGTTCATGAGCAGTTATCTTTCTGTATTTCATTACTTCCTTCATTAAATCAAAGGATGAAGATGTGGGTCCACCTTTTGAGGACAACTCATCCAGATTGCTACTCAGCATTTTACTGCCAAGCATTATGCCAGCTGCTGAAACGGTAGTGTCTCTGAAAAACTTTCTTCGGTCTATTTTTTTTAACATTTGTATTTGGTTAAATTATTATTTACATATACTAAATATCCATCTTATGTTAATCTTTCCGGGGATATTAACTATTTTAAATGACAATCTGTAATCATACACATAAATTGATTTTATTGCAGAAGCGGATATTGTATTTATGATTTCGGATAGTCATATTATTTAATATATCTCAGGGCAAAATTTCTGTTTTAAAAATATGCAAAATATTAACGGGCAATATCATCATTAAAAATAAGGGTGTGTAATAACAGCATTATCTTCATATTAATAATCAGCTCAAAACCTCACAATAATCATCTAAATCTGTAGATGCAAATCCTGCTTTATTACACACCCTTAACCTAAACCACGGAACTTTTATTTGATTGTTATAGCTCCGGCATCATATATTATCCTATGCAATTCGGGGCCATCATAGCCATGGTTTGTAGCAACAACTGTCATGTTGAATGATCCGGCATCGGGGTAGGTGTAAGAAGCATACCATCCACCGTCGGATTGCAAAGCTGTAGTCAGACCCTTTGCTTTAACAAGCCCATAATCTGAATAATAATCGCTTTTTACAAGCATATCATGACCAAACATATCAATTGAATCAGTAACACCATCTTTCTTTTTCATCTTGGTTCTGATAGCACCCGGCCAGATAGTAACAATATCGGCATCGGAATAGACCACAATTTTCACTTTTTTCCCATGGGCAATCTCGGTTATAAGCGAATCTTTTCCAAGTATGTCACTCATATAAAATTTTACATCGCTGACAACAGGATCCTTCACATTATCCTCCTTCAAGCATGAAGTAGCAAATAAGGAGACAATTAAAACCAGAATAAATATATATATTATCTTTTTCATCTTTATTCAATTTAATAACATTAATTCAATAATTGATTAATAACCAGGATTTTGAGTTAATGTCTGGTCTTTTTCAATTTCTGTTACCGGAATCGGTAATATAAGTTGATATTCAGGTATTGGTTCGCTCCTGAAAATCCTTTTTTCATAATCAACGTTGCTCATAAGGTCGCTGGAAATATATTCAATTGCTTTACCTGTCCTTACAAGGTCAAAATATCTGTGCCCTTCAAAAGTAAGTTCCATACGACGTTCATGAAGTATCCGGTCAATGTTCAGATCACCGACAGCAATCGGTGCCATATTGACCCTGGCTCTAACCTGGTTTATATAGGTTACAGCTGTACCCGGATCTGTAGTCATCAGGGCTTCGGCATACATTAACAGAGCATCAGCATACCTTGAGATCATAAAGTTATAATCGGTACCAACATTGTTATAATTCTTAAGTGTAGCTACATCAAGAGGAGGCATGTTTTTCAGAGGAATGGGAGTGATGAGATTATTCATGGCATGCCATCCGGAATCAAGCGATACATCATAACGTTTCCAGTCCTGATATGCAACAAATTCATCCATCAGGTTTTTACAACCTGCATACTGACAACTGGATGTAGTAACTTTATATACATTTGGTCCTACCGAAGACATATTTCTGAAATAATAACTTGGAAAACCTGCAGCAACATTGAAGTTTACTTCAAAAATTGATTCTGTATTGAATTTATTTGCCGGAAGCCAAATCTTTGCATAATCAGACATAAGGGTATAGGTGCCTCCTTCTTTGTCAACAATAAGTCTTTTAAGTGTTGCAGCAGCATTGGTGTTATCGTGCAATGTAAGATAAACCTCTGCCAGGATTGTCAAAGCTGTTCCTTTGGTTACACGTGCACCTTCACTCGTGATGGCAGCATCGCCTTTCTTGTAACAGTCTGCTATTGCAGATTCAAGATCCGGTATTATTACCTCTGAGTATAGATTACTTACAGGAGTACGCCCAACACCGAATGCGGTGTTGGGATCGGTAAAAGGCTTAACAACCTTAGGTACATCTCCGTAAAGCCTGACCAGGTTGAAATAGGCAAAAGCCCGCAGGAAACATGCTTCACCTCTGTAGGCTTTAACCAATGCTGCATCAGCATCAGTTTTAGGCACAAACTTGTCTATTATATCAATGATATTGTTTGCATTGACGATCATTTTATAGTAGTTTGTCCACATAGCCACTGCCGAATTGGTATTGTCTTTATAGAAATTATTAAAGGCACTGACAGCAAATGGTTGTGTACCATCATCCGACATATTCTCAACAATGGTAAGCACTCCTCCCTGGTTATATATAGTCTGCAGCGGTTTGTAAACTGCTACCAATCCTGTTTTTATATCTGCCGGGGTTTTAAAGAATATCCCCGGAGCCAGAGCATCTTCAGGCTGTGTGTCCAGAAATGATTCGGAACAACCGGACAATATTAACATTGTAAATACGATTAAATAACATATCTTTTTCATCTTGATATATTTTATTTATTATAACGACAAATTAATTCCAAAAGAGATGATCCTGGTTAAAGGATATGCTCCATTATCCATTCCCTGTGATAAGGCAGCATTATAATCATCACCATAGTTTACTTCCGGGTTATATCCGGGATATTTTGTTATCAGGAATGCATTCTGAACACTGATGTAAGGCCTTATCTGGCTCACATTCAGCTTGCTAGTAATGCTTTTTGGCAAGGAATATCCAAGTGCAACATTCTGGATGTTAACATAAGTGCCTTTAAACACCAATACTCCTCTGGTTGACGTTCCATCCCACGACTTGCGAGTTGGAGCTGCGTAAGTTCCATCAGTCCTGTCAGGTCTCCAGTAATTATCATAATATAAATGAACGGTATTCTGCGAACCTGAATTCTTTGCCATAATTGGTTCCATCTGTGTCATAAGACGTTCGCCTCCCTGCACTCCGTTAACCTGAACTGACAGATCGAATCCTTTATATTCAAAAGTATTTGTCATACCCCAGATGAAATCAGGATTCGGGTTTCCGATAATGGTATTATCAAGGCCATCTATTACCCCATCACCATTGACATCAAATAACTTGATTGCACCTGGATATGAACGATACATCCATTTCGGATTGGTGGGATTTACAATCGGGTTGGTTTTAACATCTTCCCAATCATTGTAAGCGCCCAGGAAGTAACCGCCATACAGACCGGACAATGGCTTACCTTCAATAGTGTAAGCATTATTATTTATTAATGGACGGTCGTGAGCACCTGTATTTAATACTTTGTTTCTGTAGTATGACAGGTTAAAAGTAGTTGTCCACCTGAATTCTCCTGTAAAATTACGGGTTGTCAACTGATACTCAAACCCCCGGTTACGCATCGAACCAATATTTACCATGTATGAGCCAAAACCGGTAATAAGAGGTAACGGCATGTCAAACAACATATCTTTGGTCAGTTTATAGTAATAGTCCATGCTGAATGATATACGGCTTTTCAGGAACTCTATATCAGTACCAATTCCATAATCAGTTGTTGTTTCCCATTTAAGTCCTGAATTGGCAACTTTTGCATCCTGATAACCAGCTGCTAACGTTGAGCCGGATCCAAAAATATAAGAAGTAGCTGAAAGTGAACTTATAGCATTGAAACGGCCAATCCCTGAGTTTCCTATGACACCGGCACCTCCACGGATTTTCAGATCGTTGATATAATTTTTGAGAGGAGTAAAGAATGATTCGTCTGAAACACGCCATGCTAATGAAAATGAAGGGAATATCCCCCACTTGGTGTCAGCGCCGAAATTTGAAGAGCCATCACGACGGACACTTGCTGTCATATAGTATTTACCTCCGTAGTTATACATTAATCTTGCAAAACTTCCGATCATAGTTTCGCTTGATCTGTTAGTTCTGGCATCATTTTGTGCATTTGATATTACTGTGGCCTGATTTAATGTATGAACTGCATCAGTTGGATAATCATATTTGTTGATATATGTGCTCCTATCCGATGTTTTTTCAGCTGAGTAACCTAAAATAGCATTGACCGAGTGCTTTCCAAAAGCGTGATTGTATGTCAAATAGTTTTGAGAATTGTAGTATAGTCTCGATGTAATATTATCTAAGCCCTGGGACCTTGAATATGTAGCAGAAGCTGTTGGATATGATGAAGGTAGAAAATAGTTACGTTCCCAGTTTTTGAATTCAGTATGAAATTCCGAGCGAAAAACGAGGTCTTTGGTTAAGTTTATTTCCCCGTACAGAGTGGAGAGATTCTTTGCAGTGCGCCTTTTATCCTCAACCATAGAGTTTATAAGAGGATTGACATAACTGCTCAGGTTCCATTCTGCCCAGTAGCCCGGGGTATATCCGAGGTATGCCGGATCGCCGTTTTCATCATAGGGCTCATATAATGGAGCAATGGAAGCCAAATTATAAAAAGTATTTTCCAGATTGGCTATTACATTTGTATTTTCAAATGTCGGGGCAAGCAATAGACCAGTTTTAAACCAATTATTGATTTTTACATCAACGTTGGCCCTGAAAGAAAAACGTTTATATCCGGCTGCTTTCAGAATACCATCCTGATTATAATATCCACCGGAAACCATATACTTTAAATTTTCAGTTCCACCAGTTGTAGATAGCTGGATATCCTGAACTTTTCCGATCTGGGTTGCAACATCCTGCCAGTCAGTGTCGTAAGGTCTTGCTTTGGTTGCGTCTGTCACCGTAATCCATCTTTCATACAAATTACCGGGTCCTGCGGCTTTCATCGGAGCTGCGTTGCTTGAATAGTTGGTCCAGTTAAATATCCTGGTTGCATTGTCGTCATTCCATGACCAAAGAGGCGCATTCGGGTCATTTGTTCCAAAATTGGGATCTTCAACTATATAAGCCTGGGCACGTGAATCATCCATGAATTTAAGAAAATCTTCTTTATTCAGAGTATTCATTCTATGGATCATTTTTTCATAACCGGTACTGATGTTAAGATTAATGGTAGCTTTACCTGTTTTTCCTTTTTTTGTTGTAATCATAATAACACCGTTTGCTGCCCTTGCACCGTAGATTGCACTTGACGATGCGTCTTTAAGTACTTCAATAGATTCAATATCAGCAGTGTTAATAGCATTCAGAGGGTTCTCTGTTTTGCTAAAACCATCCTTAAGCGGAAATCCGTCTATAACGATCAAAGGATCGTTTGAGGCATTGATGGAAGTCACACCACGGATACGTATTGTTGATCCGCCACCTGGTGCGTTGTTTGAATTAAGTATCCTGACTCCTGCTAACTGTCCTGACATAGCCTGTTGAAAATTGGAAACAGGTTTGTCTTTAAGGGCTTCTGTAGAGACTGAAGCGATTGATGTGGAAATATCTCTTTTCTTTACAGAACCATATCCTATCACAACTACTTCATCAAGTCCAATGCTCTCTTCAATAAGGGTAACATTTACCAGATTGTTTGTACCCGGCTGTATTTCCTGTGTCTGCATTCCAATAAAGGAAAAAACAATAGTTGAACCATCGGGTACATTGTTAAGTGTGTACTTGCCATCAATACCGGACAGGGCCCCAATAGTTGTGCCTTTTACCATGATTGTAACGCCCGGAAGAGGTTCTTTTTTGTCATTGGAAACTGTTCCCGTTATCTTTTTCTGCTGAAGCTCAACCATTTTACCGGATTCTTCTTTACTGGTAAGGATAATTTGCCGGTCATAAACAAGATATTTTACATCTTCATTTTTAAAGATGTCATCAAGAACATCTTTAATAGGTTTATTTTCAGCAACGATGTCAACTTTGCGGGAAACATCGACCAGCTTCTGGTTATACAGAAAATAGAACTCACTCTGTGCCTCAATATTATCCAGAACATCCTCTATAGAGGAATTATTGAGATTAAGAGAAATTTTTGTAATCTGGGAATACGTTGGAGAGGCAAGAGCATTCAACATACTGCAAAACAACAAAACTGCGGTAATCTTCATAGTTAAGAGTAGTTTTTGGAAATTACTAATTGGTTTATTAAACCAACAATAGTAATTAAATTTTTTTTTCATACTTTTGTTAGATTAGGTGGTTAATAAAAAAATTTGTTTTCTTCCTGAGTAACAATTTATTGGCCTCTTATTTATGAGGGAGAGTGTTGGAGCACTTTTCCTCATTTTTTTTAAAATTCTTTTGTCTCCTTTCTTGTCATATTTTAGGTTTAGGTTAATAATAGGGTTTATTATAGTTTGTATAAGAATTAATATAAGTTTATATTAAATGGTTACATTCAAAACTTAATAGCTCGGGCTACCGTCCGGGAAAATAATTATTTTCTTCTTTTCGAACGTACCGTCAGGAAGCGGATTACGTTTTACCTCGATATAATCAATAGGGGAAGATACTTTTAACAATTTGAGTATTTCCGTAAGAGATTCATCCTCGAATGTTGCACGGTAACGGTAATCCTGCAGTGTGTTTCCCTGTAACTCGATATCAACATTAAATACCTGGCTGATCTTCTTTATAACGTAGCTGAGTGGCTTATTCCTGAAAATAAGCTTGCCATCCTTCCAGGAAATATATTCATTTACATCTTCTTTCACTATCGATAATTCTCCGGTTTGCTTACTTAAGATGAGCCTCTGACTGGGAAATAGTTCAGATACCGGATTCCCGGTGGCTGTTTCATCCGGCCCGTTAATGAATACTTTCCCTGATACCAGAGTCACACTCGAGTTCATATCATCCGTATAATCAGAGACATTAAACTTTGTTCCGGTGGCTCTTACAGCCAGAGAAGATGTTTTCACTATAAATGGCAAAACCGGATTACTTTCAACTTCAAAATATGCTTCCCCTTTGAGATATACCTCACGTTCTCTGCCTTTGAACCTGTCGGGATATTTAAGACTGCTGCCTGAATTGAGCCATACTGATGAGCCATCGGCAAGTTTAATTGCAGTTCTTGTACCGAAAGCAGCATATGTCTCATTGTAATTTGGTTCAGAGGAAGCAGGTCCTTTTTTATAAGAAATGTAAAACCATAAAATATTCCCGAGAAGCAAAGGTACAAGCAGTACTGCAGCAATTCTTTTCCAGTAAATCCAGAAGTTACTACTCATAGACCTTTTTGAAATTTTTTCCAGCACTTTTGTTAAATTCTCATTTATGTTGATTGTTACCGGATTGACCTTCGATGAAGCAACTTCCCATATATTCCTTAACTGGTCATAATATTGTTTGTTTGATTCAGACGATTCAACCCAACTGACAAGAGTGGCTTCTTCTTCACTGTCAGTTTCGCCTGCTAGATATTTCGCTATAATAAGATCAATATCGGCTTCTTCGTTATTCAGCATCATTTTATTTCTTGAGTAAAAGACGTTTTACAAAATAAATACCACATAACAATTTTGTAAAAAAATCAGATTTTTTGTTTTGACTTATTCAGGAGCAAATCAGTTCAAATAGTCCTTAAGATGCTCCTGAAGCAGATGCAATGCTTTACTTATTCTGTTTTCAACAGTCCTCACTGATACATTGAGCTTTTCGGCAATCTCCTGATATTTATAACCATCATTTCTGTTCATGCGAAAAGCTTCCGCACAATCAGGAGGGATTAAAAGCAACGATTTTTTAATCTGATCTTCAAGTTCCGATCTTAAAATATAATTGTCAGTATTGTATTCGAAGAGAACAGAATTATTTTTTACTTCTTCAAGATGTATCTGTCTTATTTTTTTATGCCTGAATAGATCTATACATCTGTTCTGAATTGATTTCAGCAGATATGATTTAACCGAAAAATCAATTTTTAAGCTTTCATGGTCCTCCCAAAGCTTAAAAAAAGTTTCCTGGACAATCTCTTCAGCAGTGTCGCGTTCCCGGGTAAAACTCAAAGCAAACATAACCAAATCGCGGTAATATGCAGAAAAGATTGTAGAAAACGCTTCTTTGTCACCGCCAATCAGCTTTATTACCAATACTCTCTCAACCAACGGATCTTGCTTTCTCAAAGTCTGATTATTGATTTTCGAAAGTTAAAAAAAAATACCATAGCTACACAATAGGCTAAAAAAATTACCTGACAAATTTATAAAAATGAATTTATTATCCTGAAAATTAACTAAATAAATGTAATTCAATTATTTGTAAGGGTTAATCCTGACATTGAATGTCATAATGTCTCATTATTTAATAATTCATAATGTTTTGATATTCAATTATCAGCACTTTGTGTAAAAAATTCAAAGAATTTTTCAGGCTAAAAAAATATTTTGTTTTTGGCAACATAAACTATTCATATAAGGCTGGGATATGATAAAAAGAATTGAAATTTATATTGATTGTTGATTGTTGAGATGATGATAAAGCTTTTTAAAAGTTTAAACTTACAAAGTACCGAAGTGTAAAGTTTTATTATATTGCATGCATGTTTTGAAGAAATCGGTCAAATATTGAGATAATACAAACCACTTGCTCTGAGTTTTAAAAACAAGGCAATTTAAATCAATTAATAATATGGGAAAGATCATGTTTTACTTTTTGTCAGGAAAATTTAATTGTAAACTTAAGATCTTATTCGCATTGTCAATCGTATTGATGACTGGTATAAGTTTGAAAGCTCAGAATGATCTTGATGTAATAAGGAAAAACTGGCTTCTGTACAGTGACGCTTCAAATTCGTTATATCATCATCTTACTGATCAGGCCTATGTTTTTCTTGCCAAACGTGAAAGTGAGATTGCAAAAATTAACTCACTGGATGACTGGCAACAAAGGCAAAAGTGGATACGGGAAACTTTACTGGATGTTGTAGGTCCGTTTCCTGAAAAAACACCTTTGAATGCAAAGATAACAAGGGTCATAAACAAAGATAATTACAAAGTAGAGCATATAATATTTGAGTCTCAGCCAGGTTTTTATGTGACATCCTCAATGTTCATACCCCTGGCACTGAAGAAACGAAGCAAAGCTCCTGCTATAATCTATTGCAGCGGGCATTCAGAAAATGGTTACCGGAGTGAAACCTACCAGCATGTAATACTGAATCTTGTCAATAAAGGATTTATCGTGTATGCATTTGATCCTGTGGGGCAGGGTGAGAGAATTGAATACTATGATCCAAAAACCAATAAATCAATTGTCGGGGGTACCACACGGGAACATTCTTATCCTGGAACACAGGCTTTTATAACAGGAAGTTCTCAGGCCCGTTATATGATATGGGATGGTATTAGAGCCGTTGACTATCTTCTTTCCCGGAAAAAGGTTGATCCGGCCAGAATTGGGATAACCGGACGTTCAGGTGGAGGAACACAATCAGCATATATTGCTGCAATGGATGACCGGATATTTGCTGCTGCACCGGAAAACTATATAACAAATTTAACCAGGCTGCTTCAAACCATCGGAAATCAGGACGCTGAGCAAAATCTTTTCAACGGTATAATGAAAGGAATAGATCATCCGGATCTTTTATTGGTCAGAGCCCCAAAACCTGTTTTGATGATAACCACAACCAGGGATATGTTCAGCATACAGGGAGCCAGAGAGACTGAACAGGAGGTGTCACGTATATATAAAGCATATGGCAAAGAGAATTGCTTTGGCAGGGTAGAGGATGACTTCGCCCATGCCTCAACAAAAAAGAACAGGGAAGCTATGTATGCTTTTTTTCAGAACAACCTTAATAATCCGGGGAAGCCAGATGATGAGACAATTAAACTGCTGACTCCTGAAGAGATGCAGGTAACCCCGACAGGTCAGGTTTCGACATCCCTTAAGTGTGAAACTGTTTTTGATCTGAATCGCAGGAATGCAGAAATACTTGCGGGTGAATTAATCTCCTCACGGAGTAATCCTGTTACACATATTCCCTCAATACTGAGTGCAGCAAAAAAATTATCAGGTTATCAGGAACCTGCAGAAATTGAAGACCCTGTATTTACAGGACGTTTTCAAATGGATGGATTTGTAATTGAAAAATATTTTTTAAAAGGTGAAGGTAATTATGTCATTCCTTATCTGCTTTATGTGCCTGATAAACCGAATTGCAAAGCTTTGATCTATCTTCATCCTTCAGGAAAGGCGGCTGAAGCTTCTGCCGGAGGTGAGATAGAATGGTTCGTGCAAAAAGGTTTTACCGTGCTGGCTCCTGATCTGGTAGGCACTGGTGAAATGGGGCCTGGTGTTTTTCGTGGCGATGCATATATCGAAGGTGATTCGCATAACATCTGGTATGCATCAATGCTTATAGGGCGAAGTATAGTTGGAATAAGAGCCGGAGATGTTGTCAGACTGACACGCTTACTGAAGGAAAACATTAAAATAAATGATATTTATGGCCTTGCAAGGAAGGAGATGTCTCCTGTGCTGCTGCATGCTGCAGCTTTTTGTCCTGATATTACCCGGATTGCTTTGGTCGAACCGTTTTCCTCATATCAATCCATTGTGATGAACCGCTTTTATTGTTCTTCTTTTATTTCAGGAGCAGTTCCGGGAGCCCTGAAAGCTTATGATCTTACTGACCTTGCCGCCAGTCTTGCACCAAGGAAACTTGCCCTTGCAGGAGTTACAGACGGGTATGGTAAAACAATTGATAGTGTGAGTATTAATAACGATCTTTCCATTGTAAGAGTTGCATATCAAAATAAAAATGCAGAACGACAGCTGAAAATTGTTTCACTTAAACCTGCAGAAAAACCATACAACATATATATGGAATGGATAAAATAATGGTGGCTGATTATGTTCTTTGAGGTTTGTTTTTACTTTATCTCCTGATCCGTATCTTATGCCCGTAAGAGGCATAGAACAACACCCAAAGATAGATGGGTATAACGACAAAATAAGCAACTTTTGGTGTGCTGACATCAGCGATACGTCCGTACAACAATGGAATAACTGCAGCACCTGATATAGCCATTACCATCATTGAAGAACCGATCTTTGTAAAACGACCTAATTCAGTAATTGCCAGGGGCCATATTGACGGCCACATCAAT
>JAJFVL010000027.1 GCA_021371855.1 Bacteroidales bacterium | reverse complement strand
CCTACGGCTTCCTTCAGATTCCCGGTCCCCCAGGACACCCTTGCTTTCGGCTATAAGATTCCGGTCATTACGGCTCTTTAGGGACTTGAAGGATTGCTCCTTCTCACCCATTCAATCTACTACATGCCCGGCACACTTCATATATGGCTCTTTCAGAGCCAGTCAGGGAAAAATGTTACCGTTTCAACGAGTCTATTATAATCACACCTGTCTTATTAATAAATTTACGTCTATACCACCTGGGGCCGGGACAAACGAAGAACCGGAGAGAAGCTCGATGAAGTCAAAATAAATACATTGATTCTATTCGTTACCCCTGCCCTAAATGGTGCGAATAAAATCAATTGCTCCCTTAGGGTTGAGGTAAACAATTGATTTATTGCAAAAGCGGATATTGTATTCATGATTCCTGATAGTCATATAAAATTAAATGAATTTTTCTACCAATATTTCGTGCCCCTGGCACTGGTTTTACTTTAAATTTACTGTCAATTTAATACGTCAGGAATTTACCTTATTGCCTCGCAGAGGAAACATATTGGTAGAAAACCCAAAACATAAATTTCCTAAGTCCCCTAGGGACATAATAAGTTAAATATGCCAAAGTGGAATTAATAAGTCACTTAAAAGAAATTAATATATTCTTACCGGTTGTTTAAGTCCGACAGGCTGGCACCAGGAGTTGTTCCCGTCATATACTCCATTGATCAGGTGTGTGATCTTCCCCTCCTGAATTAAAAGCTGTGGTCTTTCTCTTCTTATACAGTGTAAAACTGAGTCATCACTAAATAATATATCATGGTCATAGACAACAACAGGATTGTACGGTTTCCAATCCTTTATTCCATCGGCAGAGAACAGATGCACTCCCCACCGTACATGTCCACTGACTCCACCCACATTGTCTTCACAAATTATGTGATAACGGTCCCTGGTTTTAAAAAGGTAAAAATCTTCAAGTTTGCAGACCGGCCATAAATTATCATTTATTATTTTATACGGGCCTTTGTAACTCTCAGATTCTGAAAGAAAGACCCTGAGATTACTGTCACGGAATAATAATTTTACTTTTTTCCCATCAACAAGTACAGCAGGATTATTTGATTCGGAAATAATAATTGGTTCGTCTGAACGTTTCCATGGTCCTGTGATGGATCTCGAAGAGGCATATCCGACTCTGCGGAGCAAAGTTCCTGAAGATTTATTTAAGGTAGTGAAATCACTCCCTATATAGAATAATACATACTCATCCCCGATTTTGTGAATAGTTGGATTGTGCGCCATATTTGAATCCCAGTATGAACTGTCTCTTTCACCAATTACGACTTCCTCAAATCTGAAGGGGCCCAGAGGTGATTTTGATGATGCCCTTACAATCTCTGAGTTTTGCCGGTATCCCTCAGGAAAAGCCCCGTTCTTTATCCAGCGTGATGCAAAAAGATGATATGCAGAGTCAACCTTAATCATCGACCCTCCCCAGATCCAGTAACCATCCATTTTAAATCCACTTGAAACCGGTACCTTTTCGAAATCAAATCCAATATCCTGGCACGATACTGTCACATATGCCATTAATGCACAAATCAGAAGTATATATTTTTTCATATTGCTGATTTTTTCACAGAGTTTCATGAAGTAATTTTTTCCCATTCTTCAATTTCGCCTTCAACCACAGTGAAGAGGGGATGAGGCTCCGGTGACGTTATACCTGCCAATCCATTGTATCTATTGTTGTCACGGATCTTCAGCTTCCTGAGCAAATGTGTTGTTTCAAAATTCAGTTGCCCTTTGGTTACAGCTATTTTATCAGGAGTAAAATCCCAGCTGATCTTAGTTTTGTCAAAATGGAATCCCCTCTTGCAAGCTTCATAAAACACTTCTGAAAGGTACTGATTAACAGAGCTTAACGGATGCATGGAAGTTTTAAATCGGTAAAGCTGCGGATGGTTTGTATATCCTTTGGTTTTTCCTTCAAGAACATGTTTTGCCAGAAGGGTTTCCCGCCATAATGCAACAAGGCCTTTGGTATCAAGATATTTTGGATGAATTGACCAGATTCTCATTTATGTTTGAATTTCCGGGATTTGTTTGCAATTTAGGTAATAAAGATGATTTGAAATTTTCCTTGAGCCATTTGTTTTATTGTAAACTTTAATAGATTATCAAATATGAAACCTCCATGTTTTGAAAAACATGGAGGTTTCATAATGCATTCATAGTATTGGTTATATACGATATCAGGCTGATATTATTCAGCTTTAGGTATTGTGAAAATGAAAATGCTTCCTTTTCCTAAAATACTTTCAGCATGAATCTGTCCGCCATTTTTTTCAACAAAATCTTTACAGAGAAGCAAACCCAGACCTGAACCTTTTTCCCCACCGGTCCCTGGTGTCGTCTTGATCAATTTCAGTTTAAACAGGTTTTCAGCAACCTCTTTTCTCATGCCGACGCCATTGTCTGAAATTTTGACCTCTATTTGCCGGTCGTTATCGTATGCTGAAATTTCGATGGCTCCGTTATCATGTGTGAATTTTATGGCATTTGATAATAAATTTCTTATAACCAATGTGATATGGTTTATGTCGGCAAAAGCAGAAAGCTCTTTCTTTATTTTAACGGATATATTTATTGATTTTTGATTTGCAACAGGGGAGAGCAGTTCAACATTTTCGTTAATTACATTATTAACAATAAATTGAGCCGGATTCATTGATATAGTATTTGTCTGACTTCTTGCCCAGTTTAACAGATTCTCAAGCAGATCAAAAGTTGTTCTCGCTGATTTTTTTAAATCTTCAAGGAATTCCTTTCTGGATTCTTCATCCAATTCCTGATCGCCTGTAAGTATATCAAGAGCAGGAAGAAAACTACCAACCGGTCCGCGCAAATCATGGGCGATTATAGAAAATAATTTATCCTTTGTATCTATTGATTCCTGAAGTTGCTGTTCAGTTTCTATCCGGTTTGTTATATCAATATGAGTACCAATTGCCCTTAAAGGATGTTTGTTTACATCTATCCGGACAACCATTCCATGATCGAGAATCCATCTCCATTTTCCGTCTTTTGATTTAACCCGGTATTTCGTTTCGTATGAATCACTTTCTCCTTTCATGAGTTTCGTCAATATCCCTTTTATTGCCGGCAAATCATCGGGATGAATTATTTTCTCCAAACCTGAAATATTTGGTTCCAGTTCTCCCGGTTCATAACCAAGTATTTTACAACATGTATCACTGAAATAAAAATAGTCAGTTAAAATATTCCAGTCCCATAAACCTTCATTAGCACTTTCTATTGCCAGGTTTAATATCAATTCGTTATCTCGGAGCTTATCCAAAAATTTTTCGCGCTCTAATGCATTTGAAATGATATTGGAAACAGTCTTTAACAAGTCACTTACATCATCCTTCAATACTTTACCAGTAACGCATTCGTGAAGACCGATAAAACCAGAATAAGCATCCTGCACATACAGAGGATAAACAAGAATGGATTTTACCCCCTGTGCTTTCAGTACTAAATATAAATCCCTGGGCAGATCCTCAATATTATTTGAAAAAATGCGACCTTCGTCTGTCAAAATTTTCTTCCATGAGGGGATCTTTTCATAAAAGAGACTCTGGGGGTCCTCTGTATGAGGACCGATTCCGGCATTACACCATTTATGAGTGTTTCGGGTGGCAGCGTTACAGATATCTTCAAACAAAAATACCCGGCTGACATTTGTATGCTCTCCAATAAGCCTGAGAACATCATCCAGTAATTGTTCGAGATTTTCCGGTCTGTTCAATAACTGAGAAATACCGGCAAGTAAATTCTGTTGTCTGAGAAGATATTCAATCTTCGATTCTGCCTTCTTTAGTTTTTTTAGATTTAAATTATTGGCTGAGCTGCTTTCCATAGAATGTCATTTTACGATCCGATTTGTTTTTCAGAATGACATAATCCCCCCTGTAATATTCTAAAGTTACGACATATTTTTAAAATGAAGTTATTTTTTTTATTTGGTTTTTATAAGTGCATTTATGGATCAAGTCGAAATTTCGGTTGATAGCTGAATATTTCATGCACAAAGTTTTGGATCAAGTCGAAAACCCGATGGATAGGTGGAATTTATTTACCTAAAGGATCCTGAAGAGAAAATATCAATAGAATTAATGTAGTTTCCAAACATTAAACCGCTGTCCGCGGCTTAACCTCTTATATATTAGTGAACAGATATTAGTATCGCATATTCCTTTTCATTGCCTTCATCCATCGGCTTTTTGGATTGATCCGTTTTACTTATGGCGCCAGAGGAAATATTAAAATTATTTTGGTCAGACATAAATCGATAGTCATCATAGGAATAATTCATAAATAAATATAATTAATATTGAGATTAACATAATTAAATATATAGTTTATATAATTAATATTTGTTTTATATTTGTCAAAAATATGGATTGATAACATGGATAAAAAACTACCAATATTTTGCCCAAGCTGCGGATCCGGATTAAAGGTTAACAGTTTATACTGCGACTCTTGTCAGACAACAATCAGCGGATTATTTGAGCTTCCGTTGTTATTAAAGTTAGAGCAAAAGGAACAGGATTTTATAATTGATTTTGTTAAATGCAGCGGGAGCCTGAAAATTATGGCGGAAAAACTAAAGCTGAGCTATCCGACAGTGAGAAATATGCTGGATGACCTGATTAGTAAAATTGAGGATCTTCAAAATCATAAACAATGAAAGATAAAATTATTAATCCTTTTAAATATGTCGCCGGAGTGACATCATTTATTACTGGTATTATAATAATATCAGCAACCGCAATAACAGGCTATTTTAGCAAGACCCATTTCCCTGATATTATTTCTGTAAAAACCTGCCCTGGTTTTTCAATCTGGTATTTTTTTCTTCAGGGTTTCTCAAACTGGATTGTCCTGTCATTAATCCTGTACCTGATTGCAGTAATCTTTTCAAAATCATCAGTCAGGGCTGTAGATATTTTCGGTACGCAGGCTGTCGCCCGGTTCCCTTACCTGATTGCTTCGTTCATAGGTTTTTCTGATTCAATCAACAAATTCGGTCAATACATTCTTTGGACTTATATGCAGAATGGAGCCCCTGTAGATTTATCAGCTCCCGATGTTGTAATTGCCATAATCCTTATGGTGTTGACCCTGGCATTGACCATCTGGCTTGTCATATTAATGTTTAATGCTTTCAGAGTATCAGCAAACATAAAGGGTTCAAAATCAATAGTATTATTTATAGTAGCTTTTATCAGTTCGATAGTCATAACCCATTATATTTCAAATTTCTTAATCTTCAAATTTTCATGATATGAGAGCTTTTATTCTAATTTCAATGATACTGGCATTTATGCCTTTTGCAAATGGTCAGATAGTTGATACGATTTACGTTCAGGCCGTGGATATCAAAATACATACAGTATTGACTAAACCGGAAAATAAAAAGAAACTCCCGCTGGCTATAATTATCGCCGGTTCCGGTCCGACTGATTTGAATGGCAACCAGCTCACAATGAGTAACAACAGTCTTAAATACTTATCAGATGCCCTGGTTAAAAATCAGATCTCCACATTAAGATTTGATAAACGTGGTATTGCCGGTAGTGCAATTAAAGGGTTAAATGAAGCTGATCTGAAGATTGACAACTATGCGAATGATGTAGCTCTGTTAATTAAATACTTTAGACACAAAGGTTATCCGGATGTCTATGTAATTGGTCACAGTGAGGGCTCTTTAATAGGATTAATTGCTCTTCAGAACATAAAAGCCAAGGGTTTTGTCTCCGTTGCCGGGGTTGGCAATTCTGCCGACATACTGCTCAAAAACCAGCTGAAACCAAAATTACCTGCTGAATATTATTCTAAAGTAGAAATTCTTATTGACAGCATAAAGAACGGACATAATGTAAAAAATGTACCTCCACAATTATATTCTCTTTTCAGACCTTCAGTCCAGCCTTATCTGATATCCTGGTTCGGTTATGATCCTGCCCGTTTGCTAAAAAATATTAATTGTCCGGTAATGATTATCCAGGGAGATAAAGATATTCAGGTAGATGTGGAAGAAGCAAAAATACTTAAATCTAATTCACCGGACGCAGAGCTGATAATTATAAAGAATATGAACCATATATTTAAAACAATTGAAGGTGATGTTCAGGAGAATGTTGCATCATACACTAATCCTGACTTACCGGTTAATGAGGATCTGGTCAGCAGTATTGTCAAATTTATTAATGGAAAATAGTACAACCTTGAAGAAGACTCAGATTGGGTGGGTGATTGAATCAAAGAACATTATCATAAGTTTACAGTAATCAGTGAATTCTGTAAGTGGCAGAGTCTCATATTTGTCAAAGATGTCATGATATGCCTGTATTCCGCCCTGGGTATATATGTAGAAACACGGTACCCCTTTTTGATAAAACAGGCAATGGTCACTGTTGCATGCAGCGCCACGGATATCGACTTTAGGAAGCAATTCATGCTGTTGATTAATCCTGGTTATCAAATCGAATTTATCTTTATAAACGCTTCCGTTGACTATTTTTATCCCTTCATCTCCGGTTCCGGCAAGATCAAAATTTACCAGGAATTTTATTTTTTTCAGATCGATTAAAGGATTATCTGTAAAAGCCTTAGCTCCAAGGATCCCTGCTTCTTCACCTGACAGTGCTATAAATACCATTGTATATTTTGGTCTGTTCACGGAGTAATGTTTTGCCAGGTTTAGGATCATGGCTACACCGCTGGCATTATCATTAGCTCCCGGGAAATAGATATCCTTACCAAGTTTGCCTAAATGGTCATAGTGTGCCAGCACTACAAGCGTCGAATCAGAACCGGATGTCCCTTTAATAAAACCGGCTACATTCTGAGTCTTGTAATTCTTTTTGAATTTTGCATCAACAGTTATTTCTATTGAGTTTACTGTATTTAAATCCAATTCCTTGTTTATAATAACGACAGGTCTGATATTTTGACTTGTTGAGCTTTCCCATGTCAGCTTATCATTGGTATAAATAATAACACCTTTAATGGCTATCTGCGGGCTGTGTTTTAATAATTTAATGTATTCGTCAATTTTTTTGCTGAGATCGGTTTCTTCATTTTTTTTATCTCTGCAATCAATCAGGATAAACGAATCAGCGGCATTATCCACCAGAGAAGCAAACTTTTCCTCAGTATCAATCTGGCTTCTTGAGGTTTTTATGATCTGAAACCTGCCATTAACGGAGGGACAGGAAGATTCAACCAGATAATCGGTGGCTGTATGCAGTTCAGTTCCGTCTATTTTGACTGATACTCTGCCTGGCAATGTATTAACTGATAAACTGAATTTCTGGAAATAGGATTTTCCATTTAGTGGTAAAAGATTAAGATTATGATATTCATTTGAAATATAAACAGCGCTAATTTTATCCCCGTTTTCTGTATATCCCCGGCCTTTAAATTCTGCTGAAGATAATTTTTCAATGATTCTTTTTGCATAACCGATATCCTGTGATTCTGCCATGCTTATGCTCAGTATAATAATTCCCAGTGTGATAATTATTTTCATTATCCATATAATTATTTTATATCCAAACTATTGCAATAGTCCACAAGCTTTTTGAGATGTCCGGGATTATCAATTTTAAGGCGGTTCTCTTTAATAAAACTTTTTAACCGCGTGCTTGTACCAGGAAATATTTTAAGAAATTGCTTTTCAGTAGCAAAGTCGAACCACGTACTCTCTTTTCTGATCCAGAAAACAGTTGTCTTCTCGAGGGTATAATCGGGAGGTAAAGGCAGATTATACTCTCCTCCGGTCAGCGAAACAGTCGAAAGGTATTCACTTGAAGAGACCTGTGAAGTCCCTCCATATGCGGCAGGTTTGCCCGGTGCAATTAATTCTCCTTTATGTTGAGCAAAAAGAGAAACGGGTCCTTCAAGCAGGATTTCATAATAGACTTTTCCGACAGGTATAAATACCTTCCCGTTAAGGTAAACCGTATCAACCAGTTCTGGATTTGTAAGTGAATAATATTGGTCCCCCTTAATAAAGATCATCTTTTCGGTTATAGTATTATAATTCATAAGAGATGTAAATACCTGGCCGCTTTTCATCTTAACCTGGCTGGTATTGAAATCGGTGTAAAGAAACTGGGGTAATAATTTCTCATTTATTTTCTGACCGTAAAGAAATAAAGGAATGCTTAATGCAAGCACTACCATGATAATCTTAAAAAGATAACTGTTCTTAACCGGGTTCATTGGATAAATATTTTATTTTTTGATTTGATAAATTCTGACATAATCAACAAACATAGTATCAGGAAGGATAGTTGTTGGATCGGGATTTTTAGGCCAGTTCCCGCCAATAGCCAGATTAAGGATGATGTAAAAGGGTTTATTGAATTCTTCCGTACTGTTCATACTGTCTTTTATAGATACTTCCCAGTATTTATTTCCATCGAGAAACCACTTTATAGCATCTTTATCCCACTCAACAGCATAATTATGGTACTTCCCGACATCACATTTTGCAGTGCCACCCGAAGAAACATGTTTTTCATTGAGCCAATGTAAAGTACCATACATGATATCTTCGTCGTTAATATGTTCCATTATATCAATCTCACCGCATCCCGGCCATCCCACCTGATGATGGTTTTGCCCCAGCATCCAGATGGCAGGCCACATTCCCTGTCCCTTTTGCAGTTTTATCCGGGCATCAATCTTTCCGTATGTCATGTAGTATTTGCCATCAGTAACAAGACTTGCAGAAGTATATTCAGCATTTTTATATTGTTCTTTCCGGCCAATAATCAGAAGATTCCCATTCCGGACTTTTGAATTTTCAATGCGTCCGGAAGTATAATACTGAAGTTCTTTATTTCTTATAAAGCCCACTTCATTACTCCATTTTGTGGAATCAGGTAAACCTTCATAATTGAATTCATCAGACCAAACCTGTTCCCATTTCTGGGAATTCACGGGTATAAAGGCAATTAAGAATAAACTGATCAGTAAAAATCTTTTCATAACTCTGTAATATTATCTTTCTTACGGATTTCTTCCAGTCTCTTCTGAATACTGGTGAGAATCGCCGCATCTTCCCAAACATATTGACCAATGATTTGTCATCCCGGGCTAACGCCCGGGATCCCTGCTTCTTTATTAATCATTCCTGACACTCATTTTAATTTTTATTCAAGATATAAAAAATATCATTAGTGCCCACTAAAAATTAAATATCGTTCTTTGATATCTTGAATACATCGAGGTTGTAGGGTTTTTTGATAAAATGACGAGTTGAAATGAAATACTCCTCAGATTCAGATTAGTATAAAATTACAGTCAATTACCATTGGCTTTAGCCAACGGTAATTGAAAAAGATTGCAGAATTCTCCTAAAATTTCAATATGCCAAATTTAATTAAAACGACTCTAATAGAACTACTTACAAACCAAGATTGCCAAGATGTCAAGGAACTAAATTATATACAATTGAAAATCAAATATTTTTAAGTGGACATCCATGAAAAAATATATCTGTTTATACCTTCTTAATATGATGGTTCATAATTTTTCGTAAGTGCAGAATTGGGACCCCTCAACCCACAATAATTGCACAACTGTGTGGTATGTTTACGGATGAGAGTTAAGCCCCTTTATCCCAGTCTCCGGAGAACTGGCTGTTTTATTATATTTTGAGCATGGGCAAAGCTATCAGATATGCCGGAGAAAACAACCTTAAAATATTTATCTTTGTAAAAATAGTTGTATGAATGTAAAAGAGATACAGTCAAAAACTATTCTCTCTCCATCGAGGATTTATGATTATGTTATCAATCCTTATGTAGGATGCCAGCACGGTTGTCAATATTGTTATGCGCGTTTTATAAAAAGATTCAGCGGACATCAGGAACCCTGGGGTGAATTTGTTGATATAAGAACAAACGCAGCTGATCTGCTGAGGGTTGAGATAAAAAAGAAAAAATGTGCAACAGTTTGGGTAAGCGGATTATGCGACCCTTACCAGCCATTGGAAAATAAATATAAGATAACCAGAGATTGTCTGGAAATACTTGCTGAAAATTGCTGGCCGGCGATAATTCAGACACGCTCTCCGTTAGTTCTCCGCGATTTGGATATCCTCAGGGGAGCAGAAAAATTTGAAGTCGGCCTTACTGTTACTACAGCGGACGATGAGATCAGGAAGTTATTTGAGCCAAATGCCCCATCTATAAAGGAGCGGCTGAATGCGCTCGATGAATTACATCGGTCAGGTATAAAAACATACGCCATGATTGCTCCGATTCTTCCCGGAGCCGGAGCTCTGGCAAATGCTCTGGCAGGTAAGGTTGATTACATTATAGTTGACCGGATGAATTATCACAATGCTGACTGGATTTACAGGAAATACAATTTGGAAGACACCCTCTCGGATGATTTCTTTCAAAAGACAAGCCATGAGATTGCAAATACCTTTAAAAAATCAGGCATAAAATGTAATCTGACTTTTTAGGAAAAGATAACTGTTCGTTGTTAAATTTATTTTCTTTGGTTGTCGGGGGAAGCAAAACTAAAAAAATCAGTGAATTTCTGACAATATGGTAGTGTTAAGATTGATGAGAGATTCTTTCCATAATGATCATATAAAGCTCCTTCAGAGCTAACTATGTATTTGGGTACGAGACCTCCGGTTGCACCGGAGGTTATTCATATATGGCTCTTTCAGAGCCAGTCAGTGAAAAATGTTACCGCTTCAACGAGCCTCTTATAATCACGTCTTATTAATTAATTTACGCCTATGCCACCTGGGGCCCGGCCAAACGAAGAACCGGAGATTGTTCAATTTCTGATTTGGTAATATCAAAAAAATTAATCTGGTGAAAAGTGCGGCAAATGTAATCTATTATTTTTGATGACAGAGAAGTCTATTTTTCAGACAGAAACGGTCCGTTTTTATTCCATTTAACCTCTCTCTTTGAAATATACCATGTTTTTCCTTTATCATTGTTTCCCTGATAAAAAAGATATGTCCGGCCATCCGTATCAGCAAATATATGCGGGTGACCCGATTCACTCGAGTTCCATTCACCGGGTTTGCCGTTGGATAAAAAGGGCGACTCTGATAATCTTGTCCATTTGGTTCCATTCTTGCTTTTTGCAACCCCGACCTGTTGAGGAGAATTATTGAATGCTCCTGCATAAAACATATAAAGACTTCCATTACGGATAATGGCCGAAGCTCCTTCGATACACTTTTGTTCCCAGGCTAATTCCGGTTTCAGAATAGAATAATCAGTTAATTGTTCCCAGTTATTCCTGCTAAAGTTTACCCCTTTATTGATTGTGGCTGCAACACCTAACATCTGAACTGACATGGCCGTATCGCGTGTAGCAAAAAACAGAAGATACCTGTTTTTAAATTTTATTACCTCTGCATCGATAGCTCTTCCACAATTCCAGTTACCGTGAGGCCGGAACACAGGATTAGTCGGATCCCTGGTGAAATCTATTCCATTTCCTGATTTTGCATGGCATATTGCATCATTCTTTCCATTTCCGTATGTCTGGTAGAACAAGTGCACAGTATCTCCGATAACCAGAGCGCAAGGTGCACACAGCCCCTTTTTTTCATATTCACCTGCCGGAGTAACTTCGCCCGTTTTTCTCCAGTTAATCAAATCAGTACTCTCAGCAATACCTATTCCCCAACCTTTTACAGGATTATTTACATCAGAATATGGCGGAATAGAATAATACATCAGGTATTTATTATTAAAGCGGATTACATGAGGATCTTTAGAAAAAGGTATCCCGTTTCTTGAAGTATCCCCAAACATCATTTTTGATTGTCCGAATGTCAGGCTGACAATTGAAAAAAGTAAAGTAAATATTATCAGTCTCGTTCTCATTTTCTCTTGTTTTTTGCAGGTCTCAATATTTATTAAATGCTATTTTGGGCAGTAAGCCGGGATCATCTGATCAAATGATGAGGCCTAACCCATAAGTAACAGAATAAAAGAATGTTGTAAGAGAAAGGTTCCGCAATTCATAGTCAAGAATAGTGGATTGTGTGTAATTACGAACCTTACGGATGTTCATAAAAAAGGAGGGAAAAGTTAAAAGATAAATAAATTGAAAAGCGCTGTGGAAATCGAGAATAGTTGAAACAATTCCCAACAGAAGGGCAACCAGTATCAGGCAGGTGTGGTAGATTTTTGCTTTTTCAATACCGATTTTGACTACAAGGGAATTTTTCCCTGACAGACGGTCTGATTCTTCATCGCGGATATTGTTGATATTCAGTACCCCCGTACTAAAAAGGCCAAAGGTAGTGGCAGGGAGTAATACAAGCCAATCCCATTGCTGAGTATGCAAAACATAGATGCCGCAGACTCCTACTATCCCAAAAAAGATAAAAACAGCAATATCGCCCATTCCGGAATAACCATATGGCTTTTTACCCATGGTGTAGGTAAATGCAGCAATAATACACAATATCCCGATAGCAATGAAAACCGCTATGGTTCCAATCGGAAGTGCAGCTGAGACTATAAGTGAAATTCCTGTGACAAGAGTCAGGAATGAAAGAATTACCAGCATATGGCGCATTTGTTTTGGAGCTATTTTCCCGCTTTGCAGGGCTCTTTCAAATTTGCTGACACGTTTTCTATCGGCTCCGCTTATGAAATCTCCGTAGTCGTTTGCATAGTTTGACAAAATCTGTAAAAGAATAGCTGTTGCCATCCCCAAAAGAAATACAATAAGGTTGAATTTTCCCTGGTGGCATGCAATCATACTACCAAGGAAAATATTTGAAACAGTCAGCGGCAAAGAATGAAGTCTGGCTGCTGTAATCCATGGTTTTATCAGCATCCTACAAAAAGCATTTTCTAAGCTCCCCGGAAGATTTCGGGGACAAATATCCAAATGGAATATCAAATACAGTGCGGGCGCCTGTCTGACCTTCTTTTGCCATTCTTCCTATAGCTCTTGCATATGCTACAATAACACTTCCTGTAAATTCAGGATTGCTCCCGAGGTTGAGATTAAATTCTATTCTCTGCTTTGTTCCATTTCCTGTAATGCCGGAACGGATTACAATTCCTCCGTGGGGCATACCTGAATGGTTTGCTTTTAACTCTTCTTCTGATATAAAATTAACAGTGGTCTTATATTCATCAAAATAATTTGGCATTGTCTTAATGCTATTTTCAATTTTAGCCAGATCAGCACCTTCCTCAGCAACAACATAGCAAACTCTCAGGTGTTTTTCAGATGTTGCCAGTTTTGGATTTTCACCTGAACGGACCTTCTCGAGGGCACTTTCTATCGGAACGGTATATTGTATTCCATTTTTAACACCGGGAACACGTCTTATTGCATCAGAATGTCCCTGGCTCACACCTTTACCCCAGAAAGTATAGGTTTCTCCTTGTGGTAAAACGCTTTGACCGAGTATTCTTGCCAACGAAAATAAACCCGGATCCCAGCCTGTAGAGATAAGGCTCAAAGTTTTATTCGATCTTGAAGATTTATCAACCTGATCAAAGTACTCAGGGATCCTTGCATGAGTATCAAAGCTGTCAATGGTATTAAACATTTTTGAGAACTTCGGACCTTGTTCCGGCAAGTCCGTTGCAGAACCACCACATAGAATCATAACATCAATTTTCCCTTTGAAATCTTCTATCTGAGAAACAGGAACCATTGGAGAAGAGCAACTTAATCCCTCAGGAGTTCTTCTTGTGAAAATTGCAACCAACTCAATATCCGGGTTTTGCTTAATAGCCAGTTCAACACCTTTTCCTAAATTACCATAACCTACAATTCCAACTCTCAGAGTATTTTTCAGTTTGTTTTCCATCTTTCTATTTATTTTTAACTGCTACTTATTTTTTGTCCAAAGGCGCTCAAATATAATTCATTCTTTATTATAACGTATCTCTTATGAATAGTTCTTCATACAGATTACCTGTTCTGCAGGCTGGCTATTCTTATATATTAATATCTGTTTGCCTGTCTTTTAGACAGGGGAATATTCAATTTTCATCTCATTACTCTGCAGATTAGTTTACCACGGATAAAAAATCAAATATTTAAAGCGGTCTTATTCCTTATCTTTGTAAAAAAAATATTTAATCGGGAAGTTGGCCTGAGATGGATTAAAAAAGAGGTGATGAGCATTCAGATTTAAAACTATGGAGATACTTGTCTTAGGATTATTAATACTACTTAACGGATTCTTTGCATTATCTGAAATTGCACTGGTCTCAAGTAAAAAAGCCAGGCTTGAGCAAATGAAGATTGAAGGCAAAAAAGGGGTAAAATCAGCTCTTAAATTACTTGAAAATTCCGAGAACTTTTTGTCAGCCATTCAGGTCGGGATTACCCTTATCGGTATTGTCACCGGAGTATATGGTGGCACTAACATTGCAAAACATGTTGCACCATTTTTTGAGAAGATTACATTTTTAGGTGCATCATCAGATGAAATAGCTCTGCTAACTACAATAATAATAATAACTTACTTCTCAATCGTTATTGGAGAATTAGTCCCTAAGACAATAGCTTTAAGTAATCCCGAAAAAATAGCAGTTAAAATTGCTCCCGTTATTTATCATTTCAGTAAATTATTTTACCCTGTCGTTAAAATTCTATCTGCCTCCACAACTTTGTTTGACCGCCTGATCGGGATAAAAAAGCAGTCAGAACATGTGACACAGGCTGAATTAAAGCAGATGATAAAAATAGCATCATATGAGGGGGTCATTGCTAAAGAGCAGGATCTTATACATGAGAAAATATTTTACTTCGCCGATAAAAGAGCAAAACACATAATGACCCATCGCATGGATGTCGAATGGATCGATCTTAAAGATCCAGCTGAAGAAATAAAATCGAAGTTGTTTGAAATAAAACGCAGCAAGATTGTTTGCTGCGATGGCGGGCTTGACAATTTTATAGGAGTCCTGTACTTAAAGGATTATCTGCTGGCGCTAAATTCCGGCAAAACTTTTAACATTACTGATTTGTTGTTCGATCCGTTAATTATCCCGGAAAATGTTGAAGCCCGTAAAGTACTAAAGCTGTTCAGACAAAAACAGATCAATTTTTGTGTTGTTGTGAATGAATATGGCAGCTTCGAGGGGATAATCACCCTGCATGATATTATGGAAAGTATTATAGGGGATATGCCTGAAGAAGGGGAACCTTATGAACCTGATATTTTTGTCCGTGATGATAAGTCGGTTCTTGTCAGCGGAGATGCTCCTGTGGAAATTCTTGAACAAATAATTGAGGGATTTACAATAGATTTTGAAAAAACTGACTATTCAACAGTTGCCGGATTTGTCATCAGCAATATTAACAAGATTCCTAATATTGGTGATAAATTTGATTATGGGAATTATCAGATCGAGATTATGGACATTGACGGGAACAGAGTAGATAAAATTTTAGTAAGAAAAAAAGACTAAAAACTGCATTAACTGGATTTCTGTTACATGATTAAGATGTCCCAGAAAATTCTGTCAGATCTATTTAACTTTTTAGCTGTATCTGTTTGATCCAACCAGGTTTGTAAAAGAAACCCCGTTCACAAATACCATGGCTGTACCTTTTACAAGGTTATTAGGGTATTTTATTTTAACCGGAGATCCATCAATAAGAATGTTACTTTTCCAAAGGATTGTTGATCTGAATTGAAATTCAGGCATAAAAGCCACTTCCTCTTTTATAGGTACATAATATTCAATGTCTGTCCGGAAAAGCTTTACCTGTTGCAAAAGATCATCATTTGGTCCGAATTCATCACCGGGGTAATTCTCACCTGCTAATAAGCACCCTTTTGTTGTCACAAAAACTACCCCTCCATTTGCATCCTCTCCGAATATAGGGAAGGCCTGAGGTCCTCTGAGAACTGTAACCGAAGCTATCTGTGAGGCTGGCATCGAGGCAATTGATTCATATGTTTTGCCAGAAATCGGATTATTATCCATAACTATTAATGCCGGTGGATTTTGATTATTAATTTTTTTCAAAGGACGTAAATAAATCTTCTTATTTTGTTTATCGAGTTTATATGGATGGAACCGGGAAAGAATACTCTCAACGTCAATTGCTGTAACAAAATCCTTACTGTACATTGTAGAGGTATTTCCGAACTGGAACATTTTTTCATTTTTATCAACATATACTTTGGATGATTGTTTTGGAGCTTTAATAGTTACAGGCTCAATCATTATTACACTTTCCAGATCAAAATCGGGTTGCTTTTTGCTAATGACAGGCAAATCCAATGTTGAATAATCGGAATCAATCGTCAATAATTTTGCTTTATCCGTAAAGTCTTTGTTTTCTGGAAATTCAATTCTGACAGGGTTGCCGTTCTTTACAGGATCATTGTCAGGCAGGATCATAATTTGTCGCACAGTGACATCAAGTGAATCATAAAGCAGAAAGGCTTCTCTGTTATTGTTTCCCGGAAGAGAGATATTGTCGAGCCCTTCAATGGAAATCATCTTAATATCCGACCTTCCTTTTTTCGCCGGCCCGGGATTACAGATTTTCAAATAATCATAATTAACCAATTCCTTTTCAGGATTATTCCTGGCAACTTCTTTCAGGGAAAATTTTCTCCATCCATAAGTCATAAGCAGTACATCGACTGATTGGCTATCAAAGTTTTTTAAGCCTTGCGATTTGACTTTTAAGGGGAGATTATTATAAAATTCTTTATCAAACAGATAGGCAGATTCAATTTCAGGCAATGGGATTCCATTATAGTAACCGGAAATAGAATCAATTACAGCAATTGAAACAATTGAGCTTACATCATTTCCTTCGTCATCAGTCGTATTGATTGTTAATTCTGTTTCATCACCTCGGTTAACAAGTGGAGAGGAAACGCCTATCATAACATTCATCTTTTTATGTTCATTCAGGAAGATCAATCTTTCTGCAACAGGATTCAATTCACTATCATAAAGTGTTACATAAGCCGTACCTGAAGGTATTTTATCAGTCTGAATCCTTGTTCTGAATAAGGTATCCAACTTGACATCTTCTTTGAATACTAAAATATTATTCATGGTCATAGTCAGGAAATATGACATTCCGGCTATTTCTCTTCCTTTAAGAATAATGTCAATTAATCCATTGCCTGCATTATTAACCCGCATTGCAACTCCTGATTTTTCAGGAGAAGGTAATGGCCATTTCATTCCTTTGAATTTATCTTCATTAAGTGTTGCGTAATACATATTACCTGATACAGGAGTGAATTCCACAACTCCCGGCCCATATGGAGTTGATCTGAATTCTGTGATCTTTTTACCTTTCTGGTTTGTTATTACTCCGGCAACCTCTAAAGTTCTTCCGGTTGATGTAACTGCATTGAAGGCAAGTCGCTGAGGAATTCCATAAATAAAAGTACCACCCTCTGGCAAGAATTTCAGGTCAATTATCTGTTGTGAAAAAGGTAGCTGATTAACAGTAGTATCTTCATTCCTACTTCCAGGTTTAGTCTCATCCCGGACAGGCAGGATATTATCAATCTTGATTGGAGTTAGGAAAGCAAATTCCGGACTATAATTCATTTGGCTGCTTGTAAATGCCAGGATTGAATAATCGCCGAGTGGAATAATTTCCGGTACTTTTAACCATCCGGATACTGTTGAATAAATTATTCTGAATCTGGCACTGTCGATTGTGACATGATTTGAATTTATCAGCAGGGCATATAGAGAACTGCTTTTTGTTTCAATTACTCCTGTCTGACTGTCTCTGATGTATGCCTGAAACCTGATTGTGTCTCCGGCATGATAAAGATTCCTGTCAAGGTGCAAAAACAGCTGGTCTGCAGGTACACTCTTCCCTACCTGGGTTAAGATACCTGTCATTTCCTCTTTAAGACTCTGGGAGAAAGAGTTAACAGAAATTAGCAAAAGAAACAATAGGTGTAAAAGCTTTTTCATTTCAGTCTTTTCTTATATTCGATTATCTTTATCACATCATCAATCTGTTCTCTCCGGTACATCCTGATTACTAAAGGAATCAATTTGCCAACAGTTGTGCTGCGACTAAATTCCTCCTTAATATTTTGATCAATGTCCAATTCTGCAATTCCCGGACAGTTTTTTAATGTAAAATAAAAACTTATTTTGAAAAACTTATCCCAGACCGAAAGCCAAAAAATGGTTTTCTTTTTATAACATACTTTGCATAACCAGGCTTTACCATCCTTGTAATATCTCCATTCTGTCACCAGACCAAGTTTTACATCAGTAACGACTTCAATCAGTTCATTATATGCTGAGGAACTCTCACCCAGGGCATTTTCAATGACTTCCTTTGTCGGAGGTATACTCTGATCGCTTAGTAATTTTGTTTCCATAATTTTAAAATTTCATCTGCAGCCCGGCGCTGTCTCTCACATTATTTTATTAAAGCTAAACAAAATAATGATTTTAAACAATATCAGGGTCAGACTTATTAAAATTTCATACTTTTAGAGAAATATGGCTACACACGAACAGAATTTTTTAAATAAACTTATCAGATTAAATGAATACGATTAAGAAATTTGAAGGTCTGGTTGCTGCCCCGTTCACTCCGATGGATAAGAAAGGCAACCTCAATACCGGTATGGTAGCGGAGTATTACGACTTCCTTGAAAAAAACAAAATAGCAGGGGCATTCATTAACGGTTCAACCGGAGAAGGAGCTTCACTTACCCAAAAAGAGAAACTACTTCATGCAGTGAAATGGGCAGAGTGTTATAAAGAAAATGGCAAGGTCCGTGTTATTAACCTTGTTGGAGGAACATCGTACCAGGAGTGCATCGAGAATGCCATCTTTTCATATGAAGCCGGTATTTCAGCCATTGCACTTGTTGCTCCTTATTATTTTAAACCGGCAGATGATACCTGTCTGGCTGAATTCGTTACCAGGGTAGGAGAATCAGTACCGGAAATGCCTGTTTATTTCTATCATATACCGGTACTGACTGGTGTAAATATGAATATGTTCAGCTTCCTGAAGAAGATATCAGAAATGCTTCCCAACTTTGCCGGCATCAAGTTTACTCATGAGGATTTTATGGATTTCTTTACCTGTCTTAATTACAAGAACGGGAAATACGATATGCTATGGGGCAGGGACGAATGTATGCTGTCTGCTCTTGTGCTGGGAACAAAAGGCGCCGTTGGGAGCACATATAATTATGCTGCACCGCTTTATAATAAACTTATAAAAGCTTTTAATGATGGCGACCTAACCGAAGCACGAAAATTACAGCAACTGTCAATTGACATGATAACATTGCTGGGCAAATACGGAGGCATGGCTACCGGGAAATCTTTTATGAGATATGTAGGAATGGATTGTGGAAAATTCAGGTCGCCGGTTAAGAACATGACAGAAAAAATGTATGAAGATTTTGTAAAAGATATTCAGCTTCTCAACATGGAGAAATATTTTTCAAAAAAGTTATGAAGTCATAATGAGCTAAAACAGCTTAACCACGGATTTACACAGAGTTGACCACGGAGTTACACGGAGTTTTTTTCCATTGAGAAGAAATCTCTGAATTCTATATTATTATTCTCATGATGCCGTCTTTTAAAGACAGAACGTTGAAATTTATCAGGAATCCTATCCTGCATTTGGATAACTTCAGGTAAGTCATTAACTGTGCAAAATGAACCGGATTTAAAGCCCTGTCAAGCTCATAATAAAGGCATTATTCATAAGCAGATTCCAATAGACCAGGCCCCGGCGCACTATGTACTTTATAAGCGCAATTTAAAACTGAACTTGTCAATTCCTGATATAATAAGGTCATAATTATGAAAATTCAGCGAGACTTGATAAAATTAATCTTTTTAGATCACTTGTGCTAAATTTTCTTGCATTATAAACCGTGTTCCTCCGTTACGAACTTCGTGTTACTACGTGGTTAAAGTATTTTCATTCGTACTGTTCAATAAAACTCTCTGATTTTTTGATTTATGACTTAGGAATTACTGATGTCGGAATCAGAAAGAATCAGTTAATATTGATCATGGGGAACATTCCCCATTTTAAGAATCATCTTACCTCCATTTACGACCGTAGAAAACGGGATAAATGTATTGGCGAGTTCTTTACCATTAACTGACATTGACTGGATATAAAAATTATCAGGACTGTTATTTTCAGTTTCAATAATAAACTGTTTCCCGGTATAGTACTTATTATTAAGATTGATTGTGATCTTATCAAAAAGAGGGCTCCCTATTCCGAATGTCGGTTCAATATCAGTTAACCCTTTCACATCGAAAAGCCCGGTCCCTGCCATTACTATCCATGCCCCCAACTGGCCCTGATCTTCGTCCTGACCAAAACCATAACCATGAATACCTTCAGTACCATAAAAATCATTGCAGATAGCCCTTACCCATTTCTGAGTTTTTGAAGGTACCCCTGAGTGATTAAATAACCATGATGTGTGAAGGCAAGGCTGGTTGCCATGGTTGTAAGGTTTTTTTATCCCGGCAAAAGCAGCAATCTCTGTTCCTCCCCCGAAAAGATCTTTCTGAGAGATGATAAAAATACTGTCGAGGCGATTATTGAACTCAACTTTACCTATCCTGGCAACTATCCCTTCAGGATCCTGGGGGACATAAAATGAATACTGGTAAGCATTGCCTTCCTGGAAACCATTATGAGGCTCGGCAGCATCAAATTCTTCAAAAAATTTTCCATTCTCAAGCTTTGGCCACATCATCAGCCTTGTTGGATGGAATATTTTTTCCCATCCTTTTGAGAGATTCATTAACATTTTGTAATCCTGGTCTTTCCCGAGCGATTTTGCCATCTGGGCAACAGCATATGAAGTGTATGAATATTCAAGAGTATGTGAGCATGAAAATCTCCATAATTCATCGGCACCATTTCCTTTTTCCAAATATGGTACATAACCGTATTTCACAAACTTACCAACATCCATCTTACCGGCACCGAAAACGCGGTTTTCCGAAGTTATTTCATTTTTCAGCGAAGCCTCATAAGCTTTCCGGATATCGAAATCCCTTATACCGCACATATAAGCCGCAACAATTGCAAGAGGAACCTGGTTGGTGCCAACACCTGAGACATATTTGCTGCAGGCAAGCCCGTCGCCGAGCCATCCGGCATCCTGGTAAACAAGCAGGTGAGTTTTAATAAAGTCTGATAGATATTCAGGATATGCCAGTGCCCATAACTGGATCAGATTCCATTGGCCTCCCCATATAGCATCGGTATTATAAAAGTTGTATTCGGGTTTATTGTCTTTGCCAGGAGGGATCTGTCCGGTTGTGCCGTCATGTTTTGGATAGGCTCCGTTTACATCACTTGCCAATCCCCGGCCCAACAGTGCGTGATAAAGGCCGGTATAGAATTTGACTTTGTTATTTTGTACTTTACCTTCAACCCGTATCCTTCCGAGGCAAGAGTTCCAGATACTATGAGTTTTTTCTTTTGCATCATCAAAACTTAAGGCTGATGCTTCTGCTTCAAGGTTAAGCCTGGCATTCTCGACAGAGGTGTAAGAAAGACCGGCTTTTATTACAATACTTTCATTTTCAGAGGTAGTATAATTAAGGTAAAGTCCTGCACCAACTCCTGTAGCTTCATTTTTACCGGGTTCGGTCTGAGAACCATGAAAGATACCGTACGATTCAGGCTTCTTATTGATGTCAGCAGAGAAAAACATTTTAACACTTGCACCCGTATCATATTTCTTTACATACTCCGGATATGTTTCAACAAATCCTTCAATCCGTCCATTGGTAGTAAATGTGACCTTTGCATCTTTTACCTCACCGCTTTCACCCTGCTTGTTACCGATATCGAAAAGGATATGCGACTGTTTACCGGCAGGGAATGTGTAGCGGTGAAAACTGACCCTGTTCGTTGATGTCAATTCAGCCTTAATCCCATAATCCTTCAGTAATACCGAATAATATCCCGGATGAATAATCTCATCTTTTTTATCGAATGATGAATGGTACCCGTCTCCTACAGAATCAGTTTTTCCCGGTACAGTCTTAAGCTCACCGGTTGTAGGCATAAATACTATGCCACCAATCTGAAACTCATGGAAATTCGGAAATCCTTCAACAGATGTATGCCGGAAATCGTAACCGACAGCTTCCCATCCATCCTTATTGCCAAGATGGCCGTCGGTTGAAGGACCCGGTTTTGCCATCCCGAAAGGATTTGCTCCCGGGGCTACATGGAACCATCTGCAATGTGCGGTCCCTATAAGCGGATCGACATACTGGGTAAAATCTTCTGATTCTCCTGTAGTTTTATCGTTGGTTTTGCAGGATTGTAAAACAAAACATGCCGGAGCCATGAGAAGTAACAGACTGAATATCTTTTTCATATAATAAGCTTTATCTCATTCAAAATTATTAAATAATCAGAGATGTTCAAAATCAATATACCTCTGCCGGTTATTCAGTATATCAGGCATTCTGGCCAGAAACTCGTACTTACCTTATTTATCAGTCTGGTGATGATTATACCAAAACAGCGAGACTTCAGAATAACAATAATTATCAGTCCTGAAAAGAGCTGTGTTAAAGTACTTTTTACCCATCATATTTTCTATCTGTTCACTGCTTTTATTGAATCCATAGTTGTATGCTGTGGCAAGAAATTTTATCCTGAAAGCTTCATCTTTTCTATTTATCCTGTAGTTTTTTTCACAGATTTTCATAAAGACTATCAGATATTTCAGCTGAATTTCCGGATCTTCAAGATCCGAAACAATCGATTGCCGGAAGTCCTTAATATCATCATATTCAGATCTGTTTTTAAAAACTATTTGTGATCTTCGCCCAATAACGGCCGGCGCTTTTTCCCTGATCATTTCGGCAAAAGAGGGCTTCATCTGGAACTGGCCTATTGAAAAGTTAGCATATGTTTCTCCAAGGTTAATATACAGGGTTTTAAGCAATGTGATCTCCATCTTATCGCGTAAAGCGGAATACCGTATCAACTCCGGGAAGATAATTGCTATGGCAACCGGATAGGGAATGTGATTCTGAGTCAGAAGTGGTTCAATCCAGTTTCTGTTTTCTTTTTCGAAAGAAGCAGCTTTCTTCCAATTATCACCAAAAATATTCTGATAGTCTGTGTCCTGTGACCAGGATGATTCCGGTAACAGGGAAAAAGGAAGAAAAGCAAACAATATCCTTAAAAACAATCTGTTAATCACATCAGTGCATATAATGTTTTATGCGATGAGTATAAGGTGAATGGAGATGGATTTAGAACGGTATTTTACATTGCATCAATGCATTATTTTTAGGTGAGTAATACATATACGTTAAATAAATTTTCCCGTCGGTTTTGATAAGACCCGGATTAAAAAGAGAATTCATTGTGGTACCATCGCTGAAAGTGAGAGTACCATAACCGTATATTGCATATCTGGTATTTGATGAATTGATGAACAGCTTTTCGGCTCCGGCATCCTCAGGTTTGATAGTCATTACAGGATTTCCTTTCAGATTTGTTATTTTATCGTAACTGATCAAAAGGATTTCATCATATTTAGCGTTTCCGTTTAAAACAGCTGTCATGAACTTAGTTTGGTCAATCGGTTCATCAATAACATTGGTAATAAGTTTCGGAGTAATACCTTCCGGGTTGCCTCCTGACAGAATGTTTTGTTGCATTTGCTGCGAAAATTTCATGGCGATATCCATACGCTCCTGATCGGTCTTGGCATTATTCATGGCTGCTTCGATCTTTTTACCCTGATCTTCAGTTGCGATCACCTTATCAACCACTGTTGCAGCGAACTGATTTTTTGCTTTTGTAACAACAAAATTTTCAATCCTGGCATAAGGGCCATAATTTTTCCCGTCAAAAGTTATCTTGTATTTTTCACCTGATTTGCTGATATAACTTTTATATTTTATCAGTAGGGCTTCCATGCTGTTATTATCGTCAGAAATTTCCTGGAAATCGGCAAGTTTGGGATCTCCTTCAGAATAGGGACCCTGTGATACACCGTTTTTAATGATATAATATTTACCGCTGATCCTGTCTTTTGCCAAGATTCTGCCATCGTCAGCAACGCTTATGGTTAATTCCTTATAATCAAGTTTTAATGATCCTCCCAAACCTACAACTAATTCAGCATCATTGCAGGCACATGATGGTTCGGGTGAGGTTTTGGCAGTGCTTTTGTCGTTATTGCCAAGAAGTTCATTTGTAACAGAATTCTTGGCTTTTTTCAATAGTCCGGATACCTGTGCAATTGCAGGATTTCCAAATATCAGACAAGCTGTCAGGGAAAATAATAACGTCTTTTTCATACGATTTATGGGTTTTTAAAAAGTTTAAATTTATTAATTTTTAATATTTTTTATCCGTTTTTAAGGGTCTCAATATTTTTCATGAAACAGGGTGAGTTGTACCATGGGTCATGATCAGGATTTTCCATAATTTCTCCCGTACGATAGTTAATATAACCTTTAACAAATTGAGACGGCAAAAGGTAAACGAGGTCAGAATTGTCATCTAATGTAGGAGGTATTTCAGTTAAAATGTTTTCAAAATAATAGTTTTGAATGCCCACTTTTTGCAATTCCATAGAATAAAAATTGACAATGTCGTTTGATACGCAGATTATCAGAAGATAATCTCCGAACATTTTTTGGCTGTTATGTTTGATAATTAAATCAAGTTTATCTTTCGTGACAGGCAATGCTGTTTTGTAGAAGGAATCAGTAAATTTAAATCCTTCTTTAAGAATCTTTTTGGCATTAGCTTCATCTTTAGTGTAATGGATATATATTTTCAGATTCTTGACATTTTCAAGGATAAATTTTAATGTCTTTTCCTCAAGAAGCTTGTCAGTAAAATATGAACTATATTGGCTGAGTTTCTGTATCTCTTTCAGAAAAACCATCATTTCATCAATACTCCTGTTTTTTTCAATTCCTGACAACCTCTTAACTGTTGATTCGATGAATATGTTTCTTTTTGACAGCTGAATATTCAGGTAGATGACGTATCCCAGAAGTGCAACTATTAATATTGCCATTACAATTTTTATAGCCATTGTCCAAACAATTCAGGTGCATGATTCCAGACAGCCATTCTATAGAAATTTGAATAATCAAAGAAATAAAATTAAGTAAAAAACTAATAAATCAGATATTTATAACTTAAATATTGATCCCGCTCTGAAAATTATTATTATGTTGGGTTTAAAGATTCATTATAAAAGAAGATATGGTTATCGGCAATTATGAATATAAGATCTTATGAAAAAAAATCCGGCACCGATTAACGGGGCCGGATATCAATAACATATCAGGAATAAAAACTGGACAATTATTTTTGTTTCTGAGAAATCTTTTTCGCCGGTTTAAGTCCTTCATCAGTTAATATCCACGACCTGTTTCCTGATTTCTTCCAGCCGGATTCAAAATCTGACTCATCATCAAAATCATATTTTGAAAGAAAAAGATTTTCAGCAGATCTGTCGAATTTTAAAATGATGCCTTCAGGAATATTGAGGTTGACGTGAACCACATCGGCTGACCACCGGCGACCTGCCGGGATGGTAAAGTAATCATCAAGCATAAGGGTATCGCCATTTACCCTGTAATTGTACAGTAACTCTTCGGTCTTCATTTTGGCATTTATTTTACTGCTGCCTGAAGAACGCTTCCTTACCTCTATCCTGGCAATATCATCATGAGACCTGTTTATGTCCATACACGGACGGATATAAAGTTCTTTATTCCCATCATTTATATATACAGCATATTCTTCATTATTGAATGAGATCTCTTTGTCAAATTTGAGATCTGAAACTTTGTGGTCAGTCATTACATAAAGAGTATCAGGTGTGTGGGGCAGTATGATCTGCGATGATGATTTGGCTGTCTGGGCAAAACTAACTCCTTCGCGGAACAGAACTATTGAAAGGGCAGTTAAAGCAACTACCCATAATACCAGCGCAACAATACTGAATACGCCATCTTTTGCTTTAAACCAGAATATCATTTTAACGCCCCAGTAAATTATGGCAAGAGTTGGCAATATAAATACAATAGTAGTAAGGGCAATTATCCAGGGTACAGTAGCAGGATTCACGATATAGTTCAGAAAATCAGGAAAGTAAGTCATTCCCATGGTAAATGAATCAGAAGAGAAAGCTTCAGGATAGTGGAAGAAAAAAATCATCACGTAAGCAATAATTGCAATGAAACCGGTCATTACAAGTACGATTCCTACGAATATCATAAATATACGGCAGATGATAAAACCCACTTTTCCCAGGGCCCTGAAAATTTCATTGAAAGCATTCCCGGCCTTTGAAGTATTGTTATATCCCGATGTATATAAAGGAGCAGGTGTGGTAACTGAACCATCAGTTTGTTTTCCATGCGACTTAACAGGATTATATGCATCACCGTACATTTCTCTTTTCTGTGAATCGGTACGGGCTGAGGGAAGTGCAATCCACAAAGCGATGTAGACAAAGAATCCCATTCCATAAAAGAGCGTAAAAAGAACAAAAAGGATCCTGAACAGTACAGGTTCAGTATTCAGATAAACACCGATACCTCCGCAAACACCGCTTATTATAGAGTCATCGGGATTACGGTACATTTTTTTTGTACGGGAAGTGTAAACCTTAGATTCTGTTTCTGAATCAATCTGATCAAAATCCTCTGGTTTCCCGATGATCGAGATCATTGCTTCAACACTTTCCTTTGTAATAACTCCGGCTAAACCTTTTTGCGACTGGAAAATTTCAGCTATACGCGATTCAATATCCTCAACTGTTTCAAGTCCGCCCTGAGTATTCCTGAACCGGTTATTAATTGCATAAAGATAATCGCGCAATATCTGGTAAGCATCTTCGTCAATCTTAAAGAGAGTACCGGCTATATTAATGTTTATGGTCTTGTCCATTATTTCAAGTTTTTATTTATTAATAAACAGGTTATCTTGTTCTGATCTGATTGACTGATTCAACAAGCTGTTGCCACGATTTATCAAGATCGGCCAGGTATGCACGACCTTCCTCTGTAAGTTCATAATATTTACGGGGGGGGCCCTGTTGTGATTCTTCCCACCGATAACTGAGCAACCCGGCGTTTTTTTGCCTGGTCAGAAGAGGATAAAGGGTACCTTCTACCACTATCACCTCTGCTTCTTTAAGTTCCTTTATTATGTCGCTTGCATAACAGGAATTTCTTGACAGAACAGAAAGGATACAATATTCCAGAATTCCTTTTCGCATCTGTGCTTTTGTGTTTTCCAAATCCATGATATATGATTTTAAATTTTTACATTTCAAATAGTTGAACATGAAAAACCAATTACAGTTTCATGTTTTTCCTGACATCATTGAATTCCTTTTTAACCGCTTCCTTAATATTTTGAATATTAACAGGTTCTCCTTTCATTTCAATTTTCTGGGCAGTCGTTTTAGCTTCAGGGAGAACGATATATAGAATGATATATACAAGTACTCCCAAACCGCCCATCATTGTAATGACAATGAAAATAATCCTGACAATCCACGGTTCGATATTCCAGTAGGCACCCATTCCGGAACATACACCTCCAATAATCCTATGGTCCGTATCGCGATACATACGATGATAGCCATGTGACGAAAACTTATCCCGGGCAGCCGTTCCGTCATTGTCGGAGATATCTTCAGGAGTGCCCAGGACTGATATAGCCTGTCGCACATCTTCTATGGTTATTACTTTCTTGTAGTTGGTAAGCTTGGTACGGAACAGTTCCGACATACGGGCCTCAATATCAGAGAGGATCTCCGAGGAGCTCTCTTCTTCGGCAAAATGAAGCTCAAGATTCCTGAGATACATTTTAAGTTCGGCATAGGCATCTTCGTCGATATTGAAAGAATAACCGCCAAGATTAATGCTTACTGTGATTTTCATGGTTCTGTTTATTTATTACTACTGTATGATACATGTAACATGACAATGCAAAGATATAATAAAAATATTATACTATGCAATACATAGTACTAATTTATTTTAATATTTTTTATTTTTCACCTCATCCTCCGGCTCCTTCTTCCTGAGGAGAAGGAGAGTAATACGCAAATAATTAATAACTTAGTCCCTCTCCTGGAGGAAAGGGATCAGGGTGAGGTGGAGTTAAGGAGATGGATTGGGATGGGTGTATAAAAAGAGAGGGTAAGATGATAAGAAAATTGAAATTTGTAAATTTGATAATAAATTGAATTTCAGTGAAACATTCTGTAATACCTGACTATAAAGATAATCTTACATGGGCAGCCAGGCCAGATATTTTTAGCAAGGTTAAAGAATTGAGAAAATCCATGACCAAAGCAGAAAGAGTTCTTTGGAAACATTTGAGAAATCATCGCTATATCAGCCAGTAATTTCTATATTTATCGAAATATTATTTTAGAATGAAAAAGAAATACAAATGGGGGATCCTTGCTCCCGGTAGAATGTCGGCAAAGTTCACGAAAGGACTTAAATTACTTGACAACGCCGAATTATATGCTGTGGGATCGCGTGATGCAAAAAGAGCGGAAGAATTTGCTCTGGAGCATGGTTTTAAGAAACATTATGGAAGCTACAAAGAACTGGCTGAAGATCCTGAAGTGGATATTATATATATTGCATCGCCTCACACATTCCATTATGAACATACCATGTTATGCCTGAAGAACAGAAAAGCCGTTTTATGCGAAAAGGTTTTTGCATTAAACAGCAGGGAGGTTGAAGAGATGTTGGGTGAAGCCGAAAGGCAAAAGGTTTTTCTTATGGAAGCCTTGTGGCCTCCATTCCAGCCTTTTTATAAAAAAGCTGATGAGATATTAAAGTCGGGATTGATGGGTAATTTAGTTCATATTAATGGTTATTTTTCATTTATTCCACCCTACGATCCAAATAACCGTAAGTTTAATCTCGCTCTTGGCGGCTGTTCACTTCATGATATTGGCATCTACCCTGTAATAGATGCTCTTACGTTTCTCGGCGTTCCGGATGGAGTGAAAGCAACAGCTGTATTTGGCAAATCAAAGTCCGAAGAATCGGTAAGTGCTATATTAAGTTATAACGACGGCCGTATGGCAACCATCTACAGTTCGTACAGGACCAATGTGGGTATTGGTTGTGATTTGCTCTGTGAAAAAGGAAATATGGCTGTGTCACGGGGCCGTGATATGAACCAGAGAGTTATTGTTTATCCTCATGACGGAGAAAAGAAAGAATTCGTTTACAGACCTGATGCAATGGGCTATCATTGGGAAGCTGAAGAGGTTATGAAATGTCTCGATGAGGGAAAAATTGAAAGCAGTATTGTTCCGCATTCCTTCAGCAGGGACCTGATCAGTACTCTCGACAGGATAAGATATGCTGCCGGAATCGTTTTTCCCGGAAGGGATTAACAAAAGACTCCTTGCAACTCTGTGAAAAATAAATGGAAGGTTCTGATATAAGCGCTGAAAGGGCTTTTCAAAAGAAGAAGCTTCTGCTGAGTATGATCATCCCGGGGATTTTCATCTTTCTTATGTGGATTGTGAAAATCATTGAGGTACTTTTCGGAGCTGATTTTTCAGGTTTTGGTATTTATCCGTTAACAGCCAAAGGACTAACAGGTATTCTTTTTTCTCCTTTCATCCACAGCGATTTTAACCACCTGTTTAATAATTCAATTCCTCTGTTCTTCCTGTCGGTAGCTTTGTTCTATCTTTATTCGGAGGTAGCGTTGAAAATATTTTCATTGACATTTTTTCTGACCGGATTGCTGGTCTGGGTTGCAGGAAGAGATGGCTGGCATATAGGAGCCAGCGGCATGGTTTATGGGCTTGCATCATTTCTTTTTTTCAGCGGAATAATTCGTAAGCACTTCAGACTAATTGCTTTATCCCTTCTTATTGTATTTCTCTATGGATCGATGGTGTGGGGAATCTTTCCCGGAATCTATAAGAATGTTTCATGGGAATCGCATATGCTGGGATTATTTTCCGGAATTGTGTTGTCAATAATATATAGAAACGAGGGTCCTCAGCAGCCGGTAGCTGAGTGGATGAAAGAGGAGGAAGAAGAGACCGGAGAGGAAGGAGAATGGGAGAAGGGGAGAGAAAAAGAGGAAGTGGAAGAGGAAGAGGAAGAGAAAAAGGTAAAAGAGGAGAAGAAGAGATTTGAATAGCATGGCGATAAATTAAATAACTTTGGACCAGAGAAAAATATCTTCATGACGAATGGTTCTGGAATAAATGCTTTTGAAAAAGGAAAGTCAATCCCGCTTTCTATCGGATTTGATGCAAAACGTGCTTTTTTCAACCCGAGCGGATTAGGCAATTACAGTCGTAACCTTTTATCGGCAGTTTCAAAGAGTTATCCGGAAAACTCATATTATCTTTTTACACCCAAAATAAAAGGGAAGTATACCCTTGCGAACGAAGACAATTTTAAAATTGTTCAACCCGGGCCCGGCGTTTTCAGATTATTAGGTTCCCTGTGGCGCAGCAAATATATGAGAAACGATATCAGAAAGCATAAGCTGGATGTATTTCACGGTTTGAGCCAGGAATTGCCTGTTGGTATAGAAAATTCGGGAGCCAGGTCGGTTGTAACAGTTCATGATCTGATCTTTATGAGGTTTCCGAAGTACTACAAAAAGATTGATGTGAAAATATACAGCCGGAAACTGAGGCATGCATGTAAAGTCTCAGATCATATTGTGGCTATCAGCCGGCAGACAAAGGATGACATAGTGGAATATCTGGATATATCTCCAGATAAAATATCTGTGATTTATCAGGGATGTAATCCATATTTCCGGAATAGCTACAGTAAAGAATTCTTCCGGGAAGTCAGGGCGAAATACAACCTGCCTGAGAGATATCTTCTTTATGTCGGGACCATTGAAGAGCGCAAGAATTTGCTTGGTATTGTCAAGGCAATGCATTTAAGGCATATAGAGGTTCCTCTTGTTGCAATCGGGCGGAAAACTGATAATTACTTTAGAAATGTTCAGGATTATATAACTGCTAATAATCTTAATAACATAATTTTTCCCGACCGTGTTTTAAGTTTCGAGTTACCTGTCATTTATCAAAATGCAGAATGTTTTATTTATCCATCATTTTTTGAAGGATTTGGAATCCCGTTGGTTGAGGCTTTAGTTTCAAAAATTCCGGTTATTACCAGCGAAACCGGGTGTTTTGCCGAGGCAGCCGGCCCGGGAAGTTTATATGTGGACCCGCATAATCCCGAAACAATAGGTGATGCTATTTGCAAAGTAATTGATAATAAGGAATTCAGGGATAAGATGATAACTACTGGTACTGATTATGCCAATAATTTCAGGGATGATGTTATTGCCCGCGCATATATGGAACTCTATCATTCATTGTTGAGGTGATTTTCAACATATTAAGTTGCGTTTCTTTTCCTGATAAAAGTGTTTGAACGTATCTTTATGCATCATACTCATGATCAGAAACAGTATATAATATCAATCTATGCACGAACGATTCAGGTTTAAAAACAAAAATGAAATAATTCAAAAGGCCCTTGATCTTGGATTTGAATTACCTTTCAGTGATGATATTTCGCCTTTGCTTGTCCCGGCGTCAGTCGAAGGAATTACTATCCCGAACAGGCTGGTTGTTCAGCCGATGGAGGGATATGATTCTGAACCCGACGGTTCTCCTTCGGTTCTTACCAGAAGACGTTATCTGCGTTATGCCTGTGGAGGCAGTGGCATAATATGGTTCGAAGCAGTCTCTGTTTCAGCTGACGGATGTTCTAACCCGAAGCAATTGCGCATTGGCTTAAATAATGTTTCATCATTTGCTTCACTCAACGATGAGATACGACAAAATGCCGGTCAGCTGGGAATCAGACCTTTTCTGGTGATACAGCTTACACATTCCGGCCGGTACAGTAAGCCTGAGGGAAAGCCCAAACCACTGGTAGCATCCCGGAACAAAATACTTGATAAGGTAGTCCCGTATATTCTTACTGATGATGATCTGAAAAGAATACAGGATCAGTATGTTGTTGCTGCAAAAGCAGCTGCATCCTCAGGATTTGATGCAATTGACCTGAAAGCCTGCCACGGATATCTGATGATTGAATTACTGGCAGCAAAGTCGCGGCAAAAGAGCATCTATGGTGGAGAGGATCCTGCTGACAGGTTCAGGTTCATACTTGAAACTATTGAAAGGATAGAGGCAGAAGCACCGGGGATAATTGTCACGACAAGGCTAAATATTTCTGACAGGTATCAGGGAGGATTTGGAGTGGATTTGAAAGGCCAGCCTGATTTTACAGAGCCATTGTTATTAGTTGAAGAGCTCAAAAAGAGAGGGATGAGATTTATGAATCTGAGCATGGGCAGTCCTTACTTCAACCCCTATGTGTCACGTCCTTTCGATAACCCCTTACCAGGTCAGCCTGTACCGGAAGAACATCCGCTGGAAGGCGTAATTAAAATGATAAAAGGGACCTCGATATTTCAGAAGAGGTTTCCTGAAATATATTTCGTCGGATCAGCTTATTCATATCTAAGGCAGTTTGCACCAAATGTAGGGGCTGCTGTTATAAAAAACAGAGATGCCTCATTTATGGGTCTGGGAAGGAGTTCATTTGCATACCCTTCGCTTCCTCTCGATCTTATTAAAAATGGGAAAGCTGATCCTTCAAAAGTTTGTACCACATGTTCTGGTTGTACACGGTTGATAAGAAATCTTAGTCCGGGAGGATGTGTAATACGCGATCGTGAGATTTATGGCCATGAACTGAAAAAGCTTATTGCCGATGGAAAATGAAAAATTCATCATAAACGGTTATACCATTTGCTGTTACCGGATTAACACCCTTATTATAGGAAGCGGAGCAGCATCGCTTAATGCTGCGGTGAGCCTTCATTCGATGGGGCAGAAAGATATCCTGATAGCAACGTCACAATGGGGAGGAGGAACTTCAAACAATGCAGGTTCGGATAAACAGACCTATTATAAACTCTCTTTAAGCGGCAGTGAAAGGGATTCTGTTACCGAAATGGCAGAGGACCTGTTTAACGGGAAATGCATGCATGGTGACATCGCACTTTGTGAAGCACAGGGATCGGTTCTGGCGTTCATGAACCTCGTTCATCTTGGTGTCAGGTTCCCGCATGATAAATACGGTTCATGGGCTGGTTATAAAACTGATCACGATCAGCGGGGCAGGGCCACCTCCGCGGGTCCTTATACCTCCAGACGAATGTTTGAGGCGCTCGCCGGGGAGGTAGAAAGGCTGGATATCCCAGTACTTGACAATCACCATTGTATATCTTTACTGACCGATAAATCAGGGACAAAAGTTATTGGTGCCCTTGCGCTTAATGTAAATGAGACGGATCATAAAAGGGCTTTCGTTTTGTTCAATTCAACAAATGTGATACTGGGAACCGGCGGCCCTGCAGGTATCTATGAAACAAGCGTATATCCGTTATCCCAGAACGGATCGACCGGAATGGCCCTGATCGCAGGTGCAACAGGTCAGAACCTGACGGAATCACAATTCGGAATAGCATCCATCAGATTCAGATGGAACCTTTCAGGGAGCTATCAGCAGGCAATACCCAGATATATATCAACTGATAAAAACGGGAATGATGAAAGAGAATTCCTGAATGATTCCTTTCCGGATTTTAAAAGCATGTTAAAAGCAATTTTCCTGAAAGGATATCAATGGCCATTCGATCCTGGAAAAGTAAGCAAACAGGGATCTTCACTTATCGACCTTCTTGTTCATAATGAGATCAACGAAAATGGAAGAAACGTTTACATTGATTATACACGAAATCCATCATGGAACCATGGAGAGATTTTCTCGCTTGAAGATCTTGATCCGGTTGTGATTGAGTATCTGAAAAATTCGCAGGCACTGAAGGGTACTCCGATAGAAAGGCTTGAGGCATTGAACGCCCCTGCAATTGCTCTATACAGGGAAAATGGAATTGATCTTTCAACTGAACCTGTTCAGATTGCCGTTTGTGTACAGCATAATAACGGGGGGCTGAAAGCAAATATCTGGTGGGAATCTGATCTTAAACATCTTTTCCCGGTTGGGGAGGTTAATGGGTCCCATGGAGTTTATCGTCCCGGAGGATCGGCTTTGAATTCCGGCCAGGTGGGAAGCTTCAGAGCTGCTCAGTTTATAAGTAAAAAGTATAAAACACTCCCGGTTGAAAACAGTGCATTTTTTTCAGAAACGGAGATGATATTGAAAAAAATCCTGGCGCTTTCGAAAGAGTGGATGAGACCGGGTAAACCCGATAATAATAATAAGTATCTCACTGAAATAAGAAAGAGGATGTCAGAATCAGGAGGAATAATCCGCGACATTAATAATGTGAAAAATGCATGCCGGGAAGCTTCCCTTCTGCTGAAAAAGTCAAAGGAGGAGATAAGAGCAAGTTCGGTTTCAGAACTTTCTGATGCATTTTTGTTGCTCGATCATTGCATTACTCATTTCGTATATCTTGAAGCGATCAGGTTTTATCTCAAAGAAGGAGGAAGAAGCAGAGGATCGTATATTGTAATAAACAAACCAGGCATTGAAGGCACCAGTATATCTGAAAATGAAATAAATCCTGAGCTTTGCCTCTTTGATAGAGATGTTGAGAAGAAGATTATCGAAGTAGGTTTAAGTAATGATATTGTCAGAATTAAAATGGAAGAAGTCAGAGAAATCCCAAAACAGGATTTGTGGTTTGAAAGGATCTGGAAAGAATATCTTGAAGAAATTTATTTAGATTGTTGAAAGAGTCGACCAAATTGTTATCTTTAAAGTCAAATTTACTGAATAACCTGATAAACTCTTTACGCATGAATGATAAACCTGTAGCTGTTATTACAGGTGCCAGCAGGGGAATCGGCAGGTCAGTTGCCATTGCTTTAGCAACCGAAGGTTACGATATTGCAGCAATAGCCCGTTCTGTTGACAGCGAAGGAATGGAAAATCTTTGCAGGGAGGTTGAAAAGACCGAGGCTCAGTTTTTCCCTGTTGGTCTGGATATCTCCTGTACCGATTGCCATAAGGAGGTCGTTTCAAATATCCTTCAAAGATATGGAAGGATAGATATTCTTGTTAATAATGCAGGGGTGGCACCTCTTCTGCGAAATGATATTCTTGATATGACCGAAGAGAGCTACGAACGGGTAATGAATATCAACCTGAAGGGGCCGGTGTTCTTCGCACAGAAGATAGCCAGAGAAATGATCTGGCTGAAACAACAGATAGCTTCTTATAATCCCATCATAGTTTTTGTCACTTCAGTATCATCAGTTCTTTCATCAACAAACAGAGCGGAATATTGTATCTCAAAGGCCGGACTAAGCATGGCTTCCACAGTTTTTGCTGACAGACTTTCACATGAGGATATCCTTGTTTTTGAAGTTCGTCCGGGTGTTATTCAAACCGATATGACGGCTAAAATCAAGGACAAGTACGACAAACTCATTAATGAAGGATTGATACCTCAAAAAAGATGGGGATATCCGGTTGATATCGGTAAAGCTGTTGCATCAATTGCCAGAGGCGATTGGAATTTTTCCACAGGAATGGTATTCGAGATCAGCGGCGGGCTGAATATCCATAAACTTTAAAATCCCTATAAAAATATCAGCCTTTCAAAAAGGAAAAATAAAGATTATCCCTTTGTGAAACTCTATTAGATAATGAGTTACACTTTTTTTCTTTTTCCTGATCAAAGTTTTGGAAAAGTCGGAAATCATAACAATCTTGTCTTATTAAAAAAATGATCTATATGACAAATGATTCTGTAACTAACGGAAATAGAAAAAATCTTGTTTATAAAGAATTGCTTATCCCTTTTATTCTGGTGACGAGCCTTTTTTTTCTGTGGGGTTTTGCTCATGGATGCCTGGATGTTCTTAACAAACATTTTCAGGAATTACTGAGCATGTCAAAAGCAAAATCTGCTTTTGTTCAATTAGCGTTTTATGGAGGTTATTTTCTGATGGCTATTCCGGCAGGTTTGCTGATGAGCAGATTTGGCTACAAAAGAGGAATTATTTTCGGTTTGCTAACCTTTGCTGCCGGAGCATTCTTAATGTTGCCTGCCACCCGCATTCAGACATTTGGAAGTTTCCTGTTCTGCCTCTTCATAATTGCATGCGGTCTCACCTGTCTTGAAACGGCTGCAAATCCTTACACCACAGTACTTGGACCTCCGGAATTTGGAGCAAGGCGAATAAACTTTGCCCAGTCGTTTAACGGACTGGGATGGATTGCCGGACCTCTTGTTGGTGGAATGCTGATATTTTCAGGGGACGGTGATGAAAATAAATTTGCTTCCATAGCCCTTCCATATCTTCTGATCGGAACTCTTGTGCTGATCGTAGCAGTTTTATTCTGGCGTGCAAAATTACCTGAGATTAAAGAAGAATCAACACTTGCAGGTGATGAATCAATATCTTCGGGAGGAAAGCTGAGAGACCTTCTCAAATATAAACACTTTATTCTTGCTGTAATTGCACTGTTTTTATATGTTGCTGCTCAAACCGGTGTTAACAGCTTTTTCATCAATTATGTAACAGAAGAAATTCCTTCTGTGAGCAATCAGGAGGCTGCAAAAATCCTCGGATTTGGAGGAATGGGGTTGTTCTGGTTAGGAAGATTTTCCGGAAGCACTCTTTTTATGCGGATTATGCGCCCCAACAGACTTCTTGCACTTTATGCAATTATGAATGTGGTCACAATGGCTCTTGTTGTAGCAGGTCTGGGATGGGTATCAGTGGTAGCTCTGTTTTCAACCTATTTCTTTATGTCTGTAATGTTCCCGACAATATTTGCTCTTGGTATAAAAGACCTTGGAGCTCTGACGAAAAGAGGTTCATCAATCCTAATAATGACTATCGTGGGAGGTGCTATCTGCCCCGTATTTATGGGATGGATTGCTGATATATCAAACATGGCTCTTGGCTTCATTGTTCCGATGTTTTGTTTTGCATACATTGTATTTTTTGGATTGCAGGGATACAGGGTAAAGGTTGTTAAATAAGGCTGTAGAGGTTATAGAAGCTGTAGAAGCTGTAGAGGCTGTAGAGGCTGTAGAGGTCGTGTTTTATAAAGCCAGAAGCTATAAAAGTAATAGCCTGTAAAGCTTGTCTGGCCTTTATAGCTTTTATAGCTTTCTTCAGTGCTTCCGGACGGAAAAAGAAGTCACTGACCGGCCGGTTTCTCCTTCAGGAGTAAAACCTTCCACAATAATATTGTACTCACCGGTTTCATCCGACGTATAAAACTCAACAGTTGTCTTACCGGTTTTATCTGTTCTTACATCGGGATTCCAATAAAGAGTATTACGGAAATCTGGAATACGGCTGTTTCTCAGAGAATCTGTTGAATAATCGGGTGAACTGAATCCATAGCCAGCCTGAAGAGCTTCAAACTCCTGTCTGAAAATTGATTGGTCAAACTCCATAACACTTAGATTGCCTTTTTTTGTAATGAAATTAATAATGCCTTCATTAACAATATCTGCTACGAAATACCTGGTGTTCAGAACATCAATTTTTTCTAAATCTTTTGAATTAATATTCAATACTTTGTCAAAATCATAGACAGGAACTCCGTCGACCAGTACCAGAGGAGCTAATTCGAATGCCTGATTCTGATATTTATTTATCAGTTTAAAATTACTTCTATCGTTCTTTTTGTATGTAGTAACTCCGGGAACAATCTCTTTAATGACCTCTTTCAGTGAAGTGAGTTCGATAAAATCTGACATCTGAATAGTATTATCAGGATTTCCGTAAAAATCGGGTTTATCAGAGTTTTTTAATTTAATGTTTCCGGTTTGCAGGAAAGGTTCATAAATATTCTTAATCTGCATACTGACAATGGCCTGGTTTATTTCTGCTATTTTACTGCTATCGATATAAAAACCGGAGGATTTATATTTATTAATAATCAACGGGAATGGATTATTCAGCTCAACATAGCAATCGTTTAGTTCAGGCGATAATGGTTGTATAACTATCTCACGGGTTCCGGATTCCTTTACAACAAAGTTAAAGTTCCCGTTCTCATCAGTTTTTGTAAACCTGCATTGTGCTGTTTTTCCCACGAAAGAAAGTGAAATATTCTCTTTTTTAAGAGGTTCCCCGGTAGCAATGTTCCTTATATTACCGCTTAGTAAATGGCCTTCCAGCTCAGGACAATACTCCGGAATTGTGTCAGAGCCGGGTTTCCCGTATTTCAGGAAATCATCTCCGGCTGAATAATAAATAAGATAATCATTTATATCCGAACGATCATAATCTGTATTCATTACAGCCAGTTGGGGCAATTGCATGTACCTGCCGGCATTATTGCAACTATTCTTACCTGAAGAAAATGATTTAACAACTGAAACCACTAGATCACTTTCGACCGGTTTGCCATTCGGATCATTTGCTGTTATGTCAATTATTACTTTTTCCCTGGCAGAAAAATCCGTGTTATTTAATCTCGTACTGTATTTAATATCAGGTGTTTTATCATTATATACCCATCTTTTTGCCAGTATGTTATCATTATTATCAATTATTGTGATACAAACCAGGCCGTCAGGAAAGGTGTTCTGCTGCAAAGAAATTTCTGTATTTTTTTCAACAGAGATCTCTTCTTTCAAAGGAGACATAGAAACAGGAGAACAGACAAGGTAAAGATTTCTCCCGGATAGGTCGAAATTATTGTTTTTAAGAATTTTTATTTTAATTAAACCCTGGTTTCGGCTGAAGTTTACAGAAAAGGCAATACCTGAATTCTGAACGGGTGGGAGGGCGAATTTTTCAGAATGATTATTGCCGGTTGAATCTACAAGATATAAGCTTCCGCTCCCCGATGGTTTTATTGAAGCAAATCCGGAACCATTAATATCTGTCTTTATATGACAGAGTATGTGATTGTTTTTATCGAGTATGGTCCCCTCTGTTTTTAAGGGATCTCCGTTTTTGTCAAAACATCTGAATCCCAAAAGAGTTTCGACATCAGAAACAAGATAACCGCTTTCAGGGTAAAAGATAACACTGTCAATTCGTTGCTCCCGGGAAGGGAGTTTTATCTGACCAATTTTCTCAAAAGGATTGATAATCGAGATTCTTTTATACGAAAACAGATCCTGAGAAAAGTTTTGCATCCATCGGGTGCAGGATCGAATCAGGTAGTTTCCTGTTCTTAATGTATCAGGCAACATGAATTCTCCTGATCCTGAAAACCCGTCGGCTCCTATTTTCAATTGTACAACCGGATTGTTGAAATTACCCATCAGATCAAGATATACTACTTTACTTACATCGGATGGAGTATGAGTGAGACCGTTTAATTTTAATATTTTAAAAAAAACCTGTTCGCCTGCTATGTAGATATCCCTGTCAGTCTGAACAAACAGTTCCTCGGCATAGTTTTTTTCGTTGAGTTTTTTTAAGTAATTTCCTGTAAACTGAGGGAATGAGGTGAGAGAAATGGAGAATGCCAGGAAAGACGCAAAGACCAATTTTTGTAACGATGATGGTATTTTTAAATATTGAATATAAACATTCATCATAATAAGTTAAATCATTCCGAATCAATCCAGAAATCAGGTTTTTTAAGGTTGCCATGTAAAGTGCAATCGGCACAATCCGAGGAGACGAAAGCCAGTTTTATCATTTCTCCATCTTTGTTAAGCACGGGCTCAACAAACAAATATCCTGAACTGGTATATATGGCATAAATCTTATCCCAGGTCATTCCGCCACCAGGTGAAAGAGGAGGAGGGTAATCATCGACGGATTTTTCCACACTTTCACAGGAGTATCTGAACATTGGGAGGTGGAGGTCCTTAATATCTTTATAGTTAATATATTTCATTCTACTGCAAACTCCTGATACCTGGAAATAGCCCAGTACAGCTTCATCAGGATCATTAATGTTGTAAATGTTACTGAAGATACGGAAAGGTTGTTTATCAAAAATGTCTCCTCCGCTTTCATTGATCTGTTTCATCTGGGTCCAGAACTCATATTCCTTTTGTGAGATTGACATCTGCTTAATCTGGATGCAATACCGTATCGATAAGCGGGAGGAAGTATCAGATGGAACGAAAAGCATAGGTTTTCTCTGTATACTGCCGGAATTTCCTGAGGTTGTCGATTCAACCATTATTTCATCGGATTTATGATTCCCCCAGCAAATTTGCCTTACTTTATCAATTACAGGGAATGTAGAATCATTGAGGTATTCATATCTCGAAGGATCAGGAACACTGAATTTCCACCATTCCTCACAAGCCCACCGGTAATAATTGCCTTCGTTTCCATGGTTTGAGTCTATATAAATTCTGATTCCTTCGAGGCTTTCGCTTGTCACGTTACTGATCTCAGTGTCTTTCTCAAAATAGATGCTGTCAATATCATCTACAGGATATAGAATGCCTGGTTCTGATTTATATTCTTTACCATCATTTGTGTTAATATATAAAGTATAAGCTCTTCCGGTTTCACCCCTGAAAGAAAGGCTGTCTGTTTTATAAATCCCTGCAGATGTCTCACATAAAGTAGTACTCTTGCCAAGATCATCTGTAATAGTAACCACGGCACCTGAGACCTTCGCGGGATCTTCATCAAGCGTCCGGATGGTCCGGGATAATTTTACGTAATTTGAAATGTTTTCGTCAGTCAGGAGGGCATCGACCACAAGGATAGATTGAAAATCATCCAGTTTTGGGGTATATGGATCTATACAGGTAAACAGAATGCCGGTTGTAAATAAAAGAATAAGAGGTTTCCACCATTTCTTTTTCATGCCTCTCAGAATAATTTTTGCATCTGTTTTTCCTGATTTTATTCTTCAGGGGAACAAAATTAGTATTTAAACGACTTCAAGCGTATATGGAACAAAGTAAATTTAAAATATTCATTAAAAAGAGTCAAAAAATTCATTATTAAGACTAATATTTGTTATTTAATCTAAGAAAGGCCGAAAACATTCCTTTTATGGGAAAGATTTTGATGAATATTATCTTATTGTTCTGCTCAATTTCAGGGATAGCACAATCATCTGATCAGTTTATAACTGATAAAGGGGAAGATGTCTATGGCAATTTATCAGGTAGCCAGGTTAACTATCTTCATAAGATTTATTCGATGAAAATAGGAACTGCCGACGAACTGATAAACGGCAGAGATTATATCCCGTATTATTTTCATTCAAAATTCAAGCCTCTGCTGTTCGCCAATAAAAACCACTCGGGTTCAGTAACATTGAACGGGAGGAAATATTCCAATATTACCTTGAAGTATGATACATATACAGATGAAGTGATTTATTTTGATACCGCCAGAACATTCAATTACAGATTGTACGAAGTATCATTGAATAAAGACAATATAGATTGTTTCGAACTTTACTTCGATAACGATACCTTGAATTTCAAATATTTCGAAGGAAAAACAGCAGTGGATCAGAATCTTCAGGCGGGTTTTTATGAAGTGGTGTATGACGGAGTCAGTAAATACCTGATCAGACACCGGTCGTCTGTTGTTGAAAGAAACGGTACTGACGAATATTTTTATTCTCCGGTTGGATATATCAGCCTGGGGGATGGCTATTCCAAAATTACATCGTTGCGGAAATTTGCCAGGTTGTTCGGAGAAAGATCTGATGATGTAAAGAAGTTCATAAACCAGAGGAAAATTAATATCCGGGAGGCAAATAAGAATCAAATTTTAAGTGTATTGAAATTTTATGACAGCCAGATAACTCCGGCCAGATAATAATATGAAGAAACTCCTGCTCATTATAACTATTTTTATATCAGCAAGTTGTGTTTTTGGACAGGATAAGAATTTATCCATCCGGTTCAACCGGATTTTATTCAGTGATCTGGTTGATACTCTTGAAAAGTCAATCCCGGTAAAAATTTATTACTCAAACAAATGGGTTGATACACTTCTTCTCTCTGTCGATTCAGAAAATGAAAAATTCGAGGATCTTCTGGGCAAATCACTAGGGAAAAGTGGTTTTTCTTTTATTATTACGGAAGGTAACAAGGTGATCTTGTCGAAAGGATATTCAATAAAAACAAATTTTCAAAAAGAGTATCTGGAATATCTTAAAAAGAACTATGCTTCAACCGATACTTCAGAATTTGTAAGGCCTGTTGTCAGGCAGGAAAAATCTTCAATAAGCGATGAATACAAGGTATTCAGAATAGGGAAACAAGCTGGTTCACATACCGGAGACAAAGTCACATTATCAGGAACTGTCATCAGCTCTGTTGACGGAGAGTTTATATCAGGAGCAATTGTTTATGTAGAGAAGCTTAAAGCCGGTGCAATGACAAATAATTCCGGTTACTATTCTGTTACATTGCCTGCCGGGCAGTATCAGATTGAATACAGGATGGTTGGGATGAAGACCACCAGGAGAAATGCAATTATTTATTCTGATGGAGCTCTGGATGTTGAAATGAGTGAAAACACCAACCAGCTAAATGAGATAGTTGTTTCTGCCAACCGCGAAAACATGGTAAAGAATGTAAGAATCGGCATTGAAAAGATAAATACAAAGATGTTGAAGCAAATACCAATGGGAATGGGCGAAGCTGATATAATTAAGAGTTCATTATTGTTGCCGGGAGTACAGACAGTCGGAGAAGCGTCGAGTGGCTATAATGTACGCGGAGGAAGCGCTGATCAGAATCTTGTTCTTTTAAATAATGCACCGATAATAAATTCATCTCATTTTTTCGGCTTTTTCTCCGCATTCAATTCAGATCTTATATCTGATGTTACTCTTTATAAGAGCGGGATGCCGTCAAAATATGGAGGAAGATTATCTTCAGTAATGGAAATTGCTCCTTTGGAGGGGAACAGGGAAAGAGTAAAAGTAAGTGGCGGGGTAAGCCCTGTTACGGGCAGAATTCTTGTGGAGGGGCCTGTTAAGAAGGGGAAGGGCTCTTTTATTATAGGGACTCGGGCAACTTATTCCGATTGGATACTGGGAATGCTTGACGATCCACAGCTACAAAAGAGCTCAGCAGGCTTTTATGATGTACAGGGTATTATAAACACCGAAATCAATGCCAGAAATTCCATTTCTCTTTCGGGTTATTACAGCAAAGATAAATTTGATTATTTCAGCGTGAATGCCTTTGACTACAGGAACCTTGCATCAACTTTAAAATGGAAACACATCTTTAACCCAAAGCTTTCTGCACAATTCTATGGTATTGTAAGTAACTATGATTATCATCTTAATGAAAACCAGGATTCAACAGACTATAGTTCAACATATTACAAATTAGATCAGAGAGTTTTAAGAGCTGACTTTTTATACTTTCCGGTTGCGAAACACAAAGTTGAATTTGGACTGGATGCAATTTACTATTCACTGCTTCCAGGTGTACGGACACCGGTTGGGGATTATTCAGTGACCGCTACAAAACGGATAGAAAAGGAGCATGCTTTAGAACCAGCGTTATATCTAAGTGATGAATTTGAAGTGAATCAGAATTTATCAGTTTCGGGGGGAATAAGAGGAACCCTTTTTACCTCTTTCGGCCCCAAAACAGAATTTCAATATTTTGAGAATACTTCAAGGACAGTTGAAAGTATAAGCGATACAATTATCTATGGAGATGGTAAGATAATAAAGGTTTATCCCGGACTGGAATTCAGAGTTTCATCGCGTCTTATTTTATCTCCTGAATCGTCATTGAAGATCGGTGTTCAGAGAGTATATCAGTATATACACATGATCTCCAACACAACTTCAATGTCTCCGACTGATATCTGGAAATTAAGCGACAGTTATATCAAACCACAAATGGGGGACCAGTTTTCTCTGGGATTCTATAAGAACTTTTCACGAAAAGCTGTTGAGGCTTCAATAGAGACTTACTATAAAAAGATTACAAATATCCTCGATTATAAAGGAGGAGCTGTGTTGCTGATGAATGACCATCTTGAAACAGATATCATTAACGGCAACGGGAAAGCATATGGTGTAGAATTAATGGTAAAGAAGCAGTCAGGAAAACTGACTGGCTGGATAAGCTACACTTATTCAAGAACTCTGGTGAAAGTTGATGGTGAATTTGAAGAAGAGAAAGTAAACGGAGGACAGTATTTCCCTGCAAATTTTGATAAACCTCATGATCTGAAAGCAATTGCAAATGCTAAACTATCGAGGAGGATAAATGTGACTTCAAACTTCTCATATAGTACCGGGCGACCAATTACTTTCCCTGTTGCTTTCTATAATTTTAATGGCACAAACCGCGTATATTATTCAAAAAGAAATGAATACCGTATACCTGATTATATCCGGCTTGATCTGTCCGCCACATTGAACGGAAACCTGAGAGCAGAAAAGTTAAATCATTCATCACTTACATTTACGGTATATAATGTATTGGGAAGGAAAAATCCCTATTCAATATACTTCAAGAATGAGGGAGGAATTGTAAATGGATATAAAATGTCAATCTTTGGCCAGCCAATATTCATGGTAACTTATAATTTCAAAATCTTCGGAAACGCATCAGGTGATTTCTAGGAAGGTTTTAAGTGTGTATTTTTGTCAGATGAAGTTTTAACAATTGAAGTTCAGAAAAATGGATGGAGACAATAAGAAACTTATATAGAATAGGACGCGGACCATCAAGCAGTCATACGCTCGGGCCGGCAAGTGCTGCTCAGCGTTTTATAGATGAAAACGGCAATGCGGCTTCTTATAAAGTCATACTATACGGAAGCCTTGCTGCAACAGGTAAAGGACATGGCACTGATACAGTGCTGATGAAAGCTTTCGGCGAAAGAAAACTGGCTATCGAGTGGTATCCTGAAATATTTCAGGAAAGGCACTCTAATGCGATGAAGTTCGAAGCGCTCGATATTAACGGTACGGTAATATCAGAGTGGAGGGCTTATAGCATTGGAGGAGGTGCGATCACAGATGATTCCGGGGCAACAGAAACAAGATCCATTTATCCGCATGACAATCTTGACAAAATACTTGATTACTGCAGACATAAAGGGATAACACTGTGGCAGTATGTTGAAGAGACAGAAGGGAAGGATATCTGGCCGTTCCTTGAAAAGATTTGGAATACCATGGAGGCATCAATCAAAAATGGTTTGACAGTAGAGGGAGTTTTACCGGGAGGTCTTAACCTTCAGCGTAAGGCCAATTCATATATGCGTAAGGCTCAACAGTATCGTGACGAATTCAGGAGAAGAGCTACACTTTATGCATTCGCTCTTGCAGTAAGCGAGGAAAACGCTTCCGGAGGAGTGATTGCAACAGCTCCCACCTGTGGCTCCTGCGGGGTTATGCCGGCTGTACTTAAATACCTCAAGGAGTTTAACGGTTATAAGAACAAAGATATAATTAAAGCTCTTGCCACAGCTGGCCTTATAGGTAACATTGTAAAGAAAAATGCTTCAATATCGGGTGCCGAAGTAGGCTGCCAGGGGGAAATCGGGACCGCATGCGCCATGGCTTCTGCAGCATCGACACAACTATACGGCGGGACCAACTATCAGATAGAATATTCAGCCGAAATGGGGCTTGAACATCATCTTGGTCTTACATGTGATCCCATTGCCGGTCTGGTACAGATCCCCTGCATTGAACGGAATGTGTTTGCCGCATCGAGGGCATTATCGCATAACACTTTTGCAATGCTCTCTGATGGGCGGCATATGGTGAGCTTCGACAGGGTTGTCAAAACCATGAAGCAGACAGGGAAAGATCTTCCAAGCCTATATAAGGAGACTGCAGAAGGAGGATTAGCATTCTTTGGTGCCGACCTTCATGTTGATGAGTAAGAAATAAAAGAGAAATAATACAATTACAAGTTCTTATTTGAACTCACGGACAATAACATGATCAGATTGGAAATTACCTGGATTCATGGTGGCGTCTGAACCTGTCCCTGAGGTTACTCTGACCCACATACTAACAGTATGGTATCCTGCACTTAACCCGGTAAAAATGCCTGTCATACTTGCAGGTATCCCCATTCCTGAGGTTTCGGTACTTCTGAAATAAGCCCTTGCCCATCCTGTTGTGGTTGCGACAGCGTCAATCCGTATTTCAAATATGGCACTGCTGGCCAGGGTCCCTACATAGACACGCCCGTTAAAAGTAACATCCAGATCGGAGGTCGCATCAAGCTTGCTTATTGTACCAATATCCCCGATTTTTGTCCAGTTGGTAGAGGAAGTACCCAATAACGCGTAGGGGACAGCCAGAAAAGAGGTGTTAATCAGTGAACCAGGTGCATATCCCCAGGTCACTGCTGAACCATTGTACTGCAATACCTGGTCAGCAATAGCCCCTGACCCGCTGATTTTTGCAGCAGTGACAGCGCTGCTCGCCAGATCTGCAGTATTTACGTTGCCATCCAGTATTTTCACTGAAGTTATAATATTGTCAGCCAAGGCATTTGTGTATATACTATTATTAGCTATTTTCCCTGAAGTGACAGAGTAGTTAGCCAGGTCCTGGGTAGCTATGGTGCCATCAAGGATCTTCGCTGTAGTGACGCTGCCGTCAGCAAGATCATTGGTGGATACAGTGCCATCAGTAATCCTGGCAGAGGTAACACTGTTGTCAGATATGTCACCGGCCATTTTTGAGTAAAAAGCATACGGTACACTTAATAATTGACTTGTACCAACAATAGTATAATCTGTAGCACCGGTAGGATCAGTTTCGGTCTTAAGAAAATATGGTCCGGCTGCCCAGTTAATAGAAGAAAATGTTCCGGTAACAGGTAATCCGCTACCGATTTCAACACTGGCAAGACCATTGGAATTAGTTTGTGGATTGGGATTGAAAATCTCCTGATAAACCACGGTTCCTGTCGCTGTTCCCTGCAAAATACTAATCTTTAATCCCACACCGTGATCTGTAACTAATGCTCCACCTGCATTTCTTACAACAAATTGATAACTCATTTTTTGAGGAGACTGGGCAAAAATATTAAAGGGTAATAATACTATCGCTAAAAGGGTAAAAAACTTTTTCATACTCATTTATTTTAAACAGCTTTAAATACTTTGACTTCTTTATGGTTATTTATTTTTTTTAAAAAGACCGACCTTTTCCTTAAGTTTAAAAAACAGATATTTCTATTAATACCTTAGATTTTGAATTTAAATATAATGATTTTCAATCGGGAAAACCTAAAATTACCTTAACTTTTTGTTCCTTATAGTGTCCCAAGAGCCAGGCTTTTTCATTTCTGTTAATCACAAATCGAACTGTCATTAAAACTCAGCAGCCTGATATAGTTAAGACAAAATTTAAGTTTACAGGACTGTCGGTAATGATTAACAATATATAAATATGCCCCATGCGGCACTTCTTTTATCAGACAGTATACAGGATTGTATTGCAAAGATTGACTTTCAGATCAAGCGCCGCCTTCATTTATTTCCAAATCCAATATTTTTGCAAAGTGATTCAAAGACAGTCAGAATGCGGTCAATACAAAAATTTAAAGTTCATAATTGAACACCTTATTGTTTATTGTTCCCTGTCAATATTTAAAACCATCTATATGAAGTCTCTTGTAATGGGTTTTTGTCCTTCCAGTCACTATCTTTTAAATTATTCCACCAATTTTTATAGATATCACCAACAATAAGAATTTCAACACTTTTTAATCCCTTATGTCTTATACTCTTAGCCAAAGCGGTGTCAATTAAGAAGGGATCAAGTGAACCATACCCATAACCATTTCTTATTCCTTCCACTGTCCATAATAAACACTCCCCTAAAATAAAATATTCCCTTCCTTCAGGATATGGTCTGCGAGATGAGATTGGATTAATTGGGAAATCAGAAATATGAGTAGTGTCTTTTGAAAAGTCGATAAGGGATTGTATATGACTTCGGGTAAATTTTGGCATTAAAAGCCATAAATTCTCACCATTTTCTCCTTTCTCATAGTAATCGTATGTTCCATCTTTCAATTGCTTGACAAAAACTGCAACATCAGGCTTTTCTATGTCAAATTTTTCCTTTTCACAACCAATGCAAAGAAGAATCAGGATGATATTAAATGACAACTTTCTCATTGCATTAGATCTTAGGGCACAGTAAGATATGCAAAATTCGTACCAATGTTATCTATTAACAATAGGAAAATTGGAAAATTCAGACTCTTAGCGAACCGCGGAACCCTCTAACGCCATAGTAAGATTCTGCACCGTTGTGATACACAAAGACATGGTCGTAGCGTCGATCACAAAAAAGAGCACCTCCGAGTTTTCTTATCTCAGTTGGGGTCTTCACCCAACTCGATGTTTTGGTATCGAAATCTCCTAGTTTCTGCAGATCTCTATATTCTTCTTCTGTTAAAAGCTCAATGCCCATTTTGACTGCCATATCGAGAGCATTGTTTTCTGGTTTATGTTCTTTCCTTAACTCCAGACCTTCACGGTCATAACAAATACTTCTCCGACCTTTAGGACTTTCCGCTGAACAATCATAAAAAATGTATTCACCTGTACTTTTATCAAGACCAACAACATCGGGTTCACCGCCAGTTCTTTCCATTTCATTGAGCGACCATAGTTTCTCAAAATTAAATTCCAGCTTTGCATGTAGTTTAGACCATTCAAGACCTTTATGGCGGTTCATGTTTTTATCAAATCGGCTTTTTAGTGCTATGATTAGTTCTTCACGTTGTTTTGGTGATAACTCACTTTTATTTTCCATTGTTATAATATCTAATTCTAAATTACTTATAACATCTGGTAATGAAATAAGTTTAATTTTGGTCTCAGCCTTACTGAACGGCCCGGCGGTTGAGGGAGTAAGCGTTACCCGACGAAGCATCCGGCTACCGGTCCTGGTGCTTTAGCTGGAAAATAGCCCCGGTGCAAGGAGGTATGGCGCGCGTTTTTGCCTTCATAGCAGATTTTAATGCGTTAACTGAGTGTCGCGGTACAAGTTTGGGCGGAGGCACAAAGTAGTCCAGGTGGCAAATCTGCAGAGCGGCCACTGGCGCAGTGTTGGCGACGTAAGCTGTCTCGAAGCAGGAAAGTAGTCCAGGTGTAGGATTTAAATGGTGTGCAGATGCGGACGTCAGGGTTTACGGGCATTACAAATTAGTCACGATGTAGGAGCAAAAGCAAAAAGTGTGACAAGCTTATTACCCCAACCGTCCGTGTTATAGACAGTGGTGTTTTAAAACTGTCAAGATGAAACAAATTTATGAGCCAAGTTTGCAGGATTTTCTCTGTGCAAGCTCTTTTAAAAGCCTAGGTTTAGCTTCAGCCTGTGTGGCTTTTAAATGTGCCTGCAAAAACAATAGGTTTTTCAATTAGCTATTTTGGTTTTTTTTTCAAAGCATTATGTTTTTCTGAACTTCTTCATCTGTTTTAATACCCGGTCAGCAGCAAGTTTACCGGTAAGGATTGACATTGGCACACCTGCAGGGCTGTAAGCCCATTGCCCTGCCTGATAAATTGAAGGCAAAGGTGTCAGAACTGAACGATCGGAGTTCTGAATTTTGTTTATAACCGGCATATTTTTTTGAAATGACCATCCCGTAATAGCTCCTTCAGAACTACCAATCCTGCTCTCAATACTTAGAGGCGTAAATGAAAAATGAGTAATAATTTTGTCTTTTAACATGGGGTAGACGGAATCAGATATTACTCTCAAAACACGATTCTCAAGTTCCGGAATAAACTCATTAAGCCAGCCTGCATTTTGAATTTTGTTAAATAATTCATATTCCGCCAGGAAACTGATAATTAAGCCTGTCTTGCCCGGAGGTGCCAATTCGGGATCTTTAAGTCCGGGAATAGAAATTTCGTAAGTGTTAAATAAGGTAAATTTATCCAGCCAGGAGAGAATCTGTTTTTTTTCAATTTTGTAAAAATTGTTAAGCAGCTGACTGAGATCATCTCTGTGAGTCTCACCTAAACCAATCTTTGATGGCGTATAAAAGAAATGCCCATTTGCGATTTTCCTGAAACTTTCAAGCGGCTCATCTACTTCAAGGAATAAAGAAAACACAGAATCGCCGCCCCGTTTTTTCAGCATCCTGTTCTTTGACTCATCAAAAACTGTTTTGATTTTAGGTAATAAGCCCTCTGTTCCAGTAATTTTGTAGAGTGTTTTTAGATCAGCAGCCCAGATGAGATTGTCATATTTATAAGTGATATTATTTTGGTCCCTTAACAGACATTTATCAGCCATCACTTCGATAATTTTTGTCTCTGACTTTATTTCTCCTCCCCATTCTGATATTTTGTTCTTTAAGGCTTCCGGTAATTTTCCCACGCCTCCTTTTGGATAGAAATAATCGAGATAAAGTGAAAAATAGCTCAATGCAAAAAAAGTAGGAGTATTTTTGAAGAAATGCTGTGAAATAATATCGCGGAGTGAAGTATTTTTTACAACTGTCGTAAGATATTCCTCAACCGGTATGTTCATACGGTTTATTTTTCCGACGGTAAAAATAAATCTGGGCAGCCAGGGTAAAAGTTTTTTAAAAATGAATTCTCTGTCATGTCTTAAATCTTTAAATACAGGGTTCTCAATGCCATATAGAACATCCATGTGTTTCATTACAGTACGGATGATTTTTATTACCTCATCTATCTCTACTTCGCTTTCCGGAAATGTTTTTTTCAGAAGATCCCTGTAATTTGTTAAACTGTTCAGATCTTCTATATGTATAATATCGTTTTCTATTCCCAGCGAAACTTTGCTTTTTACAACCTCGAGCTCAATACCGAGATCCTTTAGCATTGGGAATATGATTCCTGCATCTTCCAGGGCTCTGACACCGGCGTCAAAATGAAAGCCGTCTCTTATAAATGTATTGACCAGTCCCCCGCACTCCTTGTTTTTTTCAATGAGCATTACTTTTTGTCCTGCCCGTGAGAGATAAACCGCAGAAGTCAAACCGGCAATGCCGCCACCGACAACGATAGTATTGCAGGTATTTTCAGACATATTTTTTTAATTCATAGTTTTCAATAAGTCAATTCCGAAACAATATTTACTGTTTTAATCCGTGTAATCCACCTAATTCCAGACTTTTTTCCCATAGTTCGTAAGCTATTTCATTGTCCAGAGCCGGCGGTGCTGGTTCTTCTTCAGTTGTTAAGTTAAAGAATTTTCCACTAACGCCTTCCATCTCTTTTGAAACGCCAAGATAATACAATGCTTCTGCCGAAATTTCAGGTGATTTTAAAGTTTTATCAATAAAATTCCTCTTAAACCAGCGGTAACCGGGTCCATTGTCCTGGCCTGTTTCAGTTTTAACAGCTCCAGGATGCATTGCATTTATAGATATTCCTGTGTTTTTGAATTGTTCATTAAAAACGATCATGGATAAAAGTTGGGCAACTTTTGCAGAACCATAACTTTTGAGACCAGAATACCGTCGTTTTTCCCAATTCAAATCGTCAAGTCTCAATCCCCATGCGGCAAAACGGTGGCCTTCGGAATTTACCATAATTATTCTGGCTTTTTCCTGGGTTTTAAGCTTATCCATTAACAGATAATTTATGATGAACGAAGCTAAATACTGAATCACAAAGACCTTTTCAAGACCATCTATAGTAGTTTCTCTCTTTGTAAGATAAATACCTGCATTATGAATAAGAACATCAATTTCAGTTTTAAGCTGAGACAGTTCATTCCCCACTCTGTGTATTTCGTCAAGCTTGCTCAAATCAGCTATTAAATACTCACACTTAACGGCGAATTCACCAACTATTTCCTTCTTCAGAGCTTCAGATTTTTCAGGATTTCTATTCACACAGATAAGGTTAGCACCCATGGAAGCATATTTTCTTGCAGTCAGATATCCGATGCCTGATGTCGCACCTGTAACAACAACTAGTTTGCCATCGTAAGTATTATCACATATTTTCGGATCGGACCTGTTATTTCTGATCATTGCAAAAATGTTGGACCATTTATATTCCTTGAAATATTTAGCAAACTTCTTATTTTTCATATATGCCTGTTACCTGACTAGCTTCTTAATAATTATGTAATTTGACTTAAGTTTTTAGAAATACATACCGACAGCAAATATATAATCCTGGTTACGAAGCGGAACTGGATTTGCACCTGAAGCGTTCGGCATTGCTAATGTGTTCCACCCGACCGTCATACGGTATTCAACGAAAAAATCCTTACTGAGAAGTTTGAAATCTGTTCCGGCTCCATATACGAATGAATAATCGAAGGTATCGAGCCCTTTCATATTGCCGGACTCTTTCACTACTGCCGGAGGTCCGCCCATGTTAATTGTACTGGTAATCCGGTATTCTCCGTTCATTAATAATGATAATGCAATACCGGCGCTGCTATAAATCCCGAAATTCTTAATATTGACAAATTTGTATTTTATTATTATTGGCATCTCGAAATAGTTCAAATCATACTCAGAAACAGTATTTATGTTAACAGGCGTGGTAATTGTAACATTCTGCCTCGAACCTTTCATAGCATATAGAAACTCCTGTTGGATACCTACTGATTCAGTTATTGGAAAATAGGCGAATACACCACCTGCAATGCCATTCCTGCCTTGAGTATCAACCTTAAAAGTATTGTCGGCAGGAGTGATTCCATATTGAGTGGCCAGACTGTAACCGGCTTTCAAGCCGAAACGAACTCCTGTCTGGCCATTTACTGATCCTATAAACATGTATGATAGAAACAATAATAAGAAGGTAAGTTTTTTCATAATACTTTTATTTATTCAGATTAAAGAACCGATATTTCCAAGTAATAAGTTTAACCAAACTTTTTTTTCATAAATTTTCTGTAGGCTTTGCCGAACCTTGGGATATTGTCGAAGATATCACCCCAAAGATCATAATAATCTCTTTGTTCAATAATTTTTCCCTCTTCATTTAAAGTCAGCCGGCTTGAACCATATAAGACTGAACTCGGATTTTTTTTAAACTTGATGGTCATCTCCCATTCGATAAAAATTATATTCGCTTCCATAACAGCCTTTACAATATTCATTTTCAGGTCTTTTGAGCGTGATGTCAGCCGTTTGGTCATTTCTGTAAATTCTTCGATTCCACGTATTTCCTGGATGGAATCCCTGAAATATATTTTATTATCGTAATATGGGAGAATGTGCGACCAGTCGGGCTTGCCTTCATTGTTGTATGTTTTGGTCCATAAATCGAGTACCAGTTCTTTTGTCAGCATAGAATATATCTTTAAATCCTGGGTTTATAAGTATCACTGTTGCAGGTTGTGGAATTATCTAAAAGTAATCATATATTCACATTATCAGTTCTTTTTAATAGAAGACAGATCTTTAGAGCTTCATCCGCATGACGTTGAGTCTCTGTCTGGGAATCAAAAATATAAACTACTTTACCGGAACGGTCGGCAACATAGGTTACCCGCCCAGGAACTAATCCGAAAACCCTGCCGGGAACACCGAATAATTTCCTGACATTATTCCCGGTATCACATAACAGGGTATATTTAAGCCTGTTTTTTTCGGCAAATTCTTTATGGCTGACAACTGATTGCCCGCTGATGCCAATTATTACAGCATCGGCTTCTTTAAACACCTCAAACTGATCGCGAAACGAACAGGCCTCCTTGGTACATCCGGGGCTATCGTCTTTCGGATAAATGTATATCACAAGATTCTTTTTACCGCGCACAGAACTGATGTCGAACATATTTCCGTTTTGATCAGGCAATGTAAATGATGGAATGTTACTTCCGATTTTGATTTTGTTCATATTATTATTTTGACCAAAGGTTAAATACGATGTAAATAAGATCAGGTAAATGATGAGATAAAAACGATAAAAATTCCTGAATTTCAGGTAATTCAGATTCTCAGGATACATGTTTCCAAAAAGGGCTTTCAGTTCTTTCATAAAATAGGGGTTGATGTTTATGGTCCATTTTTCAGTCTGGTATACTATCTTACGAAATTTGCTGCGGTACAAAGTAAGAGGCAAACCCCATGCAATGAATAAAATTAGCCAGATATTTTTAATTATAAGCATAATACTTTGATTTAGTTGGTGCGCCTGTCTCTGCATCATCTGTTTTAATTTAACGTATTAGTAAGCTTGCTTTTTTACAGATACCTTAAAAAAACTTAATCAGAGGTATATGAAAAGGCCGACCGAAGCATAATTGAACAGAGCAAAATTGTAAACCACATCATTATCAGCTCCACCTTCAAGTATGCGGTATCCGGCCTTTAATCCCAAACGGTCAGAAATCCTGTATGTTGCTGCAATAAGAACGTCCTCTGCTCTGCCCTGTGGTGCGACAAGGGCATCACCTTCTAAAAGGATGCCAACCTTTTCAGACGGCTTACATAACAACCTGAAATTGATAATTGGTACAAAGCCCACATTTGCCTTCTCACTCTTTAATCCTGAAGAAGCAAGAGATATCTTTGCGTCTCTGATTTTTGCAGTAAAACCGAGCCCAAATTCAAACTTTGGTTTAAGTACAATTTCGTACCGATATGTTAACCTGTACGAATTAAATTTATATGTTCCCGAAAGGTCTGTATTTGCAGGAAAAGTTACCCCTTCAAATAATATGTTATATGGTAAATTCCCATTTGAGACAGTTTCGAGTGGAGCATATAATAATGATAAAGTATGTCGGGATTTTATTGTATAATTGACTCTTATCCGGAAAATAATCTCTGTTTTTGATTTTAAATCATCTTTCAATGAAAAGAGTGTCCCCTGATCCCCGGGAATACGGACATTATTATAACCTGTTCCTACAGCACCTGTCTCGAGGTCGAAAGAGGCCTGTCCATTCATGGATAAAACATTAAATGACAGGATAGAAACAAAACATGTCGCCGAAAGCAAGAATTTATTCTTCATAATCTCATATTTATTTTTTAACTAATTATATGTCATAAGGACGTAAACAGTACAAACTTAAAAATGCTCCATTTAAGCTGAAAATGTTTGACTCACGATACCAAACTTCCACTTTTATATTCCCTCTCAGGAGTACCCGGGTAATTATCTTCATTATTATTCTTTCCAATCAACTGCCACAATAATTTCATTTCTCCTGCCAATGAACTGGAATGGAGGGTTATATCCTAGAAATCTATAGTTCCCTAAAGAGGTAATCCCATTTTCTTTCAGAAGATTCTGAAGTTTTCCCGAATAGAATTTCAGATCTTTATCAGAGGCATATCCACCAAATCTTATTGCCGCAACATATTCATCTGCAGTGCTTTTTATAAGTATATTGGGATCATTCGGTTTTGGAAGGTTATCTTTTGTATATGCAGAAGGCATAACGAAGCTCATCGTAGAAACAGAATCATTGATATCCATCTGAACAGGGGAGGTCATTGAAATTTTTGTATTTGCCTTATTGCCACCAAAGATATAGCCAGCAAGTTTCTGAAATCCGGGACCCGAAAGATCCCTGTAAGTTTTTGCATACGAATTAATTGTTGCAATAGTGGCAGATGGATAAAATCTGATTTCAAAATCCTTGTACTTGCGAATGAGTGAATATTTTTGTTCTTCAGTTTTATTTGTTGACATAATCGCAAAAGATTGAAATAAAACACCCAATAGAATAACCACCAATAAAATTACAATAAATAATTTCATATTTACTTGATTATATGTTCATTTTCCCTCAGCTTCGCTATGAATGACGAAAGAGCCCCCGAGTTGTTTATCAGCTCAAATTGTTTATAGACCAGTTCAGCTCGCTTTTCATTGAACTTAGATTGTTCTTTCTGAAAATCGATTTCATCTGTTAACAAATCGTATGCATTAATCTGCCCTTTATCAAATCTTTCCTGATTCAATGAAAGGTTCTCTTCATAAAGCGCTATGTTCTGTTTGGATAATCCAGCCTGATATTCAATTTGCCTTATCTCTTCATTAAGCAAAAGACTTTTATTACTGACACTTTTAATCTCATCGACGAGCTTTGATTTCATACCTTTTTCTTCCAGTTTTAACTGGGTGACACGGTTCTTTGTACTGTTTCCGGAAAGTATCTGTAATCTAAGGCTAAGCCCCATGTAGCTGCTTCCATACCAGCTGCCTGAAAGGAATGGATTGAAATTATCTGTATACTGGTTTGCCCCAGGAAATCCCTCAAAACCAATTGTAGGTGAACGTTTCATTTTTTCCGACTTCTGCTGCTGTTCAAGTAGTTCAGCCCTTAGTCTCAGGCTTTGTACCGAAGGAATAGAATCGATAAGAGGGTCTAATTACCTTGTTATGGTTCTGGTTTAGTTAACTATTTTTTGTTAAGCAATGAAAAATTTTACCAACCTATCTAGCCAAATTTGATTAATTTTATGAAACCGTAAATCTCTAAATATTAATACAATGTTTATAAAAATGTTTTTGATTGCGTTACCGGTCTTTTTTGTAATTGATATGGTTTGGCTGGTACTTGTAGCAAAAAAGTTCTATCAGGAACATATTGGTTTTTTGATGAAACCAGATATTAATTGGTTTGCTGCAATTATTTTCTATTTATTGTTTATTACTGGACTGGTAATATTTGTTATTTCACCAGCTGTTGAAAAGCATTCCTGGGTTCATGCACTCCTTTTTGGAGCATTATTTGGTCTGGTAACTTATGCTACTTATGATTTAACAAATCTTGCCACTTTGAAAAATTGGCCTTTATTAGTAACGGTTATTGATTTAATCTGGGGCTCTGTATTAGCATCTTCCATTTCGGTAATAACCTATTTTGTCGCAAATAAAATATAGAAAAGTTAGAATTGCTCCTCAAAATGTTCCACGATGTCAGCAATTCTATTCTTGGCAGTTAGAGTGTTTATCCTTTTATCTTACGTTGACGAACAAATTAACAACAAAGGAGCGAGGGGATTTGGCTCTTTTGCTTTTGCATGTGTGTTGGGTTGTGTTTCGCGCAAAAGCAAATGTGCCAAATACGCGGTCGCGGTATATACATTGAGGTCTCGGTGTAGTTTTTCTGGCTGATTACGTTCACATTGGTTATGACACCTTTATATGTACACCAAAATAGTTCTTAATATACCATATTTGGTTCTGTAAATACACTTTTGGGTATTCTTATATTCTGTTCTATTAATCCTATTTAAACCATCAATTATACTCTTCAGATAACATTAAATTTTATTACGCCAAGGTCCCGTCAGTCGCAATAACGGATAACCTCAACTGCACTTTACCACTTCAGAGCAACCCGAACACCTTTGTACCTGGTTGAAAACGTGTATTTATTTGATTATTTATACGTTATAAAATTTGTCATTGTTTAAAACACAAAATCCAATGGGTCATTGAACTTTAGGGACTCAATATTTATTTTATTTCACCGAAACAGGCCAACCAGCCCTATCATCACTTTGATAAAGTCCTATTTTTTCAAATGGAATCTGCTTAAAACCATGTTTCAGAGCCGGGGAATTAGCCGCTAACTGGAATTTCCCTTGTTCAGGATTTTTCTGATTGACAAATAAAGGATCAGCTCTGATAAAGCTTTTTGAGAGACTATCCTCTACTTCCGAATTCGGAGCTACAACATTATCTTCCATTATCAGATATGGACGAGCCTTTTTTTCAATTGAAGTTTTCCAGAATCCTTCAGGCTTGTCCCAATCGCCACCTGCACATATATTATGTGAAATAACGTTCCCTTTCGGAGCTTTAGGTTCATCGTTAAGTATATTTGCCAATTTCGGATATCGTGTGCTGTATGGAGGCTGATTATAAGCAGTCCCAGAAATGGTCCCCTTTTCCTTAGCTTCTTTCAGCCAGTCTGCAATATGTAAATTCTCCATCCACCCCATACCCCGTGCATCAATATGCAAAGATGGAATACAATCTATAAAAATATTGTTTATAACATTATTATCCCTTCCACCGCCTATCTGAATTGCACGTGTCACCTTATTAAACACATTCCCTGTAAGATCAGCCGATGAAAAAGCATCATCGAGATATATTCCGACACATCCCTTACCCTCATAACCAGAGATATCATGAAGATAATTATAACGAATTATATTACCGCGATATGTCCAGTTCCTGCCAGCATAAATAGCTCCGGCATCATTTGATTCGTAACAGACATCAAATATTTCGTTGTATTCCATCAGATGGTCATTTCCATCGAAAAAGATAGCCATATGCGGAACATGTGCCAATAAATTATGTGTTGCCCTGTTGCCTACCCCGCACAGGGAAATACAAGGATTCGATATCCTCCTGATCCTAGCAGTGTGATGAATATAATTATTATCAGCAAAGCACTCACCCGGAATAAGTGTTTTACGATCTCCGGCCCGGATGCTGATTCCGCCGGCACCAACATTATAAATATCGCAACCTGTCACACCATTTCGGATCCCTCCGTTTATGGTAACAGCCCAATCACCAATATTCCTGATGGTACAACCCACAACAGAACTGTTACTGCAATCCAGCATTTTAACGGCAGTTTCGCGGCATCCCTCCAGTGTCATACCATGAATTGCCAGAAATGAAGCGCCATTTATGTTAAAGAAATTTTCAATTACAGAAACATAAGCATGTCCCTTCTCAATATCTGATGGGGGGTAAAAGTAAAGTATGCCCTTATCACGATCGATATAGTACTCGCCCGGTTCATCTATTTCAGAGAGGAGGTTGAATCCATAGAACCATTGTCCAACCCGATATCCATAATAATGATACGGAGGGACAACTTCTATGATTTTTTTCTCTGTATCGATTCCGGCAATCTTATGTCGTTGTTCGCTCCAGTCCCAAAACCAATACCCATGAACCCATGCATCTTTCTCTTTCTTCCAGAGATCTATTCGCTGATCCTCATATCTGAACTTACCCGCTTTGTCTCCTTTTGTTCCCCGGATATCAACAGGTTTTATGTTAAGCAACCCGGTAATTTTGAGAAATCCTTTATTGGGGTACCGGGATATCCACATCGGCTTTTCATTGAAAAACAACTCTATTCCTCCACCTGCGAGGGAACCAAAATCATCAATACCTATAGCTGAAAGATCTGTCTGATAGATCTTATCACGAACTTCAGAATTAAATTTCACTGTTACATCCTTATCAGTAACCAAATCCCATTTCGTCAGACTCTTTCCACCCACCAATCTTACCTCGCTATCCTTCTGGCCAAGGTATATTATGCGTGAATGAGAGTCTGTTCCCCCATCTTTGGCTTCCAGTTCAATTGTTCCAGTCAATTCATATTCACCCCCCTGAATCTCTACTATTATATTCCCTTTCGGAAGTTTCTTTGTTTCTTTCAATATGCGAATTGCATCCCTCGCTTTCTCAATCGTCGCAAAAGGACCATCTGTCTTATTCTGATCAGGTTGCTGAAGTCTCCCCGACCAACTGTCATTCCCGATCGTGGAAACGTACATTTTTAAACCAAAATACGAAGTTGAATTCCCTGATTTACACGTGATTAATATGTTGACCCCGACAATTACAATTAATGAAAAATATAATTTCGATATTCCTGAAATTACGTGTTCCGAGATTAACTTTTTCATATTAATGATTTTAGGATATTTTATAAAAATACTAATTTTATCGTCATTATATTGATTTTTAATCAATCCCAAATTCAAAGACATTTTATTGATTTAGAATTAAACATAATGCAATCAAGAGTAATTTTCTTCGTCAATTTATACCTTTGTCCTTAATGCAGATTTTGAAACTTTTAGTAATATATCTTTATAATGTTTATTGATTATTATAAGATCCTGGGGGTGGATAAAAATGCCACAGAAAAGGAAATTAAAAGTGCCTATCGGAAATTAGCCAGAAAATTTCATCCCGATTTGAATCCGAATGATAAAGATGCTAAAAAGAAATTTCAGGAGATCAATGAGGCTAATGAGGTTTTAAGCGATCCTGAAAAGAGAAAAAAATATGATCAGTACGGAAAGGATTGGAAGCATGCTGAAGAATTTAAAAATGCCGGTCAGTATCAGGAGCAAGCTTCGGATTTTCATGGACAAAGTTATTCAGGGACTCAGTATGATGGAGAATTCTCTGATTTCTTTGAATCACTTTTCGGGGGATTTAAGAATACAGGAAGAAGCAGACAGGTAAAATTCAGGGGAGAAGATTACAATGCTGAGCTGCACCTGGATCTGATTGATGCTTATGAAACTCATCAGCAAACCTTAAGTGTAAACGGTAAAAAAATAAGGATCACCATACCTGCCGGAATTGAAAATGGACAAACAATTAAGATTACAGGGCATGGCGGGCAGGGAATTAATGGCGGGCCAAACGGTGATTTATATATTACATTTTTGATAGCCAATAACCCAAAGTTCAAACGTCTTGGAAATGACCTGTACACAAAAGCAGATTTGGATCTGTACACTGCCATACTTGGCGGTGAGATCACCATCGACACTCTGGATGGGAAAGTAAAACTAAAGGTAAAGCCTGAAACACAAAATTGCAGTAAAATAAAACTAAAAGGTAAAGGATTTCCAATCTATAAAAGCAAAGATCAGTTTGGAGATCTGTACGTAACCTATATTATCAAAATTCCTACTGATTTGACCGAAAAACAGAGAAAATTATTTTCTGAATTATCAAAATCCCAGTCTTAAAAATCAAAACGATGAATAAGGGAAATATGATACCTGCAAATGAATTCTGTGCAAGTCACAATATAGAGATCACATTTATTAATTCTCTGCAGGAGGCAGGATTAATAGAAGTTACCACTATTAATGAAACAGAGTACATTCACGAAAGCCAGTTGAATGAACTGGAGAAAATTGTCCGTTTATATTATGAGCTGGATATCAACCTTGAAGGCATTGAAACTGTCACCCATTTGTTACAGCGGATAAATGATATGCAGGATGAGATCATGCTTCTTAAAAACAGGCTTCGTTTATATGAATCATTCGAATAGTGACAGAGAAAATAAATATTCAGGATCCGGCGGGTTGAGCTGTGCTTATCTTATTTTAACAGACGTCATTGTCAACGAGCTTGCTACAAGGAGTAAAATGGACTGAAAAACTAATTTATTTGCCTGATAACGTGTGAATTATAAAATCCGTCACCAATTCCGTTACCCCCTTCAAAACAAAAACCTGCATGAGGTTGATCTTACAGGTTCAAGTTAAAAACCCGATGTATGATAAGATTTTTTAAAGGATAAACAGCAGCGGAGCTGCTTAATCTATGTAGGTATTGACAGACAAATAAAATGTAAGCCACGGCGTGGCGACATATTAAATCAGATATAATGAATGAATAAAATATCGCCGCTAAGCGGCTTGAAATATTTGTTTTTCAATATTTTCTACAAAGATTCAGCCACTCTGCGGCTAAGCCTGAAATGTTTTTTCTGAGAATCAATAATCACTTTATGGTTTTTATCCACATGATAGATGTAAAACATAGCAGCGAAAAAAAAGAGAGGACAGCACCTCTCTCTTATGGCTCCCCAGGTAAGTCTCGAACTTACGACCTACGGATTAACAGTCCGTCGCTCTAACCAACTGAGCTACTGAGGAATATTTTCTCTCCTTTTTTACTTAGCTGGCCTACGGATTAATCCCGACACATCGGGATCGCTCTAACCAACTGAGCTACTGAGGAATATTTTTCTTATCTTATTAATTCAGGTGGACTGCATTAAAATTCCGATCAATTGGAGCTTGTGAGGTCACCAGAATTACTGAGATTTTTTCAAAAGAACGTACTTAATTTTAGCAGGCCAAAAGTAAGGGCTTTTAATGAATTAAGCAATATCTTTGGAAAAATTTTTTTAAATGAAGAAAATTCTTGGTATTGGTAACGCATTAGTCGATGTAATGACAATGCTAAATGATGATAGTGTTCTTGGAAAATTCGGTTTCCCAAAAGGGAGTATGCAACTTGTTGATAAAACAAAATCAGAATCAGTCAAATCAGAAACCAGAAATCTTAAAAGAAGCCTCGCTTCAGGTGGATCGGCAGCAAACACAATTCATGGTTTGGCCATGTTAGGTGTAAATACGGGTTTTATCGGATCTGTCGGGAAAGATGATACCGGTGAATTTTTTGAAAAGGATATGAAAGCTGCCGGAGTAAAAACATTTCTTTCGCGCCGGGATTCAATAACCGGAACAGCAGTGGCGCTTATTTCACCTGATACTGAAAGAACTTTCGCCACTCATCTTGGAGCTGCTGTTGAACTTGATGCTGCTGATCTTAATACCGATGATTTCAAAGATTACCATATACTTTATCTGGAAGGATATCTTATCTTAAACAAAATACTTGTCGAAAAAGCCTGCAGGATTGCTAAAGAAAATAAAATGAAGATTGCTCTTGATCTTGCTAGTTATAATGTAGTGGAATCAAATCTTCCTGATCTTAAGGAGATTATTGAAAAATATATTGATATAGTTTTTGCCAACGAAGAGGAGGCTAAATCATTTACAGGTCTGACACAACTTGAAGCGTTAGGCAGTCTTTCAGAATTATCTGATGTTGCTGTTGTTAAAATTGGCAAAGAGGGTTCTCTTATTAAACGCGGAGAAGAATTAATTAAAGTGGGGACTATAGAGGTCCAGAGTATAGATACAACAGGAGCAGGTGACTTGTATGCCTCAGGGTTCCTTTATGGTTATGCCAATGATCTTCCTCTTGAAAAGTGCGGGCTTATAGGTTCTGTTCTGGCGGGTCATGTCATTGAGATCATTGGTGCAAAGATGGATGAATCAAGATGGAAAAAGATCAGAAGAACCATCAAGGAAATTGTTGAAGAGGATTAACAATTGTGAAGTCTCTGAGCTTATTCCGTCAGCCCATCCCGTAATTATGTAGTATACTTATCATCTGTTGTTATGAATCAGAGGTTTTTCTACCTTTGCTATACTTAACGAAGAATAGAAATGAGCCTTTTAGACCGGTTTTTCAGGAAGAAAGATCCTTTTAAGGATGTCCCTGCCTTCAAACAGATCATGGTAAATGTAAAAATGGAAGAAAAAGCTTTCCTTGAAAAAATGGAAAAGATCCTTCCTGTAATCACTCCCGGAAACCCGGCGGATATTGAAATTATATCTTCAGAAGATCAGAAGCAGCAGCTCCCGGAAGGCTCACTGCCAGTATCATATCCTGTCAATTTTGATAAAGACCTGTCTATAAACCTTGGGATTGAAGAGGGTGCAAATTATGAAATGCTTCTGAACAGGCAAATTGTTATTGCAAAGGATAAAGTTACACCCGATCAGCTGGTAGGGAAGGCATTCGCAAACCTCTTCAAACAGATTGAAGATAAAATCTCAATCTCAATGATCACTGATGAAATAGGGATGCTATCGGGTTGTAACAATCTTGAATCAAGCCTCGTCCTTGTAAATGAGATATGGAAACTCATAAAGGACAAGATCCGGGCTGATGAGATCGTTTTCGGTATGCCCGCCAGTGATGCATTCATCTTTACTGCAGCAGGTAAAGATGATGCAATTAAACAACTGGATCAGAAAGTCAAAGAAATATTTAACGACGAAGGTCATCAGAAAAAGATCAGCAGGAAACTCTATATATTTCAAAAAGGCGGCACAACAAAAATCTTCAGGGATTAAGGAGATTTTTCATATTATATTTAATCACCTTATTCCCTTTATGATTTTATAAACTTTTTAACTTTCAACCTGGAATCACAGTGTCATCTTCCGGGGTCTGATCATGTTTTCAGGGGCAAGTATCCTGTCAAGCTGCTCTCTTGAAAGTAAATTTTTCTCAAGGACAAGCTCGTAAACACTCCTGTTGTTTTCAAGAGCTTCCTTTGCAAGTTGTGAACAGGTCTCATAACCAAGGAACGGGTTAAGTGCAGTGACAAGCCCGATGCTGTTGTGAACAAGCTGACGGCATCGCTCCTCATTGGCTGTTATGCCTTCAATGCATTTAAGACGGAGAGTATTCATGCCATTCTTTAACATTTCAACGGATTCAAAGATACTTTGTACGATAACCGGTTCAAAGACATTCAGCTCGAGCTGTCCGGCTTCAACGGCCATTGTAACCGTAAGGTCATTCCCGATAACCTTGAATGCTACCTGGTTAACAACTTCAGGAATTACAGGATTGATCTTACCAGGCATAATCGAAGATCCGGGTTGCATCGGAGGGAGGTTGATTTCGTTTATTCCTGTGCGCGGACCTGAAGAGAGCAGGCGCAGGTCGTTGCATATCTTCGAAAGCTTTACTGCCAGTCTCTTCACTGCCGAGGAATACATTATGAATGCACCGGTATCCTGTGTGGCTTCAACAAGGTTTGATGAAAGTACTACATCAAGGCCTGTGATGTGGCGCAGGTGGCTGATAACAGTTTCGGAATATCCGGGTTCAGAGTTAATACCTGTTCCGATTGCTGTTGCCCCCATGTTTACCTCCAGGAACAGCTTGACATTTTGATCCAGCCTGTCAACTTCTTCATTAAGTGTTACGGCATAAGCCTCAAACTCCTGCCCCAGGGTCATTGGTACAGCATCCTGAAGCTGAGTTCTTCCCATCTTGATGATATGTTTAAACTCCCCTGCTTTAGTTCGAAATGAAACAATAAGAGCCTTCAGGACTTCAATAAGCTTTTTGTTTGAGTTGATCAGTGCAATTTTTACAGATGTCGGATAGGCATCGTTAGTTGACTGGGAAAGGTTAACATGGTTGTTCGGGTGACAGTACTCATATTCACCTTTTTCATGTCCCAGAATTTCAAGCGCCCTGTTTGCAATCACCTCATTGGCATTCATGTTGGTTGATGTGCCGGCGCCTCCCTGGATCATGTCAACAACAAAATGGTTAGTAAATTTTCCATGGCATAATTCTTTACATGCAGATACTATTGCGTTTTTTACATTTTCATCTAGTAACCCAAGGTCAAAGTTTGCCTCGGCAGCAGCCCATTTTACCATAGCCAGAGCGTCAATAATGTCAGGGAACGAGTTGATTGAGACTCCTGAGATACTGAAGTTCTCAAGTGCTCTCATTGTCTGGATGCCATAATACGCTTCAAACGGAACATCCCTCTCTCCAAGCAGGTCATGTTCATGTCTTGTTTTGCCTGACTCGTACTGGGCAGCCGGATTAACAAGCTTGCTGTTGACATTATGCATTCTTCGCGAAATGACACGTGTGATATTTGAGAATACCTTCAGAGTAGTGGTGGCATTTTTGTTGAAAAAGTCTTTGCTGACGATCAGAACAATAGTATCTTTTTGTGCCCTGGCCGATATTGAATGTGGAGAATCGCCTGCCAGTGATCCCTCACCCAGGAAGTCACCGTTGCCAAGATAGGTAAGTCTCTGCTCCGCTCCCAGAGTGTTGTTTTTAAAAAGTTCAATCTCTCCATCGAAAATAATAAAGATATTTTCTCTTGGTCCGTTTTCCCTGAAAAGGAGATCATCCTTCCTGAAACGTTTTTCTGTTACGCTGTTTACGAGGTCGTTTAATTCATTCTCATCAAGACTTCTGAATAATTCAATCCTCCTTAAAAAGGATAATACTTTATTATGTTCCATGATATTAATAAAGTTTTAGTCACTTACGTTTAGTTTTCATTTCATAAATCAGTTCAGGCCAATATATCATTTTGCAGGTTTAAAAATCAGGTCGACAACATCAGGCTTTTTGAACATTTTAGTTGCAATTTTCCGGATATCCTTAATTGTGAATGACTTAAGAATGTTTTCGTAATTAGCAGGATCATCGGAGTTGATGCCATAACTATAATATCTGCTTAAAATGCCGCTCCAGTAAGCATTATGCATTTTATTTTCCTGCCGGGTTTTCAGCAAATTGTTAACAGCTTTATCAAGATTCACCTGGCTTGGTCCGTATTTAATAATATTATCCAGTTCACGGTAGATGATTGCTTTAAGATCATTTGCCCGTGCAGGGTCACAATCGAACGTGATCATTCCTTCTCCAATCTGGGTGGGCCTTTTTTGTAATGAAAGGGATACGCCGACACCATATGTTCCTCCTTCATCTTCCCTTACTTTCTCTGTGTAAATAATATCAAGAATCCCGTTAATCACTTCAAGTCCCAGGTAGTTGTAGGGATTATACTTCATGTCTTCAGCGAATGATAAAAAGACGGTTGATTTGGGTATGGTAAGGGGGATACTTATCTCTTTATTGATCTTACCTTCAGGTTGCTCAACTTTCCTGTCAATCCATGTTTCTTTACGGCCTTTGGAAGGAAGAGAACCTATGTATTTTTTAACCATTGGGATTACTGTTTCCTTTTCAATATTACCTACAATAAAGAAGGTAAACTCATCAGCACTGTTGAACCGGTCGGTATATATTTTCTGAATATCTTCAATGGTAATTTTGCCAATTGACTCTTTAGTAAGAATTGATGTTCTGGGACTGTACCCCGTTGTTATTAATGAAATGCTATCGTTTTTAATCTTGTTGGGATCCTTTTCCATATTACCGATCATAGCGGCATATCTACCGATTATTGCATTGTGGGCAACCTTATCGAACCTTGGACGGGCCATACGCAGATATAGGAGCTGCATCATAGTTTCAAAGTCTTTCGGAGTAGACGACCCGCTGATCGATTCAGTGGTTTCACTCAAAGTAAGGTTCAGACTTGCTTTTTTGCCCGAAAGCATTTTTTGCAATGCAATATTATCATAGTCGCCTGCTCCGTACATCGGAACTATTGACGGGAACAGATCTGCAGATAAAACGAGGCTATTATCAAGCCTCGATTTTCCACCGAAGCTGAATGCAGTGATAATTACATTGTCTTTTTCGTAATCAGCTTTCCTGTAAATAACTTTTGCATTATTCCCGAGAGTCCATTCCTCTGCGTCAAACTGTGGAAGCAGAACGGTTTTTATTATTTCAGAACCTTTAAGCTCTTCATTAATCAGGGATTCGCCAAGGGCGTTATCTTCATAGGGGGTCAGCTGGGAATTATTAACTCTGGCAATAATATCCATAGCATCCTGTTTTGTAAGATGCCTGACATCCGGGGCTTCAAGTCCCTGTACAACAATGGTCCTGTTCTCATCGATCATCAGCTCTTTAAACCTTTCAGAAATTTCCTCTGCTGAGATTCCATCAATCACCTGTTTAAGGAATTCAAAGTCGAAGTCTATGGAAGTCAGAGGTTCCCCGGTAAGGAAGTAATTCTGGATACCTTCTGCATAAGTATCATTATCTATTTTATCCTTTTGTTTATATTGATTCTCATAATTTGAAAGCATTTTAGCTTTTGCTCTGTCGAGTTCTCCTTTGGTGAAGCCAAATTTTCTGGCCCTTTCAGCTTCCGTATAAATAGCTTCGAGCGCTGATGCCTCTTCATTTTTACGTGCCGTTGCAGATATTGAAAAAGCATCATATCCTCTGGCGTAATATCCTCCGAACGATACCGAACCTGAAACAAAAGGAGGATTTTCTTTCTGTAAAAGCTCACTTATCCTTGTGTTTATCATAGAATTCATAAGGGAGACAACATGGTTGTCGCGTATATATTTAAGGTTTTTGCCGGAAGGAGGTACGGCTTTATGAAGGGCAATTACAGAGACTGATGTTTGCGGAGCTTCTTTATCCTGGGCAAGAACAAAGTTTGTCTCTTTATGATAAGGCACTTCAACTTCGGTCCTTGGGGTGGCATTTTCGACAGGTGTAATCGAAGAAAAAAGAGATTTAATTTTTCCTTCAACCTCATCGACATCAAGGTCTCCAACTACTGCAATCGCCTGAAGATCGGTACGATACCAGTGGTGGTAAAAATTACGTAAAGTGTCATATGGGAAGTTTTTAATAACATCAAGGTCACCGATGATATCTCTCACGGCATATTTAGAGTTTTTGAGTATAACCGGTATCACTTCGAATATCATTCGCCGGGAAGCGTTCTTACTGGTTCTCCATTCTTCGCCAATCACTCCGCGTTCAAGATCTATCTCTTTGTCGGAAAGAGTTAAATAGTGAGACCAATCGTTCAGGATAAGCAAACACGAATCAACAAGTCCGGGCGCATCTACCGGCACATTTGTGAGGTTGTAGACGGTTTCATCGAATCCTGTATATGCATTTATCTCACGGCCGAATTCCACGCCATGTTTTTCGAGGCCGCTGATAATCCCTTTCCCGGGGAAATGAGTTGTCCCGTTAAATGCCATGTGCTCAAGAAAATGGGCTAACCCGTTCTGGTTGTCGTTTTCAAGTATTGCACCAACATTCTGGATAATATAAAAACTTGCCCTTTTTTCGGGTTCTTTGTTTTTTCTAACAAAGTAGGTTAATCCGTTATTAAGTTTCCCGATTCTGATATCTGGATCCAAAGGAGCTGATCCATTCATATCTGCCTGGGCAAGAATGTTGCCATTGAATAATGAAACAGCAACCAGTATCAATAACGATTTTTTTGTTTTCATTGAAGTAGATTAGAATTTGTTAAATTAAGAGATATCTCAGCACATTCATCAGTATTGCTGATTGTTGATAAATGTAAAGCTAAACAATTAAGAGGGTGATGTCAAGAACTTAATTAAAAAAGTCCGTGAAGTTCCGCATTTATTTTATCAATTACTTCGGCGAGGTGATCTTTGTTATTAGGGAAATTATAGTGATCTGCCTCAATGATCAGAACCTTACCAAGTTTATAGGATTCAATCCAGGCTTCGTACCTTTCGTTGAGTCTTTTCAGGTAATCTATCCGGATAGAACTTTCGTACTCCCTGCCACGAGTCTGGATCTGGTTTACAAGGGTCGGGACCGAGGCTCTGAGGTACAGAAGAAGATCAGGCGGCTTCACCAGTGAGCTCATAAGCTTAAAGAGCGATGAATAATTATCAAAGTCACGCGTCGACATCAGTCCCATAGAATGCAGGTTTGGTGCAAAAATATAAGCATCCTCATAAATAGTCCGGTCCTGTATAACGGTTTTTTCCGATTTTTTGATTTCAAGAATCTGGCTGAAACGGGAGTTGAGAAAATAGATTTGCAGGTTAAACGACCAGCGTTGCATATCCTCATAGAAATCGTTGAGATAAGGATTATCATCCACATCTTCATAATGAGCCACCCACCCGTACTGCTTGGCAAGCAGCCCTGCGAGAGTTGTTTTGCCCGATCCGATATTACCGGCAATAGCTATATGCATAGGTCAGAATTTTAAAATTAACAGTTATAAAATTAATAAAAATTGATATAAGGAGTGATCAGAGTTTGAAGTGATTAAAATTAGAAAACAATTATCTCCAGGTATTCCAGTTACTCCTTACACCTCAGGTATTCTTAATTCCAGCAATAAAATAAAGATCTTCAATGTATTCCCGCGAGTTTGCAAGCCGCGGAACTTTATTCTGACCACCAAGTTTTCCTTGTGACTTGAGCCATTTTTTAAATGTTCCTTCCGGAACCAATCTTACAACAGGCATAACAAGATTAATATCTTTAAATCTTTTAGCCTCGTAATCGGAATTGACTGACTTCAGTGTATTGTCCAGAACAGTCGTAAACTGATTGATATTATCAGGCTCCTTTTCAAACTCAATGATCCATTCGTGTGAACCTTTTGACGATTTCCCCATGTAAACCGGTCCTGCAGTATATTCTGAGATTATTGCTCCGGTTGCTTTGCATGCAGCCTCAAGAGCTTTATCTGCGTTTTCAACAATGACTTCTTCTCCAAAGGCATTTATAAATTGTTTTGTCCTTCCTGAAATTATGAATCTGTATGGACTCAGGCTGGTGAAGACAATCGTATCGCCTATCAGATATCTCCAGAGGCCGCCGTTTGTTGAAATTACCATTGCGTAATTCACACCGGTTACAACGTCACCGATTGTATATACCGGAGGTGAAGGATTATTGATTTTATCCGACGGGATGAATTCATAGTAAATCCCATAATCGAGCATAAGAAGCAAATCGGTTTTGGAGGGATCGTCCTGGATGCCAAAGAATCCTTCGGAGGCATTATATGTTTCCATGTAGTGCATCTGGTCACCGTTTATAAGTTTTTTGTAAAGATCGCGGTAAGGGGTAAAGCTTATACCTCCGTGGAAAAACACCTCAAGGTTAGGCCAGACATCAAGAAGATTTGATTTTCCGGTATAGGCCAGTACGTGTTTTATTAAAGTAAGGTACCACGACGGAACTCCGGAAAAGCTTGTAACATTCTCATTTATTGTAGACTTTGTGATCAGATCAAGCTTTTTTTCAAAATCTTCTATAAGGGCAATTTTCTGTTTAGGGGTCCTGATTATTTCAACCCACGACGGAGCATTCTCGATGAGTATTGCAGAAAGATCGCCATACAGGGAGTCGCTGCTGAAGGGATTTATTTTGTGACTTCCGCCAAGAGTCAGAGCTTTCCCGTTATAAAAACGGGTACCGGGGTAGTTCCTGGTATATATGGCAAGAATGTCTTTAGCGGCTCTGTAATGACAATCTTCAAGTGCTTCGTTACTCATAGGGATGAATTTGCTCTTGGTCGATGTTGTTCCCGATGATTTTGCGAACCATTTTATCTCGCCCGGCCAGAGAAGATTTGATTCTCCTTTCCTCAGCCTTTCGACAAACGGAATTAGATCTTCATATGTCTGGACCGGGAATCGTGACTGGTATTCGCTGGCTGAAGAAATCGATGAATAGCCATATTTAACACCCCACTCCGTCCCTGAAGCTTTTGCAAGAAGCATATATAATGTTTCCTCCTGAGTTTCTACAGGATGCTTTTTAAAAAGTTCAATCTGATCGATACGTTTGGTATTCAGCCATTTGATAATTGAAGGTATAATTGGCATAGAATGAATTTTATAGATGATAAAGATAATTATTATTTCAGGCAGCGGATTCGCCTTTAACTGAAAACCTCTTTCAAAACCTCAAGTGAATTCATTTTTCTCAGACCCGGAAGGTGAAGCGAATAATATTTAAGCAATGTGTCAAGCACTTCATTCCGCTGCCTGCCTGTCAGTGTAATATTGCCTATAGTGTCGTAAGATGCTGCAAAAAAGTCAGCAAGTATTTTTGAAACTTCCCCGGTTGCATATTTGCCATGAACAGGTGGTATGGGAACAAATTTGCCATTTATCATGTCAAAAAAAGAGTCGTTTATATTCATTCTGCAACCTGGTTCAAATCCAAGAAAACTGCTTAGACCTGCAAGAAATGCTATATGGAAATTAGCAAAGTTTTCTTTACAGTTATCGAAGTATATTATAGATTCTTCAATATAATCGAACATTTCTTCATGGGGGCTCTCTTCTTTCAGAACAGAGGTTAAAACCTCACCAATAAAGATTGCGACGCAACTTTTTTTTATATTGGAATGAATATCATAAGGTGTGAATGAAACAGAAAACTCTTTAAGCGTCTGCAACTCCCGCGATGGCTTATAGTAAAGTTCCAGATCAAGAATGAACATTGGCTGAAACAGGATGTTGTGTTTCCCTGCTTTCTTGTTTCTCATCCCTTTGATTAATAAAGATTGCCTTCCGAACTTCCTTGTATACAAATGGGCAATGATGCCGGAGTCGGTGTATTTTATCTGATGAAGTATTATCCCCCGGGTTTTTTCAAGCATAGGGCAGGATGAATAATTAAAACATAAAAGTACTATATTTACTGGTAAATCGGCTGTATTATGACAGTAACCAATGATGAAGAGCTTGTAAAAAGAATAGCCCGGCTTGCAAAACAGAACCAGGATCTTGAGGAACAGATCAGGAAGCTGGAAAATATGAATGAAAAGCTTATAAAGGATTATGAGAAAATAAAAACTCTGTATGAAAAGATGTCTCCCGAAGGGCAAAAGGAGACTGGAGAAGTGGAAAAGAAAGAAAGGTCGCTTAAATTCAATATGGCGACCGTACTGTTTGCTGAAATTCATGCTATCTCAAAGTTTACTGAGGGAATGGATTCATCGGCTGTGATGGATGAACTTGATGAGATCCTTTTTGAGTTTGATGAAATTGTAAAAAGGTTTAAAATTGAAAAGATAAAAACCATCGGGGATACATTCATGTGTGCCGGAGGAATTCCTGTTAAAAATATCACAAATCCTGTTGATGTAGTTATGACTGCCATGGAGATGCGGAATTTCCTTGAAAATTTTGAGACAAAGAAAAGAGGGAAAGATAAAAGAATATGGAGATTGAAAATTGGTGTTCACACAGGTCCTGTTACTGCTGCTATCTCGGGCAAAAAGAAAGTCAATTATGATATTAAGGGAGATACCGTTAATACGGCAAGCCGTGTCGAAGCTGTTTCTGATAACGGCTCAATTCAGATATCAGTGATGACTTATGAACTGGTGAAAGAATTTTTCGACTGCGACTATTTTGGGAAATTACCTGTTAAATACAAAGGGGATCTTCAAATGTATAAAGTTAAAGGTCTGAAGCCGGAATTCTCGGTTAACGGAAAAGGGATCATGCCAAATGAATTTTTCAGAATTAAATTCGGGCTGATACAGTTTACTGACATCCAGGAGATTATTCTTGATAAGCTTGAAAAAGAGTTACCTGATTACCTGCATTATCACAATGTGAAACATACTGTTGATGTGGTTACGGAAGTGGAACTGATAGGATGGGGAGAAGGATGCTCTGATGAAGAGATACTGCTTCTCAAAACCGCAGGATTATTTCATGATGTCGGGCATACGGTTGCTTATGATAATCATGAGTATTACGGGACGGTAATTGCCCGGGATATGTTGCCAAAATACAACTATACTACGGAACAGATCGAAAAAATTTGTTCGATAATAATGTCAACGCAGCTGCCTCCAAAACCCAGGAACCTTCTGGAAAGCATAATATGCGATTCAGATCTTGATTACCTGGGGAGAAGCGATTTTATTCCTGTTTCCAATACTCTTTATGAGGAGCTTAAAGCACAGAATAAAATGGGTTCACTTAACGACTGGAATAAGATACAGGTTAAATTCATCTCGGGGCATCAGTATTTTACAAAAACTGCAAGAAGTCTGAGGGAAGTAAATAAGCAACTCCAGATCGAAAGGATACAAAACCTTATTTCTGACTAGATTTTATCTTATTACCAGCATTTTTGTGACATGCGACTGAGATCCATCTTCACTTGCGCAAAAAACAAGGTATACACCGGTAGTAACTCTTTTCCCATTATAGGTTTTAAGATCCCACGTTGCCTGCCCTCCGTCAGAAACTGTTTTATAAACCAGATTCCCGCTTATATCGGTAATGGTTATCCGGGTGTTCCTGATGAGGCCCGTTATTGTAACATTACCGGTGAAATTTTCCCTTACCGGATTGGGGAAAGTGTAAATATTTGTAAACTCATCGCCTCCTGCAGTGGCTTCTCCTCTCATGGACTGGACTCCTTTTGAAGTTCCGAACCAAACATCGCCTGTCTTATTATCTACAGCCAGACTTACAATCGAATTTGAAAGGATCGGACTGTTTTCTTCATTAAAGCTCTTAAGGCGGACGGTGCCGTCAGCTGAAAGAAGGTACGCTCCCGAGCCTGATGTGCCAAGCCATTTCCGGTTTGCCCCATCAACAGCTATTGATGTGATCGTTTCAGTGTTAAGCATATAATCGGCCAGACCGGAACCGTCATTCCGTGGTATCTTTATCTTGAAAGCTTTAAGATTGCCATTGAATACTTTTTCCGGATTATAATAGATCAGCGGTCCCTGATCAGTTCCAACCCAGATATTCCCATCAAGATCTTCAGCTATTGAATAGACGTATGAAATTGTATTACCATCATTATCGGCGACCAGCATTTGTTGATGAACATCGTCGGTAAACACCCCGGGAGTATCATTATCGTCCAGTATGAACAATCCGTGTCCTCTTGGCAGGACAACCCATTTCTGTCCGGTTTTTGTGATGATAATATCCCCTATTGTTGGTGCATCGATAGTTATGGGATTGAGAATCCAGTTGCCATCAGGTTTAAGAACTTTAATACTCCCGGGAACTTCAGTCTGAGTTATCCAGAGATTTTTCTTATCATCCATTGCCAGGCCACATACCCGTACATAAGGCCTCCCGGGGATTATTGTCTGCAAAGGAGAATTCGCGTCGGTATATTGATTTACAAGATTATTGTTTTCGTATTCCAGCAATCCCCTTCCCCATGTTGACACAAAGAGATGGTTGCTGTTATCCGGATCGATAAAGGCTCTCATGGCATCGATGGTATTGTTCGCAGCAAGTGAGCCCCAGTTATTGTCTTCAAAAACGGATACCTGATAGGGTCTCACCAGGTTATTCCATGATGCATCAATAGCTCCACCGCATATTATTGTTTTTCCGTTGCAGGAAGTGATATAAAAAGCATTATTTGAAACAGGTCCGGGAAGTGTCAATGCTGAAAAAACTGACATGTTTTTACCTTTAACAAGACCAGATTTAACATCTGCGATCCAGATATCTTCATTATTGACAATAGACTGGGAAATTTCAGGGGCACTCAGTTCATTTCCATAAGAAGTGATGATTTTCCTGAGAGTGCCGTTATTGTCATAATACCTTGCCGATTTTGATGATGATATTGTAAATCCGACATCTGCAGGTTCAAATGAGGTATTAAAAGTTCCTGATTCGTCTGGCAAAACAGTATATGATCCCTCAGATAATGAGTAGACAACATCATCTGAGGGATCCTGATCTCTGAGATTGGTGTAAAGCTTATTGCCGGAAAAGACAACCGATGTGTATTTCCCCTCCGGATAAGGGAGGATGCTGATAAGATTCCAGTTTCCATAATATGCCAGCCCCTGTGTTGAGAGGTTAGCTGAAAAGACTCCGGTGTTTGTGGCTGCATAAATTTCACCATTTCCGAATGTGATGTCCCATACCTCAACATTTTCAGAATCTGTGCCAGGTTTCCAGGTATCATAAATTTCTTTGTTATTAATATCAATGATAACGATCCCAAAACTGCATGCCAGGTATGCATACTTTCCTCTGATCCTGATCCGGTTGATCTCTTTCTTACCGGGGATATATTTTCTGTATATATCAGGTATATTGTAAATTACATTGTTTTGCAGGAGATCAACATTTGTACTTGTATAGGCAATAACGAGAGTCTTATTCTCTTCCGACCATGCTATCGTACTTATCCCGGCTTCGGTGAGCCCGTCGATGGGGGACATTTTTTTGAGTTCGTCAAATCCCTTATTGTAAACAATTATTGAAGAACCGGTTGAAGCATATACTTCATCATCACCAACAGCCACACTGGTTGTAGTATTATAAATAAGGTGGTCCGTCCATGATCCGACAGGCGTTTGTCCCTGCGAAGGCAAAAACAGCATTAATAAAACAGTCAGCGACAGTATTCTCTTCATATTAAGTGACCAGAGTGACTAAAGTTCAGTCCATATCAGGCATTTATCTGATAAAAATAAACAATTAAACTGTCTCTTTATTGTTTGAAACAGAGTACTGATGCAAAAACTCTTTTAATTTTTCGAAAGCTCTTGCCCTGTGCGAGATAGTGTTTTTTTCAGCAAGATCCATCTCAGCAAATGTCAGGTTTTTCCCGTCGGGAATAAAAACCGGATCATAGCCAAACCCTTCTTTACCTCTTTTTTCACTGATAATTGAACCGTTAACTATCCCTTCGAAAAGGTATTCCTTTTTTTCCAGAATAAGTGCAATAACAGTTCTGAACCGGGCTTTCCGGTTTTCTGTTTTACCGAGCAATAAAAGAACTTTTTTAATGTTTGCAGATGAATCTTTATTTTCTCCTGCAAACCTTGCAGAATGGACCCCGGGCAAACCATTTAAGGCCTCAATTTCCAGACCGGTATCATCTGCGAAAACATTCATGCCAGTGGCGTTATGAACATACCTGGCTTTTGATAGAGCGTTTCCTTCCAGAAGAGGTTCATCCTCAGGAATATCCTCGTGGATGCTAACATCGTTCAGACTCAGAAGAGTGAAACTATTGCCGAGAATACTCCTGATCTCCCTGATCTTATGTTGATTATTTGAAGCAAATACTAAATTCATGCTTATTCAGTTAAAGATGCAAAAATACTCAAAATTGGGCTTTCCTTTTGACCGGACTGTTTTAAGTGTTACATTTGGATTAATAAAAAGCAAAATAATTATTTATGTCTTATTCCGGGAGGTCGATTTTTTTTTATTGGATTATTTTGTTTTTATCCATTTTACAAGCTTCTGCATCTGAATCTGCTTATTGTACAGAAGAAATCCCCGTACTGGCACACGTAACAATAAATGGTGATTCTGTAATTTCAGTTCCTTTAGGCAAAACTGATAAACATTTGTTTTTCAGCAATAGCCTTATTATTAATCACCGTAACAATAATATCACTTTTGAACTACAGGGAGACGATGCTTTTGAATATCAATATTTTCTAAAAGGATTTGATAAAGTATGGACTCTCTGGAACCGGAAGAATTTTAAGGAATACACAAACCTTCCGGCCGGTCATTACACATTTCAGGCAAGATTCCGTGCCAATGGTAAAACAGAGACGGAGATCCGGGCTTTTACGTTCAGAGTACTCCCGATATGGTACTTCTCGGGCATAGCAATAGTTTTTTATCTGATTTTAGTCTCATTGATAGTATGGGCTCTATACGATCAGCTGAATCTCAGGTTCGCCAGGAAGCAATATATGCTGGAACAGATTATCAATAAGAGAACGGAAGATCTGATAATTGAAAAAGAAAAAACAGAGGCGTTGCTTGCAAATGTCCTTCCTAAAACTACTGCAGATGAAATAATAGCCAAGGGAAAAGCAACCAAGATCAAATATAATTTTGTTACAGTTCTGTTTTCAGATATCCAGGGTTTTACAAAGATCGCGGAAGAGATGAACCCAGAAATTTTAATTGATGAGCTTGACAAATTCTTTTTCCATTTTGATTCAGTTGTGGAGAAGTATGGGATTGAAAAAATCAAGACTATCGGTGACGCATATATGTGTGCCGGAGGAATACCTGAAAAGAACAGGACAAATCCTGTTGAAGTCATTCTGGCAGCACTTGAGATGAGGACATATATGAATAAACTAAAAAAAACATCCGAACTCGAGGGGATGAAATACTGGGATATAAGAATTGGGATACATACAGGTACGGTAGTTGCAGGAGTTGTTGGCCAGAAAAAACTGTCATATGACATCTGGGGCGATACAGTAAATACTGCAAGCCGGATGGAATCTTCGGGAGAAGCTGGTAAAATAAATATTTCGGGTACTACATATGAATTTGTGAAAGATTTTTTTGACTGCGAATATCGTGGTAAGATGCCTGTAAAATACAAAGGGGAACTTGAGATGTATTTTGTGAATGGGATCATTCCGGAATTATGTGATGAAAACGGCGCCCCTAGCAGAAAATTTATCATTAAAATGCAGATGATAAAACTTCAGGACATTGAAGAAATGATAACAAAGATGTTTGATGATGAGGCTTCTCCAAACCTTTATTTTCATAACTCGGCGCTTGTAAAGAATATCAGTAACCATGTCGAACTGCTTTCAACAGCTGAAAAACTTCCCGAAGAGGAATATATCAATTTAAAACTGGCATCCATATTTCTTTTTACAGGTTATATATCTGATTATGAAAAACCGATGGAAGCGTCATTGCGCCTTGTTGAGGAGATCCTTCCGAAATATGCTTTTAACCGCGGAAATATTGAATCGGCCACAAAAATTATTAGAAATTCGTATGCCGGTCATCAGGAATCCTTATCTGATAATATATTGCACGATGCCAGATATGATTATCTGGGACGTGTTGACTATATGAAACTCACTGACAAATTGTTAAGGGAGAGGACAGAATATGGGAAACATAATGACAGGAAAACCTGGATAGAAATGCAGAAAAAACTTTTGACCGACCATGAATTCATTACAAATACAGCCAGGCTCCTCAGGAGCGTTCCGGTGAATGATCAGATTGCAGGACTTCTTGAAAATATTGAATAAACCAATTTCCGGGGTGAAAAGTTGATAAGATATATTTTAAAAATGTATTTTTACCAATTATTTAAATTAACAATGATATGGAAAAGATTGATTGGAAAAATCTGCCATTCGGATACATAAAGACAGATTACAATATTCGGTGTTTTTATAGAGATGGTAAATGGGGAGAAATGGAAGTTTCTTCATCGGAATACATTAATATGCATATTGCAGCAACAGCTTTACATTATGGGCAGGAAGCATTCGAAGGGCTGAAAGCTTATATGGGTAAAGATGGAAAGATCAGACTTTTTCGCTGGGAGGAAAATGCAAAGAGGATGATATTGTCGGCAAATGGCATCATGATGGCTCCATTTCCAATTGAGAAGTTTAAAGAAGCATTGTTTAAAGTAATTCAGCTGAACAAGAAATTTGTGCCTCCATACGAATCAGGTGCATCGTTATATATCAGGCCTTTATTATACGGCAGTGGAGCTGAGGTGGGTGTAAAGCCGGCTACGGAATATACTTTCATTATATTTGTTACACCTGTAGGACCTTATTTCAAAGGAGGTGTAAAGCCGGTTGATATGATGATCTGCAGGGATTGTGACAGAGCTGCTCCTATGGGAACCGGTACGTACAAAGTGGGGGGCAATTATGCTGCAAGCCTGAAGGCTATCGTTGATGGCCATGAAAAAGGATATTCCAATATAATTTTCCTTGATGCCAGGGAAAGAAAGTATATTGATGAGTGTGGCCCTGCAAACTTCTTTGGTATAAAAGATAATACATATATAACACCTAAATCTGACTCAATACTTAATTCTATAACTAATATGAGTCTTATTGAAGTGGCAAAGAGTCTGGGAATGAAAGTTGAAAGACGCCAGGTCCCAATTGAAGAACTTTCCACATTCACTGAGGCCGGAATGTGTGGAACAGCAGCAGTTATCGGTCCGATAGCTAAGATATTTGATCCTCTGAACAACAAGGTTTATGAGTATAGTAAGGATTGTGAACCCGGTCCGGTTTCCCTTAAACTTTATAAAAAGCTTATCGCCATCCAATACGGTGATGAACCGGATCCGTTCGGGTGGGTTACTATTGTGGATTAAGACAAAAGATAAAAGTAAAAAGATAAAAGTCAGCCTCAGGAATTCCCCTTCTTTGCGAAACGGAGAGGGGGATAGGGGTTGAGTTCAGGAAATAAATTTGACAGAACAAGAGTGAAGAAGAAGGCTAAAGAATTAAACAAAACGCGATTGAAGAGTTCTTATCTGACTTTGGTGGTCAGTATTTCGCTGGTGCTTTTTCTTTTAGGTGTTCTCGGGCTTGTTCTTATAAATGCGAGGGAGTTATCAGACTATTTTCGTGAAAGCCTTTCTTTTTCGGTAATGCTCGACGATGAGGCAAAAGAGGCAGATATAAGGATGTTGCAGAAAGATCTTGATGCAAAACCTTATGTCAAATCGACAAAATATGTTTCGAAGGATGAAGCAGCCACAAAAATGAAAGAAGATCTTGGCGAAGATTTTATAAATTTTCTTGGAGATAATCCCCTTCCTCCATCAATCGATGTATACCTTTATGCCGGATATACAAGTCCCGACAGTGTGTCAAATATTGAAAAGTATGTCCTTGAATATCCGTTTGTAAAAGAGGTCTATTATCAGGAATCATTATTATTTCTCATTAATGAAAATGTAAGAAAGGTTAGTTTGTTTTTACTAGTGATAAGCTCATTCCTCTTTCTGATAGCATTGACAATAATTAATAATACAATAAGGTTATCCATATATTCCAGGAGGTTTCTGATACGGACAATGCAACTTGTAGGTGCAACCAGGGCTTTTATCCGGAAGCCATTTCTTGTCCAGAGCGCATTACATGGTCTGATAGCTGCACTTATCGCAATGAGTTTATTACTGGGACTTCTTTATTTAATCGAAAAGGAGTTCTTTTTGATGTTTACTTTTGAAAGCACCAACTTATTACTTCTTCTTGGAGCTTCTCTTATTATAATCGGAGTGTTAATAAATGTTGTTTCAACATTTTTTTCAGTTAACAGGTACCTGAGTATTTCTGAAGACGAACTTTATTATTGATTGCATTATGGGCACAAAAAACGAAGACAAGGAAAAATTACATTTTGCGCTGGGACGTGAAAATTATAAACTGCTTGCTATAGGATTTGCTATTATAGTTGTGGGATTTTTGCTGATGCTTGGAGGCAAAGCAGAAAGTCCCGATAAATTCAGTAACGATATATTCAGTTTCAGGAGAATAACTCTTGCCCCGATAGTTGTACTGGCAGGCTTTGTATTCGAGATATGGGCAATTATGAAGAAGCCCAAAGACAATGAGAAGTGAGCAAAAGTGCCTGAAGCGGGCTGAAGTCAAGTGTGACTAAAGTCGTACCTTCTTAACTCAAGGTACTCCGGGCAATCAAGGCACTTTATTTATTATCTGAAAATTAACATTATATGAATTGGTTTGAGGCATTTGTTCTTGGATTGATCCAGGGATTAACAGAATTCTTACCCGTCAGCAGCTCGGGGCACCTTGAGCTGGGGAAGTATCTTTTCGGAATAAATAATGAGACAAATTTCTATTTTTCCGTAGCAGTCCATGGAGCTACTGTTCTAAGTACCATCCTGGTGCTTTGGAAAGAGATCAGGGATTTATTTAAGGGATTTTTTAAATTCAGGCTGAATGAAGAGACTGAATATGTTTTTAAAATATTCATCTCGATGATACCTGTTGGGATAACAGGTTTCTTCCTTAATGATATAATTGAAGGATATTTTGCCGGGAATATGATCTCTCTGGGAATTCAATTCATAATCACAGCCGTTCTGCTGTTGATGCCTTTATTCATAAAACCAAAAGAAAGGCAGATAGGATATATTGATTCTTTTATAATCGGTATAGCCCAGGCTATAGCCGTTCTTCCTGCTATTTCGAGGTCAGGGGCCACTATTGCTACAGGGATGATGCTTGGTAACAAAAAATCTGATATAGCAAAGTTTTCTTTTTTAATGGTCCTGATCCCAATTATCGGGGCAAATCTGGTTGAAATGAAATCAGGTGATTTCTCTACAGAGGGGACTTCCGTTTTTATTATTTTAATTGGTTTCGTAACAGCATTTGTGTCAGGTTATTATGCATGTAAATGGATGATAAATCTTGTTAAAAAAGGAAACCTTACATGGTTCGCTGTTTACTGTGTTTTAGTTGGTATCTTCTCAATTTTACTAGGCTTGCATGTCATCTGAAAAACCGACAATTTTTGAGGAGGGACAGGTTCTCCTGTTTAATAAACCTGCATACTGGACTTCTTTTGATCTTGTGAACAAGGTCAGAATAATGATCAGGAGCGCACTCGGAATAAAAAAATTAAAAGTTGGCCATGCCGGTACACTTGATCCGCTTGCAAGCGGATTAATGATAGTATGCACAGGCAAGGCTACAAAAAAAATTGACAGCTTCCGTGATCTGGATAAGGAATATGTTGCAACAATTCATTTGGGAGAAACGACACCCTCATTTGATCTTGAAACGGAGACAGACAGACATTATCCCACTGGACATATTACTGAAGAGAACTTAAGAAAAGTCCTTGATGGTTTTCTGGGAGAGCAAAAGCAGCTTCCTCCGATCTATTCGGCAAAACTGATAGCAGGGAAACGGGCTTATGAATATGCAAGGCAGGGTATAGAAAAAGAACTTGAACCTGTAACAGTTTATTTCAGGGAAATTGAACTGCTTTCGTTTGGCATCCCTGAGACAAAAATCAGGCTAGTATGCAGTAAGGGAACATATATCCGGTCTTTTGCAAGGGATTTTGGAGAGGCTCTGAAAAGCGGAGGCTATTTATCAGCACTCGAGAGAACTTCAATAGGTCAGTTTCATGTAAGTGAGGCTTTCACCATAGAAAAATTTCAGGAATATCTTGAACAAGTGAAATCAATATCTTGTTAATTATCAATCAAAAATGATAATTTTCTTAAGTGTGGGTATATGATCTTGGTGCCTCCCCCCAGGTTATCAAAAAAATAAAATGCATTCTGATGAAACAAATCAGATATTTTTACGTATAAAGGATTTCTTTAAATCAAATGATTATATATTTATTATGAAATTATCACAATTCAGGTACAATTTACCACAGGAACTTATTGCTCTTTACCCTTCTGAAAACAGGGATGAATGCCGGTTAATGGTCGTTGACAGAAAGAGTGGAGAGATCCAGCATAAGGTTTTTAAAGATATCATCGAATATTTCAGCGAAAATGATGTTCTGGTTTTCAATAATACAAAAGTTTTTCCCGCAAGATTATATGGAAACAAGGAAAAGACAGGAGCCGAGATCGAGGTCTTTTTGTTAAGGGAGCTGAACAAAGAACAGCGTCTGTGGGATGTTTTAGTCGATCCGGCCAGAAAGATCAGAATAGGTAATAAATTGTATTTTGGAGAAGATGATCTGCTGGTTGCAGAGGTAATTGACAATACCACTTCAAGGGGAAGGACACTGAGGTTCCTGTTTGACGGAACCTATGAAGAGTTTAAGAAGACACTCTACAGCCTGGGGGAGACTCCTCTTCCAAAGTTTATCAACAGACCTGTTGAGCCGGAAGATAGTGAAAGATACCAGACTATTTTTGCCAGGTACGAAGGAGCTGTTGCTGCTCCCACCGCAGGTTTGCATTTCAGCAGGGAGCTGCTTAAAAAGCTTGAGATCATTGGCGTTGAATTTGCAGAAATTACTTTACATGTTGGTCTGGGTAATTTCAGAAGCGTTGATGTTGAGGACCTGACCAAACATAAAGTTGATTCCGAAAGGATCATAATCACTGATGAGGCTGTCGATATTGTGAATAAAGCCAAAGATAATAAGTACAAGATATGTGCTGTTGGTACTACTGTGGTCAGGACACTTGAGAGTTCAGTTTCGACCGATGGCTACCTGAAACCATTTGATGGCTGGACAAATAAGTTTATTTTTCCCCCATATGAATTTAAGGTGCCTGATATGATGATCAGCAATTTCCATCTTCCATATTCAACGTTGCTTATGATGGTGTCGGCTTTTGCCGGATATGACCTCCTTTTTGACGCTTATAAAATTGCGGTAAAGGAGAAGTACAGGTTTGGTACCTATGGCGATGCCATGTTAGTTATTTAGTCAGACTGTCTTATTGTCTTGCAGTCTGATTTTAATACGATCTGAAAGGATTATAATTATTTAGAATTTAAATCGGGAGGTTTTTTGAAGCCTCCCGGTTTTGTTTTTATACTGTTCCCCCTTCCATTTTACATTTTTCATCATAATATAATTCTGATTTTAATGGTATGATGGAACCACACATGATTAAAAATTATATTTATACGTGTTTGTGATTGCGTTCAATCATGTGGGTTTCATCAGAAATGTAACTGCCATCAAAGTTTTAGTTTAGTTGGTCAAAAAATAGGATAGAAATTTGAAATAATCTTTATCTTTAAATATTAATAAATGGTTGCTATAGTGCAACCTTGCTTAGTTTAGAATAGTCTTAAGAAAGATATAATAATTGTCTGTTCTTGGCTTTGAAAGGCGGGTATCAAGATTTGACTGACATTTTTCGATTCTTAAAAAAAAGAAAAAGAATTGAAGGGTGTTTGTTTTGTCTTTTTTAGTTCGATGAAAGAGATGGGTTTAAAAGTATTTTATTACTTTAAAATACATGATAAACAGAATTTTAAGATAAATATACAACATAGGAAACAGGAGGTATAGTATGGAAACGACACGAAACACATCTTCTTGGATTTCTTGTAAAAGAAGATGGCAGACAGGGAAGCGGGTATTCCTGACTCCTTCCGGAATCGTTCTGTTCATAGTGATTCTCTTTGGGATATTAAGCGGTCAGCAATCATTTGCTCAGGGGGTAGGGATCAGTGAGACTTCGATTAGTCCGGATCCTTCGTCTATCTTAGAGCTGAAATGGACAAGCGGTACATTCAAAGGATTCCTGGCTCCGCGAATGACATTTGCCAATATGCTGGCAATCCCTTCACCGGCTCAGGGTCTGTTGGTCTATGCTACCGACACAAAATCTTTCTGGTACTACGACAGTGGATGGAAAGCTGTAATGGGGTCAGCTACTCTTGGCGGATCAAACCAACTTCTGGGAATGAATGCAGCAGGGAGTGAAAATGAATACAAAACATTATATGGAAGTAATAATATTTTAGTTACTCATGGTGTGGGAAGCATAACGCTTAATACTGTTCAGGATATCCACAGCGGGGCGACCCCCACGTTTACAGGATTGACACTTAGTGGATTAACACCCGATGCAGGTGTATATACAAACAGTGCGAGTGGATTGACTTCGACCCCACCGACTACCGGTATCCTTGGTTACTGGAGTCGCACAGTAAATGTACTGACACCGACAACACCGGGAGATGCAGTGACCACAAGCGGTAATATCTCGACGACAGGCTCCGGGACGATCACATCAGCGGGGTTGCTGACTGGTCAGGCAGGAGCGACAATATCAGGGGCAACAACGATATCAGGGGGAGCAATTAATCTGAATG
>JAJFVL010000059.1 GCA_021371855.1 Bacteroidales bacterium | reverse complement strand
TACGGCTTCCTTCAGATTCCCGGTCCCCCAGGACACCCTTGCTTTCGGCTATAAGATTCCGGTCATTACGGCTCTTTAGGGACTTGAAGGATTGCTCCTTCTCACCCATTCAATCTACTACATGCCCGGCACACTTCAAATTGCGCCACTTTCGTGGCTATATGTAATGAGTTTTCATTACCTGTCCATGGCTTATTCACATTATGCGACATCCGTAACTTTTCATATAATTATCCCCTTAGATTGACGGCTATACTCTTGGAGCTAGGTCAAACGAAGAACCGGAGCCACGCTTGGTGGGGTAAACTCTGCTGAGCTCGTCGAAGTCAAAATAAATGAATTTATGTGCATGATTCCCGATACTCATATTATTTTATAGCCCAATGGATTCAGCAGTATATTAATGTGATCATTTTTTTTACTATTTTGCGACCCTGAATTTAAAGAAAATTGTAATGTCTATAGGGAAAAAGTCAGTTCTGTTTATATTTCTGATCCTGGTTGTTGATCAGGTTCTGAAAATATGGGTTAAAACCCACATGGCAATAGGCCAGGAAATTCACCTCTTCGGTGACTGGGGACTAATTCATTTTATAGAGAATAACGGTATGGCCTTCGGGATGGAAATGGGAGGCAAAACAGGCAAGTTCATTCTCAGTATCTTTAGAATAATAGCAATTATCGGCATCGGCTGGGTTCTGGTTTCCCTTATCAAAAAAAAGGCTAATACCGGGCTTGTTCTTGCCGTCAGTGCAATAATGGCCGGGGCAATCGGGAATATGATCGACAGTGCTTTCTATGGCATGATTTTCAGTGAGAGTTTTAGTCAGCCTGCCATATTGCTTCCTCCTGGAGGAGGATATTCTTCTTTCCTGCAGGGAAGAGTAGTCGATATGTTCTACTTTCCTGTAATTGATACACATTGGCCTTTGTGGTCGCCAATTAGGGCCGGAGAGTCATTTGTGTTTTTCAGGCCTGTTTTCAATGTCTCCGATTCTGCAATAACCTGCGGAGTAATATCAATAATACTGTTCCAGAAGAAAATGCTCAAGGATATTTAGTGAATCTTTATACTTAGAAATCTTTTTGATGTGGAATATTTCAACAATCAGGTCTAATTCAGTTATCCGAGACTTGTTTTTTCAATAAGTACAGGTTTGGATCTGACCTGATTTTTTGTGATGCCATGAATATGAATATCATAGAATCCCGGGAACCTGTTTATATGTACATTGTTACTACAGGGATGCCGTCAATTGACTTCGTTAAATAGTATTATTGATTATCATTGTGGCATTTAAAAAACTGGTACAAAAAATAGGAATAGATTTTCAGGTTATCTATTTTTGAACCTCTTTGCTGTCAGAGATTTTTGACGATGGAGACAGGGTTGCCAGAGTCATTTTGCCGGGGCAATAAGATCCGTTGTCAGTAATGGAAAACCATCAGAAAGGATAAAAATGGAAAATGTTGACAAGATTGATTATGGGACATTTGAAGCTACAATAAGGAGGAGTAATCAGCTTGAAAAGGATTTGATAATAAATCCCGGGAAATACCGGGTTCTTACCGGTGACCGGCCGACGGGAAGACTTCATATCGGACATCTCTTCGGTTCGCTTCAGAATCGCGTAAGGCTCCATAAACTTGGTGTTCAGACATATTTGGTTATTGCGGACTATCAGGTTTTAACTGACAGAGACACTTTTGAATCGATATCTGAAAATGTGAGACAACTCACTCTCGATTATCTTGCTGCCGGGATTGATGCCAATAACGGAAAGACATTTATTTTTCCACATAGTCAAATTCCGGAATTGAATCAGTTATTATTGCCCTTTCTTACATTGGTTACAAACTCGGAGCTTGACCGTAATCCTACGGTTAAAGAAGAAATCCTGGCATCCGGTAAAAAGAATATCAATGCAGGGATGTATACATATCCTGTTCACCAGGCTGCTGATATTTTGTTTTGCAAAGGGAATGTGGTTCCTGTCGGTAAAGATCAACTTCCGCATCTTGAACTCACAAGGGTAATTGCCCGCCGGTTCAACGAACGATTTGCGGCAAACAGACCTGTTTTTCCGGAGCCTCAACCACTTTTAAGTACTTCGCCTATGATCCTTGGTCTGGATGGCTCCCAGAAAATGAGTAAAAGCAGAAACAATGCCATTATGCTGAGTTCCACTGAAGATGAAACGGCAAGACTGATAAAAAAGGCCAAAACAGATTCGGAGCGACTGATAACATACGATCCGGATAAGAGACCGGAAGTATCAAATTTATTACTGCTGATTTCTCTTTGTACAGGGCGTACTCCGGAAGAGATCGCAGCAGAGATTGGTGATGGTGGTGCCGGTCAGTTGAAGAAAATGTTAACTGAATCAATTAATGAATATCTCCGCCCTTTCCGTACAAGAAGAACAGAACTTGAATCAAACATGGATTATGTACGCCAGGTACTCAGAAATGGCGTTGAAAGTGCAAGGGAAGTTGCAACAGCTACACTTGATGAAGTCAGAGAAGTCATGAATATGAAAATTTGAGAATTAACAAAGAACTCTCTTGAACCGTTGATTTTACTATATTTGAGCGAAATAAATTATTATGCCGGTTCTCACCCGAATCAGAAAACCCGTTGAAAAAGAGATGGCTGATTTTGAAGCCTACTTTAATAAAACTATGCGTAGTGAGATCCCTCTGTTAAATATAATTCTTAATTATATTCTCCGCCGCAAGGGAAAACAGATGAGGCCGTTGCTGGTTTTTCTTACGGCAAGGCTGAATGGAGTTATTACCGAACCGACTTATGTTGCCGCTACCTTTATTGAACTCCTCCATACCGCATCCCTTGTTCACGATGATGTGGTTGACGAAGCAAATGAAAGACGTGGAGCTCTTTCAATAAACGCACTCTGGAATTCGAAAATTGCCGTTCTTGTTGGTGATTACATGTTGTCGAAAGGGATGCTTATAAGTGTTGAGAAGAACCGTTTCGACATGCTTGAGATTGTCTCCGAAGCGGTAAAATCAATGAGCGAAGGCGAATTACTTCAGTTACAGAAAGCCAGAAAACTCAATATCAGAGAAGAAGATTATTTCAGGATCATCATAAGTAAAACAGCTGCACTGATTTCAGCCTGTACAGCCTGCGGAGCCAGATCAGTAACTGATGATCCCGAGACAATTCAACTGATGAAAGATTTTGGAGAAAACATTGGCGTTGCTTTTCAGATCAGGGATGATCTGCTCGATTATGAAGGCACCGGACTTACCGGTAAAAAAGGCGGGAATGATATTAAAGAAAAAAAGATAACTCTTCCCTTGATATATGCTCTTGAACAATCATCTGGGTCTAAAAAGAGACATATCCTTGGTATATTGAAAAACAAGAAAAAGAATAAGGCAGAAATTAATGAAGTTATCAGTTTTGTATCTGATTACGGAGGAATGGAATATGCTGAACTGAAGATGAATCAATACAGAGATAAAGCTCTTGCAATTCTTGATTCATACCCCGAATCAGAAGTAAAAGAATCCCTTAAGGAATTTGTTAATTACACAACTGCAAGAAACAAATAGTTTTTCTCCTGCCGGTTAAGCCACTTCAAGCTTAACTTTAACCACCTTATCCATATCTTTTACATAATATCTTGAACCCAGATAGAAGAGAACGGCACCCAACATAAGAACAAACGGCAGAACAGAAAGGGCTGTCTGTATGTTGTAAAGATCATATAACTTGCCCATTGCAATCGGAGCCATAGAAGATCCGAGAAGGTTCTGTACTACGACTGCAATTGCATAGGATGTAGCTCTTAATCCGGGATGTATGACATCCTGGGTAACTGAGACCGCACCTGAAATGAACAAAAAGATACAAATTCCCATTATCAGTAAAACTATATACTGTAAGGTTCCTTTAAACAGATTTAATGCCATAAAAAGTAATATTGCCGATACAAATGTCGTAATAGCAGGAAAGAGAAGTCTTGCATTTTCCTGTGTCTTACGCCATCTGTCAGTCAGATATCCGCCGACAGGAGCTCCCACCAGAGCCATAATCATTATTGCACTGGCCAGAGTGCCTGCCTTATCCTGGGGCATATCGCGAACGTTCTGAAAATATGTAGACAACCAGGAAATAAGCGAAGTAGTTACAAAAACTACTGCAGCCATACCGAAATAAGTAAAAATAACGGATGGCTTGTTTAAAAATTCTCTCACAATATCTTTTCGCTCCATCCTGACCTTCTTATTGCTTTTGTCAACAAAAGAGAGATCAACGGTTTTATAGTCCTTCACAAAAAGGAACAGGATTGCAACTATAAACCCGGGGATTGCAACCAGTCCAAAAGCATGCTTCCAGCCAAACTTTACTGCAATAATTCCGCCCAGCATTACTCCAATAGCCGTACCAAGCGGTATTGAGGCATTCCATAAACCCATCATTTTTGATCGTTTATCAATGGGGTAAAGCCCCGAAATCATTGCGCTTCCTCCGGGAGCATATCCGGCTTCTCCCACTCCGATAAGCATACGGGCCATAAACAACTGTACAAAATTACCGGTCAGAGCACACAATGCTGTTGCAAGGCTCCACATTATTGCCATTATCCCAATCGTTTTTGTCCTGCTCCAGCGGTCAACAAGAATTGATACGGGAAATGTCAGAATCACAATAGCCCAGTATACTGCCGATACAAGTAATCCGCTTTGCGTATGGCTGATACCCCAGTCATGTTCAATGGAGGTAAACATCGACGTAACGACCATTCTGTCGATATAGTCGAACATGTATAACAGAAATAATAAAATAAACACATAATTTGAATATCTTCTTGAAAAAAGATACCCGTTGTTATCTTCCGGATTTTTCATATGTATATAATTAAATTTTTAAAGGTTCCCGCCCATACGGGAGAACCGCTCATGATTAACTCGGTTGAAAATGAATTATATTCATTCTTGTTTAGCTTTGCTGAGCTCACCGCCTGTTGGCGGTTCGGTTGTGATTGTATCAATCATGTGGGTTTCATGAGTATTTTTTCTTAATCTGCATAGCAAGTAAATAAAAATAAATATCGGTTGGCTTTTTTGTTGTATTTTTAAGTCTTTATACTTATTGGCTGAAATTGTTGCCAAAACTATATTCATAATTTATAATTTCAATCGTAAAAAAATGGTTTCATTAAGACAAATTGAAGAATTTCTTGCATCGGAACCCATCGCTATGGTTGGAGTTTCGAGAAATCCGAAAAAATTCGGTTTCACCGCCTTCAGGGAGCTGAAAGAAAAAGGAATGGATATAATTCCTGTAAATCCATTTGCATCCATGATACACGGTGTAAAAGTATACCCGGATATAAATGCATTACCTGACTCCGTTAAAGGTCTCATCATTATGACAAAAAAAGAGCAGACGACCGGAATTATCAGGCAGGCAAAGGCAAAAGGGATAAAACAGATCTGGATACAGCAAATGTCCGATAGTAAAGATGCACTAAAAGAGCTTGAAGATTCCGGCATAAATTATATCACAGGGCAATGTATTCTTATGCATTATAAACCTCATAGTATTCATAAATTTCATTTAAAATTGAAGAAATTTTTCAGACGTTTCCCAAAATAAATTTACACGTAAAACACAATGACAGAAGCCAACTACAGTTTCAGTACGGGGTTTGCTGTAAGAGATTATGAGTGCGATATTCAGGGTGTTGTAAACAACGCAAATTACCTTCATTATCTTGAGCACGCACGACATGAATTTCTTATTTCAAAAGGAATTAGCTTTTCAAAATTCCACGAAGAAGGGATAGATCTTATTGTTACAAGAGTTGAAATAGACTACAAATATCCTCTCAGGAGCCTTGACAAATTTGTCGTTTGTATTAAAATTCAAAGGGAAGGAAATGTACGAATAATTTTTGAGCAGGATATTTTCAGGCAACCAGACCACAAGCTGATCGTGAATTCCAAAGTAACAGCAATTGCAACAAAAAATGGCAGGCCAATACGGCCAGGGGATCTTCTCAGCCAACTGGGATTAGAATAAGTGTGAATCAAAATTATATACAAAATGAAATCAAAATATTTAATCCTTAAAACAGTTGGATTCATCTCCTTCTTCCTTGTTTTAATGATATTCGCTGCAGTTGGCCGGCCAATTGAAGGAGCTCCTGACAGGAATGCAAATATCAGGGAGAAGGAACAAAGGCTATCCCCTGATATTAAGACAGAGAAAAGTTTTGCCGCAACCGTGAAAAGCCCTGAAATGCCGGGGAAAAAATATATCAAGCAGGAAGTATATATTACCATGCGGGACGGGGTAAGACTTTTTACATCGGTATATACTCCTAAAAACAATTCCGTTCAGCATCCTGTTCTGCTTCTCCGCACACCCTACGACATTGAGCCGGGCGGACCGGAAAGCTTCAATTCATTTATGCAGGTATACAGCAGATATTCTGAGGGAGAATATATACTTGTTTTCCAGGATGTCAGAGGTAAATTTATGAGTGAAGGAGATTACGAGGATATTCGTCCTTTCATTCAGGAAAAAAAGAGTAACAAGGATATCGATGAAACTACCGATACCTGGGATACTGTTGACTGGCTTGTCAAAAATGTTAAGAACAATAATGGAAAGGTTGGGATATTCGGCATTTCATATCCCGGATTTTATTCCACTATGGGTCTGATAAATTCTCATCCGGCGGTAAAAGCCGTTTCACCTCAGGCTCCGGTCACGGCATGGTTCTTAGGCGACGATTTCCATCATAACGGTGCATTTTTCATTCTTGATTGTTTCAGTTTCTATTACAGAAACGGGCAGCCGCACAGAGCTCCGACCAGGATAAAAAATCCTTCCTTCAGTTTGCCCGTTCCTGATTGTTATGAGTTTTTTCTGTCATCCGGGGCTATTAAAAATTTAGCCCCAAAATATCTGGGCGACAGTATTAAATTCTGGAACGATGCTTTTGCTCATCCGGATTATGATGATTTTTGGAAATCACGCGATCCCCGTCCTTTTCTTACAAACATCACTCCTGCAGTTTTAACCGTTGGCGGTTGGTTTGATGCAGAAGATCTTTACGGTGCACTAAATACATATAAGGCTATCGAAACACAGAATTCCCCATCTTTGAAAAACTATATTGTAATGGGGCCATGGTCGCATAGTCAATGGGCCTGGGGTCAGGCATATAATCTTGGAAATATCTACTGGGGCCTTGATGCGAATGAAAAATTCATTGCTCTCGAAAAGAACTTTTTTGATTATTATCTGAAAGGAGCAGGCAATCCTGCCATACCTGAAGCTACAATCTTTGTCACCGGTTCAAATGAATGGAAGAATTTTGAAACATGGCCTCCGAAAAATGTCACAGAAAAGAATCTCTATTTCTATTCACAAGGAGCTATTTCAATTTCCTCCCCTCCTTCAGACATAAGCTATGATGAATATATTTCAGATCCCATGAAGCCCGTTCCCTATACCGAAGGCATCCATGCCAACAGAACAACAGAGTATATGACAGATGATCAACGCTTTGCGGCATCCAGACCGGATGTGATGGTATATCAGACAGATATCCTTACAGAGGATGTCACATTGACCGGTCCGCTGACAGCTGATCTTTATGTATCAACAACAGGAACTGATGCTGATTATATCGTGAAACTGATTGATGTCTTTCCTCCTGATTCCAAAGCTGGTGAAAATACCAGCATAAAAGTTCCTCTGGGTGGTTATCAGATGCTTGTCCGTGGAGAAGTTTTCAGAGGAAAATACCGTAACAATTTTGAAAAACCGGAGCCTTTTGTTCAGGGAAGAATTACAGAAGTCAAATATGACATCCCCGATGTTGCTCACACCTTTAAAAAGGGGCATCGTATTATGATACAGGTTCAAAATTCATGGTTCCCTCTCGTCGACAGAAATCCCCAGAAATTTGTTGATATTTATAAATGCTCAGAAAGTGATTTCCAGAAAGCTACTCATAGAATTTATCACGATATTGATCATCCTTCGCATTTAAAAGTCACTGTTTTACAGTAATATGCACTAATATGGCAAAAAGAAATCTTACCAGAAGACAGTTTGTTACGAATCTGACAGTTGGCGCAGGCTCAGTGTTACTTGGGGAAGTAACACTTGCTTCACCCGGTAGTTCATCAGCATCGCCTGCTGATCCTTTTCGGATTGTCAGGCTCGGCAAGTCGGGAATAAAAACCACTCTTCTCGGAATGGGAACCGGTTTCAGCGGTTATAACCGCTCCTCCAATATAACAAGAGCAGGAGTTGCCGAATCGCTTATCCGTCAGGCATATGAAAAAGGAATCCGGTTTTTTGATTGTGCCGATAGTTATGGGACTCATCCTTATACAGCTGCAGCTCTTAAAGGCATCGCCAGGGAAACCTATACTCTGAGCTCAAAAATCTGGTTGGGGGAAGGAGGCATTCCGGAACCTGATCGTCCTGATGCTGATATTGTTGTTGACCGTTTCCGCAGGGAACTCAATACAGATTATCTGGATATTGTCCAGATCCATTGCATGACCGATCCCAGGTGGACTGAAAAACAGAAAAGGCAGATGGACATCCTTGAGAATCTGAAAGCCCGAAAAATAATACGTGCGCATGGCGTTTCGGTCCATTCTCTTGAAGCAATGGAAGCATGCGTTGATTGCTCATGGGTCGATGTTGTACATGTCCGCATCAATCCTTATGGAGAGGCTATGGATAAAAATGACCCTTCCCTGGTAATCCCTGTAATTGAAAAACTACATAAAAAAGGGAAGGGAATTATTGGTATGAAACTGATTGGCAACGGAAAATTCAGAAACAGTCCTGAGAAAATTGATGAATCGTTGAAATATGTTCTCGGGTTGGGGACTGTTGATATGATTATAGTGGGATTTGAACTGCCCGGGCAGATTGATAATTATATCGGAAGAATTAAAAACACTGTTTTGGTTAAAAAATAATGTTGTTCTTATACTGTATTCATTTACCATAAACACCCTATGAAGTATAATAAACTATTTATCGCATTACCATTGATATTCATTGGTTTAGCTTTTACTCAAAAAGCTGGTAAAAATGCGATAATACAAACCGGAGCAGAACTCGAAAAGCTGGCTGACGGGTTCCTTTTTACTGAAGGCCCCTCCCCTGACAAAAATGGAAATGTCTTTTTCACTGATCAGCCGAACGACAGGATATTGGTATGGGGTGTTTCCGGTGAACTCTCAACCTTTATGCAGCCGTGTGGACGTTCAAATGGGCTTGCTTTTGATAATAAAGGTTTTCTCTGGGCCTGCGCTGATGAAAAAAACGAGCTCTGGTGCATAGCCCCGGATAAAAGCGTTAATATTATTCTATCAAAATACCAGGGCAAACTTATTAACGGACCAAATGACCTGTGGTTGGCCAAAAATGGAGGAATTTATTTTACCGACCCATACTATCAAAGAACATGGTGGAAACGTACCTCTATGGAGCAAGATTGTCAGGGAGTATATTATCTTGCCCCTGACCACAAAACATTGACAAGGGTAATTGACGATCTTCTTACACCAAATGGCATAACAGGTTCTCCTGATGGTAAAGTTCTTTATGTAGCAGATCTCAAAGGAAAAAAGACATGGTCATATACAATTAACAAGGATGGCAGTCTGAGCAACAAAACTCTCTTTTGCGAAATGGGATCCGATGGAATGACAACAGATACCAGGGGGAATCTTTACCTTACCGGTGATGGAGTTACAATTTTTGACAGGAATGGTAAAAAAATCGGGAATATCCCGGTCCCTGAGAAATGGACCGCAAATGTTTGTTTTGGCGGTTCTGATATGAAAAGTCTATTTATTACAGCCAGCAAAGGACTTTATCGTCTTAGAATGAAAGTAAAAGGAACGGCTTGGTAATATGTATTTATCTCCTCATAAAACAAAATGTTTATTAAAAATCCTTAAATGTTAGTAAAATCATAGCACACTCACTGTTTTGTCTTATAGTTTTTTTTATTATTGCAGTATGATTTAATATTTCTATTTTCAAATTGTTTTAGCAAAGACAGGTCAGAAATAATATGGTAACGGAAGGAACGCGAAGAGCTGATGTAAAGGCAGGTATTGAAGTTAAGGTGGAATTAACTGAAGATAAACGTACAGGCCGTCTCACTGAGGGAAGAGTACAAGAAGTTCTGACTACTTCTCCCAATCATCCTCATGGAATTAAAGTAAGGTTGGAAAATGGTCTGGTAGGAAGAATTAAGCAGATCATCTGATTCTTATCATTTTACATCAATCAAAAATTTATCTAAATTTGAACTATATGAAAACAGGATTGTTTCCATGATAGTTATATTTAATTTTTTACAAATCAATAAAAGATGAAATACGAGGATTTTCAGGTTACCTCTCTTGGAAAAGGAGGTGTGGTGTCCCCTCTGAAACATAATCAGCGGGTAGAAAATCTTGTTTATAAATTTATAGATGACAAAGAGAGGATCCTCTACGATGCATCCATCGAAAATTTCAATAAATGTAAAGATACCGGAGAGGTCCCCGTATCATTTGAAAAAGCAGGGCCCAGAGAAAATATCTTTTTTGAACCCGCAAAAACAAAAGTCGCGATTGTAACCTGCGGTGGGTTATGCCCCGGACTAAACAATGTTATACGCAGCCTTGTCAATGAACTTTATTACAGATACGGTATCAGCCGGATCCTGGGTATTAAATATGGATATGAAGGATTAATTCCAAAATATAACCATTCTGTTGTTGAGCTTACTCCGTCCATGGTCAGAGGTATTCATCTTACTGGCGGGACATTTCTGGGATCATCCAGGGGAGATCAGGATGTTGAAAAAATGGTTGATACACTTGAGATTATGAACATCAATGTCCTTTTTTGTATCGGAGGTGACGGAACATTGCGTGGAGCTCATGCAATACATGAGGAAATTAAAAAGAGGAATTTAAAAATCTCTGTAGCCGGTATTCCGAAAACGATAGATAACGATATTGACCTTATTCAGAAATCCTTTGGCTTTGAAACAGCTTTTTCTATTGCCAACGACATAATCAGGAATGCACATAATGAGGCATCAGGAGCTTTTAACGGGATAGCTCTCATTAAACTTATGGGACGTGATTCGGGATTTATTGCTGCAAGTGCCGCTTTGTCGATCCAGGAGGTGAATTTTGTTCTAATCCCTGAAATAACATTTGATCTCGACGGCCAGCGAGGATTTCTTCATGTTCTCAGAAAACGGCTTGAAGCGAGGCACCATGCCGTAGTTGTCGTTGCTGAAGGAGCCGGCCAGGAATTTTTTAAAGAATCAGAAAATAATATAGATGCTTCAGGAAATATATTACACAAAGACATTGGTGTTTTCCTGAAAGATAAAATATCCGAAGAATTTAAAAAGACAGACTTCCCTCATTCAATTAAATACATCGACCCAAGTTATATCATCAGAAGCGCTCCTGCCAACGCAAACGACAGTAAATTCTGCAGTCTTCTTGCCCAGAATGCTGTTCATGCCGCTCTGGCCGGAAAAACTGATTTTGTAGTAGGTTTCTGGAATAACCTGTTCACACTTATTCCAATTCCAATGGCCGTTGCGAAACGCAAAAAAATTGATGTTGAAGGCGAATTGTGGTGGAATGTTCTTGAAGCGACAGGCCAGCCAATAAGCATGAAGAACTCCTGATATGATTAAGAATATTATCTTTGATCTTGGGAATGTGCTCATAAGCTTCAGGCCATCAGAATATTTTAAAAAGAAAAATTATCCTGAAAACCTTATAACTAAAATTCTTGCTGATATTTTTAGCAGCAAAGAATGGCTGATGCTGGATAACGGAGAAATTAACACATCTGAAGCAATAGATGCCATTGCTTCAAAATCGTCACTTAAAAGGGAAGAAATAGCCCATATTTTCAAATTACGTACAGAATTGATGTTTCCCCTTGACCTTAACGCAAAACTCCTTCCTGGGTTAAAAAAACAGGGTTTCAGACTATATTACCTTTCCAACTTCCCAATTGATATTTTTGAAGAGATCAAAAACGGATATTTCTTTTTCAAATATTTCGACGGAGGGATAATCTCTTCTGAAGTGAAGTTCTCAAAGCCTGATAAAAGGATTTATGAAATTCTACTTAAAAACTACTCTCTTAAGCCAGAGGAGTGTCTTTATATTGACGATATCGAGATCAATGTCACTGTTGCAGAAGAAATCGGAATGAAAGGTCTTGCTACTTTTGGTTCACAGGAAATCTTTCAAGATGTCAAAAAAGCTTTATCTGAATTGGGCGAGGTATAAAGCCTCGCCCTCGTCTGAAATAGAAACACAAAATTGATTCAAAGTTTATCATTCCAGTTTTTAAAATTCACGACCCTCTGGTTGTTTCACTGAAAATATTCAATTCTCGTTGACTTAACAGATCAGATAATAGGACTTATATTTCTTAATATAAGATATTTAACTTGCTAAATTAGAAAAATGTTCCACGTGGAAACCAGAGCTATTTTTTGAAATATTCCAATAATATGACTGCTTTTTTGTGACCAATTATTTTTTCAAGCTCATCGGACGGTGTATTTTTAATTTTTTCAACAGATTCTAATTTCTTCAATAAAATTTCTTTTGTCCTGGGTCCGATTCCTTTTATCAGATCAAGATCCGATTTTATCATTTCAGAGGAACGCTTGTCGCGATGAAAATTTATTCCGAACCTGTGAGCTTCATTTCTTAACTGTTGAATAATTTTCAAACTTATTGAATTTTTATCAAGGTAAATCGGAACACTGTCACCAGGGAAATAAATTTCCTCCAGTTTCTTGGCAATGCCGATCACTGTAATTTTTTCTCTCAATTCCAGTTTGTCGATGCTCTTCATCGCTGAAGAAAGTTGTCCCTTCCCTCCATCAACAACAATAAGCTGAGGAAGGCTTTGCTTTTCATCAATCATTCTTTTGTACCGCCTGAATATTACTTCTTCCATTGATGAAAAGTCATCAGGTCCGGTCACTGTTTTAATATTAAAATGACGATATTCTTTTTTACTTGGTCTTGCGTTCCGGAATACAACACAAGCAGCAACCGGATTGGTTCCCATAATATTTGAATTGTCAAAACATTCTATATGAAAAGGAACATCCGGCATATGAAGATCGTTTTTCAGTCTCTCCAGATTTTTTCCAGTCCTTGCCTGTGGTGCATGTTCCATTCGTTTTTTCTTTTGCTCCAGCTTATAATATATGGCATTACGCTCAGCAAGTTCAAGAAGTTTAAGTTTCTCGCCGGCTTTTGGAACAGTATATTTTATTTTATCAATTTGTATATCCGGCTTAAATGGCACAATTATTTCAGGAGAATCGCCTGATAGCCGTTGCCGTATTTCGGTTATGGCAAATCCAAGAATTGATTCCTTTTCTTCATCGATCCTTATTCTAAGTTCAATTGTATATGTCTGTATTACAGCTCCTTGAACAACTTTTAAGTAATTCACATAAGCAGTATCCATATCATGAGTGATTGCAAAGACATCGACATTCAGGATTTTGTTACTTACAACAGTTGATTTGCTTCTGAAATTTGCCAGAATTCCGATTTTATCTTTGACACCCTGGGCTTCCTCATATCTGAGCTCTCGCGAATACTGTGTCATTAATTTATTCAGGTGGTCCATTACTGTTGAAATATTTCCTCTGAGAATTTCCTTTATCTGTTGCAGGTTTTCATTGTATTCCTGTTCTGACTGAAAACCTACGCAAGGTGCTTTGCAGTTTCCCAGGTGGAATTCAAGGCAAACTTTGAATTTGCATGCAGCAATATTTGATATTGTAAGGCGGAGGGTGCATGTTCTCAGCTTGTAAAGCTGCCTGATAAGGTCGATCAGGGTTTTAACCATTAATCCTGAAGTATACGGACCAAAATAGATTGATCCGTCCTTTATAGTATTCCTCGTGCTGAATACTCTCGGAAACGGTTCTTTTTTAATGCATATCCAGGGATATGTTTTATCATCTTTTAAAAGTATATTATATCTGGGCTGGTGCTTTTTAATAAGGTTGTTCTCAAGTAATAATGCATCAGATTCATTATCTACAACAATATGACGGATGTCGCTTGCTTTTCTCAGAAGTACATTTGTTTTTCCTGACTGGTTCTTTGAAAAATACGATGTCACCCTTTTCTTCAGGTTCTTTGCTTTTCCGATGTACAGGATCGTTCCTGCAGAATCGACAAACTGATAAACTCCCGGTCGGTCAGGAAGTAAAGTAAGAATTGATTTGAATTTATTATCAGCAGTCATCAGAAACCAAAGTTTTATTTTACAAACAAAGGTACCAGTTCAAATCTTTTGACATCAAATAAACCCTTGTCTCCTATTTTCAGATCAGGAATTACAAGCAATGCCATAAAAGATAGTGTCATGAAAGGAGTGCTCATTCTGCACCCAAGTGATTTCACCTTCTCACTAAGAATGAGATAATCTGACGCAACATCTTCACAGGAACGTGTTGTCATGATCCCTGCAATATCAAGCTGTAACGAGTCCACCTTCTCTTCTGAAGAAACCGCTAATCCCCCTTTTTTCTTTATTATTTCATTTACAGAATTTACAATGTCTTTATCGTTTGTCCCGATTGAAATTATGTTATGGCTGTCGTGTGCAACAGAACTTGCAAGAGCTCCCTTTTTCATACCGAAACCTTTTATAAAGCCTACAACAGGAGTTGAGTCGATATATCTGTTTATTACTATTATTTTCAATATATCTTTATCTGTATCCGGTTCCAGGATGTTATCAGTTCCTGCGGATATTATAAGCTCATTGGTTAAGAGCTCACCATCAATTGCCTCTATAACTCTGATTTTTCCTGATTTATTTTCGACAACTATATCCTTTTCAGTAATTGTGCTACATTTAAAATTATTAATAGATTCCCCCGGAGAATAACTAAATAAGGTCTTACCATCAGCATACACTTTTTCCCCATTTATCCATGTTTCCAGAACATTCATATTTCTCAGACTATCCACCACGATAAAATCTGCACTTTGCCCTTCCTGAAGCAGACCCGCATCAAGTCCATAATGTGTTACAGGATTAATTGTTGCACACCTTATGACATCAAAAACATTAAATCCTTCAGATATTAACTTGGCAACTATCCTGTTGATATGACCCTTCACAAGCATTTCCGGATGCAGATCATCGCTGCAAAGCATAATCATTTCGGGATATGTATTGAAAAGGTTCTTTAATGAGTCAAGATTTCTTGCAGCACTTCCTTCTCTTATCAATATTTTCATTCCTAAAGAAATCTTTTCCAGTGCTTCTTCCTCTGTGCTGCATTCATGATCAGTAGAAATTCCTGCTTCTACATATTTTCTTAACATATCACCTTTTAATCCCGGAGCATGACCATCAATTGGCTTATGTAGCTTTTTTGCAATATCTATTTTCTTCAATACTTCTTTGTCATCATAAATCACGCCCGGAAAATTCATCATTTCAGAAAGAAACAGAATATCGTCAAGCTTGAGTAACTTCTCAATCTCATTATGATTTAACGTTTCTCCGTTGGTTTCAAAACCTGTTGCCGGTACACAGGATGGTGCTCCAAACCAAAATTTCAAAGGAACTTTTTCCCCATCATTTATCATGAATTTTACTCCTTTTAAACCAAGAACATTTGCAATTTCATGTGGATCAGAAACAACTCCAGTTGTTCCGTGACGAACAGCTGTCATTGCAAATGCCCCGGGTGTAATCATCGAACTTTCAATATGAATATGAGAATCTATCAGTCCCGGCATAATAAATTTCACCGGTGCTTCAGGTACCCTTTCAATCTTATCGATTACTCCGTTAAGAACGTTTATCGTAGCAGGATAGATCTCCCGGTTATGAATATCTACAAGATGACCTAATATCTTCATAAAATATTTTTTATTTTTTAAAAATGTTCCACGTGGAACATTTTATCTTCCAAGATACATTAGTAAAATGTTTACATCAGATGGAGACACTCCGCTAATTCTTCCTGCCTGGCCAATGTTTTCAGGCTTTATTCTGCTAAGTTTTTGTCTTCCCTCTGTTGAGATAGAAGTCAATTCATTATAATCAATATCTTCAGGAATCTTTAAGCTTTCCAGTCTCCTGATTTTATTCGCAACAATTTTTTCTCTCTGAATGTATCCTTCATATTTAATTTTGATTTCGGCTGATTCAGATACTTCTTTGAACCTTGCTGAATTAAATGCTTTCAGATCTATTCCTCCTTTTAGAATTCTTAATAGACTAGCAATATCAACCTGAGGTCGTGTGGCAATTGTTATTGCTTTCACTTTTTGTGAAATAATATTTGTACCAACCTTAGTCAGGAATGTATTAATTTCTCCCGGGTTAACGCTATATTCTGTAAGGAAATCGATAATTTCCTTAATCAAAGATTCCTTTTCATCAAGATGTTTTACTCTATCAATATCGACAGTACCTATATTATATGCTTTTCTGGTAAGTCTCTCATCCGCGTTATCCTGTCGTAACAAGATTCTGTACTCAGCCCGCGACGTGAACATCCTGTATGGCTCATCAACTCCTTTTGTTACGAGATCATCTATCAGAACACCAATATATGATTCATCTCTTTCCAGAACGAAAGCTTCTTCTTTCCTTATTTTCAATACAGAATTAATCCCAGCCATCAGACCCTGGGCAGCAGCTTCTTCATATCCTGTTGTTCCATTTATCTGACCCGCAAAATATAAATTGCGGATTTTCTTTGTTTCTAATGTATGTTTTAACTGTGTTGGCTGGAAAAAATCATATTCAACGGCATATCCGGGACGGTACATTTCAACATTTTCTAATCCCCTGACCTTCCTTAATGCCTTAAGCTGGACTTCCAACGGAAGGCTGCTTGAAAAACCATTAATATAATATTCTATTGTATCCTCACCTTCCGGTTCGATAAATAACTGATGGGAATCCTTATCCTTAAATGTAAATATTTTGCTTTCAATACTCGGACAATATCTCGGACCAATTCCTTTTATCATTCCTGTAAAAAGAGGACTAAATTTCAGTCCTTTTTTTAACTCTTCATGAACTTCTTTATTGGTGTATGTGATATAACAACTTTTTTGTTCCAGCAAAACTTTTTGTTCTCCAATATAAGAAAACATCCTGCCTTCCATATCTCCCTTCTGTTCTGCCATAACCGAAAAGTCAACCGACCTTCCATCAACTCTTGCACTTGTTCCTGTCTTCATCCTTTCGACAGTAAAACCAAACTTTTTAAGCTGGTCACTTAATCCTGCCGATGATGGATCCCCTGACCTTCCTCCACTAATCTTTTTTAAACCAACATATAGTATTCCGTTTAAAAATGTGCCATTTGTCAGGATTACAGCTTTGCCAAAGAATCTTGTACCAAATGAGGTCTCGACACCTGAAACTTCTTCCTTGTCAAATAATAACGACGTTACCTGTTCCTGCCATATATTCAGATTTGTTGTTTTTTCCAATATTTTTCTCCACTCACCGGTAAATCTTTTCCTGTCGCACTGAGCTCTTGGACTCCACATAGCAGGACCTTTAGAGCGGTTTAGCATTCTGAACTGAATCATACTCCTGTCAGTAACTATACCACTCATACCTCCAAGGGCATCAATTTCCCTTATTATCTGACCTTTTGCTATTCCTCCCATTGCAGGATTACAGGACATCTGAGCAAACTTTGTCATATCCATTGTAATCAACAATGTTCTTGCCCCCATCACAGCGGCAATATGTGCAGCTTCACATCCTGCATGCCCCCCACCTACAACTATAATATCATAATTAAAATCCATTAAACTAATCCTCCACTCTCTCCAACCAGTAATCTTCTAATTTTCTCATTTCACTTCTTTGTAATTCAGTTCCATCATCATATTCCAACAAATGCAGCACACCATGAATCAGAACTCTTAATATCTCGCTTTTTAAACTAACATTATAGTTAATTGCATTCTTCCTTACAGTATCAATACTAATATAAATCTCGCCGTTTATCTCATTTCCATTATTATCACTGAAAGTAATAACATCTGTATAGTAATCATGTTTAAGAAACTCTACATTAATTTTTCTTAAGTTTTCATCATTTGTTATAATAAAATTAAGGTCACCCAAAACTTTTTTTTCATTTCCGATGACCTCTTTAATTGTCTTCACAGCTTTTCTCCAACCCTTCAGCCTGAAATCAATTTCATCATAAAATATTTTTATGCTCAAGTTATTATATTATTAAATGTCATTGTAACCGAATTTCCCTTTCTGCTATATTTAATTTTATCAGCAAGTCTCGTCATAAGGAAAACGCCACGTCCATTAAGAGACTCAATATTTTCAGGAATTGTCGGATCCGGAATCTTCGCCGGCTTGAATCCAATTCCTTCATCCGTTACTTTAATTTTTAGATCCCTTTTTACACAAGATATTTCAATTAAAACCTTTTTATTTTTACACGAATTATTCCCATGCAAAATAGCATTGTTCACAGCCTCAAGAGTTGATACCAAAACCTTTCCGTAATCAGCCTGACTTATGCCAATTTCACCTGTTATCTCATCAATTGCATTCTCAACAATTCTCAGGTTAATTATTGCAGATTCTATTTCAATCTTTTTGTACATGCATTTTTGTAGTAATCTTTTTATACTAAAATAGACAATTTTTGTTTCATTTTTCAATTCAATTTTTTGAAATCCAAATCTCTGGATCAAGGTATCTTGTTTCAAATATCATAAATTTAAGAATACAATTATTATTATCTCCCGGATCAGCATATACATCACCTATCTCCTGTTTTAAAGCAACCTTATCTCCTGTCTTTACTTTTAAATTTACAATATTTGTATATACAGTAAGAAATTTTCCATGTCTTATAATAACTGTCATATTTGCTCCTGAAATTGCAAATACTTTAGCTATTTCTCCCTGAAATACAGTTCTGGCCTTTACCTTTCCAGAGCTTGTTATTTCAATTCCAATGTTATCTTCAGTTAAATATTTTAAATCCGGATTCTTTTGAATGCCGAAATGACTTGTTATTATTCCTTTTCCAACAGGCCATGGCAATCTTCCTTTGTTTTCCTCAAAATTTTCTCCTATTAATTTATTCTCAGGTGTAACTCCAGATTTTACTACTTTCTTTTTTTCATCTTCAATTATCCTTGCAATTTCATTCTCAATTTTTCTGGCAATTTTTTTCTTCTCCTCCAGCTCCTTTTTTAATTGCTTTTCTTTATTACCCAGAGAATTAACTAGTTTTCTTTTACTTTCCTGTTCATTTTGCAAAAGTCCTTTTTGGAATTCCTCTTTAGTTTTTAAATCAGAAATCCTATACAGATCAATTTTAAGCTTTTCCTTTGAAGTTTCAATCTGTCTTTTCAGTTCAATAATAACTTCAGACTGTTTTCTTCTAAATTTAGCTATCTGCTTTAGGTATTTAAGACGTTTATATCCCTGGTTAAAATTTTTTGCAGATAAAACGTAAAATAACTCCGGATTTCCCTTCTTACATTTGTATAAATTAACAACTGCCCTTGAATAATCTTTTTTTAACTCTTGCAAATCATTTTCCATAATTTCAATTGCAATTGTATTTAGTTCAATTCTGTCATTAATAAGAGAAATTTCTTCACGCATACCTTTTATTACGTATTCTCTAAGATTTACTTTGTTTCGTATAATATTAACTGCATTTATACTTTCATTTTTTTTCTTAGCTGTTGTTTTAAGTAAATTATCTACGTAAGAAATTTCCTCGAGTGCTTTATTTCTTTTTTCTTCAAGCTCAGCCTTTGTCTGCCCCGACAATGGTATGTGAAAACAAACAATTAATATAATAAACAGAAACAGATATCTCATAGAAGCTCTATTGTTTCATATTTGTTTCCAGGGATAAGTTCAACATCCCCATCCCACGGAAAGACTAGTTTTTTAATTTTTATTTCAATACTCATCATTCTTTGCGCGTCTGTGATTTCAATTTTCCCTGGAATTATTACTGTATCACTTTTAATAAAATCACCATACTTAATTTCAAATAAGCTTTCATTAAAACCAATTCCCCTCTTAAATTGTATTACCTTCCTTTCTTTACAATCAATAATATAAATAATTTTTGACCCATTGATAATTCCGTTTATTATCAGTTTACCTTCTGAGCATTTTTCCTTAATCTTTCCCTGGCTATTTTCATTTACAAAATCACCCAATAAAATTGGTAAACCAGTTGGCGATATACCATACTTCTTCGTTAAATAATCCGTAGATCCGAAATAGAACTTCCTGTTAATTCTATTGTTGATAAGGATAGTGTCAGAGGAGACAAAAATTCTCACAGCTTCCATTCCTGCTTTGTTTCTTATAATAAGAAGGTATTTATCAGGACTTTTAAATTTTAAACTTCCCAATAATTTTTGGTTAACGTCTTTACTTAAAATTTCAATCTCAGCTTTCTGAATATAAATACTATTATTTGTAACATTATTTTTCTTTACATCCTCAAGAATCTTAGAATCAGTAAGCTCATCTGAAATTTCTTTGTTCCTGCTTTCTGCAGTTTTTAATACAGAACAACCTGAAATAAATAATGTTAACAATAATATAAAAACTACTTTCTGCAATTCTCTATTTCCTTTATTAAATAAGATTTTTTACTATCCAGCTTTATCGCAATATTCCAGTTTTCAATAGCCTTTGAACACTTCTTTTGTTTTTTCAAAATAAAACCATAATGTTCATACCATTCAGCATCAGGTTTTTTACCACTGCCAATTATTTCTTCCATGACTTTAGCCGCCTCATTCAACTTCCCTCTTTTATAAAGAACCCATCCATAAGTATCAAGATAAGTAGAGTTTCCTTTCTCCTTTTCGATAACTTTTCTTGACATTTCTTCAGCTTCCTTTAGTTTTATATTTTGTTCAGCAAGGTAATAAGCATAATTATTTAATACAGTCAGATCATTATCATCATATTTAACAGCTTTATCAAATACTTCAAATGCTTTTGAAAAATCTTTCATTCTGTAATAAACATCTGCCTGCATTGTAAGCACTTGTATCATGTACTCTTTCTTATCACCAGCAAGAATTTCCGCCTTACTTAATTCATCCAATGCAATAGAATATTTTTCCTTTTCCATGGCTCCGTTTGCGTACAATATTTTTGCCAGGAAAGACCTGTTAAATAGAGTTGCACACTCCTCTCCTTTACTCATAAGATTATCATAATCATGTAATTGTAGATATAAAAGAAGAAGTTTTTCCCAGGCATAATAATTTTCTTTTCTACTTTTGATTATTTCTTCCAACCTTACTTTAGCTTCAATAAGCTTATTCTGCTTAATTAACAGATCAGGTCTAAGCAAAACAATAATATCATCATCTTTATAATTGGCTTCCAATACCATTATTGAAATCAATAATTTTTCGGAATTGGTTTTTACAATATCCTCTGTTTCTGACATATGAACTATCAAAGCAATCTTATCCTCACGGGTAACACTGTTACTTATTAAAATAGTATTCAACAGTGAAAACAATTCATTATAATTTTTTTGGGTTATGAGAAAGTCGCAAAGAGATAATTGTATTTGCGGATTATTAGGATTTCGCTCAATAAGTTTTTCATAAACCTCTTTTGCCTTATTATTTTCTCCCATTCCCCGGTAAATTTCTGCCATAAGTCCATTGTAAACAATTTCGTCAGGTGATTCTTTTAGCAGTAATTTCGCTTTTATAAGAGCTTTATCATACTTTTCAGCCGACATCAGATTCTTAATAGCTGAAATTGTAGAATTTTCATTAACTCCATATTTTTCATCAAAAGAGTCAAATATTGATTCAGCTTTATTAAAGTTTTTGTTTTCAGAATACAAATTTCCAAGGATTAATTTTATATCCGCTTTATCAGGAAAATATTGCACTGCCTTTTCATAACATATAACTGCGCTGTCAATGTCACTTTCCTGATAATAAATGTTTGCAAGCATCATTAGATACCAAATATTTCTATCATTAATAGAAATGGCTTTTGATATAAACTTTTTACTATTATTTAAATCACCCTTATTAATCAAAATTTGGGCCATCTGATAATAAACAGCATCACTTTTAGGATTCAATTTAATACATTGTTCCAGATATTCAAGAGCATCTGCTCCATTTCCAAAAAGTTTCTGTTTAATTGCTTCCACATAAATAGAATTGAAGGCGGCAGTATCATAGTTTTTACCAGTTTTTGCTGATTTTAAAGACGGAATCATTTTCTTCTGGCACGAAGAAAACAATACTAACATAGAACAAAACAATACAATAAAACTCTTCACTTTCTTCATCACAATTTTCCTGTATGACCAAATCCACCTTTTCCTCTTTCTGTTTCCAAAAGCCTTTCAACACTAACCCATTCAGCTTTTTCATGTTTTGCTATTATCATCTGGCAAATTCTTTCGCCATCCCTGATAATAAAATCCTTATCAGATAAATTAATTAATATAATACAAACTTCCCCCCTGTAATCTGAATCAATTGTACCGGGAGAATTAAGAACAGTTATCCCTTTTTTTATAGCAAGTCCACTTCTGGGCCGTATCTGAGCCTCAAAACCTTCTGGGATTTCAAGGTAAAGACCTGTTTTAACAAGAGTCCTTTCCATTGGTTTTAAAATAATATCTTCTTCTATATCAGCTCGTAAGTCCATTCCTGCAGATGAAGATGTCGAATATTCGGGCAATCCGTGTTTAGATTTATTAACTATTTTTATTTCCATCTATTTCTCTTTTAAAGAATACCGTTAAAATTTTATCCTTATATTGAGCAAAGCCTATGAAAGCCAAAATAAAAATTGTGTTAATTATCAATTCTGTAATCAGATTAGGATAATTAAAATATTGTCCAAAAATAACCATTCCAATAACTATAATAAAATATGGAATAAGTCTCTTCATATTATATTCAACTTTATAACGTGACTGTGCAAAACCAAATGACATTATTATCATGGCTCCATATGATATAACGTGAGCCCATGCCGATGCCATATATCCATATACAGGGATTAAAAAAACGTTAATAATAACAGTAATTGCCGTACCGATCAGTGTAATATAAATTCCAAAACGTGTCATATCGTTCAACTTGTACCAAATACTGTGGTTCACATAAATTCCATAAAACAGGTAGCCCATGCTTACAATTGGAACTACTATAATAGCCTCTCGGAAACTCTCACCCACAATAAATTGAATTACTGATATATATAAGTTAATACCCAGATAAACCAAAAGCATAATTATCACGAAATATTTCATTACAAATGCATATGTTTCTTTTGCATCTTCATGTTTAGCTCTCTCAAAAAAGAAAGGTTCCGCAGCAAATCTGAACATCTGAATAAATAATGCCATTAAAACCGCAATTTTGTATCCCGCTCCATAAACTCCAACTGTTTCAAGCCCTTTTTCTGAACCTATTACTCTATGCATTATTACTTTATCAAGTGTATCATTGATAGATCCGCTTAATCCCGCAATCAGCAAAGGAAAAGAATAACAAATCATTTTCAGCCATATATTTTTATAAAAAACGAGTTTAGTACTTAAGATAAAAGGTAACAACATTATCAAAGTAGCTGCGCTTCCTATTAAATTTGACAGAAAAACATAACCTACACCGTAATCAGGGTTATAAACTTTCCTGAACCATCCATGACTATTTTCATAAATTCCTGGTGCTATTTCCAACAAAAAATATACAACACAAATTGTAATAATAACGTTCAATATTTTAATAACGCTGAATACTATGGGCCTGTTTTCTTTTCTTAGTCTTGCAAAAGGTATCGCACAAAATGCATCAATAGAGACGATTGCAGCAAACATTCTAATATAATCATGATTCCCAGGGTAGTTCAGTGCCTTTGAAACAGGAGTTATAAAAATAAAAACCAAAACAACAAATAATAAAGAAGTTAAAAAAAGGCTTATAAGTGCAGTACTGTAAACTTTTTCAAAATATTCCTTTTTTTGTGAAAACCTGAAGAAACCGGTTTCCATTCCATATGTTAAAATGACCAGCAGTAAAACCATCCAGGCATACAGCTCAGTAACAACGCCATATTCTGCTTGTTTAAAAACCCTGGTGTAAAAAAACGTCAGAATACCATAATTCAGGAATCTTGGAACTATTGTACCAAAACCATAAATTAAGGTTTGTTTTGCCAGATTTCGAACTTCGTTCACTCCTTTAATTTGTCAGCAAATATACTTTTAATGGTTCAATCCTTTAATTTGAATGTCAATTTTCTAAAAATATCTTAATTTGAAAACCAATATTTTCGCGTATCATCCAAAGTTAAATATCTTTGTGCTCAAATTTTTATAACGATATTAACCAAACTCAAATTTTCATGAACCTTTTATTAAAAAAATTATTTCTATTTCCTTCTCTTTTTTTAATTATTTCCTGTAGTGCACCTGGCGGTAATGACAATACAACTGTCTTAATTAAAACCAGCTTAGGCGACATAAAAGTCAGGCTCTATGATGCAACGCCATTTCATCGCGATAATTTTATTAAGCTTATACACAGTGGTTTTTATGAAGGTGTTTCTTTTCACAGGGTGATAAAAGACTTTATGGTTCAGGCCGGAGATCCTTCAACAAAAACTGTTTCCGGTTCCATTCTTCCTGATTCTATCAAAACATATACAATACCCGCTGAATTCAATCCAGAATATTTCCATAAAAAAGGTGCACTTGCAGCAGCAAGAGAAGGTAATGACGTAAATCCCGAAATGAGATCATCAGGTACTCAATTTTATATTGTACAGGGTGTTAAACTCAATGATTCTGATCTTATAACTGCAGAACAGAGGATCAATGGCAGCATAAAACAAGCTCTCTTTAATAAAATTATCATTGCAACCGCCGACAGTGTACGTCAATCCGGAAAACCAATATCCGATGGTGAAATTCAGGCAATAGCTTCGACAAAAATGTTTCAATATCTTACCAATAATCCCGATTACAAGATTCCTGAGGTTCAACGAAACATTTACAAAACTATCGGAGGAGTTCCAAGACTTGACGGGACCTATACTGTTTTTGGGGAAGTTATTGAAGGTCTGGATGTAATTGATAAAATTGCTTCAGTCAGTACTGATATTGATGATAAACCCTTAAATGATATAAAAATTATTAAAATTAAAATTCTAAATAAATAGTTTAGTGTTTATTAAATTAATTTCCAATGCTCAAAAAAGTAAATGATCTTTTACAAGAGATCTCAAATATATCAGTAAAAAGTTCGGAAGAACTTGAATCTTTCCGTTTAAAATATCTTAGCAAGAAGGGATTAATTTCTGATCTTTTCGATGCTTTCAGGAATGTACCTGCTGAAGACAAGAAAGAGGTAGGTCAAAAACTAAATCTGTTAAAACAGAATGCAGTTGAAAAATACAATTTTCTTAAATCCGGCCTTCTTTCCACAGAAGAAATATCTGAAGGAAATGATCTTACAAGGCCTGCATTTCCATTTTCAAATGGTTCCCGTCATCCCATTTCCATTGTAAGAAATGAGATAATTGATATTTTTTCACGTATTGGCTTTACTGTTGCGGAAGGTCCTGAAATTGAAGATGATGATCATGTTTTTACAAAACTCAATTTTGCTCCGGAGCATCCTGCCCGTGATATGCAGGATACATTTTATATTTCAAGGATCTCCTCCGAAGATTCCAGTCCCGAAGATATTCTTCTACGTACACATACTTCTTCTGTACAGATCAGAGTAATGCAAAGAGAAAAACCTCCTATACGTAATATATTTCCAGGCAGAGTTTTCAGAAATGAGGCAATTTCTGCCAGGGCTCATTGCATTTTTCACCAGGTAGAAGGTTTATACATTGATGAAAATGTTTCATTTGCCGATCTTAAACAAACACTTCGGTTTTTTGCAACAGAAATGTTCGGAAAAGAGACAGAGATAAGGTTAAGGCCATCATACTTCCCATTTACTGAACCATCGGCAGAATTGGATGTTAGCTGTAAGATCTGCGGAGGAAAAGGTTGTAATGTCTGTAAACATACCGGTTGGCTCGAGATATTAGGTTGTGGAATGGTTCATCCCAATGTTTTAGAAGCCTGCAATATAGACAGCAATAAATACACCGGTTTTGCTTTCGGAATGGGTATAGAACGAATCGCAATGCTCAAATATCAGGTCAATGATTTGCGGTTGTACTTTGAAAATGATATAAGATTTCTTGATCAATTTAAAACTGCATTTTAATAAAATGAACTTTTTTATTAAATTTATTGTTCTTCATTTGCACCTAAACTGATTTTTGGAAATGAAACAACAAGAAATTCATATACCTCTTTGTGAAAAATGTTCTCTTGAATCAGGATCTATCTTTAAATATCTCTCTCCTGACGAACTGGTCACCCTTAATTATGAAAAAGACTTTCGCAAGTATGTACGTGGGGATATTCTATACCAGGAGGGTAACCGTATAAGTGGCTTTTTTTGCATACACAGTGGCATCATCAAGGTATTTAAAACAGGTTTTGACGGAAAAGAGCAGATAATCCGCTTTGCAAAAAAAGGTGAAATAATTGCTTATCGTAGTGTTCTCAGTAATGAATTAGCCTGTACATCTGCAAAAGTTATTGAAGACTGCCAGGTATGTTTCATCCCTTCTGAGATACTAATCTCATTTATTAAAACAAATTCCACGTTTGCCCTGGAACTTATAAAACTTGCCTGTCATGAATTAGGTGAGGCAAATTCGTTCATTACCGATATTGCACAGAAAACTGTCAGAGAAAGACTTGCAGAAATTCTTCTTCTTCTGATTAACGATTTTGGAATAGACCAAGAACAGAATCTCCAGATCTCACTTACACGTGAAGAACTTGCTAATATTGTTGGTACAGCTACTGAATCTGTTATAAGATTGTTATCTGAATTCAAATCAGACAGGCTTGTAGAGCTAAATGGAAGAAGAATAAAAATCTTAAATAAAAAAGGTCTTGAAAAGATCAGTAATGTTTTCAATTGATCTTTTCTTCCATTCTTTTTTTAAAATAGGGTACCATTCAAATCCCGGTTAAATCTCTTTCCAAGATGCTTAAAAGCATGTTCTGTGGCTTCTCTTCCTCTTGGTGTTCTTTTAAGAAATCCCTCTTTTATCAGAAACGGTTCATACACTTCTTCAATGGTTCCACTATCTTCACCAACCGCTGTCGATATTGTATTTAACCCTACAGGTCCTCCGTTAAATTTATCAATAATAGCAGAAAGGATTCTGTTATCCATCTCGTCAAGACCATCCTGATCAATATTCAATGCTTCAAGACCATATCTTGTAATTGGCAGGTCAATATTTCCGGAGCCTTTTACCTGTGCAAAATCCCTTATTCTTCTCAACAGGGAGTTAGCAATTCGTGGTGTTCCCCTGCTCCTTCTTGCAATCTCTACAGCTGCATCTTCATTAATTTTTACATTTAAGATTCCTGCTGATCTCTTAACAATCCCTTTCAGTATTTCATGATCGTAATACTCAAGATGAAATTTTATACCAAATCTCGCTCTTAACGGGCTGGTAAGCAGTCCGGATCTTGTTGTAGCTCCGATAAGTGTAAAATTATTAAGCTTTAACTGAACAGAACGCGCACTTGGTCCTTTGTCAATCATAATATCTATCTGGAAATCTTCCATTGCCGAATAAAGATATTCCTCCACAACAGGGCTTAATCTATGAATTTCGTCAATGAAAAGAACATCTCCATCCTGAAGATTGGTAAGCAGACCTGCAAGATCGCCGGGTTTATCAAGAACCGGCCCTGATGTAACCCTGAGATTTACCTGCAATTCGTTTGAAATAATTGCAGCAAGTGTCGTCTTTCCCAGTCCCGGCGGACCATGCAATAATACATGGTCAAGCGATTCTCCTCTTTGTTTCGCTGCAGTAACAAAAACTGTAAGATTGTCAATTACCTGTTTCTGCCCTTTGAAATCTTTAAAACTTAATGGCCTGAGCTGTCTTTCAAATTCCTTATCGGGAACCGAAACACTTTCTTTACCTATGTTTATTTCATCTTCCATAAAGCAAAGTAACTATTTTATTAGTTTTGATTCGCTTTCAGGAAGCTTAATTCTCACGCCGTTAATGCTTTTCTCAACATCATTTTTATAAGTAATCACAAGTATGGGAACTCCATTTTCATTGTACTTTTTCCAAGACTTTTCTTTTATGCCCATATCGTAATATTGTTCTTCCATAACTTTTCCATTATCAAAATAAATAATCTGCTGTCCGTCAGGATTTCCCTGAGCATAATTTCCTTTTGATTTTAATTTTCCATCCGGGTAATATGATTTCCAAATCCCTTCTTTTAATCCAGTAATATATTTACCTTCTTCTTTATAGTCTCCTGATTTGTACTTCCATTCTCCGTTCTTTTCACCATCAGAGTATTGTCCCTGTTCAATAATCTCTCCACTTACTGAATACTGTGTGCATAATCCATCACGTTGTCCCTGAAAATATTCCTCTTCTTTAAGTACTGAACCATTATCATAATACCATGTCCATAGTCCGTCAGGTCGTCCATTATTATAAGATCCTTTTTGCTCTATCTTTTCCGATTGATTATAGAACTTCCATAATCCGCTACGCCTGTTATCGGTAAATTGACCTTCATCCTGAACCTTCCCATTTGGATAAAGATCTTTCCATTTCCCATTTCTTCTGCCTGCCTCATCAACAACTCCTTCAGACAATAATAATCCGTTATCATTATAAATAAAAGCATTGATGACCTTTCCATCAATACTAAATTCCCTGTGTATGCCCACAGGAACGTTATTTCTATATGGTCCACTGTAAATCAGTTTTCCATTCTGGTTATACTTGTTTTTAATTTCAATATCAGGTTCATCTTCAATCTTTGATTTTACAATCGATCCATTTTCGTACAACATAGCCAGTACAAGTTTTCCACGGTTATCATATTCTTTATAATAACCATGCAAAAGATCATCTTTATATGACTTTTCAGATTTTACTCCTCCTCCCGGATAGAATTCTTTCCAATCGCCTTGTTTTAAACCTTTGCTATCAGTCCTGTTTATCTTTTCACGGCTTATGAGAAAATCATTATTATATTCCAAAAGTGTAATAATATTCCCCTCATTATCAAATTCTTTTGATATTCCTTCCTTCTTACCGCTATTATATGTTATTGTCTGCTGAATTTTTCCATCAAGAAAATAGTTAAATGCCGTGCCTTCTCTTTTGTCATTTACATAAAGCTCTTTTGACCATACATAAATTCCTTTAAAAGGATCTTTTCTGTACTTATAATACCATCCGTTCTTTTTGCCATAGAGATAATTGATTTTCTCAGTTGTATCACCTGCCTGGTCAAAAAATACCCATATACTGTCAAGAAAGAAATTTGTTCTTTTTCCTTCTGATTTCTTTATTCCTGTAACGTAGTAGCTTTTCCAGAATCCTTCAGGTTTTCCATTCTTTATTAATCCCTCACTTGAGACAGATCCGTTTGGATATTTAAATACAGTATAACCATCTTTTAATATCCCATTTTCTTGTGCGGAACATATATTGCAGAACAAAATAATTACAATAATAATGATAATCTTATCCATAATCAAAGACCAATTTTTTGTGATATTTCTATCATTCTTTTAATAGGCTTTTGTGCTTTCAACAGAATTTTTTTGTTTACCAGTATTTCAGGTTTTTCGTTTTTAAGACAGTTATAAATTTTCTCTAAAGTAATTAGTTTCATAAAATTACATTCACTGCATCCACAAGTTGAATCACGTGGAGGAGCCGGTATAAAAATTTTTTCAGGATTTTCTTTTTTCATCTGATGAATTATACCTGTTTCTGTAGCAATAATATAGCAATTTCCTTTATCTTTCATTGTAAACTGCAACAATGCATTGGTTGAACCAATACAATCCGCCACCATTCTTACAGGTAATTCACATTCAGGATGGACCAGAATCTTCGCATCCGGATTTTCCTTTTTCAATTCCAATATTGCTTCAAGTGAAAATTCTTCATGAACATGACATGTTCCATTCCAAATTACGATATCACGGCCTGTTTTGTTAAGAACATAGTTACCAAGATTTCTGTCAGGAGCAAAAATTATTTTTTCTTCCGGTGGAAGTGACTCAACTATCTGAACTGCATTAGAAGAAGTACAAATAATATCTGATAAAGCTTTTATTTCAGCTGTCGTATTTACATAAGAAACAACTGTTCTTCCAGGGTTTTCCTGTATAAATTTTTCAAAGTCATCTGCTTTGCAGGAATCAGCAAGTGAACATCCCGCATTTATATCGGGTAAAAGCACTTTTTTTTCCGGGGCAAGTATCTTGGCAGTTTCTGCCATAAATTTCACTCCTGCAAAAAGTATAATTTCAGCATCGTTAGAAGCTGCCTTCTGCGAAAGTGCGAGACTGTCACCTACGAAATCTGCAATATCCTGGATATCACCTGTCTGATAAAAATGGGCCAGTATTATTGCATTTTTTTCTTCTTTAAGCCTTTTTATTTCAGATACAAAATATTCTGGTGAATGTTTTTTCATTTTCCTTTACAATTTTCCAACGATAAACTTAATCAATAATGTCGATTGATTTCATTCTGATTTTCGTTCGCAACACTTATTAACATCATTCTTTTCTTATATTTTATTATTAATATTTTTTATGATGATGATGATATGCTGTTAATAATGTTCAAACAAAAATCAGATTTATATTGTAATTTTCATCATTAAAAGATAATAAACATGTTTTCAACAGTTCAAAAAACATACCGTTTTTGAAAATCAGAACATTAGAAAAACAATTAACAATAGTTAAGAAAAGATTATTGATAATATTAATACAGCAAAATTAAAGTTTTTAAGGTTTATTTCCGGTTCATATTTTAACATTATTTTATTACAACTTTGTTTCTGGTATATTTTTGCATTGATGAACTATTAATATTGTTAATAAAACCTGAGTTATTAGTTTTTAATCATCTGTTTTCTACATGTTATTAACAATAATGTTAAACGATGAAGCATAAACTACCAGACATATATAAACAATCCAGCTTATGTTTTGTTAGATTTGTCAGATATTTATATAAAACCCACATGTTTCTGAAAAACATAAACACCTTTGAAAATAGTTTTCAAATATGTGGGTTCTCCCGCTTAGGCGGGAACCTTTAAAATTAAATTATATACGTATGAATATATAAAAGACATAAGAGTACTTTTTTCTTTTAATAGTTACACGATTATAGTAATTTGCAGCAGTTTTAAAGAAGATTATTAAAAAGCATTAATGTGGGAAATAGAAAATTAGCAATTGTATCAGATCATGCAGGATATTCCCTTAAGGAAAAATTGAAAAATTATCTCCTTAAAGAAATGCATGAAGAAGTAAAAGATTTTGGTTGTTTTTCCGAAGAGCCGGTTGATTATCCGGATTTTGCTCACCCTTTCGCAAATGCTATATCTGCTGGCGAATATGAAATGGGAATATCTATTTGCGGAACCGGGAATGGTATTAATATGACTGCAAACAAGCACCCTGGGATAAGAAGCGCTTTATGCTGGAACGAAGAGATAAGCCGTCTTGCACGGGCACATAACGATGCAAATATCTGTGCATTGCCCGGGCGATTTATCTCTGAAGCCGAAGCATATTTGATAGTTAAAACATTCCTCAATACCTCATTTGATAGTGGACGGCACAAGATAAGAATAGACAAAATTTCATTAAAGATGTACTAACATGCTTTCAAATTCGTGCAGATATGGCATAAGAGCAGTTATTTATCTGGCAAGTCAGTCCTTACCAAGAGAGAAGATAGGAATAAAAAAAATAAGCAACGACCTTAATCTTCCAACCCCTTTTCTGGCAAAGATACTCCAGCAACTGGTGAAAAAGAAAATTCTCAGTTCCACAAAGGGTCCTCATGGAGGATTTTCAATGTTGAAAGACACCAGGAAAATAACATTACTTGATATTGTAAATACAATTGACGGTAAAGAGATTTTTACAAATTGCCTTATGCATAACGGACCATGTAAATGTGTGGATCAAAACAAAAAACCGTGCCCTATTCATAAGGACTACGAAGAAATAAGGGCAAATCTTATTGAACTTTTCAGCAATAAGACAATATATGAACTTGAAATAAAAGCAAACAAAGAAGATAATATTTCTATCTGATTTCCTCTTTTATTAGTAAAGGTTTAACCCATAACCATATTAAAATAGAAACAAGAATGCCGGTCAAATTTGCGATCACATCGTATATGCTGCCGGAACGGCTTGTTGTAAATACTGCTTGTAGGATTTCCATTAATACACCGTAAAACAGTGGGATAATAGCTGCTAAAAGCAAAAATCTGATATTTATTAAAGTTTTCCTGTTTTCAAAAATTATGACCGACATGAAGATGAAATACATTCCGAAGTGAACAATTTTATCAATGAAAGGAATCGTAAATATTGAAACTTTTTCAAATGTACTTGAGTTGGTCAGGCTCAGATACAAAATAAACAGAGCCACAAGAATTGAGAATATATTTTTCTTTATTGCCATGATTGTTTCGCGCAAATTTAATTAATAAAACGTCAATTTATTTATAAATTTCATCCGTAAATAATTTTTAGTTTAAGGTTGGATGGATCCACCAGGGTTCACAGAAGACAAATCTAAATGTTTTGCAAAACCTAGAGGTTTCATGATTGCATTTTTTTAGACGATGGCAGGAATATATATACATATACCATTTTGTAAAAAGTTATGTTTTTATTGTGACTTTTATCACATAATTACATCTGATGATAATTCTGCATTCGTAGATTCTCTTCTGAAAGAAATTGCATTGAGGAAGGATTATCTTAATACCGAAACGATATCAACAATATATTTTGGAGGAGGCACCCCTTCGCTGCTTTCGCTTAAAGAGATTGAAACAATTCTGGATCAGATAAACAGACATTTCAAAGTAGAAGAAAACTGTGAGCTAACCATCGAATTAAATCCGGATGATGTTAAAAGCGATTACCTGGCAGGTCTTAAGAGGTTTGGCGTTAACAGGATCAGTCTGGGAATTCAGTCATGGAGGGACCAGGATCTTAAAATGCTTAACAGGCGGCACAATTCAGCTCAGGCGGCTATTGCGCTGAAGAATACTTTTAAAGCCGGATTTGAAAATGTATCAATCGATCTCATTTATGGAATTCCGGGAATGAGTGTTGATGAATGGGCCTCGAATCTGGACTTTTCTTTTACATTTGATATAAAGCATCTGTCGGCTTATCACCTTACTTTCGAACAGGGAACAGTATTCGGCAAAATGCTGGAAAAAAAGCTGATTACTGAAATAGATGAAGAGGACAGTGTAGTACTGTTTAATCTGCTTCTTGAAAAAGCCGGATCTGCAGGATTTGTTAATTATGAGATTTCAAATTTCGGGAAACCGGGATATTTTTCCATTCATAATTCAAATTATTGGAAACAAGTCAAATACATTGGAATTGGTCCTTCGGCGCACTCATTTAATGGGTATTCCCGCCAATGGAACATCCGCGATCTTAAATCGTATATTAAATTGGTCAACAAAGGAGTCTCATTTTTTGAAAGGGAGGAACTTGATACCAGGGACCGCTTCAATGAATATATAATGACTTCACTGAGGACCATGTGGGGCATTGATCTTGAGTATATTGAGAAGGTTTTTGAAAAAGAGGGATATGATTATGTTGTGAACATTGCTGCGAAATTCACGAATTATGGTCTTATGAAGCAGGAAAAAAATACCCTGGTTCTTACAAACCAGGGTAAAATGATATCTGATAATATTATATCAGAATTTATGATGCCAGGTGACGATTAGTTATTTTTTCGCAAAAAGGAAATTTGAACGCCCGATGAGATTTTCCTCAAGATATAGCTCAACGCTGTAAGTACCGACAATAAAATCGCCGGTATTTTCCATAAAAATGCACATTTCAATATCCTGATTCATATAGTCAACAAGACGGCTGGCCGAGTAAATTATTTTTTTCTTATTATATTCAAACAAGTTGTCAGGGCTGGTGGTTATAACCAGGGAATCGGGTCGTATAATTCTCAAAAATACCTCTTTCTGACCGGCTTTTGCCAATGGGTTTTCGCGAAGAGTGAAACAAATTCTGACCTTATCGAGCAGGCTTATCCGCGAAGTCTCTTTTCTCTTTTTATTCAGCGGGACAGCAACTATGTCTTTGGCTTGAATGACAGAAGCAATCTCAACTTTGTTACTCAACTCTTCTCTTACCTTGGAAAGCTCAGTATTGGTGCTTCTCACCTGTGTTATCTGATGGCGAATTTCTGTGTTTTCGGCAACAAGGACTTTATTTCGTGTATTCAGAGAATCGATCTGAACAATGTAGCTTTTCATTATTTCTCTCATTGTTTTGATCTCGGTCTTGTATTTTCTTATCAGCTGGGTGTTTGAAGCATTTATAGCTAAGAGGTCGACGATTCTGGTTCTTTCTCTTAACAAGCCTGCATTAAGAGTGTCGTTGTTTGTTTTCATAGTATCATACGCAACAACCATACGTCTTAATTCATTTGCCAGCGAATCTTTTTCCTGGGTAAGGACCGTTTCCATTTCCACCATTTTGTGCCGTTGCCCGATAAACAATATTATAAGAAAGATCATAACTCCGCCAAGGATGATTGATAGGGCTCTCATGTTAACAGGCGACTTTTTATTTGTTCCCGTATTGAGGGGAGTAACATTATTTGTATCTGTCATTTATATGTTTGTATTTTAAAGATATTGTATACAAAAATAATAATATCCCGAGAATTATAATAATTTCCAATTCAATGATTAATTTTACAAAATGACAATAAATTGTTAATTAATTAATATTCAACAACATGGGTGGTTTTTTTGGTGTTATATCGAAGACTGAATGTGTGGGAGATGTGTTTTATGGAACAGATTATCATTCACATCTTGGTACAAAACGGGCAGGAATGGTTTTTATTGTTCCGGGGAAAGGTTTCAGACGATCGATACATAGCCTTGAAAATGCATATTTCAGGTCGAAATTTGAAGATGAGCTGGATGGATTTTCAGGAAACTCAGGTATGGGTGTAATTAGTGATACGGATCCTCAGCCTATTCTTTTCAATTCACATCTTGGTCGTTTTGCAATAGTCACAGTTTGCAGGATCCTTAACCTGTCAGATCTTGAAAGCAGGTTTTTAAGCATGAAGAGGCATTTGACCGAAAATTTCGAAGGGAATATTAACCCTACAGAAATTGTGGCAAATCTCATATGTGAAAAGGATGACTTTGTTTCAGGGATTGAAAACGTGTTCAATAATATTAAAGGGTCCTGTTCAATGCTGATCTTAACTGACGATGGGATTATTGCTGTACGGGATAAGCTTGGACGGACACCAGTAGTAATTGGCAAGAAAAATAATGCATGGGCAGTGGCATCCGAATCTTGTTCTTTTCCAAATACAGGCTTTGAACTGGAATATTATCTAGGACCCGGAGAGATTGTTCATTTGACGAATGATGGTTTCACACAATTAAAAAAACCGGGAGAAAAAATGCAGATCTGTGCATTTCTCTGGGTTTATTTCGGATATCCGCCATCATATTATGAAGGTATAAATGTAGATGAATGCCGTTACAAGTGTGGTGCATTTCTTGCAAGGAGAGATCCTGTTAAAGCTGACTTTGTATGCGGGATACCCGATTCGGGTGTGGGGCATGCAATGGGTTATTGCAATGAAAAGCGTATTCCATACAAAAGGGCTTATTCAAAATATACACCCACCTGGCCACGCAGCTTCATGCCTCAGAATCAGGGACAACGCGATCTGGTGGCCAAAATGAAGCTTATTCCAAATAAGGCAGTGATTGACGGTCAGAAAATTATTTTCCTTGATGATAGTATTGTAAGAGGCACACAGCTTAAAGACAGCACAATTGATCTTCGAAAATCCGGAGCGTCCGAAGTGCATATGCGAATAGCCTGCCCACCGCTTTTATATCCCTGTGAGTTTCTGAATTTTTCACAGTCACGGACGCCTTTGGAGCTGGCAGGGCGAAAAGCTATAGTGCAGATGAATGGAACCGAAGCAGATCTTAAGGAGTATTCTGATCCGGATTCTGAAAAATATAATAAGATGACCAGGAAGATTGCAGAGAACCTTGACCTGGACTCTCTCATTTATCAAAGACTTGATGATTTGGTTACTGCAATCGGGTTACCGAAAGAAAAAGTATGTACCCATTGCTGGGATGGGACGAGCTATTTTTAAGGATCCGGCGGCCAGCTTCCGGTATTTCGGTTATTGCACACCGCACACCGTAAGCCATATACCGCTAAGTGTTTTTTAAAATAAGTTTTATCATGAAATACATTGGAGCACATGTAAGCGCTTCCGGCGGAGTTGAAAATGCCCCGGTTAATGCCAACTCAATAGGAGCGAGGGCTTTTGCTCTTTTTACAAAGAATCAGAGGCAATGGTTCTCAAATCCTCTTTCAAAAGCAAGCATAACTGCATTCCGTGAAAATTGTGAAAAGTATGATTTTAAACCATTCCAGATACTTCCTCACGACAGTTACCTTATAAACCTGGGCCATCCCGAAGAAGAACCTCTTGAAAAGTCCAGAACATCTTTTCTTGACGAAATGAAGAGATGCGAACTTCTGGGTCTCGACAGACTGAATTTCCACCCTGGCAGCCATCTTAATTCAATAGGAATTGAAGAATGCCTTAAAAGAATTGCTGAATCAATAAATATCGCACTGGGAAAAACCAAAGGAGTTACAGCCGTTATTGAAAATACGGCGGGGCAGGGAACAAACCTCGGTTATACCTTTGAACAGATAAAGACAATTATAGATAATGTTGAAGATAAATCAAGAGTAGGGGTTTGCATTGACACCTGTCATGCTTTTACTTCGGGATATGACGTCAAATCACCGGAAGGATTTAGAACTGCTTTTGAAAAATTCAATGAAATTATTGGTTTCAAATATCTGAAAGGGATGCACCTCAATGATTCAAAGAAAGAACTCGGGACAAGAGTTGACAGACACGAAAATATAGGAGTTGGTTATCTTGGAGAGGATACATTTAAAATGCTTATGAATGATCCGCGTTTTGACAATATGCCTCTGATACTCGAAACACCAGAAGAATCACTCTGGGAGGCAGAAATAAAGAAACTCTATTCTTTCGTAAAAAAGTAAAACAAATACAGACATAACTCAAACGCAGCTTTTATATCGTTATTACCTTAACTTTCGCGATAGTTATAAATCCACGATACAATCAGACCAAAAGTTAGGAACTTGCCGAAAAAAAGACTTTTTAATTATTTCTCAGTTTGCAGTCTGAGAGTATATTTATAAGCATTTGCAGTCCAGATATCAGCTCCGCCTCCCTGCTCACCAAGCCTGGTAAGGTATATTTCAATCTCTTTTGTTTCGCGGTTCTCAAATATGGAGAAATTCGAAAGTTGCAGACTTTCAGAATCATAAGCCGGATCGCGGTCGTCTATAATTGTCAAGGTCTTTTTTCTGAAGCAGATCTGTTCTTCATCAATTTCAACAATATACAACGGATATCTTGGAGAATTCCCATCAACAGGATGATCAGAAATATTACCGATCCAATAAAGTTTCCCGTTCAGAGAGCTCCGGATAGTTGAAGAGATTGATGCCGGAGAATAGAACTGTTCTCCCGTATCATATCTAATGTCTTTTATTTCATTCCAGGTACACCCTCCGTCCTCAGATACAGAATACCATTTTCTTCCGGGGCAGCTTACAGGATCCAGACCGGTATTTGATCCCCGGATGATCATCAGAAGTCTCCCGTCTGTAAGTTCAGTTATATGAAGCTCATTAAGACCACGTGTAGATATTCTCCTTGGTAAAAACAACGGTTTTGAAACTTTCCAGTCGTAATTCTGAAGTATTTTATTCCAGTGACCAATAAAACAGACGGCACCACCGACACATCCTTCCCTGTAATTATTAGGAAATACAGAAGGAATGTTTTTGTCTTCTTCATCCATAAATGGAACAGGGACAGTTGCTGTTATGATAACACTTCCGTTTTTAAGAACAAGGGCGTTGCCAATGTACATTTCATTTGTTCTGTAGAATTTTTCCTCTGCCCAGTTATCAGGATCAAAATCCGGGCCTTCCTCATACTTTAACATGTAAGCTTTTCCCCAAGATAATCCATCATCAGAAGACAACTGATAAAAGCCATGATCGCAGAACAGCCGGTTCCCCTTCCATATCTCGCTCATAGCCACTTCCGGCTTACCTTTTATTATTCTTTGGAAAACAGGTTTGATCACTCTTTTTGAAACGGGATCAAAAGGTCCTGTTCCACGCTGATTTTCACCACCTTCCATGGTACAGTCACCCTGAACCATAGTTTTTTCATCAATGATTTCCCAATCGGACCATGAGCGACCATTATCGGGAGAAATCCGTCTGTGTGGTTTTTCAGTCCAATCACTTGATCTTATTATCGCCCTGATCTCTTCCCGTTTCAATCCCTTCCCGACGTAATTTACACTCAGGCTAATTCCCACCCTGGGTTCAGGAGAAGGGACGTACAACTCCTTTCTAACCGACCATATCTGTTTCTTTTGTAACGGGAGGGTAATATTATTAATGGGGACAGCATCGTTCAGAACACCCTGAAAAAAAATACTGCCAGTAACAGTACCCAGCCCAATCTGAAAATTAGTTGTCAGAAAAGATCTTCTTGTAGTCAATTTTTTCATTTCTTTAGTTTTTTATGGTTTCCGAGTTGAACCGCAATCTTTGTATTGCTAAGTAATGGCAGACGAACAGACTGATGATCTGCAATTAAAGATGTCTGATCTTTATTACCCATTGTAACTTTCAGGATTTCAATACTATTATCTTCAAGAGGTAAAGGGAAGAGCATTTCGCCATCCCTGGATGAAGTTATTCGAAAATGTAATTCAACAGGTTCATCATTTACCCATAAATTCAGGCATAGTAAATTTAATAAACAATGTTCCATGCTATGGTAAGATGTTTTAAACTGAGTTGCCTTTTTACCATCTATGATAGCTCCTGCAGTATCGACTCCCAAATAAGTGTCTCCATGGATTTTATCCATAAAAGCTGAGTCCCAGAATACGGCTCCGCCCTGAAATTCATTTAAATATTTCTTTTCACCCGATATATGATATAAATAGAGATCGAACATATTGCCATAAGCCTGTACCCACCAATATGTATCAGGTCTGAATGCCAGTAAAGGTGTTCGTCCGATGTTAGAAAGCCAGAAATCTTTATCCTGTAACAGGCCATATTTGTTAATTTTCTGCGAAAGGCTTTTTGCCGAATTCAGATGATTCAGGTTTCCGGTAATAAGATAATCACGTAACAACATCCAGGAAGTTTCAATATTATGGCCAATGTTGATTTCTGTCTCATCCTCTTTCCCAGGAAGGTATTTCCAGTTTTTATCAAATGATTCAAGCACCCAGCCGCTTTCTTTGTCAACCATGTTATTAATTGTAACCTCCAGAATTTTATTAATCTGCTTCAGATATTTTGGGTCTCTGGTTGCCTGATAAAGATAAATAAGGTATCCTGAGACAGGAGTTATCTGCGAACTAAACGATTTATTACTGTCGCTGACACTCCAATCCCTGTTCATCATATTAAAATATCCTCCAGCATTGTAATCCCATACTTTCGTTTCAAGCAGTTCATTTGATTTATCAATATATTTGAGAACTGTACTATCGTGAGTTACAAAATAATACATTGCCAGGCCGGTAATAGTATAGACCTGAACAAATGTGTTCTTAGTCATCTGAACAGGATTTCCTTTTTCATCCAAAGCATCAAACCAGCCACCATACTCCTTATCCCAGGCATGATCGAGAAGCCATTTTACTGTATTATGGGCAATTATTAAATTCTCTTCATCACCGGAAAGAAGATAAGCTACTGAATAGCTAAAAAGATGTCTTGATATCATACTTGGATATTTATCAGAACTTCCAAACGGCAACCATATGGAATCGAGATTAGTAATAAATGCTCCTGATATTGTATCCTGAGAATATTTCGACCAGAAAGGGATTATATCAGTAAGTGCCTGTTCTTTCCAGTAGTTGCCCGAAAAAACTTTTGAGGTTCCGGCAGAATTATTTTTACATGATGAAAGTAAAACCGTTAAAATGACTACCGCAGAACCAACTCTTAACCATTTCATTATTTCCTGAGTAATTTAAAATTAAATTGAATAAAAAATTTGTATCATTGAAGTTCATCCAGCTATGTTTTAACTCTGCAATAACAGTCACTATTTGACCATTTTGCTTAATTCAAAATATCAAGTCCATATAGAATAAGCCGGAATTGAGACTCCACAAATGGGGGTTCGACTAAAACGGCTCATGCAACTATATAGTAAACCTAATCTAAGATACAATGAATTAGCATTTATTATGCAACGATAAAAATATTCAAACTATCTAATATAATTTCTGTTAAAAAGAGAAACTTGAAGTGTGTCTCTCATCTCTTTATTGAATGAATTGGCAGAGAAAAAGGCCATACCATTTGTTTTCAAATCCCTTGTTATCAAAACTTCTTTTATAATCAGTTCTTTAGTAATGGTATTATGGGATGTATGGACACCTATTCCGGGATAAACCTGGCATTTTCCCTGTGTGGCACTCTTTGCATTTTGAATATAGTCCCGGAACAATTTAAGATCATTTGTATACAGCATCGGGCAGATGAAATCGACGAGACCAGACTGAGCCCATTTTCCCCAATCCTGGGCTATAAGTATTTTTGATGTCTCAAGATCGGGAAAAACATCGATTCCAAACATAACATTTTTGCCCGAAGAGTTTATTGTTTGCCTGATTTCGGAGACAAGAATAGTAACCTGCCGGGCATTCCATTTTATCCATTCGCACCAGATCATACTACCGCAGTCATGGGAAACATTAAGTGGAGAATAGCCAAATTCCTTTTTGAAGGCTTCGCAGGTAAGGTTGTCATAACTGTACAATTGGGTAGTTGGGAATCGCATATAATCAATGTGAATTCCATCGATATCATATTTCAGTGCTTCTTTTATTTTGGTTAACCAATATTTACAGACTTCCGGATTAGCCAGATTATAAAAGGGTAAATATTTTCCCCCGAGATCACGGATAAGCCAATCAGGATGATCAGGTTGTATTTTTTCAAGATTAACTTCATATCCCGGGTAGAAGATCGGATGTATCTTTATGTCTCTCTTGTGACCTTTATTTATAAGCAGCTGCAGATAATCCCATTCGAAACTATTATCACCTGTCATTGCATTATAACAGAACAGATTATTTATGCCTGATTTATGGTAGATATCAAACAGGCTGTCGATCTGGTTAGAAGCCGTAGTTTCATTTTGGCTGAACAGACCGGGATGAAGCCATACTGCTCTGAATTCGTTCTGCTCGACAGATTTTGTCATGCACCCGTTTTGAAAGAGTGCACCAATAGCAGTGAGTGCGATTAGCCAAAGATTTCTCATGTTAATTTTTTTTTCAAGTTTGATATACACTACATGAAGGTTACTTTTCAGTTACATTAACTGTGATCCGCCATTTACCCTTTTGATTAATAGTAAAATCAATAAAATATGCACCTCCGTAAATTTCTGCACGGAAAGGGAAAGTTACGGAAACCAAGGTTTTTGCGTAATCGGATTTTATTATATTGCCGTATCTTCCAATAAGTTCAGTGACTCCAAAACTGTAGGCAGGGATGGGTTTGCCATTTTTAGAATAACTTATTTCTATCTCGTTTTTTTCACCATTTAGCCGGACAAAATTCACATTAATGATATTTGTGCCTTTTTGATTAAGGAGATAAGGGTTTTGCTCTTTCCCTATATATTCATTCTCTAACCAATATCCTGAAAAAACAGTATCACGTTCAGTCAGCTTTCTTTTCATCTCACCAAAGCCTTCCATTTTTCCTTTTTTCCATTCGCCATTGTAAGTATCTCCGTTCGCCCAGACATATTTCCCTTTTCCGTTAGGAAGGCCGTTCTTAAACTCTCCGGAATAGAAATCTTTCCCGGTTGCTTCTCCCACACCATTTGCATAGCCCTTTTTGCAATCACCTTTATAAGCACCTGATATATCAGACATTAGCACTTTACATTCAATTGGTTCCTGTGCGTTTGAGATAAATTCCGATCCTGGGGCAAGGATTAAAATCAGGGTAACAGAGAGAAGGACAGTTTTAATTTTCATAACTCACATTATTTTAAATTCTTTTTCACACAATAAAAAGCATAATCTACAAACGTATAATAGTTCAGGTCTGCTTTAAGTTTTAAAAACAGAACCCTATTGAAATGTTGAAGTGTTCGGAATTTTGAACACTTCAACGATTAATAATATCCTAAAATACATGAAAGAAGTATGTTCCCGGAATCATTTACTATCCCACCAAAGTTTTGTAGTCCTTGTGTCAGCGCCCTGCTTTGCAATAGCATCATCATAGTTAGCCCTGTTGAGTGTAAGCTCGGTGCTTGGATAAGTTGCCCTCGACGGTAGTTGCCCGACGGTAATGCCTACAGATAGAGCATATGGGGATTCTAATCCTGTTCTTACAGGGACGACCGGATATCCTGTTCTCCTGACAATATTAAAGGCTTCATAATTATTTGTAATGAACGAAAGCCATTCCTGTGTACAAATTTTCCTGAAGTTATCTTCCTGTGTACCACTTAAAGAAGCTTCAGCCTGAGTTGATATGAAATTATCAATATCGGCCTGTTTAACACCCCAGACACCCATAGCTGCTTCAATTCCATCCTGGTAATAGGCATTCGCATCAGTTGTCGATGCAGTTCTTCCGATTCCATATAATGCAGCTTCAGCTTTAAGAAAACAGACTTCAGCATAACATAAAGCATAGGAAGGGATATCTTTTGCATACATTACGGGTTGCCAGGATGATAGTGTAGCGTCAGGGATTAATGCCCGGGCGGCAGCTGTAACGCCGTTAGGAACTCCCTCATAACCACCTGTTGTATTGGAAATAGCAAAAACAGGCAAACGGGGGTCGCTGGTAGCTTTCAGTTCATCTATCAGAAGTTTACTGGGCCTGCTGCTTTTTCCTTCGTTCTGGAACACTTCGTACCAACCACTGTACAGATAAATCTGAGAGACATTAAAGTTCTTTATCAAAGCATTGTCTGCATTGCTTTCCATAAGAGGTTTGGATAAACAGGCAGTTATTGCAGTAGCAGCTCCGGATGGATCGGAATAGCGCATTCTCATAGCCAGACGAAGGCGGAATGAATTGGCATATTTTATCCATTTTGTCAAATCCCCGCTATAGAATGGATCTGCGCTCCCGTAACCTTCAGCTGCATTCCCTGATTCGAACACAGTAATACATTTCCCGAGTTTCTCAATAATATCATGGTAGATAAACTCCTGTGTATCATATTTCGGAGTAAGAATGTTATAGGAGATTCCTTTGCCTCCTTCGATATAGGGAATGCTGCCAAATAAATCAGTAAGCTTAATGTAAGCTATGAAAGTCAGAATCTGGCTCATAGCATTACGAACGGTATTTGGAGCAGTACCATCTGTTCCGGTAATCTTTACAATATTGTTTGACTGTGTCAGGGAAGATGAATAAAGATCACCCCACAAGATAGATTCATCATCTGTATCATAATTCATTTCGTATCGGTCTTCTGCATATGGTGTATAATATAAATGAGCCCAAGCCCCTGTAAACATAAGCTGCGATCTTGAAGTAAGCTGTCGCGCTTCTGAAACTGCCCACTTTGCTGCGTTTGTGAACAAATATTGATCAGGTACGGATGTTAATGAGTTGGGACTGTCGTTTATGTCTTGCAGTTTTTCGCACGAAACAAGAAAAATGCAACCAATAAAGGCAAGATTTCTGATTTTATTTATAATATTTTCCATTTTCATAGTTTTTGAGATAGGTGGTGATTATAAAGTCACTTTTACACTGAAACCAATGCTTCTTGTTGTTGGCATAGCATGAGATTCCACTCCTTGTCCAAAAGTTGTGCTGTTATAGGTGGATTCCGGATCGAAATCTTTGCAGGCTCTGTAAATAAAGAACAGGTTTCTTCCTATCAATGAAACAGAAATTCCCTGAATCGGAGTGTTGTTGAACAAGGATCTTGGAAGGTCGTATCCAATTGATAATTCCCTTAATTTGACAAAACTGCCATCATTAATATATTGTTCTCCGACACCTTTCCCAAAGTAATTTTCCGGATTCACGTATTTAGTGTTTTTAGAACCTGTAGATACCCATTTCGTTCCATCATAAGATGCGGTAACTCCTTCAGCAACATAGCCACCGGTGGGAGTCCATTCAGCCAAAGGAGTTGTACCTCTGGCTGCTTCAGAGGCATACCATCCTTCGCGGCCTTCGAGAGATCTCACAGATGTACCATATGCATCCATGTAGTAGTTCGACAGGGATAAGAATTCACCACCCTTTCGGATATCAACCAGACAATAAAGTGAAAAACCTTTGTATGTAATGATACTGCTGAGACCACCGGTCCAGTCGGGATTGAAATTTCCGACTAATTGATAATTGCTGGTAGTACCATCAACAAGGGGGAGACCGGTCGAAGCATCAATCATCCGGTTTCCTTTAGGATCACGTAACCATTTTGCTGCATAAAGATTTCCGTAAGGTTGACCGGGCCTGCCTTCTACGCTAATAAGTCTGTCTGCACCAAAAATATAGGTACTGATGCCTTCCATCAAAGAAACTACTTTGGATTTGTTCTTTGCAAAATTGAAAGTTAAATCCCATGTAAAATTGGTTTCTTTAACAAGTGAACCTGTTATCAGCATCTCTAAACCCTTGTTTGAAATTTCACCTGCATTCATTATTTTGAGTGAGGAACCTGTAGAACGTGCGATTGTTGCACTCAAAATCTGGTTGGTGGTCTTTTTCGAATAATAGGTTAGGTCGACACTTATTCGATTATCGAGGAAGCGCAGATCGGTTCCGAATTCTGTTGAAGCTGTCAACTCCGGTTTTAAATCAATCAGAGGGATAGTACCCGAAGAGATTGATGCAGTTGGTTGTCCATTATAGTTATCGGCATTAAAACCATAATAAATCAATGTCTGATATGGGCTGGTATCATTACCAACTCTGGCCCAGGATCCCCTTAATTTGCCAAAAGTTAATAAATCAGGATTAACCAGGTCAGGCAGAGCATCAGTAAAAACAAAGCTCATAGTTGCAGAAGGATAGAAATATGAGTTGTTTCCCTTTGGAAGAGTGGAAGACCAGTCATTACGTGCAGTAAGATCAAAAAATAAATAGTTTTTATATGAAACCTGGCCAGATGCGTATAACGACCTGATTTCTTTCCATTGTTTATAGTAACCAGTAGATGGGCTTGTAGTGTTACTTATTACATAATAATCAGGGACCTTGAAGGTTGTACCGGATTGGTTCATATAATTATATTTCTGATCATAAATATTACCGCCAACACTTATAAAGCCATTAAAAATAGAATTGCCTTCTTTGCGTGCAGTTAACAGGAAGTCAGAATTTAATTCCTGCATGGTTTGTTTAAGTTGTGTCATATCACCAATCAGTCTGACCTGTGTTCCCATTGCCCGATAGTATAAATAGCTTCTGTCATACCGGTCTAAACCTGTACGTAACTGAATATCAAGCCATTTAGAAAAATCATATTTCATCGAAACGAATCCGGTAATCCTGTTCATTTTATCTTCAGTGCGTTCCTTGTTAATAGTCCAGTATGGATTTCCTTTGTAAGTATCAGAGGTCCATAGATTTTCCCGTCCGGTCGGATAAGCAGCAGGATAAATGATGTAGTTCATAGCATCGACAGTTCTGACATTTCTTGGCATCACAGTAAAGTTGTAAGCCGGATTACCTTGCAAATCAGCCATTTGAACTCTGTTTTTTACAAAATTATCGGTATAGGTCACTTTAGAATCGAATGAGAGTTTATCTGATAATTTGACTGTGGTACGCAGGTTTATTACTTTTCTTTTGACAATATTAGTAGGCTGAAGGCCTGCAATATCATCATTTGTCAAAGAAAGACGGGAAGTAATTTTTTCATTTCCTCCGCTTAATGCAAGAGTAGTAGAAGATGTAAATCCGGTTCTGAAAAAATCTTTCTCATTATTGGGTTGAGGATTAAATGGTTGAACGGTACCTGTCCAGTCCAGTACATTCTGACCTGCCATTTTTGGACCCCAACTACCGTCAACACCTTTATTGGTATATGGGATCCCGTCTGTTCCAACCGATAAGGTTCCTCCCGTGCCCTGGCCATACACGTTTTGCAAAGCCGGCCAAACTAATGGAGTGTCCCATGTGCCCATTGTGCTAAGGGTGACTCCAACACCTTTTCCTCTCGTTCCGGCTTTGGTTGTGACCAGAATTACACCATTTGCTGCGCGCGAGCCATAAAGTGCGGCAGCATTCGGCCCCTTAAGTACCGAAATTGATTCAATATCAGCAGCATTTAGCGAAGTCGAAAGTCCGTCACCCTGGTCAATACCTCCCCAACGGCTTGCTTCGCCAAATTGTGTATTATCTATAGGAACACCATCCACAACGTACAAAGGCTGGTTATTACCACTCAATGAGTTAGCTCCACGGATTATAACACGGGAAGTACCAGCAACACCACTGGCGTTGCGATTGATCGTAATACCAGCTATTTTCCCTGCAAGAGTATTGATCACATTGTTCTCTTTGGTTCTCTCTATATCAGCAGTTTTGACTTCCTGAATAGAGTATCCCAAAGCCTTCTTTTGTTTTGTTATGTTTAAAGCTGTTACAACGACCTCTTCCATCTGTTGGGCTTCAACTTCCATTGTTACATTTATAATCCCGCTTACAGTAATTGGAGCTTCGACAGGTTTTCTTCCTATAAAAGTAAATGTTAAAGTGGTTGCAGTGCCAGGTACAGTAAATGCGTATCCACCGTCGTCTCTGGTTACTGTTCCGGTCGTGGTACCTTTAGCAACAATTGTAACTCCGGCTAATGGAGAGCCATCTTCTGCCGAGGTCACCCTCCCTGAAATTGTTTTTTGTTGAGGGACAACTAAGGGTTCATTAAGTTTCAGAAGAACATCAAGCGTTTTCAAATCATTCTTCTGATAAAGGAAAACCTGACGGTCATCAATCAGATAAGCGACACCAGTATCCTGAAACAAATCATCCAGAATGGTTTCTATCTTCTCATTCTTTGCGGTAATGGTTTTCTTAACATTGGCATTAACGATGCTGACATCATATACAAAGATAAACTCGCTGTTATTCTCTATGGATTGGAGAATATCGGCCAGAGAGGAAGAATCCCTCAGATTAAGATCTATTTTAGTTACCTGCGAATAGGAATGTGCATATAATCCCATCGTTCCTGCAAAAACCAAAATAGTCATTAGTTTCATAGTAAGTAGAATAAATTTGAATTTCTTTCTTCTACATAAAGAACAGGCATTAAGGTTTTTTTTCATACATTTGAAATGTGTTAGTTAAACATGTTTCGGCATTGTTTAATACAGCCGGTTAATGTTACGAGCGTTAACCGGTTTTTGATTATCATTTAATATCTAATTATAAAACAAATATTTGTTCCCTTCTTTTGAATATTTAGTTTTTGAAATAATACTCAATCCGTCAAGCACCCGTTTATGATCATCTTTCAGGTCAAGTTTTCCGCTTATTTTTACAATGTCATTCTTAAAACGGAAGTCGATAGAGATGTTGTAATATTGGGATACTCTCTTTAATACACTCGAAATATCTTCATTATTAAACATGAGATATCCATCCTTCCATGCAATATAATTTTCTATGTTTTCCACTTCTGTTATCATGAAATTATGTTGTTTATCTGAGAATGAGGCTTTTTGGTCAGGGGAAAGTGTCACTTCTTTGGAATGTGACTGGCTGGTTGCCATAAGAGTAATTTTACCTTTTAAAAGAATAGCACCGAATTCGCTGAGTTGTTTACGGGCAAGCACATCGAATTTGGTACCGATAACTTTGACAGTAAAGGCACTGGTTTTTACAAAGAAAGGTTTCCCGGAATTTTCAGCGACTTCAAAATAACCTTCTCCTTCAAGATATACTTCCCGGATTTTTCCTTTAAATACCGGGGGATAAATCATTCTGGAACCAGAATTAAGCCACACTTTTGTTCCATCTGAAAGCAAGATGCCGGAACGTTTGCCATAAGGAGTTATCATCTGGTTAACTGCATCATCTGTAATAGATTGCTCCATAAAAACAGTATCGTTAACCGAAATATTTTTACCGTTGGATGTGTATTGGATTATTGATTGTTCACTATTTATAGAGATTTGCTTTCCGTCAGCCAAAACCAGTGCGGCATCATCAAGAGAGACCTCATCGGATGCGATATTCTTTTCAGGAGCAGCCATCTTAAAAATGCACAATATTGAGGCACAGCCGATTCCAACTAATAAAAGGATAGTTGCAGCATAACGTAATATATTAAACCTTCTGGCGTGTTTTTGTTTCAATATCAAATCATTCCATAATGCTGATTTACGGTCATGATTATGTTGAATACTACTGGTATGCAGCTCGTTAATTATTTTAACAGCTAAAGTTATTTCATCTCTTTTTTCAGGAATTTTTTCTGATAACTCTTTCAAAAAGTAATCTGACTTTTCTCCCCCTTTTGCCAGTTTTCGAAAGTTTTCATCAAGAACAAAATCTTCGATACGGTAATTTCTAAAAAGTTCAATATCCATAAATTCAGTAAAATTTAAATTATGTAATACTATAGAGAGAAATTATTTAAAATCCGGACAAAAAAATTGGTTTTTTTATCCGGATTCAATCATTTTTTCCAGGAACAAAAATTAATTAGTTGAATTTTAGATTATTTGACGCTTAAGTGTATCAGAAATGACCTTATATTAATTATTTCTTACCCTGAAAAGAATTTTTTCAGCTTCTTCCCTGATTAATTTTATAGAGCGATAAACTGTTTTATAACACGATTCCACTGTAATATCAAACATACCCGAAAGATCTTCGTAAGATAATTCACATTCAAAATGAAGGTAGATGATCTCCTGCTGTTTTGGAGTGAGATTTCTTATACATCGTTTGACTATCATATTTATCCGATCATTTTCTTCTCTATCAGTAATATCCTGTTCCTGATCAGCAAAATAATTGAAGTGATCATCAGATAGATTTTCAGGCAAAAAAAGCTTTTTATGGTTTTTTATATCAAGGAATAATTGTCGCCGGAATGAAATCAGTATATAACCCGACAGATTATGAACCTCTCCAAGGTTTTTTCTGACTTTTAAAAAATTGCTGAAAATATTTTGAATAGAATCCTCAATTATCTGTGTATCTTTTGTATACTTTGATCCATAATTAAACAAAACATCATAGTAATCCATGTAAATGATGGAAAGCGCCGTTTGGTTGCCATCTTTGATAAATTTATTCCAGAGTGACAGATAATCGATGGTTTGAGATAATCCCATTCTCTGAATAGAATTGATAATTTATAAAATTATGAATTTTTATCTAATTATATAAAATTATGATTACTTAATGTTTACAATACTTGTGGTTGATGAAGGAGAACATTTATCATTTAATCAGAGTCTGCAGTTAAGTAATAAAATCTTAATATAAGATCTAAACAGCAAACTCCGTTGACTTTCAACAGCAGAATGAAAATACTTCGGCTATCTGAGTTTTCAGTCAGGTAAAAGCTTTTCAACATCAATTTCTTTCAGCTTTTCCTTTGTGGCTTTATAACCAAGCTGAAATATCTCTTCGGCTTTTTCAGGATCGAGAACTCCATAATTAATTAGATCAGGAGGAGCAACAAGCATGTCAAATTTACCTGCTTTTTCCAAAACCTCCTTTGACATATTGAGATTAAAGGTCCTTTCGGCGATAGTAATAAGTCCGGAGATTTTTTCCGCATGACCTATCGGATTCACGAAAGAACCAATGAGATATCTGCATTTATTTTCAATCGGCTTTACCGGAAGATTATCAAGAACTCCACCGTCGACATAACAAATATTATTTATAATTACAGGCTGGAATAACACAGGTATGCTCGACGATGCAATTACAGGGTCAATCAGTTCACCCTTTGAAAAATATACGGCTTTCCCGTTATTAAGATCTGTTGCTGTTACATAAAGTGGGAGTTTCAGTTCTTCAAATTTTTTTGCACGCAGAGAGCTTTTTAGTATTTTAATTATTCCGCCAATTTGTAACAGGCCTTCCCTGGGCATAGTGGGACGAATAAAGTCAAGTCTGCTGCTGTGATTCATCAATTTCAATATCTCTTTTGGAGTGTACCCGTCGGCATACAGGACTCCTGCAAGCGCTCCGGCACTGGTCCCGGATATTACATCGGGATAGATACCGGCTTCATTCAAAGCCTGTATAAGGCCAAGATGTGCGAACCCCCTTGCTCCACCGCCACTTAACACAAGACCGGTTTTGTATTTTTTCTTCAACATTATTATAAATTTTAAGTCTGGTTAACTGATAAAAAGAGTTGCAAGCAATTTAATATTAAGAAAAGTAATAACAGCAGCAATAACCAATAAAACAGTGGTGAGAAAACGGCCGTTAGCATATTTCCCCATCACTTTTTTAGATGAGGTAAGATAAATCTGGATTGAAACAGTAAAAGGGAGCTGAATACTTAAAAATGCCTGCGAAAGGATAAGTCCTTTAAAAGGATCGCCGACGAAGAAGACTACTAATAAACCTCCGATAAGTGAAATAAGAATTCCGATACGGGAGTGATTATCTCTGATATTATATGGTTCCATGAACATGCCTGAGAAAATTGATCCGCCAGCCATAGCTGAAGTTATTGAAGAGGCAACTCCGGAAAATAGAAGCCCCATTGCAAATATATTGCCGGCATTTGTTCCAAGCAAAGGTTCCAGCAGGCTTTTAGACTGTTGCAGATCTTCGACTTTAATATGATTATTGAAGAATGTTGCAGCAGCCATGATTATGATTGCGCTGTTGATCGCCCATCCGACAACCATGGAAAGCAAAGTATCGGTAAATTCAAATTTCAATTGTCTGTTGATGATCTTTTCATCTTCAAGATGCCATCGGCGGCTTTGTATAATTTCGGAATGAAGAAAAAGATTATGTGGCATTACAACAGCTCCAAGCACACTCATAATAAGAAGCATTGATCCTTCCGGTATGGAAGGTTTTATCCAGGAAATACCTGCTTTGGTCCAGTTAACATCAACCAGAAACAGTTCATATAAAAATGAAAGACCGATTATCGATACAAATCCGATTATCCATTTCTCCATTTTTTTATAGGAGTTGCTGAAAAGCATTATGATCACAAAAATTGTTACAAATACTGCACCAATCTTAACAGGGATATTAAAAAGCATTTGAAGGGCAATGGCACCGCCAAGAATCTCGGCAAGGGAGGTAGCGACTGATGCCAGAACTGCAAAGGACAGAATGGATTTTGAAATCTTCGGTGTGATATATTTCGTTGCGGCTTCAGCAAGGCAATAGCCGGTGACGATACCAAGATGAGCTACATTATGCTGCAAAACAATCAGCATCAGGGTCGATAATGTTATGATCCATAAAAGTGTATACCCGTAGTCTGAACCGGCAGCAATATTTGCTGCCCAATTACCGGGATCAGTAAAACCCACAGTTACAAGCAGCCCGGGTCCGATATACTTGAGAATATCCATGGCCCCGAATACATGGACATGATCTTTTCTTTTCAGGTCTTTGAAAAGGCGGACAGGATTAAGTGAAAATTTACTTTTTTGCATACTCGGTTTCTTCAGGACTCTTCTGATAAAAATTCGGTTTCCGGTGTGACAATGACAAAGATAAACAATGAAAATGGAAAATTTTACAGTCAGATGTTTGTGTTTAATGTTCTGTATTTGTTATAAATTTGAAGGGGCTTAAATCTTTTTCAGAAATGAGAGGCTTCAGGAAGAATTTTTCTCAAAAGCACAGAACCCGACAAAAAAGTAATTTTCTAACCAGCAAAAAAAATTAATTATGATTTACAGAAGAAAAAATACCTCAGTATCAGCGTTTGTTATGATTTTCATGACGATGATCCAGATGTCCTGTACAACAACAACCCCGTCAGACCTTTCAAAAGAAAGTATTATACCTAGGCCTGTTTCAATAATTACTACCGGAGATAGATTTCTATTAAAAGAAAACGCAGACATTTATATTAAAAGTGAATCACCTGAATTGTTGCAGGTTGGCCAATGTCTGGCAGACATACTGAAACCATCTACCGGTTTTGATATTGAAGTTAAATCGACTGTTAATGACCCTGAACCAGGCAATATTTACCTTACTATGCCCACCTCCAATGCAAATCTTGGCAATGAAGGTTATGAACTGACAATCACAAAAAATCTGGTGAAACTGGCAGCCAACACTCCGGAGGGATTATTCAGGGGTATTCAGACAATCAGACAGATACTGCCTTCTGACATTGAAAAAAATTCAAAAACCGAAAGATCATGGGAAATTGCGACCGGAACGGTTACAGATTATCCGTTATATTCTTACAGGGGAGCAATGCTTGATGTAGCACGTCATTTTTTTAGTGTGAATGATGTAAAGCGTTTTATTGATTTCATGGCATGCTATAAAATGAATGTACTGCACCTGCATCTTGCTGATGATCAGGGATGGAGGATAGAGATCAAATCGTGGCCCAACCTTGCTGAACGTGGCGGAAGCACCCAGGTAGGAGGGGGCAACGGTGGTTATTATACTCAGGAACAATATAGTGAAATAGTTAATTACGCTGAAAAACGATATATAACAATAATACCTGAAATTGATATGCCCGGACATACAAATGCGGCACTTGCATCTTATGCAGAGCTGAATTGCAATGGAAAGGCAACGGAGTTGTATACGGGAATAAAAGTCGGATTCAGCACATTGTGTACGAACAAAGAGATCACCTATAAATTTGTTGACGATGTGGTACGGGAGTTAGCAGGAATGACTCCAGGTCCTTATATCCATATAGGGGGAGATGAATCGCATGTGACTAAAAAAGAGGATTATATTCCGTTTGTCAGTAAAGTTCAGGATATTGTAATTGCACACGGGAAACAAGTAATTGGCTGGGATGAAATATCTCTGTCAAGTTTGAAAGCAAATTCTGTGGCACAGTATTGGTCGAATGCTGAAAATGCTAAAAGAGCAGTGAACCAGGGTATAAAACTTGTCGTATCTCCCGGAGCAAAAGCTTACCTCGACATGAAATATGATTCAACGACGACATTAGGACAGCATTGGGCTGGTTATATCGAAGTGGATACTGCATATATCTGGGATCCGGCAACACTTGTCCCGGGGATAGGGAAAGAAAATGTTTTAGGTGTTGAAGCGCCATTATGGACAGAGACCATTAGTAATATGGAAGATATGGAATATATGGTTTTTCCACGTCTTCCGGGCTACGCAGAGATCGGGTGGACCCCAGCTTCAATGAGAAAATGGGATGAGTACAAAGTGAGACTTGGGGAACAAGGTGAAAGGTTCAAGGCAATGGGAATAAATTACTATAAGTCAGGACGAGTACCATGGCCTGACACAGAGAAGTAAGAAATAGCCCGCCATAGAAAAACTTTGGCGGGTTTTTTATACTTGTATCCTGAGTACAAATTAATTCTGCCTGACCATCGGAATAAAATTAAATACTTTCCGGAAAATTAAGCCCAAATGAAGACGTTCACTTTCCCTACTGCAATTTGAACGGAACATTAAGATAGTAATTTTCCAGCGCATTACAGGGTAGTATTTTAAATTATTAAAAATAATGGCATGGAATAAAAATATCTCTCCGGGTGCAGAGAATGAAATCCATGAGATTTTGTCATCATATCAAGTTATGATACAGGCATTGTTAAATAGGTATTTGACCTAATTTCGGAATCCATACTTATTTTTTTATTATATCACCCGAAATATCATTAGCTTAAAATTTTATTAATATTGAGGCTTGATAGTAATACGGATTATTATATTCTCAATGAGTTAAATGATAGATAAAAATCACATCGGATTTGATAATGAGAGATACCTTCAGGAGCAGACAACTGCAATTCTTGAAAGGGTGAACAGGTTTAACAATAAGCTTTACCTGGAGTTTGGAGGTAAGATTTTATTTGATATGCATGCTGCCAGAGTATTGCCGGGATTTGATCCGAATGTCAAGATGCGGCTTTTGCAGATGTTGAAAGATAAAATCGATGTGATAATGTGCATTAATGCAGGCGACATTGAAAGAAAAAAAATCAGGGCTGATTTTGGGATCACTTACGATATCGATTCATTAAAAACAATTGATGATTTCAGGGAAGGGGGAGTAGAAATCACAGCAGTGGTCATTACCCGATATCAGAATCAGCCACAGGCAAAAGCTTTCAAGAACAAGCTTGAGTTAAGGGGGATAAAGGTGTACCTGCATTACCCAACAAAAGGATATCCTACTGATGTTGACCTGATTGTAAGCGATCAGGGATATGGAATAAACGAATATATAAAGACCACAAAACCCATTGTAGTTGTTACAGCACCAGGGCCAGGCAGCGGCAAGCTTGCCACATGCCTGTGCAACCTGTACCATGAATATAAAAATGGAGTCAAGGCCGGATATGCTAAGTTTGAGACATTTCCTATCTGGGACCTGCCTCTCGACCATAAAGTGAATATTGCCTACGAAGCTGCCACAGTCGATCTTAATGACAAAGTCCTTATTGACGAACACCATCTGAACGCATATAATATAAAGGTTGTAAACTATAACCGTGACATAGAGGCTTTCAATCTGCTGAAAAGGATCCTCGAAAAAATAACAGGTGGTGAATCTATGTATCAGTCTCCCACCGACATGGGAGTAAATCGTGCAAGTGCAGGCATAGTAAATGACGACATAATAGAGAAAGCATCTCATCAGGAGATTATCAGGAGATATTTCAGGTGTGCTTATGAATATACCATGGGTCTTTCCGATAAGGATACCCTTAACCGGGCAATGGATATTATGGAAAGAATTGATGCAAAAGTTGAAGACCGGAGAGTGGTATTGCCTGCAAGAGAAGCTGCAAAAGAAGCTGAAAGGCTCGGGAAAGGCAATGCAGGTGTATTCTGCGGAGCTGCTATTGAATTGCATGATGGATCTATTATTATGGGTAAAAACTCTCCCCTGATGCATGCAACTTCAAGTCTGATTTTAAATGCCGTCAAACATCTTGCAGGACTGCCCGATGATATGTATCTGTTACCTGAAAGCATAATTAATTCAGTGACTTATCTGAAAAGAGATATACTGAACGGCAAAATGATAAGTCTCGATGTGGAAGAAATATTAATTGTGCTCGCCATAAGTGCTTTATCCAATCCGGCAGCGAAAATGGCGTTGGAAAAACTGAATAGTCTGCATGGTTGCGAAGTGCATATTACTCATATTCCTACTCCAGGCGATGAGGCAGGTTTACGTAAATTAAAGGTAAATGTGACATGCGATCCTGAATATACAAGTAAGAGGCTTTTCATTAGCTGATGAGTGATAATGTCAGAGGACAGATAAATTCAAAAAGTTTGAGCTCACACCATTTAAAACAAAGTCTGTTGAGGCTCCATTGATCAAAGAGTGGCTTGCAAATATCGAATGCAGTGTGACGGATTATGGGGAACTGTTATAGCACTGATATACTGGATAATATAAATCTATTGTTAATTTTTGCTTTTAGGCTTTACCAGAATTATTCATGATGTTTCTTAAATAAAAACAAATTAATCCCTTTTGAAACTAGGCCTAAGAGGATTTATTCAGGATAAATAAAAAGGGGAATTTTTTCTCGTTTATAATTTTTAACAACTTAAAATACTGTTGAAATTAGGTTTTTCAAAAACTAATTTATATCTTTTATTTCTTTTTTGAAATGCCATACGACATAAAATTTTAAGGTTTTCTTCATTATTTTAAACAAAAATCGAATAAGAGAGAAAGACATGCGACACAAAAAATTAGAACTAAGTGTAGTACTCTTGTTAGGTCTGGGACTATCAGGATTACATGCACAAGAAGCCATACCTGCCTCAGGCGGAAATGGTTCTGGAACAGGAGGCTCTGTGAGCTATACTATTGGACAGGTTGTTTATAACACGAACACCGGAACAAATGGTACAGAAGCTCAGGGAGTCCAACAACCATTTGAAATATCCGTAGTTACTGCAATTGAGGAAGCCAAAGTTATTTCACTTGAATTTGTGGTTTACCCGAATCCTGCAAAAGACTACGTGATACTTAAAACAGGGACCTACGACGTAGAGAATCTCAATTATTATCTCTACGATGGCAACGGAAGACTTTTAGATAAAGACAAAGTTCAGGGTAACGAGACAACCATTTCTATGCGGACTCTCTTACCTTCAACTTATTTTCTAAAAGTAATTGACAATAATAGAGTAATAAAAATATTTAAGATCATTAAATACTAAGTAGTCATGAAAAAAATCTACGCACTCTTTTGTTTTGTATTAATAACTATGACCCTGGTTGCTCAGGCACCTCAGACACCTCAAAAAATGAGTTACCAGGCAGTCATCCGGAATAGCAGCAATGCTTTGGTTAATTCAACTTCAGTGGGTATGAGAATAAGTATTTTGCAGGGATCAGAAAGTGGCACTGCAGTTTATGTGGAAACCCAAACACCAACAACTAATGCAAACGGATTAGTAACTATTGAAATTGGAGGAGGAACTCCTGTTTCAGGTACTTTTACAGGCATTGACTGGTCGGCCGGACCTTATTTCATTAAAACTGAAACAGCTACTGCTCCACCTCTGACAACATATACTATTACTGGTACCAGCCAGTTGTTAAGTGTACCTTTTGCCTTATATGCAAAAACTGCTGCAGGTTATACAGAAACCGACCCGGTTTATTCAGCATGGAATAAAAGTACGGGAATTAACATTACCTCTTCTCAGGTTAGTGACTTTGCGACAAGTGTGGCAGCTACTCCCGCGGTTGTAGCTAATACAGCAAAAAACAGCTATCCGGCTGCTGATGCAACCAAACTAGCTGCAATCACGGGAACAAATACAGGCGATGAAACCGGTGCAACCATTAGAACCAAATTAGGAATAACAACACTTTCGGGCAGTAATACAGGCGACCAGACATTAGCAGGTTTGGGCGGAGTAGCAAGTAATCCCGCTATAACAGGAGCAACCAGAACAAAAATTACATACGATACCAAAGGATTGGTTACTGCCGGAGCAGACGCAACAACTGCTGATATTGCTGCTTCGGCCAACAAGAATTATGTAACAGATGCACAACTGACAGTGCTTGGTAATACTACCGGTGTAAACTCCGGTGACAATGCAATCAACACTTTATATAGCGGATTAGTCACCAATGCTACTCATACTGGAGATGCAACAGGTGCTACAGCGCTGACTGTATCAAGAATAAATGGCACTTCTTTGGCAGGTTTGACAACAGGTATTTTGAAAAACACAACAGGAACCGGTATTCCTTCCATTGCAGTAGCAGGAACAGATTACCTGGCTCCCAACGGTAGTGCAGCATTACTAACGAACTTTCCTACACTAAATCAGAATACCACAGGTTCAGCAGCTTCTTTTACAGGTAGTCTCGCTGGTGAAGTTACAGGAACACAAGGAGCAACGATTGTTGGAAACGCTGCAGTTTTAGGGAAAGTATTAACGGGATATGTAAGTGGAGCAGGGACAATAACCGCTTCCGACAATATCTTACAAGCAATTCAGAAGCTAAATGGTAACAATGCAACTAATGCGAACCTGACAGGTATGGTAACAAGTGTTGGTAATGTGACAACTGTAGTTACCAATGCAAATCTGACAGGTGAAGTTACCTCTGTAGGAAATGCAACCACTGTTTCAAACGCTGCTGTTTTAGGGAAATTATTAACCGGATATACAAGTGGTGCAGGAACAGTAGCCGCTAGCGACAATATCCTTCAGGCAATTCAGAAACTAAATGGTAATATAAATGCACTTGTAACATCAAATTCACACTACCTTGGAGAAGAATTCGATGGAGGCATTATCTTCCATATCTATAAAACAAGCGATGGAGTACAGCATGGTTTAATTGTAAATAAGGGAGAATCGGGGATGGCATCATTAGCCTGGCAAAACGCTGCCGTATCGACAGGGGCTACTAGTACCTGGAATGGTGCATCCAATACAACTTCAATGACTGATAGTCCGGCAGCAGCTTATTGCATAAGTCTGGGTGCAGGTTGGTACATGCCTTCTATTGATGAACTTAATATATTGTATAATAATCGCTATTATGTGAATAAAGCAATAGCAGGTGGTGTTACAGGAACTCTGTTGCTTTTCACGGATTATTGGTCGAGTACTGAAGTTGATTTAAACCAGGCAACTTCCTTTTACTTTGGTGAAGGCAGAGCCTACATTGGTGCAAAGACGGGACTGGGTAATATTCGCGCAATAAAGGCTTTTTAACGATCAGATTACTTGCGTCTTAGCAGGATAGATTTTTAAAAACACATACCACTGACCGCTAAGAACTCGATCCCGATTAATCGGGATTATTCAAAGAGCGCTGAGTATTAACTCTGCGCTCTTTGCGTTTTTTTATCATCCGAATCTACCAGTTGGCGAAAAAGCAGGGTTATTGGTTACTTTTTAATAAATTTTTTCGTCACTAATATTTCGTTGTCGATAATCATTATTATATAAATACCCGACTTAAAATAAGAGAAATCAAATTGCTTTAAAGTCTCTTCTTTTAGTAAGGAGCCATGATAAACCTGTTTTCCTGTCAGATCGGTAATTATTATTTCACACTTTTCATTTTGCAGTTGATTGAGAAACTCAATAGAAAATTGACCATTATTTGGATTTGGATAAAGATTCAGAATTTCCACGTTAGCATCATTTATGACAACATCGTCCACTATAAAATCAACCGGAGACGAAGTAGTGGCTGCATTTAAATTGTCAATTGCAATTGCTTTTATCTCATAGTTACCTTTATCTACATCTTTCCAGGTATATGAATAGGGAGCTGATGTTAACTCGACAAGCTTATCAGAGCCATTGTACAATTCAACCTTACTTATGCTGCCATCCGTATCAGTGGCAACCACATCAATATCAACATTAGTATGTTTTTTATATTTATTGCCTTTTCGCGGATTGGAAATTGTGACAACAGGAGGGTTATTTTTAGCAGGTGTTGCATTATTTACAGTAACAGTTATTGCAGATGATCTGGTTTTCGCATTAAAATTATCTATTGCAATAACTGTTAAAGAATAAGTACCAGCTGCCACATTATTCCATGCAAACGAGTAAGGAGCTGAAGACTTTGATCCAAGTTTGGTGCTGCCACTGTAGAATTCAACTAAAGTTACAGAACCATCAGCATCTATAGCATTGGCAGTAATAGTAATATTTGTCAAAGCTGTGAACACACTGTTGTTAATCGGGGAAGTTATTACTGCAGTTGGAGCAATATTAATAGTTTTATTGGAAACAGTCCTGGCGCTGATAGTTGCAGCCATTCCTCCTGATGCTGTCTGCAACGGATTAACGGAAGGTTTGGTATAAGATACGGTCACAACATCGCCATAAACGACAGGGCTTGCAAGAGTCAGCTGAACCCTGGTTCCTGAAACAGTGACCGTGTTAACAGTTCTGGCTATTGAATTAACACTGACAGAGAAGGAGGAAGCAGTAGGGACCATGTTAACCAGAGTCATGTTATAAGTCATTTCCAGTAATGAAGGAGTAGCATTTTCAATTACGGAACTGACATATACTGGAATAACAGAACTTACGTTATTTGTTACAGGTTGAGCAGTGATACTTGCTGCCTGCCCTCCTGCAGAAGTTTGTAATGGATTACTGGCAGGTTTGGTATATGCTACAGTCACAACATCGCCATTAACTACCGGACTTGAAAGTGTTAACCGGACCTTTGTTCCGGAAACGGATATTCCGGTGACTGTTCTGGCAACATTATTTACCAGAACTGTGAAAGCTGAAGCAGCAGGTACAATATTTGCAAGAGTCAGGTTATATGTCAATGTCAGTAATGAAGGTGTGGCATTTTCGATTACAGAACTGATATATGATGGAATAACAGGA
>JAJFVL010000058.1 GCA_021371855.1 Bacteroidales bacterium | reverse complement strand
CTGTTCATAAAGTATTTAGTCAGAAGTCTGTCCCCAGAGTGTTTTTCATGAGGAATGGCATTATCCACCAGTGATATGACGACAGTGTATTTATTTGATCTGACTATTCGTGCCACGGTTCCAAGGCAGGGAGCCAGGAATGGAGTCCAGTATCTGATAAGAAGAATGTCGGGCTTCTCCTTTTTTAGTTTGTTACCAATCCTCAGCCAGTTAACCGGATTTATTGTGTTTATTTCCCGCTTGATCCTCAGGTCACCGGGCGGGGGACTGTCGGTATATTGAGTTTTTCCCGGAAAGAATAATGCAGGATACTGCAGGGAAAAGGTCCGTATATCCACATCCTTGCATTCCGAGATAAACTGACGTGCAAGCCTTTCGTTGAAAGTGGCTATGCCTCCCCTGTATGGATGTGCTGGCCCGAGAAAGGTGATCTTCATCAAGAAAAAATAATAGGTAAAAATATAAAATCAGTTTCATTACCCTTCAGGCAATATGATAATTTTTTGGTGGTTTGCCTTTACTGCATCTGATTTTTTTTCTTAGCTCTCAAAATTAAGGTAATCTTTCAGGTAATCAAACTCAGGCGTTAATTTTCCTTCCTGCAAAACAGTGGCCCGGTTGATCATAGGACTGCCGGTGCTTGTAAAAAGGTCGTGCAGGGTATTCCTCATCAGCTGCACGCCGAAATCGTGGGATGCATCACGGGGAAGTTCGCCCGGCAGGTTATCTATTGACATCACGGTAATGTTTGTTGGTCTGGTAAATGCCGGTTCCTCCTTTTCAAGGAAAGGATTATATCCATAAAAAGGGTCGGAGATAGTTGTGGCTCTCAGGGTTGAAGGCACCGGGCCGTTAATGTCACAGCTGATATCAGCAATGATGCTAAGCCTGAAGTCACTCTGTTTCATATCGTCCCGGGTAAAGAATGCAGGAGACCGCGGATCCCAGAAATGGCCGGTAATAAGGATATCCGTAACTTTCGTAAAGGGGAGGAATGATGAAACATATTCTGACGGGTGACTCAGGAAATGCCTGTAATTGTACGAACGGTTGTCCTTATGCCGCACGTAGTGTTCGGGGCCGATCTGGCAAACAACCGGCACATCAAATTCGCGGTTCAGGAAATCCCCGGGTGAAACCTGCACAAGGTTACAGACATTGAGGGTTTCCATTGCTCCGTTGGCCACCCGTCCGTTACCCGTAACCAGTATTTTCAGGCCCGGCTTAAGTTCGATAAGTCGGAGTCCGGCCCACATTTCATCAAGATCGCGGCACTGACAGGCAGGTTTAAGTTTGAACCGGTTTGTCCTGATCCCCCTTGCCCTCAAAGCATTATATGCACCGACGATACCTGCCCAACGTCCGAATGCCACTACCCGTTCACCCTTGTCGTTTGTAAGGTATTCATAATCAATAAGAGAAATACCCCTGGCAGCCATATCTCTGAACATCTCCCTGTTTTGTTCCTGTTTTTTAGCGACATGGGCAAAGAACATATAAGTTTTACCCTCGATAAAGGTTCTGCGGTCGACCTCCTTCACTCCCATCAGGATGTCGCAGTCAGAAAGATCTTCTGTAAGCGGAATATTCAGATACTCGTATTCTTCATTAGAATAGCATCTGTAATCGCTAGGCTGAACAAAGAATTCCACGAAGGGATAGAGTTCCTCAAGAGCTATAATCTGAGGAGGGGTAAGCGGCACTCTCCGGTCTGGCGGATTCTTTGTTTCGCGGAGGATCCCGACTTTCAGTGTTTTTTCCATAAGCGGGAAATTATTTAGTTAAATCTGGTTGGTGAAACGCGGTACGCGGTACGCGGTACGCGGCGTTCTGCCCATCGCCAATTGCCTATAATACATTATACATTAACTGGTTGCTGGTTACTGGTTACTGGTTACTGGTTACTGGTTACTGGTTGCTGGTTGCTGGACACATGAATGAATCCTTTTATACCACCGTCATTGCGAGTCCCGCATCGGCGGGACGAAGCAATCTCGTAATTGCGATTCCCCACCTTACGCCTAATGCCTCAACGCCCTGACGTCTTTACGCCTTTGCTGCTGCCTTTTTATTCAAATGTAATCAATAAAGCAATAATTTCCCGCAACTTAAATCATGTTAGGCACAAAATTTGTAAATTTGCAGCTGACTCCGGGGCTGATTTGGTTTTGACAGCATGAGGGGTGGTATGTAAGCATGCAGTGTGTGGTGGCGCGTCACTTAAACAGTGTCACAAAACAACAAAAGGCGAATCTAATTACGCTCTCGCTGCTTAAGCGAATAACAGTAACTTAAGCTTTCCTGCTTCGGCAGGATTTTCCAGGCACATGTGTCTGGACGAGACGCTTCCCGGGCGGTCAAGCCCTGATCCAACCCGATATGGAGGCGCACGCAATCCGGGGCTAGTCTGAAGATTGTTCCGATCGGAGGGCGAAACAAACAGGAACTAAGGACATGTTAGGTTGTTCTGCAGCTGACAGGTCCCGACAATCAAGCAGAAATAAGCATGTAGAAAGCATATGGCTTCCGTGTATGGACCGGGGTTCGACTCCCCGCAGCTCCACCTTCGCCCTCCGAAGCTTTAACTTTGGAGGGCTCTCTTTTTTTATCAGTTATTCTTCGCTAAAGCTTATCCTGGCTGCGGGTGACTCTTATTCTCTGAATTCCTTATCATCACCCCTCCCATATATCTTCGAACATTGCACCTTAATTTCATAGCTCATAATTTCAATAAAAATTAATTATATATCAAAAATTTATCCATATTTTAACGTACATGATCACCTGCCTTCATTGAGTTTAATTTTTGATTAAAAATAATTTATTCATTAAATTAAAACTTTTAAGATATGTCAACCTCATCAAAACAAAATTTCATCAATACGATAAATCATCGTCAGCCAGATAAAGTTGTGGTGGATTTTGGATCAACATCGGTTACCGGTATCCATGTTCTGATAGTTGAAAAACTGCGTGAATACTACGGGTTAGAGAAAAAGCCCGTGAAGGTAACAGAACCTTACCAGATGCTGGGAGAGATTGACTCTGAGTTGTTAAACGCGATGGAAATAGACGTAACAGGTCTCTTTTCTCCAAAAAATATGTTTGGGGTTATGAACGAAAACTGGAAAGTCCACAAAACACTCTGGGGCCAGGAGGTATTACTGCCTGGCAATTTTAACTATACTCTTAACAGCAATGGTGATATTCTGATGTATCCTGAAGGAGATACTTCGGTGCCACCTAGTGGAATGATGCCAAAATCGGGTTATTTTTTTGATGCCCTTGACAGACAGCAACCCATAGATGATTCGACTCTCAGGTTGGAGGATAACCTGGAGGAGTTTAGTATAATTACAGAAACGGAACTTAAATACTGGAAAGATCAGATCAATTCGCCGGAAGATAAATCCAGAGCTGTAGTTGCTTCATTCGGAGGGACAGCCCTGGGTGATATTGCCCTCGTTCCTGCTATCCAATTAAAGAATCCTAAAGGAATACGTGGTATTGAAGAATGGTACATTTCAACACTGATAAGGGAGGACTTTGTTAAAGAAATATTTGACAGGCAGACAGATATTGCAATAGAGAACCTGAAGCAATTACATAACATCACAGGAAATAAAGTTGATGTTGTCTTTACCTGCGGCACAGATTTTGGCACTCAGAATTCCACTTTCTGTTCACCGGAAACTTTTGACAGGGTATATATGCCTTACTATAAAAAGGTAAATGACTGGATTCACCTTAATACAAACTGGAAAACATTTAAGCATTCATGCGGTGCTGTTGAACCATTCATGTCACACTTCATCGAATCGGGATTTGACATTATTAATCCTGTTCAGATAAATGCATCAGGTATGGATACTAAGCAATTAAAGAAAAAATATGGAGACAAACTGGTATTTTGGGGTGGAGGCGTAGATACACAGGGGGCTTTTGCGTTTGGAACACCTGCCCAGGTTAAAGATCAGGTTAAATCGCAGTGCCAGATTCTTAATAATAACGGTGGTTTTGTCTTTAATACTGTCCATAATATCCAGGCTAATGTCCCATTTGAAAATGTTATAGCAATGCTTGAAGCACTGAAAGAACTTTGATGTGATGAAAGAAAATAAATATAACTGGAATTATCTGTTAAGCATTTCGATTATATCCGCAATGGGTGGACTCCTTTTCGGGTATGATTATGTTGTAATCGGAGGAGCTAAACCTTTTTACGAGCCATTTTTCGGTATTACTGACAATGCTTTTTTACAGGGGTGGGCAATGAGTTGTGCACTGATCGGTTGTCTTAGCGGAGCGGTAATCTCAGGATGGCTCAGTGACAGATTTGGCAGGAAAAAATTATTGATCCTGGCAGCAGGTCTGTTTGTGGCAGCATCTCTGGGAACCGGTTCAGCTGATTCTCTTTTGGTTTTTGTGCTTTTTCGCATTTTGGGTGGCATCGGAATTGGCCTTGCTTCTACGCTGTCACCAATGTACATAGCTGAGGTTAGTCCGGGGAATGTCAGGGGACGATTTGTCTCCATAAATCAGCTTACCATTGTTATCGGAATACTTACTGCGCAGCTCATTAACTGGAGAATAGCCCGGCCTGTCACTCCAGGAGCAACGACTAATGACATTCTGGCTTCATGGAACGGGCAAATGGGCTGGCGATGGATGTTTTATGCATGTTCAGTACCCTCCTGTTTCTTTTTTGTACTTATGTGGCTTGTGCCGGAAAGCCCGAGATGGCTGGCGAAAAATAGCGCCAGTCAAAGTAAGGTACTAAAGATCCTGACTAAAATCGGAGGGCAAGATTTTGCAAATTCGGAATTGGTTTCAATTAATGAAACCCTTAGTTCAGATGAAGATACATCCGGCTTCAGGATTCTCAGGCAGCCGGGAATCACTAAAATTCTGGTTCTAGGAATAGTTCTCGCTGTCTTTCAGCAATGGTGCGGTATTAATGTGATCTTTAATTATGCCCAGGAGATATTCACCAAAGCCGGTTACGGTGTGTCAGATATACTATTTAATATTGTAATAACAGGAAGTGTTAATCTTATTTTCACTTTTGTCGGAATGTTTACTGTCGACAGACTGGGACGAAAAGCATTGATGCTTCTGGGGGCAGGTGGTCTGGCAGGCATCTTTGCAATTATCGGAACAATGTACTTTTTTCATATTCAGGGACTACCATTGCTTATAATGGTAGTGAGTGCGATAGCCTGTTATGCAATGTCACTCGCCCCGGTTACCTGGGTAGTGCTTTCTGAAATTTTCCCAAACCGTATCCGTGGTGTTGCAATGTCAATTGCAACATTTGCCTTATGGGCAGCATGTTTCATGCTTACTTACACATTCCCCCTTCTGAATAAGCTGCTTAATGCTTCAGGTACCTTCTGGCTTTATGGGATGATTTCTGTATTCGGTTTCTGGTTCATTTTGAAAAATCTACATGAAACCAGGGGTAAATCACTGGAAGAGATTGAACATGTGTTTATTAAACAGGAAAAATTCTCTGTTTAATCACTCCGTTGTACTGATATTCTATCATGAACCCATTCATTAATAATACTGGTCTGCTATTTTTTTAATAGTTAACCGGAAATATCTGAAAGTAATTTGCGGTTAATTAATATTTGGCATAAATTTATACTTCAAAAAAATGTAAAACAGGAGAGATCTACGCGACTTATCTGATGTGCAGAAATAATTTTCGGGATAGAGTTTAAAATTAAACGGGAATCGTTCTTTTACTTTGAATTCATGATGATCAACTTAAGTGGTTTTATCATCTTTTTATTTCGAATTTATGGACCTGAAACCTTACATATCAGTTATTAAAAAAGTTCTGTCCATTTTTATTTTTACTTTTTCTTTCATCCCGTCAAACGGACAACAGATGCCGTTTTATCCACTATCGTACAGAGTTTTCGACCCGTTTATCTTTAATCCGGCAATTGCCGGGAGCAAGGATTTTTTCGATGTGGATCTTTTACTGAGTAAATATGATAAATCTTATTCCCAGATGGTCAGTGGAAATCTGAGGCTTATTAAATCAAAACGTAATTATTATTCTTCATCTGGTTTTCGGGAATTTAAGAATATAGGTTTGGGTGGATCAATATTCAATGACCAGAACGGCTTAAACCGTAATATTGGTATCATCGCTACAGGAGCTTATCATTTTCAATTGGATAAGAATGCACTTTCATTTTTATCTGTCGGAATCTCTGCTAAGGCTGTTTCAAATCATTATTCAGGTGAGCCGGATCAAAACAAACCGGCTAAAAATACCATATTTCCTAACTTTGATGCCGGAGTATATTATTATAGCACCCATCTTTTTACCGGGGTTTCGGCTACAAATCTGCTTGGCAATCCCGGACATCCTGATAACCTTGGTCTTTATGCGATACCTGTTTCAAGGCAACTATTTTTCCAGATTGGTTATAAAATTGTTCTTTCCAGGACGCTCAACGTTTTGCTTGAACCTTCAGTAATTTGTAATTCAGACGACTCATTTTCAGGGGAAGTATCCGATATGATAAAACCAGAATTAAAACTATACGCCGACAATATTGTTATTGGAACATATTTTAATGACTATGAGAAGACTTCGTTTTTCTTTCAGTACAGATACCCCAAATTTCATTTTGGAGCTTATTTTGAATTTCCAAATGATTCACCTTTTTATAAAAACCCGCTTCTGATAGAAGTATCTTTAGGTTTAAATTTATCAGTTATTAAATCAGAAATACGCAGTTTAAATCACTGGTAATTTTTAGATAAATTATGTAATAATGAGAGCTGAAATAATAATATTTCTTTGTTTGAACGTAATTCTGAAGGCATCAACTCCAAATGAAAAGAGCAAACAAACCTGCCGGGATCAAGTGAATTCAATACAAACATATACTACTTATTTCAGCCGCAATATAAAAGTTGATTCTTTCAACCTCAATATTCTTCCTCCCTCGTCCGGTGTTCAATTTTATAAAGATGGAATCGTATTTCTTTCTTCATCAAAATCTGAAGGAAACATGCTGGCCGATCACCTTTCTTTTGGAAAAATTGATGCCTGGTATGCAGGTTTAAGGGATTCAGTTTTGGAAAATCACGTTTTATTTTCTCCTTCCTCAGCATTCCCGTTTCCCTGTGATGCTATAAGTTTTAACAGCAATTTTGATACAATGTTTTTTACTAAATATTCAAAAAACGATGGACCTGAAAAAATATACCGGGCAAAATTTTCTGCAGGAAAAGAGGCCCCTAGCGGTTGGGTTATAGAAGATAGTCCTTTGAGTATTTGTTCTGACCAGTCAACTTACACACATCCTGCCTTATCAGCTGACGGCAGTATGATGATCTTTGCTTCAAATCGTCCCGGTTCTGTTGGTGGTATGGATCTGTTCATAACACGGAATAACTCAGGCAGTTGGTCCACCCCACTGAATCTTGGCGAGGGTATTAACACAAAATCCAACGAGCTTTTTCCATATCTGGATTCAGAAAATAACCTGTTTTTCTCATCTGATGGGTTACCTGGCTATGGAGGTTATGATGTTTTTATGTGTAAATTTAATAAGGGTACCTGGGGAAAACCAATAAATCTTTCAACTCCCTTGAATACCAAATTTGATGATGAAGCATTTAAGTTGAACCGGACGGATGAAAAATCAGCATTCTATACTGTAAAAAATCAGTCGGGGAAACAGGATGTTCAACTTTACCTGGTTAGAATAAAAAGTAATATTGATTCAAAATTTTCACAATTGGTCGCAGATTCAGGTTTCCCTGAAAAAAGACAATCTGAAACTCTGGCTGCACATGCCGTTGATTCTGCAGTTATTTATGCCAATAAGGCAAAAATAAAGAAAGACGAAGTTGCAGCGAACCAGAAGACAAAGGTCAGTACGGAACTGAAAGTTGAACAAGGTCAATCAACAAAACCAATAGTATCTGAGAAAAAGGATGTTGTGTTATACAGGGTTCAGATTCTTTCAAACAATAAGTCTAAAGGCTCATATATAATAACTATCAATAATAAGAAGTACAGCACCTTCGAATATTACTATAAAGAGGCGTTCCGTACCTGCATCGGGGAATTCAGCACTATTGCTTCTGCAAAAGATTTACAAAAGATCAGCAGACAATCGGGCTACCCTCAGGCCTTTGTCGTAGCATTTATAAATGATACGAGGTCAACTGATCCAGAATTATTTAGATAAATACAAGTACTTTATAGCCCGACGGGATCTATTAAAAAAAATGATTCAACTGATTTGCTCTGCATTTCCGGTTTTTTATCCAGTGCTCATGCCTATATAAAGCATCATAAATAAAATTGTATAAATGTCATAATATTAACACATTGCATGGTGTTATTACTATTATGATTATGATTAAATCCGGGATTAGAAGAGAATGTTAAAATTAATTTTCATGTGCATGCCAAAGCCCGTGAAATGCCAAGGCTAGATAAATACAAATGTATCCTTAATTATTTCACCGTTATCGTTAATAGCATACAACTTTATGCCAATACTGACTAAAGCACCTTGAGAAATATCGGTTATAGGGACAAAAGAATCCTTTATATCCCCAAATTCTTCAATATCATCATAATCTTCCAAAGGAATGTAAAGGTGTATGATCAAGACATAATCAGGTTCATTTATCCGGGTAAGAGTTTTAATTATTTTTGCCAGCCATAATGATGATGCAGTATTAAAATACTCCAAATTAAGCCTCAGATTGGTAGTTTGTCTTGCATCCTTAACATATTCCGTTGCCCAATTTAGTATAGGTTCATAGATTTTGGCAGCATTTTCCGGAATTGATTTACCCGAAAGAATAAGCTCTCCATTGAATTGATTAAGGTCAACATGTGGTGTTTTTGAACTCTGTTCTACCAATAAGTTCTTTAACTCTTCCATTTTCGGATGCTCTTTAGGAGTAGATAAACTCCACCTTAAATTACAGTGTAAATTTCTATTAATTTTTTTATACTCAAAATATGTTAATCAAAAACTTATGGCATATTATCAACTATTTTTGCATATTAATATAAATAACGTTAAAATTCGGGATTAAACGTGTTTGTAGTATTAGGTGTCGTGAGTGCTATGCTCTGAATAGTTTGAAATCAATGTCTGTAAGTTCCGGAATTAGTAATTTTTTTAAACAGTAATTATATTAAAATTTTTCATTATTAAATTAAGATAAGAATCGTCCTCCGCTTTCCTCCGGTTCTTCATTTGCGATTTATTTGACATTTCTTGCCAAAACACTGTTTATCAATGACTAACTTACTCCCTGGCAAGGAAAAATATTTTTATCCTTGAAAATCCGCCATTTGTCAAAATTAGAGGAGACAGCGGAACGACTAATTTGAACAAAATTGACCCATGTATATCATTTTATATCTGCATATTACACCTACCGGATAGATATTAAAAACCGCTTTTATTAAAATCATTAATAAATATTACATTGTTTTGACTATTAGCATCTTTTTGTTTATTAATGGAATATTTTCTTAGATATACATCATTTTTTCATAGACTAATGAAAATTTATAAATGATGTGTTTTTCATACAACAGGGTTTCTCCTATTGACTTGGATTTGCTTTATACCTAATTTTAGTTTTAAAGATTATAGCTCGTTATGAGAAACCGTCCATCAACATATGGATCCGAAGCAACTAATAATCAGAAGCTTAATTCACTCAACTTCCATAATTATTCCCCGGTTGAATTAAAAGCTAAAGGAAATTTATTGGAAATTTTAGCTGCCGAAGGTCATAAGAGCTTATTCAGCTATATAGAATTATTGGGCCTTGCGAGTGATCCGAATATTATTATACTTTCTTCGATGCACCATTATTTTTATGATTCTGAAGAAATGAGGGATGTTAAAACTGTTGTGAACCTGAAAGAACTTAATAAAATCAGTGATATTAAGAGTTTTATCCGTTCGGTTTTTAACATTCTTCCTCCGAAAAGCTATTTCATCGGATGCTATATTGACAACCAGAAAGAAAACGTCTATACATTTAACAGCAACTCAACCATTGATCGCTCCGGACATAGTTCTGAGGATTTAGAAAATGGCATTGTTTCGAAATTACCATTTTTAAACATCATATATAGTATTATAGATTCCAGAACGAATAATTTTATGTCGCGGCGAAATGTTAATTTACTTTTCGAAGACAGGGGATTCAAAGTATTGGACCAGACTGAGATCAATGGGTTCACTTATTTTTGTGCACAAAGGCTTCAACCTGTCCGGAATTAAAAACTGTCAAAAATCTTAGTTTACGTTTTTTTATCATACAATCAGCAAAATTAATACTGAAGTTTTCTATATATGTATCTCATTAATAATACGTTCAGCTCCAAAATAATCCCTTTTATAAAAAAATGGAGATTATTAAATCTTATACTTGGTTCAATTGATATTATTGCAGTAACCGGTGCTTTCCAGCTCTCATATTACATAAATTACCACACGGTAAATTCCTACTTCTTTACAACAACAAAGTTTCTGATTCTTTATCTGGCAGTATTGCCGTTCTGGCTCCTGTTATTATACTTCATAAATGTAACCGAAATACCCAGAACCAAAAGGTTCAGAGTGCTGTTGTTTGAATATTTTCAGTCTGCTGTTGCTGTAGGATTATTGCTTCTTATAGTCTATTTCGTTTTTAAAATGGCATGGATATCCAGGCTCTTTCTGATAGAATTCACTTTCCTGGGATTCATCTCCCTGTTCCTTGCCCGGTCAATTGAATACAAAATATTTAAGAATTACAGAGCTAAAGGATTTAACTACAAAAATATTGCTCTGATCGCTGACGATTTATCTCTTCCATTCATTGACAGCCTCATTACATGTAAAGAATGGGGATACAAGCTAATGGCTATATTTACGGGATCTGACCTAATTAAAGAAACGTATGAAAAAGATATAATCATTCTTCCTGATGAATATTTAGCCATACTTAATGATCTTATGGAAGTAGATATTATTGATGAAGTGCTATATTTCAGAAGCAAAATCAATCCCTCTGAAGTCAGGAATGTAGTAAGGTCATGCGAGGAACTTGGCGTAACATTCAGGCTCAGGTATGCAGATGATAAGATAAACCTGACCAATGCAATTAAGACAAAGATAGAAAATGAGAAGTTCCTGACTTTCATTAATGTACCTTACAAATCGTATGCTACTGCTTTAAAACAATTAATGGATATAATCATTTCCCAACTCCTTTTAATTATTTTATCCCCGCTGCTTATTGTCATTACCCTCTCCATAAAACTCACTTCAAAAGGACCCGTAATCTACAAACAAGCCCGTATTGGATTACGTGGCCGCAAGTTCAATCTTTATAAATTCAGGACCATGGTCACCAATGCAGATATGCTGAAAAAAGATCTTGAAGCCGAAAATGAGGCTGATGGCCCGGTATTTAAAATAAAAGACGACCCACGTGTCACAAAGATTGGAAAGCTCCTTCGTAAGTCAGGTCTGGATGAGCTGCCTCAGCTGATTAACATATTGAAAGGAGAGATGTCGTTGATTGGTCCCCGTCCCCCACTCCTGAGCGAAATACAATACTACAAACGATGGCAATTAAGACGACTCTCCGTAAAACCCGGTTTATCCTGTTTCTGGCAGATAAAACCTGACAGGAATAATATTAAGTTTGAAAAATGGATGGAAATGGATTTAGCATATATTGATAACTGGTCGCTTCGCTTGGATTTTATGATTTTACTTAAAACGATAAGAACTGTTTTTCAGAGAACAGGATTATAAAAGCACTTTAAACCTGAGATACAAATAATTATCTGGATGTTTCATAGCTTTTTAGTGAGCAACTATCAGTTTATTAGTTGCAACCGTCAAACCGTCTGATATCATCTGAACAATATATATACCTGATCTGAGATTTATCGGAATCTGTATCTCTTTAACACCCGGATCTAACGATTTCTCAGAAACAACTTTCCCTGAAAGATCTATGAATCTTATTATTGAAGATGAATTTGGAATTTCTTCTATTGAAGAATTGTTGGGATATTGTATAGAAATATTAAGAATGTCCTGGGCAGGATTTGGATAAATATTCATCTGCACTTCGTATAAAGTTTCTGAAACAATATTATTGGTCACAGACTGGGCAGTGATACTTGCTGCCTGATCACCTGTGGATGTTTGTAATGGATTACTGGCAGGTTTGGTATATGCTACAGTCACAACATCGCCATAAACTACCGGACTTTCAAGTGTTAACTGGACCTTTGTTCCGGAAACGGATATTCCGGTGACAGTTCTGGCAACATTATTTACCAGTACTGTGAAAGCTGAGGCAGCAGGTACAATATTTGCAAGAGTCAGGTTATATGTCAATGTCAGTAATGAAGGAGTTGCATTTTCGATTACGGAACTGACATATACTGGAATAACAGAACTTACGTTATTTGTTACAGGTTGAGCAGTGATACTTGCTGCCTGCCCTCCTGTAGAAGTTTGTAATGGATTACTGGCAGGTTTGGTATATGCTACAGTCACAACATCACCATAAACTACCGGACTTGAAAGTGTTAACTGGACCTTTGTTCCGGAAACGGATATTCCGGTGACAGTTCTGGCAACATTATTTACCAGAACTGTGAAAGCTGAAGCAGCAGGTACAATATTTGCAAGAGTCAGGTTATATGTCAATGTCAGTAATGAAGGTGTGGCATTTTCGATTACAGAACTGATATATGATGGAATAACAGGA
>JAJFVL010000002.1 GCA_021371855.1 Bacteroidales bacterium | reverse complement strand
TAAAACAGTTCCCAATAATCGGGCAAAGACCATATATACAATATATTTCCTAAATAGACTCTCTTTAACCTTGCCTAAAACTACATCATCAGTCATAAAAGATAAAAATGGATCAATAAAAATAAACATTAAAATGGTTGCGACTCCATTTATTATTGCAGAAAGGTTGCTTGCGGTTGATCGGAATTCAGGATTCAAGTAACCTGCATATAATGCAGATAAAACTCCAACAGTAATTATAGCAACAGCTACAATATTCATTACAAAAACCCTCCATGGAAAATCTTTCTTAAAATTTATATCTGCAATATTTTTAGAACTCGGTACAACAATACTTTCCTTTATCAATGTTATACCTCCCTTAGAGAAACTATGCAGAATTAAAGAAGGAACAAATTTATATACACTGAACTTTTCTACAGCAATGGAAAGAACTCGCTGAAATGTAGGTATCAAAAGTCCACCTATTATGGTCGCCACGGAACATACAAATATTATCAAGCGAAATTCAAACAAATTTTCTCCAGCTCCGGAATTAATATTGTTTTCAATGGTTTTGGCCAATAACGGTGCCTGAAATCCATAAGCTGTTCTGGAGATTAGAACAAGGATATTGAATAATGCAAAAGATACAGCAATCCGACTAGTCCGGATACCGACAATTCTTACCGAATAAGACAAAGTCGTGATTAGATTTATCAAAAAAACTAAAACTAATACTATAATTATCTGTACTGTCATATCTGTTTACTACCTTTTATTTAAGAATGTTGGATAAAACACCATAACGATGGATTCCGGCGGTTATTAGGGCGCGACTGACGGGATCAGGTTAAAAGGATTTTCAGATTTATCAAAGCAGGCTACAGCATGGACAACCGCGTTCTGATTATTTACGGTAACCGGATTGTCTGAAATATAATCCCTCATCCGGCTGCCAAAAATAGAGACCGTCAGTTTCTTATCTCCTTTTATCAACATAAAGTCCCATGACTTATTTTCCTTTACAGTCGTTAGTGCGCTGTTTGCCCCGGAAAATGACTCTACGTTGCTTAGCGCGGTATGTCCTTCCCCTTCAATAATAATGGGATGAATGTTTTCGACGGATTCGCCGCAGTTAGCAATGATCGATCCCTGGGAGATCTGCCAGTTCCTGTTTTTGGTATTATTACCCATTTTATGAATTCCTACAGCAACACAGTCAAAATTGAAATTGGTGAGCTGTCCGTATGTTTCTCCGCCCAGAAGTATCCCTCCGTAAGTTCCAAATGTAAAAAGATCGATCAGCTGGGCGTTATCGGTATGGTTGATCGTGTAAGCAAACGATTTCTTTTTCACCACGGCGTCAACCACTTCAGCACGGTACTGACCGCCGATGAACCGCTGAACGGCGGGATTAACATGGCAATGCAAGATACGCGGAATATCATAGCAGTAATCGATCCGGATGAATTCGCCGCTCAACGGATAGCCGTAGCAATGCTCAAAAAGCATCAGCTCGCAAATATTCTGAGCCGACGTATTAAAATCCATCGCCAGATATTCGCCGTAAAATGTAAGGCATGAAAGATAGACACCCTGGGTGGAGCTTGTTTTTGATGCCTGTATGGTTGCC
>JAJFVL010000073.1 GCA_021371855.1 Bacteroidales bacterium | reverse complement strand
ATAAATATTTCATGGATGCCGGTCTTCGCATCTGTTTGCTCATAAATAATTCTGTTTATAGAATTATTAAAGTTGGCAATTAGCATGTCCTGAGGCAGGTCACCCATTTTGATATTTTGCAAGGGTTTAACATTCTTACTTATAGTATTGATAAGGGTAGGACAACCCCGGTAGTTTTTATCCAGTTTATTGGTGATAAGCGTGCCTTCCCCTCTGACTGATTGCAAACCGATAACGGTCGAGCAGTTTGTCAGCTCAATAAATAGGGTGTTTTTTTCCGGATTCTTAATAGAGGTTTTGTATATTTTGTTCTTGTTGGTATAGTAAATGGTCTCATTGTCATCCATAACAGCTGCAAATGGGAATCTCTGCATTCCCTGCTCATTGTAATTCTTTAAAAGAGCATTGCCTAATGAATAGCTCTTACCGGTATTTGTATCAATTAACAAAAAGGATTCATTGTTATTGGCAAGAATAAAGTTTCCCCTGGCGTCAACAAAGGCGATTTTCACTTGGGATGGCACTAAACTAAGCTTTATAAGCCGGTTATTTTCCAGGTTATATACTGCAAAACCGTCTTTTAACCCCAATAATAATTTTTTGTTCTTATAATCCACAATAGAGTTGATAGAATTATTAAATTGCGAAATGTCGATTTTTTGTTCGGTATCCGTAACCAGATTTTTAATCACCAGATTAAGCGATGTAATATCTTTAGCTGTCAGGATGCTCTCATTATCATACCAGCCCCAAACATAGGACAGATTGCCTAAAGATACCTCCTTGACAGATGAAACCTGCAATTGCTTGTTATCGGTTGTTTGAACATCCGTTTTGACATTCTTATTCACTACACCTTGGGTTATTGATTTTTCGGTCTGCTGCTGCGGTGAACCGGCCGAGCGGGTATCCTGGCTACACCCTACAGTGCTTAAAGCCAATACAGTGAGGATAGCTGCAGCGATAAAGTTTCTTTTCAGCATTTTTATCTCCTTCTTTCATTGTTTGTAACAATATTACCGGAGAACTATTGCCAAAATAGATTCAAGTTGTTTCCAAATTGTTTCCGGTGAAATTTTTATTTGCAGAGAAACGCAGGATGGTTATTAATTCAAAATCTTTCCATTCTATTAAAATTCTGCCATTATGCATTTCCATAATATTTTTACAAATGGACAATCCCAGCCCTCTGCTGCCATATTCCTTATTTGACCTTTTCGTAAACGGTACGAACAGGTCTTCAGTTGCGAATATTTCTTTTTCTTCAGCTCTATTTTCAATAATTACGCAAGTTTCTCCCTCTTTTTGATATCCTGTGATTAAAACCGTACTATTTTTTACACTGTATTTGATGGCATTATCTAATAAATTGATAAAGAGCTGTTCCAGCTTGTGCTTTTTCCCGTTTAGTTTGTAACCCTTAATATCTGATTTGATTTGGATTCTATAATTCTCCGCTTTCTTACCCAAATCAATCATAACTTTTCCGATTAACTCAGCCAAATTAACCTCAATACTCTCCTCCTCAATTTCGGTTTTGCCTTTGGAAACCTCAATTAAGTCAAGGACCAGTTCATGCAGCCGGTTGCTTTCTTCGAGTATTCGTTCAGAAGCTCTCTGTCTGAATTCTTCATCCTCCAAACCGGTGGAGAGGATCTGAGCATAGGCCGATATTCCTGTTAGGGGTGTTTTCAGTTCATGGGTAATGTTATCGAAAAACTCCTTCCTGGCATTTTCCATTTTAATTACTTTATCTTTTTCATTTTGGATATTTATAATATATTCCCGGATTTCTGCCCGCATCATGTTAAAGATTGCAGCCAGTGTACCAATTTCATCGGATGAATTAACGGAAATTTCCCCTTCGTACAGTCCTTTGCGCATATTTTCTATTCCCAGTGTCAGCAGTTTCAGGGGCTTGGTTAAATTATTAATTAAAAAGTATGAAAATATTATGCTTAAAAGCAAAGCCATGATTTGAATCATGGTAATCCTATCGATCAAAGCCTGATCCCTTTTGTAATTTTCCGTATAGTCCTGTCTAAAACTGATAATACCGATAAAACGATTCTCAAAATATAACGGATAAGAAAACGAAAGGATTGTTCTGCCATCTGCTTCGCTGACATAGTAATAGGATTTATTTTGTAAGGTATAGGAAACATCCTTTTTATTTTTTATAGCTTCAACAGGTATATCAGTATTAATTTCCTCTATTATTTCCCCGGTATTGTTACGTATGCCAACATAAGAATTATTGAGAATACTAAGTTTGACAGCCAGGCTATAGGCTGATTTTTGCAGCGCGCTTGCAGTTAATTCCCCGCGTTCCAAGTTTAAAGTCCCTTTAATAAATTCTCTTGAACTGTTTAACAAGGTATTCATGGATTTTTGAATCTCATTTATTCTGTTATTTTCTATGGATTGACGGACAGCCAGATTAAGCAGGATATTTGAGGCCAGAAATATTATGAGAAATCCTATGGTGAATTTGTTTTTTATACTGTTTCTTGTCACGATTGATTCATCCTATAGCCAACGCCAAAAATGGTTTCTATTATTTTTCCATCCACGTCATTAAGCTTACTCCTTAGCCTTCTAATATGAACGTCAACTGTCCGGTCCTCTCCCTGATAGTCCATTCCCCATACCCTGTCCAACAGTGTGCTGCGATCAAAAACAATGTTTCTGTTCTGAGCCAGGAAAAGCAATAAATCATATTCCTTGGGCTTGAATTGAAGGGGTTCACCGTCTTTTTCCACTCTTCTGGCCTGGGAGTCAATATGAATGCCGGCAGAAATATGGATGATATCAGCATTATCTTCCCTGGAAGAATTTGATCTGCGGAGTGCTACCTTAATACGGGCCAGAAGTTCACGAATATCAAATGGTTTGGTAATATAATCATCTGCTCCAAGTTCGAGCCCCAGTACTTTATCCGTAATGTCGGTTCTAGCTGTAAGCATGATCACCGGTATAGCTTGACGGTTAATTTTTTTCAAAACTTCAAAACCGTTAATATCAGGCAACCTCACATCTAAAAGAACCAGATCCACAGGGTTTATGGAAAGGAGTTTTAACCCGTCTTCGCCGCGTGAGGCCGATAAGGCATGGTATCCTTCATTTTTCAGCATAAAGGTTATCGCATCTGCGATAGAATAGTCATCCTCAATAATTAAAACCGTATGTTTCATACAGGCTCCCCCATAGCAAAGCATTTATAACACGATTCATTCTTATAGCATTCAAGTGTATATTTATCAATTGACATTTTGATGAAGTTATCAAGCTAATTATGCAATACCGAACTGATTTATTGAATGTCCAAATAAACCCAAGCAAACAGTTTATTCCTTTCTTAATAAATTTTTATTATATTACATCCCAGTTTTATTTTGCGTTGAGCGGTATTAATTTTCTCCCCGACTCGCTCCCTTACCAACCGATTCATATACTAGCGAGTAATTCAAGGTATCACCTTTAACCAAACCGAACCACAACCTTTGCACCACTTACAGAACCTTACCGAACCCCTAAAATACAAATAAGACCCTTTCGGGTCTTATTTTCAGCAAATACTCGCTGTATATCTGGTGGATAACAATCAAACTTCCCTCCGAAAAGGATTTATGCAGTCCTCTTTTAGAAAGGAAAACCATTTTGCCAACCCTCATAAAGGCCGTAGTAAAAAGATTTAATCAACGTGCCCCAACTAAAACCAGCGCGGTTTTTCATGGTTTCGAAATTTAATCGGAATGGACACCTAAACAACAGATTCTAATAAAATGGGCTTTGTGAAAAATACAGGAACAAGGTCAAAGGGTAACCTAGCCTGTAATAGAGACCCCATCTCGGATTATCCATCTATATTCAGGGTTATTGTTGACTGAATGCAAAGTATAACTAACACCCGGAACCATTTTCGATTTTTCTTGGGCATCCATATTAACAATTAATGCCTTAAAGGTTTTTTTACCATCATCGGTTGTTCCACTGGCTTGAATATTTATGTCTGGATATCCTTGGGCTTTTAAAACAAACTTGCTGCCTGCTTTATAAATAAATCTTCCCAGCATATCACGGACAGGCTCTTCGGTTGGAAAGTTTACTGCAGGTTCCTCGACAGTGATAAGAAAATCAAATCCAAAACTGTTGGTCCATGAATCAATACGATTATCACCATGCCATAAAACACCATTGATATGAACCTGTTTCAAATCGTCTTCCGGTCTATCC
>JAJFVL010000061.1 GCA_021371855.1 Bacteroidales bacterium | reverse complement strand
CTTAAACACATTGGAGAGGTGGGTGAGTGGCTTAAACCAGTCCCGATAGATCGGGACTAAACTGCCGTATGATCCCAGAAAGAAATAGTTCTTAAACACATTGGAGAGGTGGGTGAGTGGCTTAAACCAGCAGTTTGCTAAACTGCCGTATGGGTAACTGTACCGGGGGTTCGAATCCCCCCCTCTCCGCAATAATAAAAGAAACCATCCGCATTTTTGCGGATGGTTTCTTATTTTACACTGAAACACATCATTGATTTTAATGGTGATGACGAAGAGTAAAAAGAAAATTAAAAAAGATTCCATAAAAGGGATCACCGCAGATAATATCACAAATACTGATCGAATTCTCTTCCGGTAGGCTTTAATTACTTTTTAATCTCATTTTAATGTGGAAAAAGAGGTTTTAGATTCGATAAAACCATGTTCCTTCTCAAAACAAATGTAAAAAATAAAGATTTATCCGGTTTTTTTACATAATGAAACAGCATAATAAATAAGATAATAATAGACGAAAATGCCTTGGCTATGTATTTGATTAATAATTCGAAATGCCATTTCTAATTATAATATTTCCAGAAGGAGCGACTTAAACATGTCTGGTAAAATAAAATATTTTAATAATTCTTAAGTATTTTGTTGTTGGATTATTAAAATATAGTATCTTCGCCCCGTAAAATTTAAAATTATACGATTGATAAATAAATCGTAATGTTGTTAAATAAACAAAGTATTAAAAAGGTTAGAAAAATGAAGAACAAAGTTTTAATGGGATTAGCTACTGTTGCTATGGTTGCTTTCCTTTCTAGTTGTGGAAAAGTTCCACAGGCACAAATTGATGCTACAAATGCAGCTATTGAAGCTGCTAAGACTGCTGAAGCAGCAGTTTATGTTCCTGCTGAATTTACAGCAGTTCAGGATTCAATGAATGCTATTATGGCATACGTTGAAACTCAGAATTCAAAATTATTCAAGAAATTTGGTCCTGCTAAAATCAAACTTGATGCAACATTAGCACTTGCAAATCAGGTAGCAGCCAATGCAGCAACAAAGAAAGAAGAAGTTAAGAAAGAAGTTGAAACTTTATTAACTGACATCAAAGCTGTTGTTGAAGAAAACAAAACTCTTGTAACAAAAGCTCCTAGAGGTAAAGAAGGTGCAGCAGTTCTTGAACAGATCAAAACTGAGATGGCTACCATCGAAGCTTCTATAGCTGAAGCACAGGGTTTGTATGATAAAGGTGCTTTCATGGATGCAGACAACAAAGTAAAGGCTGCTAAAGAAAGAGCAGCTAGCATCAATACCGAACTTAAAGATGCAATTGCAAAAGTAAAAGGAAGAAGGTAATTAAAATACTTTCTAAATTATATTAGACCCCCGGGATTTTCTCGGGGGTTTTTTTAAAATTGCTAAGATTTACATGAGAAAGATTTGGAAAAAGGTGCTGATCTTCTTAGCCATTACGGTGGTAATTACTACACTTGTTTTTATATTTATCAATATTACTCCTCAACCACCTGTTAAAAAGATGGAACTTGCCAGAGAATCTCTCTCAAAGGCAAAAATAAATAAAGCTGATATTTATTCAAAAAAACTCTTTAACCAGGCAAAATCATTATACGACTCAGCAATGGTAAACTGGGAGAGAGAGAATAAAAGATTTTATTTCTTCAGAAATTATGATAAGGTTTCAATGTTTGCTGAGCTTTCGGTAAAAAAAGCAGATCAGGCTTCTGAAAATTCTATTAGCAACTCGACAAATCTGAAAACAAATCTGAAAAAGAAATTAGATACTCTCAATAATCTGGTTGCAGAAATTGATGAGTTATTCACTACTTATCCATTAACATCAGAAGTTAGAAGTAGGATTTCAAAAGGCAAATTGTTACTTGAAGAGGCTGAAATTGCCTATAAAAAAGGGCAATATTTACAGGCAAACAGAAAAACTACCGACTCGGAATATCTTCTGACTGCATCATATGATAACGCATCTTCAAACCTGAAAAGCTATTTTAAGTCATATTCTACCTGGAAGAGATGGGTGGAGAGAACAATTAGTGATTCCCGAAAGAATAATAGTTATGCAATTATTATTGACAAGTTTTCAAGAAAGTTCTTTGTCTATCTTAGTGGTGTAAAGAAATATGAATTTGATGCTGAATTGGGTAAAAATTGGGTTGGAGATAAAAGAGTAAAAGGAGATAAGGCTACCCCTGAAGGAATGTATATGATTACGAATAAATTCGAAGGCAGTAAAACAAAATACCATAAAGCATTGTTACTCAATTATCCCAATGAAGAAGACAGGGTCCGGTTCAGATCAGAGATTGAACGCGGCACACTTCCAAGATGGGCAAAAATTGGAGGCTTGATAGAAATTCATGGTGATGGGGGAAAAGGTGTTGACTGGACCGAAGGATGTGTTGCGCTTACTGACAGAGAGATTGATATAGTATATAAAATTGTATCTGTAGGCACACCGGTTACAATAATAGGATCAATGGTTGATCTTCAAAATATTATGAACAGATAAATTTTCTTTTATGGGAAATAGTGAGTTAGTAAATGAGGAATCTGAACCTATGAATACTAAAAGTCCGGGAAAAGAGGACCTTAATAGTATTAATGGGAATAATCATGAAAACTTATCCGGAAAGAGACCATTTAAAAAAGGGATATTAATTCGTATTTTAACTATTTTTTCGATTTTTATTGGTTCAATTCTTTTAATTGCTTTTCTGGCATATTTTGTCATTTTTATTGCCCCTCGCTTACAAGAAGTTGCTTCAGTAAACAAGACAGTTCTTACCAATAATCACGATCTTAAAAAGGAGGCTGGTTATAAGAAGGAAATAAGCATTATGCGGAAAGATGTTCAAAATCTTTCGCGGAAATATAATTCTTATACATCAGGACAATCATATATAGTTATTAATACTACTGATAATAAGTTTTTCCTTTATAAAAATAAGAAGCTTGTACGAGAAGGTTTATGCAGTTCAGGTGCCAATAAAATACTTCAAACCAAGAAAAAAACTTATGTATTTAAGACTCCTAAAGGAAAATTCTCGATAACCGGAAAGAGAACTCATCCATATTGGCACCGATCTGATTGGGACTTTATTGAGCAGGGACTCCCTGTTCCACCAAAAGATGATCCTTCAAGATGGGAAGAAGGGACGCTTGGCGATTATGCCCTCGATCTGGTTGACGGATATATGATTCATGGAACAATTTATAAACGTCTTATGGGAATGCCTGTTACTCACGGATGCGTAAGGCTTGGTGATGAAGACCTTAAGATAGTATATAATACTCTCAATATTGGATCTAAAGTATACATATTCTGACCCGGAGGTATTTATTATGGAAACAGAAATACGGAAAAAACCCAGTTTTTTATTAATAGGCCTTATCCTTGTTATTATGGCTGTTATAGCATTTGTTGTCTATTATAGCATAATGGAGATGAGAAGTACTTCCAAAAAGATGACTGAAATATCAGCTGAATACGGTTTTGCAAAGTATGAAAAAACCAAATTACCAAAGAGTATTACTACTGATTCAACTTTTCTCTCATTATTCAAAGAGAAAGCATATTTGCAATCCAGGGTCGAAATGGCTGAAACTGATTCTGTTTATCTTACTATAAATCTGCAAGACAGGGTGATTAATGTTGAGATAAGCGGTGTGGTCGTTCATTCTACTTCTATTAACGAAATTGAAGCCAGTAAAATAATAACCGACGGCGATGAATTTGTTATTACTTCCTTACTATCTGCACCATTGACAATAGTTAGCGACACATCTTCTATCGCGAAAATACCTTTAATAATGAAAGTAGCGCCAAAAGACACTTCTGAATTTAAACCTGACGCAATACCTGACACAGCATTTTATGAACCTGTCAATTACATCTTTGAAACCGACAGAGGAATAAAAATAATAGTATACCAGAGCGAAGAAATTAGCCAGGGAGATAGTAAGAATCGTTTTATGTTCGATCTGCGCCACAGGTTAATAAATGCAAAGGCTGCCATGAAAGACATTCTTGCTTTTAAGGTACCTGAATATCAGCTTTTTATTAAAATTAAAATACCAAGTGCTGACGCAAAGATCATTTATAGAGCTATTCCAAAATATGGTCAGATAGGAGTTTACAGGTAAATAATATTTTTTTTTGAAGGTCAGTGCTTTCTATTGAAAAAAAATGTAGGTTTGGGAATGACTCTTTAAATTAACATATACTACATGGGAAGATTTACTGGCGTTATTGGGATCATTATAATTCTCGGGCTGGCATTTCTGTGGTCGAATAACCGGAAAAAAATTAATTATCGTCTTGTTATTACCGGGCTGCTTTTGCAGATAACCCTTGCAATATTCATACTTAAAGTGCCCATAGGTCAGGAAATCTTCTACTGGCTTGGTAAAGCTATAAATAAACTTCTCGATTTTTCCCAGGCGGGTGGCTTGTTTGTTTTCGGGGATCTGACAAAAGTTACACAGATACTTCCCGAAAATCTTGTAAAGAGCGGTGTTTTCATTTTCATATTGCTCCCAACTATTATTTTCGTGTGTGTGCTGGTAGCAATGGCATACCATGTGGGCTTGATGCAGAGAATCATAGCAATTCTTGCGCGTTTTGTGCATTGGGCAATGAGGGTCAGCGGGAGTGAAGCGTTATCGAATGTGGCCAGCGCTTTTGTCGGCCAGGTGGAGGCACAGATAATGATCCGCCCTTATCTTTCAGGGATGACAATGTCGGAACTGCTGGCTTCAATGACAGGAAGCATGGCTTGTATCGCCGGTGGCGTCATGGCTGTTTATATATCTATGGGGGTACCTGCATCGTATCTTCTTGCAGCAAGTCTTATGGCTGCCCCTGGTGCATTGGTTATTTCAAAAATTGTTTTTCCCGAAACTGAAGAATCTGAAACAAAGGGCAAAGTAAAACTGGAGGTGAAAAAGGAACATTCCAATATTATGGATGCAATTTCTCACGGGGCTAGCGATGGGATGAAGATTTCCTTAAACGTGATCGCCATGTTGATTGGTGTAATAGCTCTTATTGCTCTTATCGATGCACTTCTGGGATACTTTGGTCATTTCCTCGCGTGGACTGGACTATCCCTTGATTCATTGGGTCTGGATCTGAATAATCTTCGCCTTAAAGATGTTGTGGGAGCATTTTTTAGTCTTTTTGCAATAATTATGGGAGTGCCTCCTTCAGAATCGCTTAATGTTGGATCATTGATGGGAACTAAAATGGTTATTAATGAGTTTGTGGCCTACTCCGATCTTTCACCAATGATAAGTCAGGGCATATTGAGTGCCAAATCAGTAGTAATAGCAAGTTTTTCTCTGTGCGGATTTGCTAATTTCAGTTCAATAGCTATCCAGCTGGGAGGTATTGGAACACTCGTTCCAAATCGGAAAGCCGATCTTGCAAAGCTTGGGTTTAAAGCTATGCTTTGCGGTACCATGGCTTCCTATATCTCAGCTTCACTGGCAGGGATATTATTATAGAAGCGGGTGAGTTCGGGGGGGCATAGCGATTACCTGTTGTAATCCCTTTTGGGAGTTCCTTGCAACGACAAATTACTCCAATATCCGTTTCATGAGTATTGATTTTTTGTTTTTCGTCCGGCCTCGCATATGCAAGCATTGCCAGTCCATCAGTAAAACAAAAATCCCGATAAATCGGGATTAATTTGTCTTTGCGGAGAGGGGGGGATTCGAACCCCCGGTTCGCCGGAAGGCGAACAACGGTTTTCGAGACCGCCGCAATCGACCACTCTGCCACCTCTCCAATACTTCTCAGCCCATACTTAACTAAAAATAAAATATTGCCTGAGATTCATTCATCTTAACAAATCGCTTGCAAATATATACAATTTGGCAAATTTCCCGGACAGGTTTCCGGAAAAGGAGGAATTTTACCATGGAAATCAAATGCATAATTAATAAATTTTCTGATTTTTGTCTGTGAGAAACAAATACTTTACCTTCGTGAACAGTATCAAACTAAAAAAATCATTATCGTGAAAAGTCTATTTAAAATATTTTTTCTTTCAGCTTCCTTCCTTACTGGTATAACAGCCTGCAAGAATGAAACTGATGTCGACAAAAGCAACCCATTCTTCAGTGAGTTCAAAACTCCTTTCAACGTACCACCTTTTGAGAAAATAATGGCTAAACATTATATGCCTGCTTTTTCTAAAGGGATGGCAGAAGGCAGAAGCAATCTGGAGAAAATCTTGCAGGACAAAGATGAACCTACTTTCCGGAACACTATTGATCCTCTTGACCAAATGAATCCACTTCTGACAAAAGTATCTTACGTGTTTTTCGCACAAACTTCAGCAAATACTAACGATTCTCTGCAAAAAATTGAGGTGGAGATTTCTCCAAAGCTATCAGAATACGAGGATGAAATTTCGTTGAATCCAATCCTTTTTAAAAGGATCAAATCAGTTTATGATAACCAGGCTAAGTTTAATCTTGACGGTGAACAGAAATTTCTTCTGGAGAACCTGTACAAAAATTTGGTACGTAATGGAGCTTTGCTATCAGCTTCCGAACAAGATACCCTTAGGAAACTTAACCAGGAAATATCTGTACTTACGGTAAATTTTAGTCAGAATGTGCTTTCAGAGACGAACAAATTCAGGCTTATTATTGACAACGAAGCTGATTTGAAAGGATTGCCGGAAAATGCGATAGCTGGCGCAGCTGAGCTGGCAAAAGAAGACAGCCTTGATGGAAAATGGGTCTTCACCACTCAGAAACCAAGTATGCTGCCTTTCCTGACATACAATGAAAATCGTGACCTTCGTAAAAAACTGTATGATGCCTACCTTACACGCGGAAATCATAACGATCAGCTTGACAACAAAAAGGTGCTTTCCGACATTGTCAGTCTTCGTGCCAAAAGAGCAAAACTCCTTGGTTATAAGTCGCATGCAGACCTGAATCTTGAAAACAGGATGTCAAAAACACCTTCAAACGTATTTGCACTGCTTGATCAGCTTTGGACTCCTGCATTAAAAGTTGCAGGTGAAGAACTTACAGAGATGCAGAAGATAGCTGACAGAGAAATTGTAAAATTCAGGATCGAACCTTCTGACTGGTGGTATTATGCCGAGAAATTGCGCAAAGAAAAATATAACCTCGATGACAGTGAACTCAGACCTTATTTCAAACTCGAAAACGTCAGGGAAGGTGCTTTTGCTGTAGCAAATAAGCTTTATGGAATCACATTCACTCCAGTTAACGGTATCCCTCTTCCTCACCCGGATGCTATGGCATTTGAAGTTAAAGAAGCTGATGGAAATCATGTCGGAATTCTCTATATGGATTTTTATGCACGTCCAAGCAAAGGTCAGGGTGCATGGTGTGGCGGATATCGTGATCACCAATTGTTAAACGGAAAGGAAATAAAACCTGTAGTTACCATTGTATGCAACTTTAATGGCCCTACTGATGAAGCACCATCATTACTGAGCCTTGATGATGTAAAAACAATTTTTCATGAGTTTGGTCATGGTCTGCAGTCACTCTTCTCGATAAATAAATACAGTACAACTTTTCCTGCAATGGATATGATTGAATTGCCATCTCAGATTATGGAGCATTGGGCTACGGAACCTGTGGTTATTAAAATGTACGCTAAACATTACAAAACCGGTGAGATTATGCCTGATGCCCTTATCGAAAAAATCCAAAAGAGCAGATATTTTAATACCGGTTTCGATAATGTTGAACTTCTTGCAGCTTCAATGCTCGACATGGCATATTATACACTTGAGGCTCCTGTAAATATTGATGTTGAGAAATTTGAAAAGGATTACCTTAAGAAGATAGGCCTTATTAAAGAGATTGAACCAAGGTACAAAAGTACTTATTTTCTTCATATAGTTGGAGGATATGATGCCGGCTACTATTGTTACACCTGGGCAGCAGTTCTCGATAATGACGCTTTTGAAGCATTCAAGGAAAAGGGCATTTTTGATAAGACCACTGCTGGATCCTTCCGTAAGAACATTCTTGCCCCGATGGGGATAACTGATGCTGAACAGAGTTATGTCAATTTCAGGGGACGGGAACCTGTAATTGAACCGTTGCTTAAAAACAGAGGATTAATGCAGACCTCTGAAGTTAAAAATTAGAAAGCACTGCTGATCTCCTCAAGGCTGACACCTAATACTCTGCGTGATACCTTGTCGAGATCTTTGACGTCTCCCGTAAGGTGCATGGTAAACTGAATATGATTGAGACTTTCTTCCGGTTTAAGTTCTACAGCCGGTGAGGAGGTCTCAATTTCATAAAATGGGCCCATCTGCGATCCGTTTTCCAGAGGACCGTCATTGTACGCATTAATTGCATCACCCGAATAGGGATTTTCCTGTAACTGCCATGCTGAATTAACATATTCGTTCTTACCTTCTGGTAATTTGCACATCAGGATAGTAAGAATTTTATTATCTGAATCATAACTTCCAATTATGCCTGTTGACCTTAAAGGAGGAAATCCTATCTTACCCCTGCTTTTCCCATCTGCTTTGAAAAATATGTGATTACCGGCTATTTTGAGCCTGTCATTTGAAATCTTACCAAAATAATTATCATTCACTATCGGACCAATAAGGTTCTCGTCACCTGACTTAACCGGAACGACAACAACAACAGAAGGAGCAGGATTAAACATACCTAGCATCCATATAGAAAGAAGACCAGTTTCCTTCTTCCATTCTTTATCTCCCTGGTTAATGATTGTGTTTTCCGACCGGTACGCAACACAATTTAATCCGTTTATGTCTATACCCGTCTGGCTGGCTATCATTTTTTCAGTCAGAAGAGTAACCTCCCTTTCTATCCGCAGCTTAAGTATGGTTCCGCTGTAATTCTCTGTAGTAACATCAGTCCTGAATAATGCTGAGGAATCAGTTGATGCGATAATTTCATAGGGGGTAGTGTCAAGAAATGAAGGAGTCTGCCATTCATCGTAAATAAATGGTTTTCCTTTCTTGAAAAAAATGGAATACTGGCCTCCTTCGGGTCCAAGCCATAACCTCTCTTCGCCTCCGAAAGGATTTATGTGAGTAAGAGTCTTTCCAGATGCAATAAGATCCTGGTTAATCCATCCGAAACTAAAACCGGTATCTCCTTCAGCAGTACTCGTCATAACTCTTCCCTGCCACGCCGGCACCACAATGATTGCAGAACTGGAATTTTTCAATTCTATTATATTCACATGTTTCTTCAGGAAATCCCTGTTATAACCGTATAGTTTTGTACTGTCTATTGCCATGACTTCTTGTTTTAATTTTTTTACCTGATAAGAACCGGTACATGAAGTAATTACCAGTAAAGCTATTATTAATATTTTAATTGTTTTCATTATTAGATTTCTGTCAGAAGGTTGTTACTTCTTTATTATAACAAATATACTTTTTATTATTTTTTAAATAAGTGTATCTTCTCCAGAAAGGCAATGCAGTTAGTGATGTAAACCTGACCAGATAATTTACAGGTTTTAATCCTATAATATAATGCATTATTCTGTAGAGAAGAGTTACTATTAATATCATTCCTCCAATGCTTAGAATATCAGCAGTTATTCGCCACCACCAAACCTTCGGCTGAATATTCAGAACGTTTATCAGAAGTAAAATTATCTGAGTGTTTACTGTTGTAAATATTATCCAGAAAACAACTGCCATACCATGCGCAGCCTCAATTGCTCTCTTTGGGCAATGATTAAGACACCTCATGCAACTTTCGCATGATAATTTCCAATATGGTCTGCCTCCAACAAGTTTAATTGAAGAAGTAGGACACTCTTTTATGCATAAGCCGCAATTGTTGCATTTATAGTTTGCAACAAATGTTTTTGAAAGAAAGTATCTTCCTGCCACATAATATCCAAATGCAACTGGACTAATTATCAGGTCAACCGGGAGACTGAAGAGACCACTGTATACTTTTTCCCCTGAAAGGATCTTATTCGCGAAATTTCTGACGATCTTTTCGCATCGTATAAAAATCGATTCGATTACTTTTATCCTTAGTCCGGGATGAAGAGGAATCCAGTTTGATGGAAGATCAACAGACCTGAATCCGATGCATTTGTATTTTTTCAGCCTTAGAATAAATGCAGGAAGCAATAAAGCCACCCCGCTTAATCCGGGCATAAATAACTTGTAAAGCTTCATCCCTGCACGGGTATTAAGAAGAAAAACTTCCTTGCATAATCCGGGAGGAAAGCTTGCAACAAACCTGAGCATTATAGGAGCTGCATTAAAACCATGGGTAGGGAAAGCAAAACCTATCAATGGCTTTTCATCAGCTGACGGCATAACTATATTTTCCAGTCTGTCGATTTGCTGTACAACAGTTTTTAGTCCTCTTTTCCGTGCCTCTTCTGCGATCCATTCGGATGAAATACGCGCGTTTCCGGTTCCTGATATGAAATATATATATAAGGATTTCCAATTATCCATTTATGCGGAAGATTATTAAAGAATACGCTCCTGTCATGCAATATTAATTACTAAGATATTGATAATCGGTTTATTTTTGCAAATATCTGACGATTATGGATAGAAAAAATCTTTGTGGTTTAACAGCAGATGAAATAGACAGACTCATCGGACCTTCCGGATTTAGGTCCGGTCATGCAATTTCAATATGTAACAGTATATATAAAAAGAGAATTACCGACATATCACAAATAGAGAAAATCCCAAAAAAACTAAAAGAAGAGCTTGATGCAAAGACTGGTATCGGGATTTTTGCACCTGTTTCTTCTGAAGTGTCATCTGATAAAACAGTAAAGTACCTCTTCATAACTGAAACAGGAAAGAAATTTGAAACGGTTTATATTCCTGATAATAAAAGAAATACCGTATGCGTCTCGACTCAGTCGGGTTGCAGGATGGGATGCCCTTTTTGTGTGACTGCAAGGTACGGCTACCATGGTAACCTTACAGCAGGAGAGATAGTAAATCAGATAATCAGTATCCCTGATGCCGGAAAGATTTCCCATGTTGTATTTATGGGTATGGGTGAACCAATGGATAATCTGGATAATGTGCTTAAAGCATGTGAGATAATAACAGCAGAATGGGGACTGGCGCTGAGTCACAGGAATGTAACGGTTTCGACCGTGGGCATAACTTCGGGTATTCAAAAATTCCTTGATAGCTCAGACTGTAACCTTACTTTAAGCCTTTATTCCCCGTTTAAGGACGAGAGAGAAAATGTTGTCCCTGTTGAAAAGAGATTTCCTGTGCATAAGATAATTGAGATGATGAAAAATTATCAGGCTAAGAAAAAAAGAAGGTTGAGCGTTGCATATGTGATGATAAAGGATGTAAATGATTCAGATAAACACCTTGAAGAGCTTAAAACTCTGTTAAAAAATTCAATAATAAGAGTTAACCTGTTGCCTTATCATCGAATTGGCAATGATGCAATGACTTCTGCCTCTGCTGAAAGAATGCAGTACTTCAAGCATAATCTTGTTGTTTCAGGTATCTCTGCTTCAATCCGAAAATCGAGAGGAGCAGATATCTCTGCAGCATGCGGCCTTCTGGCCATGGGATTGAAATAGCCTGATCCGGAAACAGGATGTCTCCGGTAGATACTTTATGTGTACAAATTGATCCTGTTACGTTTATCGCTTATGACACTGGCGTTGCATGGTCAGATGATGTTAACTTCCTGCAAAAAAAGGGAAAAGACTTATTACTGGTCTACTCATTATGGTGATAATTGTTATTTTTAAAAACAAGTTTTATTAATTTTGGTACTAATCTATTTATCAAAAATACGACGACATGAAAAAGACTTTATTTTTTCTTTCTGTAACATTATTATTGATCTGCGTTTGTTGTACTGATTCGGGGCCAAATGATAAAAACAGTTATTCAGTCATACCTGCACCGGCTTCCCTGGTTGAAATGAATGGAAAATTTGTATTCACAGCCAAAACGAAGATCATCCTTCCCGAGCTAACTGAAGAAACGAAACTTGCTGCAGATTATCTTGCTTCGCTGGTTAAAAATCCTACAGGATGGTCCCTCCCGGTTGTGAAAAGCAAAAAACCATCAGCTGGTTCAGTATTTATGTCTTTAGATACCGCAATGACCAATAAAGAAGGTTATACACTTAATGTTACTCCCGGGAAAATTATTGTAAAAGCTCAATCAGCAGTAGGATTGTTTTATGCGGTTCAAACCATCAGACAACTTCTTCCTGTGGAAATAGAGAATGCAAAAATTGTTGAGGGGCTCACACTTTCTGTTCCGGCTTGTGAAATTAAAGATGAACCAAGATTTGTATACAGGGGAATGCATCTGGATGTTTGCCGTCATTTTTTTCCTGTCTCTTATGTTAAAAGATATATTGACATCTTGGCACTTCATAAGATGAATACTTTTCACTGGCACCTTACTGATGATCAGGGGTGGAGGATTGAAATAAAAAAATATCCGAAGCTTGCTGAAGTAGGCGGATTCAGGAAAGAAACACTTGTTGGCCATCTTGGCGGAAAACCAGAAACTTTTGATGGCCAGCATTATGGCGGATTTTATACCCAGGAAGAGATTAAAGATGTTGTTGCTTATGCTAAATCGAAGTTCGTTACAATAATCCCCGAAATAGAGATGCCTGGTCATGCTTTAGCCGCTTTAGCTGCATATCCTGAGTTGTCATGCACGGGAGGTAAGTTTGAAGTTTATACTAAATGGGGCGTAGTACCTGATGTTTATTGCGCAGGGAAAGACGAAACTTTTAATTTTCTTGAGGATGTGCTTTCTGAAGTTATAGTTCTTTTCCCCGGACAATATATCCACGTTGGTGGTGACGAATGCCCAAAAATCCGTTGGGAAAAGTGCCCACTATGCCAGAAAAGAATTAAAGTGGAGGGATTAAAAGATGAGAAAGAGCTTCAGAGTTATTTTATCTCCCGTATCGAAAAGTTTCTCATTTCAAAAGGGAAGAAACTCATCGGATGGGATGAAATTCTTGAAGGAGGATTGGCCTCTGAAGCTACCGTTATGTCGTGGAGAGGAACGGCTGGTGGTATAGAGGCTGCTAAACAAAAACATGATGTCATAATGACTCCTGCAAATTTTGTTTATCTCGATTATTATCAGTGTGAACCTGAAGGTCAGCCACTTGCAATTGGGGGTTATTTGCCGCTTGAAGCAGTTTATTCATATGATCCGATGCCAACAGAACTGACTCAGGATGAACAAAAACATATTCTTGGTATTCAGGGAAACGTTTGGACAGAATATATTCCTACTACTGAACAAGCGGACTATATGGCTTATCCAAGAATGTTTGCTATTGCAGAGACCGCCTGGACTTCTGCCAATAAAAAGGATTTTGAGGATTTTCTTGCCCGGTTCAATATAGCAAAATTGAGGTATGATGCAATTGGACTTAATTATTTTAAAGGAGAATACTACGATACAAGGGCAGCAAAAAAATAAAAAGAATTTCCAGGTAGAGACCGGAATAGCAACGGTCTCTACTTGCTTAATAGTTGAAATATATATTCATCAAGGTATCCGTCGGCTGTTTTAATCCAGTCCTTCTTGATGCCGGCCTGGACGAATCCAATCTTTTTAAATAAATCCATGCTCTCGCAGTTGTTTGCGAGAATATTACAATACAATTGATGTAATTGAAGCGTTTTAAAACAATAAGTTGTCAGACAGTTTAATGCCATTGATGCATAACCTTTTCTCCTGTAAGCTTCGTTGGCAATCAGGATTCCAACTCCGGCTCGTTTATGAAAGGGATCAAAATCAAAAATATCAATGGTACCGATCGTCATTTTATCGGGAATGTGGTCAATCATAAGCCGGAGCTGGCCTATCTCATAAATATTTTTATGTGAATTTTCAAGATACCTCTTCAGGGTATATTTTGAGAATGGAGTAAAAGTATTGCTTATTAACCAGTTTGAGTTATTGTTTTCCCAATCATAAAGAAGTTCCAGGTCTTCGGGTTCCAAAGCTCTGAGCCTGATCTCTTTGTATTTCATGACTAGTAGTATTTTTTCAGACTATTTGATAATAGTTTTCACTCTTTTGATACTTTCTTAATAAAGATATCAGCTGGATATCCTTTTCTTAATAATTCTGACTTTAACGAATAAGCTTCATCCTTGGTTGAAAATTTACCTGTGGTATATCTGTAAAATTTATCGGTATCATTATACATTATTTTCAAGTCGGTAATGTATTTAAAATAGGTTACATCAACGGGATTATGAAGTGCTATTACCTGAACAGTATAATATAGAATATCAGAGTCTTTAACATTATTATCACTGATGTCATTAACATTCATATTTCTGATCAGAATGCTTGTGTCAACAATGTCAACAGCAGGTATATCTGAGAGATCGATCTTTTCATAGATTATCTGGGGTGGAGTAGGGGGTGGTGTTAATTCTACAGAGCTGTCCCTCTCAAGTGTTACATCTATATTCAAAACCAAATCCGGGCTATTCTGCAAAATGGCAGTATCGATTGTTTGTGAAAAATATCCCTGCCCCTTGTAGACTAGTTTGAATTCTCCCGGAATAACAGAAAAACTATATAAACCTGTGTATTTGTTTGGGAATCCGACGTCGAGTGTATCACCTGTCTTTTTGCTGATAAGATCAATAGAATAATTTTCATCAAAGGTTACTGTGGTATCTTTAAGACTGAATATTCCTTTTATCTCAAACAACTGGTAGTCAACGGCGTTTCCTTTTTCAGCCAGGTTGAGATAGAATATGTCCTTCTTTTTATAATCTGTTATAATTGAATAATAAGCATTAAGTCCGTTATTTATTGGTTGAAAGAACATATCATTATCGGTGGTGTTAATCGGAAAGCCAAGATTTACAGGCGTTTTCCAGGCATCTCCAATTCTCTGACTTCTGAAATTATCATATCCCCCCATAGAAAGGTGCCCCTCGGAGGAGAAATACAAAACAGAATCATTTTGTGTGATAAAGGGAGTATCTTCATTATAAGGCGTATTAATAGCAGCTCCCAGGTTTATTGCAGGACCCCAGTCTCCTGAAGCATCCTTTTCAGAAACGTAGATATCGAGGTTTCCCTGTCCTCCGTCCCTATTGCTCGTAAAATAAAGTTTCTTCCCATCAGAAGAAATAGAAGCATGTGATTCGTAAAATTTAGTATTAATATTTTTATTAAGTATTTTTATTGGAGTCCAGGCACCATTTACATAGTTTGAAGAGTATATTGCTCCATCGTAATTATCAGTTTTATAGAGAAATAGTTCAGTGCCGTCATTGTTCAGGGAACACGAAGAGCAATCTTCTCCAGCTTTGATCTCAGAAGTTATTTCGATTGGAGGTTGCCATTTTCCTCTTTCTTTCTTTGAAAAAAAGATAACATTGACAATACCTCTTCGTTCAGTATATACTATAGTATTCCCGTCAAAGCTGACAGCAGGGTTTTCATTTATTGAGCCCAAATTGAAATCGCCTCCAAGTGCTGCTTTGTCAAAAGCAACAGGATTTTCCTTAAGCTGAATAGCATTTTTACAGGCTTGAATCTGCTGATCAACAAAATTGACATTTTTCATACCTCCTTTCGATTTTGTTTCCTGTGCGAGCTTATCAAACGTATGAAGTGTGAGGAGCCCTTTTTCAAGTTGATTGTTAATCATATAGGCCTTTGCAAGCAGGAAATAGGCATCGAGTGGTGCTCTTTTTTCTTTAAATGATTCGGCCTTTGAATCATAACTTGAAGTTTTAACAGCTTCTTCAAGATATGGTATGGATTTTTCCTTTTCACCAGGTATGTTAAGATAACAGGATCCTATTTTGTACTTGATATTCAGATTGTCCGGAGTATCGAGAAGCAGGTACAATTGATTGGCTAATTCGTATTCTTCGTATAGATAATATGCCTCTGCCTGAGAAAATATCTTTTTCATCTCGGAAGAAGGCTGGGATGAAGCAGCAACAGGTAAAAATGCCAGCAATAAAAGCTGCAGATTAAAGGGTAAAGATTTAGGTCTGAAGTTTGCCATCAGAACAAATGTAATAAATTTTTAATATTGTTAGCTAATTGATAAATGGCTTTTTATTTTAGTTTGATCTTGTAAATATCTTCTTTCCCAAAACCTCCATGAGCCTTAACCATTGAATAGTACCCCGATTTTCCATCACTGATTGGCATAAAGAATATGTTATCGTCAGGAGTATTGATCGGATAGCCCAGATTTTCAGGTTTACTCCATAAGCCATTTGATTGTTTATCTGATCTGAATATATCATATCCTCCGATATTTTCATGTCCTTGTGAACTAAAAAACAAGGTATTACCGTTATTGATAAGGAATGGCCGGTCCTCGTTCAACGGAGTGTTTATTTCAGGCCCAAGATTTATTGCAGGACCCCAGTCGCCATTTACTTTGTGTGACAGATAAAGATCAAGACCTCCAAAACCGTCCGGTTTATCTGAGGCAAAAATAATCTGATTGCCATCTTCAGAAATAAAACCATGTGATTCCCAGTATTTAGTGTTGATGTTTTTGTTTAGTTTGACAGCCTTTGTCCAACTATTACCATCAAATGAACTGACATAAATATCGCTATTGTAATTATCATCTCTTGACAGAAACAATAATTTACCGTCAGATGAAAGACATGAAATGTAGACATCTCCATCAGATTGAATTTCCGGAGTAACGTTGACAGGAGGAGTCCATTTTCCATCGACAAGTCTGGAAAACATTATGGCATCATAGAATTTAAGTGAAACCATATAAGCGAATGATTTGCCATCGGCTGAAATAACAGGATTGAAATTAGCTTTTTCATCATTAAACAGCCCTCCGATATTCTCTTCAGAAAAAGAAACCGGCTTCGCGATTAATTCTTTAGCCATATCGCATACCTGTATTTCATGCTGAATGAAATCCTTGTTTTCATGGTCGTCAGGAAGAAGAGTCCCGGAATATTTTATAAAAGTTTCCTTTGCTTTATCGAACATGAAATTTATATGGTATGCTCTGGCGAGCTCATATAATGCGTCATATGGTGCGGCCAGCTCATTAATAGTTCCTTCTTTATGTTTTGCTGATATGTTCTTTGAAGCAGTCTCCAGATAGTCGATGGCAAGATTCTTTTTTCCATCGATATTCAGGTAGCAAACTCCAATACGGTAGGCCAGATTCGAATTACCAGGCAGCTTTTCATATAACTCTAAATAGTAATTAAGAGCATCAGAAAAATCTTCATTCAAAAAAAAATATTCAGCTTCTAAAAAAGTGTCCTGTAGATTTTTGTTATCCTGTGCATTAATTTGAATAGTGAAAATAACTACAATAAACAGACAGATAGCTCTTTTGCTCATATTCAGCGGTTTTGATAAACAAATTTATTAAAAATAATCGCAAAGAATTATTTATCGCATACTTATTTTTTTATTAAAATGGCCGACTTTTGCCGGCCATTTATTTTTCGGTCTATTTTTCTTTATTCTTTTTCCTTTTTACCATTACATAGATGAAAAGACTTGCTCCGATAATAATCCACAATATCCATAACCTGTTATTTTTGCCGGACATAAGCTGTGAAGTAATTGTATCGGCAGGTATGTTTTTACCGATAATCAAGTTTGCAATACTTTTGAAAACATCTTCTTCCGGATATATCACTTTATTGGTCATGAGAAACATTATCAGATCTTTTGGTGATTTGATATTTTCTTTCTTTAGATTAATTGCCTTCAAAGATGATGTGAGCGGTTCTTCAGAATATTTAACAAGATCTTTAAGAAATTGTACAGCATCGGTTTCAGGCAATGAACTTATCACAGCCAGCATTTCTGCTAACTGGTTTTGAGTAAGCCCCTTTTTTAAAGATTCATTGCAAGCTGACCTGAGCCATTCGTAATTTATCTTAATATTATTGAGATCGGCAGCAGTCACTGATTGTCGTAGAATATTCCCATTTTCGGAATGTTCACTGTATGCCAATATTTTGTCTCTCAGGATCGTAATTGAAGGATCAATATCACTGAAGATTACAGTTGCAATTTTATTCAGCTCTTCAGGGCCGATTTCATTGCCAGTCTTTGACGATACATATTCCTGAAGAACGGTCCATGTTTGAAGATTGGATTTCTCAATGTCAAGATCGGTGAGACTCTTTTTCAAATTGCCATCAGTGTATTTAGCCATCAGATCAACTGCAGACTGGGAAAGGACATTATCCATCACTGCCACCTTCAGTGCCAGCTTGTCTATTTCTTCAGGATTAATATTCTTTTTTGCAGCTTCTCCCTTAAGATAAGAGATCAGATCATCGGCTTTCCTGAATTGTTTACTATCGGTATCAGCATTACTGATAACTTCAAGTAATTTATCGCTGGCACGGTTCTTAAGCATTGAAATGAATGCAGATATCTGTTTGTCAGATATTATCTGGCTATACTCCGGTCTGATAAGATGTTGTTTTGTAAAATCTTTTTCTCTTGTGATGAACACATTTGTTGATGTAGTATTGTTAAATTTGTCTGTAAGTTTAAAAACAACTTTATTATCCCCTGGTGCAGGAGCCATTTTATAATTAAGATCGGGGTTGGTGATTAAGAATTGTTCAACAGATATCAATGAGTCTCCAGCCCAATGCTCAGCCGTAAGAACTGAATTTGGCTCAGCTTTCAGCGGAAAAAGGATTGAATCCCCTCTTACAACTGAGAAGGATTTTTCACTCCCGACATTTAAATCAGCAACAAAATCCATTTTCGGGAGGATCGCTCCTGGAAGAATAAAACTGTCGGAAGAATTTGTAAGCGGGAGATCGAGGTCTCTGATTATCTTTTCTGCTCCTGAACTTTCATAGGTGATCTTGTAACTGCCCTGGGGCAGTTCGAACTCATATACACCGGTTTTTGGATTGGAATAGACAACCAGTGTCTGGTTGGGATTTTTGATATTCAGGGCACTGATCTTTACGCTGTCGTTAATATTGCTGATAAGTTCATCAACTTTAGCCATTCCTTTTACAAAAAACCTTCTGGGATGATTCTCGGAAAATATTTCAATCCTGTAAATATCCTGTTTGCCGAAACCATCTGGGCTTTCTTTGGAAAAATATCCTTCGTAACCTTCATTAAGAGGTTTGAAAAACACATCATCGTCAGTTGAGTTAAGCGGATAGCCAACATTCAATGGAACCGACCATTGCCCGTTATCGAGTTTGTTGGAATAAAAAATGTCGTATCCTCCCATATTAAAATGACCTCTAGAACTGAAGAATAAAGTTTTATCATCTCTACTAAGAAAAGGAGATTCCTCATTGTAAGGGGAGTTTATAACAGGCCCGAGATTTGAAGGTTGTCCCCAGTCTCCCGTACTGTCTTTTAAGGAAACAAATATATCCAGTCCTCCATAAGTTCCTTTTCTGTTTGAAGTAAAGTAAAGACTTTTCCCATCGTGCGAAATTGTCGCATGCGATTCCCAGTATTTTGTATTAATATTATCATTAAGTTTTACCAAAGGAGTCCAGCTTCCGTTTACTAACCGGGTTGTATAGATGTTTCCGTCGTAATCAGCGGAACTGTACAGAAAAAGTTCTTTTCCATCATTGGAAAGTGAGGTTGGAAAAAAATCACGGTCGGCTTTCAGAAGTTCATTCATATTAACAGGGCTCGACCATTTTCCATTGATCATTCTTGAGTAAAGAATTGCATCATAAAATGCTTCACTTTTTGAAAATACAAGCATATCTTCATTATCTGAAACAACAGGATTAAATTCAGAGCTTGCTGCATTGATATTATTACCGAGATTTTTCTCTTTTATATAAAGAGGCATTTTCATAAGATCCTTAGCATTCAGGCATGATTGTATCTGAAGATTCACAATAGTCGTGTCATATATAGCAGGATTAAGGTTCTTTTTGAAAAGTTCATAAGTTTCGACGGCCTTATCGAGTTGATTGTTAATTCTGTATGCGTTGGCCAGGTAGTATAAGGCATCATATGGCGCACCGGTTTCCCTGAACCTTCCTTCCTTATATTCCGGATCAATATTCTTAACGGCATCTTCCAGATAACTAATAGCTTTTACCTTCTCCCCAGGAGTATTAATATAGCACTGACCTATCCTGTATTTAAAATTTGAATTGTCAGGATAAGCTTTTAACAATGTGAGATATGACGGAAGAGACTCTTTGTAATCCTCAAATAAGATACGACTCTCGGCATAATAAAAACTGTTCTTTAACTCAGCTTTCGACTGGGCGATTAAATCAGCATTGATTAATATAATCAGCAGACACGATAACAGAAATAACCTTTTCATCATATTACAACAAATCTAAACAGAATTATAGCTAATAAACATGCATGAATATCTTTCTTTCCAGCCTCAAAAATTGAATATAATTTTCTGATACGAAGCTACTAATATAGAGGAAATATTAGAAAAAATGGTAATTAGTAACTATCCTTTTTTACGAAACTTCACTAATTTTCTTCCAAACTTCGATTTTAAGATGTGAATCAGAATCTCTATTAATATTAATGGTCATTGTGCAACTTAAACATTGCAGGGCTGAAAATTATTGCCAGAACTCCATCAATATTTAAGGAAGATAATCCTGAAAAAACGATTTATAACAGCCAAGCTCTGTCTGAAATAAATAGCTGGTGCTATCAGGAAGTAGAGAAATTTTATTTTTCCTTCTTCCGATCGTTTTCTGACATAAATTCTCATGGCATTATAAAAATGCATGATATCGTTAAAGTTGTTTCTGGCAGTACTTTTGCCTTTAAAATGAATAATCTGGGTCCCCGGAAAATAATAATTATTGTAACCAGCTTGTAATAATCTGTAACTAAGATCTATATCTTCCCCGTATATGAAAAAATCTTCATCAAGAAGTCCGGTTTTATCAAGGGCTTCGCGACGAATAAACATGAAAGCACCGGATATTACCTCAATCTTTGATATTTCAAAGCTTCCTATATACGGCAGATGATATCTATTGAAGAATCTTGATCCGCGAAAAAGGGAGGAGAAACCAAAGACTTTAAAGAATGCAGTTGGAAGTGTCGGTAAAGACCTCTTTGATTCCGGAAGAAATTCTCCATTGCCATTGACCATTCTTACCCCCAAGGCTCCTGCATCGGGATGCTGATTCATGAAGTTAATACATTTTGTGAATGTATTCTCTTCCACAAGGGTATCGGGATTAAGAAGTAATACAAATTTTCCTTTTGCATTATTTATGGCCTGATTGTTTGCAACAGAGAAACCTGAATTGATATTGTTACAAATAAGAATAACTTCAGGGAACTCCTGCTTAACTATCGCGCAGGAATCATCAATGGAATTATTGTCAACAACAAATATCTCACAATCAATGTTGTTTGAGGCTTTGGTTACTGAACGAAGGCATTGTCTCAATAGAGTGCTGACATTGAAACTGACTATAATAACAGACAGTTCCATTCAGATTCTGTTTTTTAATTTGCAGGATTTTTTCATTGCTGGTATGGGTTTCTGTTGTTAATCGCCCTTCCCAGGGTGATTTCGTCAGTATATTCGAGTTCATCGCCTATTGCAACTCCCCTGGCCAGAGTTGTGAGGGTAACATTATATTTATTTAGTCTTCTGAACAGGTAATAGTTTGTTGTGTCACCTTCCATGGTTGTACTCAATGCAAAAATTATCTCTTTGATGTTTCCTTCTTTAACTTTTTCTTCAAGGTTATCAATTTTAAGATCGGAAGGACCTATCCCGTCAATAGGGGAAATTATGCCTCCAAGAACATGATATTGTCCTTTATATTGACGTGTATTCTCAATAGCCATAACATCCTGAATATTTTCCACAACACAGATAACAGATTTTTCTCTTTTATCATCTGAACAGATGTTACAGATTTCAGTATCGGATATATTATTGCATATCTTGCAATAATGGATCTCATCATGGAGCTTAATTATACTTTCGCCGAATCTTCTTACTTCTTCTGAATCTCTTCTGAGCAGATTCATTACCAGTCTGAATGCTGTCTTTCGTCCTATACCCGGGAGTGATGCAAATTCATTAACAGCATCTTCAAGCAACCTGGAGGGAAATTCAGTAAAACTCATAAAAAATACTTTTAAACAAAATTAATTCAAATTTCTATTGATATAATCCGTCATCGAATTTTTTGTCTTGCTTTCTTTTTAGTATTCTTGCAAATTAAATTAAGATACAATATTATGTCGCCTACATTAATACTTGGTATATTTCTTATTTACACTGTTTTATTGTTTTCGGTCACATGGATAACTTCCAGAAAAGCCAACAATCAGTCTTTTTACATAGGTAATAAATCATCACTATGGTATGTAGTTGCCTATGGAATGATAGGAGCTTCACTCTCGGGTGTTACTTTCATGTCATTACCGGGATGGGTGGGAGATACTCAGTTCAGCTATATGGTTGTTGTTTTAGGCAACCTTTGCGGTTATATTACAATTGCTCTTGTTTTACTTCCATTGTATTACCGGCTGAAGCTGACTTCTATCTATACATATCTTGGCCAACGCTTTGGGAACGCATCATATAAAACCGGAGCCGGTTTTTTTATCCTCTCCAGAACGCTTGGTGCGTCGTTGCGTATGTTTTTGGTAATTAATGTTCTGCAGATTTTTGTTTTCGATGCCTGGGGTGTTCCATTCTGGGTGAATGTGCTTATTTTCATTATTCTTATCATTCTTTATACCCTGAAAGGAGGGATAAAGACAATAATATGGACAGACACTCTTCAAACCACATGTATGTTGCTTGCAGTTGTTCTTACAGTGGTATATATAAGCAAGAGCCTTGACATTTCTTTCTTCAAACTTGTTTCTACGGTGAAAGACAGCCCTGATTCAACAATGTTTATTATGGATTGGCACCACCCAAGATTCTTCCTTAAACAATTCTTCAGCGGTGTGTTTATCACAATTGCAATGACAGGGCTCGATCAGGAAATGATGCAGAAAAATCTCAGTTGCAAAAACCTTAAGGAAGCGCAGAAAAACATGTTTACTTTTAGCGCTATATTGGTCTTTGTTAATCTGCTTTTCCTGTTTCTGGGCGCTATTTTGCTGATCTTTTCTCAGAAAAACGGAATAACTGTGCCATCAAGTGATGATCTTTTCCCGACCATTGCTTTAAAATATCTTGGCACTGTGGCCGGTGTGGTATTTTTTATAGGTCTTATTTCGGCTGCATTTCCAAGTGCCGATGGAGCTATGACTTCGCTGACTACGATAGTAAGTATCGATTTTCTCGGACTTGACAAACGTGAGGGTATAACAGAAAAGGAAAAGACCAAAATAAGGTATACCGTACATTTATGCATCGCAACCATGTTTTTTATCAGTGTGCTTATATTCAGCGCCTTAAAAGATAAAGCTGTTATTGATAAGATTTTTACTATCGCTGGTTATACTTATGGTCCTTTGCTTGGTCTTTTTACCTTCGGATTATTCACAAAGAGAGTGGTAAACGACAAGGTTACTCCGTATATCGCAATACTTTCACCTATTGTATGCTATATCCTCAATGTGTATTCACAGCAATTATTTAAAGGTTATAAATTTGGATTTGAAATGCTTCTGGTAAACGGATTGCTGACATGCATTGGGTTATTTTTATTCAGCAAAAAAGGGGGTACGGAAAGTCAGAAAGTATGAATGTTATGAGGTTCTGCAGTATTGCAGTATGACATTCTTCTTGAGGTCATTCATTCAGATGGTCTGGTACGATATGTTGGTATAATATTACATGATACCCTGAGAGCGTGGTCTGCTGTTTGTTCGCGGAGTTGTAGTTCCCTGATTTATAGAGTTGCCGGTATCTCCTTCATTTTCAGTTTCTTCTGGTTCTTCTTTTTTGATTATTACATTTATCTTTTTAAATGGTATGTTCCAGACAATGAAATAACTTATCCCGGTACTTACCGATTTTCCTGTGTTACCGTATCCAGGGAGGTATATCGGCTTAAGGTTATTACCCGAACCGGAATAAATCAACTTTCTCAGACTGACAGTCCATCCGATACTGAGATTCTTTAACACGTCAGCCCTTACTCCGGGGGATACTTCAATAAAATGAGCCCAGTTTGTATGGGTACCAACGGAAGAAAAGACTGTTCCCCAGTAATTTTCTTTTTTAAATGACGGTACTTCTGAATTGTAAACACTCAGACCATATCGCAGTCCGATTCCGGCCCAATATTTACCCTGCGACTTTTTGGGTTTCAGGAGGTTGAAATCGACTCCTGCACGCAAAAAACTTCCTTTGGTCAGATATTTATAATTGTACTGTGAATACTTGTAGTCAAGATAACCAGCATTAAGAGTAAAAGCCATTTTTTCATTCCTGTCAACAGAAATATATCCTTCTGCATTAAGAATATTTTTATCTGAAAAATAGATACCAGGACCGGAAACTTCCAGTCCAACCTTGATTTTAAGAGGGATTAGAACCGTATCCTGTGCATGGGACGACAACAAACTGCAGAAAAAGATAAGCAGGATACTAGTAAAATATGCGTATGTTCTCCTCATTAATAGTCGTAATATTATTTTTACTTATTTTAATAGAATCAATCCCCATATTTTTGAAGTCTAAGCCCGTAGTGGTGCATTTAAGTGATTCAGGAATAAGGTCATGATAAAAAGTATATCCGCATTCTTTTGATATAAGATGCGGATAGCTGCTGTAAGTCAACTCCAGAGTATCGGTTATCCCGTTAATTTTAATTATGAAAATACATTTGTCAGTGGCAGCATTCAACGGTAGGGAGGCTGGCTGAACACCAGTACTTTTGTTGTACAATTTAGCCGATACCATATTCAGTCCATAGATAGTAAGACTGTCAGGAGCAGAAAGTTTTGATGTTGCACTTTTGTAGAATGAGATTTTAAGAAATGCTTCTGTCTCATCTAAACATGATTCCGATGTGCAGGAAGTCAGGAACAGGCCCGATAATAGTAAAACAAAGATTACTGGAATTGTATTTCTCATCACACTTAAAAGTCTCAAAAATACAAAATTTAAAATCTCATCTGCAAAAAATCGAAACTTCTGAAAAGAGAGATGCCAAATTTCTCTCGTTCTAAACTTTGGTAGCCTAAAATTTAGGCAGATTTTTCAGAATTTCGCTGATGTTTGTTATTCGTTTAATGCTTTTCTTGATTTTCACCAGCATATTAGTCTCTTTTCCTGTTGTGAAATATATTTCTGAAATTATCTCTTTGTATTTCTTTGAGATAAAATTTCTTTTCAGCTTTAATGTTTGTGATAATTCACCTGTCTGCGGACTCCATTCTTCAGTTACCAGACGAAATCTCTTAATCTGCTCATACTCTCCTAGAGATTGATTTACTTCCTTTACTTCCTTGGCAAATTTTTCAATTACTTCAGGCTGTTCTATAAGATCAATGTTATCCCTGAACTGGATCTTATTCAATGAGCACCAGTCATGCAGATAGGAGAAATTGGGAGAAATGAGTGCACTGGCAAATTTTTCGTTTTCACCAATTACCATTACCTGTTCGATAAACAGCGATTCTTTAAGTTTGTTCTCAATTACCTGAGGTGCAATATATTTCCCTGCAGATAGTTTAAACATTTCCTTTTTTCTGTCGGTTATCCTTAAAAATTTACCATCTTCAAGTACTCCGATATCTCCTGTATGGAAAAAGCCATCCTTGTCGATAGCTTCGGCAGTAAGTTCAGGTGCTTTGTAATACCCCATCATAACATTTTCGCCTCTGCATAAAATCTCTCCATCATCAGCTATTTTAACTTCAATATTTTCAAGAATCGGACCAACGGTTCCAAACCTGGCCTTATCTTTAAATGGAGGATTAACAGCAATCACAGGAGACGTTTCTGTAAGTCCGTAACCCTGGGAGATACATATTCCGGATGCCCAGAAAATCCTTTCCAGCCTTGGTTGAAGGGCAGCGCCTCCTGCAACTATGATCTTCAACTCACCACCAAGAGCTTCCTTCCACTTGTTAAAAACCAGCTTTCTTGCAATACCGAGGCGGAATTTATAGAATGAAGAGTTCCCTTTTAGTCTGTATTTTAGTCCAAGGGCTACTGCCCAGAAAAATATTTTTTTCTTTATCCATGTGAGGTTACTCCCTTTGCTAAGTATATTGTCATAAATCTTTTCAAGAAGTCTTGGAACTGTATTGAAGATCTGAGGTTTTACCTCTTTCATGGCCTCCGTTATAGTTCCCATATTTTCGACATAATAAGTACTTATCCCCTTATACTGAAAATTGTAATTCATCATTCTCTCATAAACATGACAAAGCGGTAGAAAGCTTATTGCCCTGTCTCCATATCCGAGATCGTAAGCATTTGCTGTTGAAATTGCGTTGGAGATCAGATTCTTGTGTGAAAGCATCACACCCTTTGGATTTCCTGTTGTACCTGATGTATAAATAATTGACACCAGATCTTCTGGTTTTATACTCTCTTTTATTTCTTCAAGAATATCATGAAATTTGTCTGCATTTCTTTTTCCTGCTTCAATGATCTCATCAAAAGATCTTACCCCATCAATCTTATCAATCGAAAAGATATCAAGATTATCTATTTCGCCGGAGATAGGGCGAACCTTATTATACATTAATTTGTTACTTAGTATAATAATTTTAGTGGCAGAATTGTTAAGTATGTAACTATACTCTTCAGTGCTGATGGTGGGATATATAGGGATATGTATCAACCCAGCCTGGGCGAGTCCCAGATCAATAAAGTTCCATTCAGGCTTATTTCCGCAGATTGTGGCAACTTTATCTCCTTTTATGTAGCCAAGTGAAAGCAATCCGTAGCTTACCCAATTCACATAATTATTTACATCTTCAGTTGAATAAGTTTTCCATTCCTTATCTTTCCTGCCTCCATACATATCTTCACGTGGATATTTTTCAACATTCCACTGAATAAGATCAAAAGTCCTTTTTACATCCATGATTGTTTTCATGATTTCTTAAGTAATCCGGCAGCTTTAGCAATAGCAGGTATTATTCCTGCTGGATTTTTGCCTCCGGCTGTAGCAAGAAACGGTTGTCCTCCTCCACCTCCGTTAATTTCACCTGAGATCTCTTTAATAAGAGTTACGGCACTGATATTCCTTGTTTTTACAAGATTGTCGCTTACCATAACCAGCAGATTTGCTTTCTCTTTGATTTCTGATCCGATAACAAGAACAATATCATCCGAAGAGCTTTTCAATTGATATGCTATATTCTTCAGAACGTCTGCCGAATCGGTTTCAAGCTGACCTGAAACGAATTTAATATTGTTTATAATTACAGCGTTTCCCATAAGGTCCTTTACCATAGTACCTGCTGATCGGATCTGAAACTTCTCTATACTCTTTTTAAGAGAATTGTTTTCGTTGATCAGTTTCTGTACATTGTCGGAAACATTCCCTGTACTTTTAAGGAGTGCAGTTATTTCATCAATTGTATTTAATCGTTCGTTAATGTATTCTTCAGCTTTAGAAGCAGTTACAGCTTCAATTCTTCTTACTCCCGCTGCTATTGCCCCTTCAGAAATTATTTTCACTATACCAATGCTTCCTGTGGATTCGACATGTGTTCCACCGCATAACTCAACAGATTTTCCAAATTCAACGACTCTTACCATGCTCCCGTACTTTTCTCCAAACAATGCCATAGCTCCCATATCCTGAGCCTCTTTCATGGGAACGTTGGTAATTTTGCGGATGTGATTTTCTCTAACGAGACGGTTTGCCAATCCTTCTACTTTAGCCAATTCCTCTTTGCTTAATTTACTGAAGTGGCTGAAGTCAAAACGAAGACGATCAGGAGTGACAAGAGAACCTTTTTGTTCCACATGTTTCCCTAACACAGAGCGTAATGCAAAATGAATCAGATGTGTAGCTGTATGGTTGTTTGCTGTCATCAGCCGTCTTTCCAGATCTACCGTGGCAATGAAGACTGCTGATGGGTCGGAGGGGATTTTCCTGGTGATATGAATTATAAGGTTATTTTCTTTAATGGTATCGATGATCGAAGTCTTTTCATTTCCGAAGGTTATTTGTCCGGTATCACCTGTCTGACCTCCTGACTCGGCATAAAAAGGTGTTTTGTTAAACACAAGGTGGCAGCTCTCTTTTCCCTTGACCTTCACAGTACGGTATTTTGTTATCATCACTTCATCTTCGGTCTTATCATAGCCTGTGAATTCAGTCCCTTCTATATCTTTTATTATGGTCCAGTCTGCGGCCACGACCGAAGCATCTTCACGCGACCGTTCTTTCTGATTCATCATTTCATCTTCAAATCCTTTATGATCGAGATGCATATCATTCTCTTTGAGAATAAGCTGCGTAAGGTCAACAGGAAAACCGAAGGTGTCGTACATTTCAAAGGCCACCTTTCCCGGCAAAATATTTTTATGTTCGTTTTTGAGATCAGTGATCATCTTCTCCATCATCTTCAATCCCTTCCCCAGAGTCTTGAGGAATGCAGTCTCTTCTTCAAAAATGATTTTGGAGATCTGCTCTTTTCTGGTCTGAATTTCAGGGTATTGATCCCCCATGGTTTTTGCAAGAACAGGAACAAGTTTATAGATAAATGGTTCCTCAGTGCCAAGATTATTATAGCCATATCTTACAGCACGGCGGAGAATTCTTCTGATTACATAACCTGCCTTATTATTTGAAGGAAGCTGACCGTCGGCAATTGAGAAGGAAACTGCCCGGAGATGATCTGCAATGACTCTGAGGGCAATATCCCATTTTTCATCTACCCCGTATTTTTTTCCTGTAATAGCAGATATCTCTCCGATAATGGCCTGAAAGATATCTGTATCATAATTTGATTTTTTACCCTGCATGACCATGCAAAGTCTTTCAAATCCCATTCCCGTATCTACGTGTTTCATTGGAAGTTGTTCGAGCACTCCGTCGGAACGGCGGTTGTATTGAATGAATACAAGATTCCATATTTCGATTACAAGAGGATGACCTTTATTTACCAGTTCCCTTCCCGGTATTTTTTTCCTTTCATAGTCATCCCTTATATCAATATGTATCTCTGAGCAGGGGCCACATGGTCCTGTTTCGCCCATTTCCCAGAAATTATCCTTTTTGGATCCTTCGATAATCCTTCCTTCAGGATTTGAGAAGCATTTTTCCCAGTATCCCAAAGCTTCTTCGTCTCGTGGAACGTTATCTTCTCTGCTTCCTTCAAAAATGGTGGCGTAAAGCCTGTCTTCAGGTATTCCAAGCGTTTTTACAAGAAGTTCCCATCCCCATTCAATAGCTTCTTTCTTAAAATAATCCCCAAAAGACCAGTTGCCAAGCATTTCAAACATTGTATGATGATATGTGTCGTGGCCAACTTCCTCGAGATCATTATGTTTCCCTGACACCCTGAGACATTTCTGGGAGTTGGCAACTCTCTTAAATACTGGTTGCTGGTTACCCAGAAATATATCTTTAAACTGATTCATCCCTGCATTGGTAAACATAAGAGTCGGATCATTTTTAATGATCATTGGGGCAGATGGTACTATATTATGGCCTTTTGATCTGAAAAATTCAAAAAATAGTTTTCTAAGATCCTGGGCTTTCATTTTATTAGGCATAATGTTAAAATATCTAAAATTTGGTTTGTAAAATTAATTTATTTGATTAGATTTGTCGACAACCATATATAAAAATTAAAAAACAAGTAATTCATTGAAGCGGAACCATAGGTACATACTCGATTTAACTGATTTGCAATATAAGGTGGTAAAACTTCATTGGAAAGTGAAATTTTTACGCGTTTTAATGGGGGTTTCGTTTTCTGTGGTAATTGCATTGTTTTACGGGATCATATTTGAAAACATTTTCGGATCACCAAAGGAGAAACTGCTGGAACAGCAGATTGATAATTATAAACTCAAATATTCACTTGTAGGACGCGAGCTGAATAGTAAGGCAGCTGCCCTTAACAGTTTCAGACAATCGGATGACCGGCGATACCGGCCAATCCTTGATATGGAGAGTGTTCCTGAATCGTACCGACAGGCTGGAGCCGGAGGTGTAGACAAATTCAACGATCTGATGGGTTATACGAATTCAGATCTTATTATTTCATACAGATCAAAAATTGAAGAATTAAAAAGAAAGGCAAATATACAGAAGGAATCCTTTGAGTCAATAAAGGAAATGTCTGCTGAGTGGAAATATGAAATTGACCACCAGCCGGCAATAAGTCCTGTTAATGTAAAGTACGGTATTAGTGATGGATTCAGATTCCGGAAAGTACACCCCGTACTTGGTGTCCCACGAATGCATTACGGATTGGATTTTCATGTTCCTTATGGTACCGATGTATATGCTACCGGCGATGGTAAAGTTATAGAATCGGGATGGGACTCAGGTGGATTCGGAAACTGCGTGGTAATTGACCATGGATTTGGTCTCCAGACTACTTATGGCCATCTCAGTAAGATGAAAGTCTCAGTGGGTGAAAAAGTGAAACGTGGAGACCTTATTGGTCAGAGCGGAAGCACAGGAATATCTTCAGGCCCTCATCTCCATTATCAGATAGATCAGTTTGGCCAGCATAAGAATCCTATTAATTTCTTTAATAACGACATTACTACTGAGGAGTTTAACGAAATGATCCAGGCATTCGAATCAAGATCAAAACTCAGATAAAATCCTCCTTTGATTAATTCTATTTTTTCTCAAGATTCATAATATAATTTGGAATGTTGGGTTTTATTATTTTTAGAATTAATTATCTTTGCCAATTATGCCACGTACAAAATATAAATTCAATCCCGACTCTCTGAGTTTTGACAGAGTAAGACTTGGTGTCAAGGCATTGTTGATTAGATTTTTTGCCTTCTTTGCCGGTTCTTTGATAATTTCATTAATCTATTGGATCATTATTGCATCATTTTTCGATTCTCCAAAAGAGAAGGCTCTGAAGCGTGAAGTAGAACAGATGTCTATTCAGTACGACTTGATTCACAGAGAGATGGAGGATGTCGAAAATGTGCTCGAAGATCTTCAGAAGACTGATGATAATCTATACAGAACTATTTTTGAAGCAGAACCTATTTCCGCTACTTTGAGAGATGGTGGTATCGGCGGGGTTAACAGATATGAAGCTCTTGAAGGTTATGACAACTCCAGACTGGTTATTGAAACTGCAAGCCGACTCGACAAAATCAGAAAAAAGATAGTTGTTCAGTCAAAATCATTTGATGAACTGATTAACCTGGCTAAGCAAAAGGGAGATATGCTTCGTTCAATCCCTGCAATTCTCCCCGTTTCCAATACTGACCTTACAAGGACAGCTTCCGGTTTCGGACTAAGAATACATCCGATTTATAAAATCACAAAGTTTCATGCAGGTATGGATTTCACAGCTCCTGCAGGCACTGATGTCTATGCAACCGGTAATGGGATTATCTCAACAGTTGAATCTTCAAAAAGAGGGTATGGTAATTATATTGTTATTGATCATGGTTTCGGATATTCTACAGTCTATGCTCATCTCGACAGGGCCAATGTCAGAAAAGGGCAGAAAGTACAGCGGGGAGATATAATAGGATTCGTTGGAAATACTGGCACTTCGGTTGCTAATCATTTGCATTATGAGGTCAAATTAAATGGTGAAAATGTAGATCCGGTAAATTACTATTTCAATGATCTTACTGCTACGGATTATGAGAGAATAATTGAAATTGCATCAAAAACAGGACAATCATTCGATTAGTCTTTTATATAATTTTCCTTCCACTTTTTATTAGTGTTTTCTCTTATTAATATAGGTATATGCCGTATAAGGAAAAAAAGGTCGAAAAACTCTATTATTCTATTGGTGAAGTAGCTGAAATGCTTGGAGTACCCGTATCAACGGTTCGTTTTTGGGAAAATGAGTTCGACATCCTTAAGCCAATGAAGAATAAAAAGGGAAACAGGTTATTTACTCCGGCAGATATTAAAAATCTGAGAATCATTCATCATCTTGTGAAAGATCAGGGAATGACTCTTTCAGGCGCAAAGAAAAAATTGTCGGAGAAATGGGCTGAGACAGATTATAAATTTGAAATTAACGAATCTCTTCAAAATATTAAAGCAATTCTTCTCGATATAAGAGATAATATTTAATTTAACTAAGTGGTTCTCTGCGGATATTACAAGCATATTTGTGAAATAATCAAGAACTTACACAGAGAAACACAAAGGAGGCACAGAGTGGCACAGAGAAAAGCATTATGAAGTTAAAAGATATTTGTTTTTACCTCGATTCAGCAGTTCCGTTGTCATTTCAGGAAGAGTATGATAATTCGGGGCTTCAGATTGGATTTCCGGAAAGCGAGATATCAACTGCAATAATCACACTCGATGTTACCGAGGAGGTCATTGATGAGGCAGAATGCAAAAACTGTAACCTGATAATTTCACATCATCCAGTTATATTTAACGGTATTAAAAGACTAACAGGAAGATCATTTACCGAAAAGATAGTCCTGAAAGCGATCCAACAGGGGATCGCGATTTATTCTGCACATACGAATCTTGATGTTTTCAACAGAGGGGTAAGCAGGAAAATGGCAGAGAAGCTTGGCCTTCAGAATATTACAGTTCTGTCACCATTGACAAACAGGTTATTAAAACTGGTTACCTTTATTCCTGAATCTCACCTTGAAAAGGTAAGAGAATCTCTCTGGGAAGCCGGGGCAGGGATGATTGGCAAATATGATAAGTGCGGTTTCCTGACTTCCGGTACCGGTAGCTTCAGGGGAGACGAAAATTCAAAACCTTTTGTAGGTGAAAAACTGAAGATACATTTTGAAAAAGAAGTCAGGTTTGAGACTGTCTTATTTTCTTATATGAAAGAGAAAGTTATAGAAGCCCTTCTGAAAGCTCATCCCTATGAAGAAGTCGCTTATGATATTTATGCTCTTGAGAATGATAATATAGAAGAAGGTTTGGGATGCATTGGCGAATTAAAGGAAGAAATGGATGAAAATGTTTTTTTGAAATCTGTTTCTTCTGTTTTTGATGCAAGGGGAGTAAGATACTCCGGACCGGTTGGAATGAAGGTGAAGAAAGTAGCTCTTTGCGGAGGTTCTGGCGTCTCGCTGCTAAAACATGCAATTGCATCCGGGGCGGATGCTTTTATAACTGCTGATATTAAATATCATAATTTTTTTGAAGCTGATAATAAGATCCTGCTTATTGATGCAGGTCATTTTGAAAGCGAAAAATTCGCAACAGAAATTTTATACGATCTAATTATCAAAAAATTCCCTAAATTTGCAGTCCTGTTTTCAGAGACAAATACAAATCCAATAAATTATTTGTAAAATATGGAAAAAGCAAAAACACATGAATCTGAAATTTCTGTAGAAGAGAGATTAAGAGCATTGTATAGTCTTCAATTAGTTGATTCAGAGGTAGATAAAATTAAAACACTGCGAGGTGAATTGCCTCTTGAAGTCCAGGATCTGGAAGATGAAATAGCCGGTCTTGAGACCAGGTTAGGAAATCTTAAGGAGGATGTTGTTAATCTTGAAAAACAGGTTGCAAAGAAGGTAACCGAGATAAACGATTCCGAAGTTCTGATAAAAAAATACGAGGAACAGCAAAAAAATGTAAGAAATAACAGAGAATTTGACTCTCTTTCAAAAGAGATAGAATACCAGAATCTGGAGATTGAATTATACAATAAGAAGATCAAAGAGTTTAATTTTCAGATTGAAGAAAAAAAACTGGTCATTGCTGATTCAGAACTGACTCTTTCCGATCGGAAAAGTGACCTTGAAAACAAGAAATCAGAACTTGATGAGATTATCTCAGATACTCAGAAAGAGGAGGAAGGCCTTTATAAGAAATCAGAAAAGGTTGAGGCTTTAATTGAAGATAGATTGCTTGCTGCATACAAGAGAATCCGTTCCAATGCACGTAATGGTCTGGCTGTAGTGCCTGTTCAGAGAGATGCATGCGGTGGTTGTTTCAATCAGATCCCTCCACAGAGGCAACTCGATATCAGATCGAGAAAAAAAATAATTGTATGCGAGTACTGTGGCCGTATACTTGTTGATGACGAGATAATTAAGGAAACACAAGTTTAATATTGTTTTAAAATATCGAAAGCCGGCTCAGTATAGTGCCGGCTTTTTTTGTGCAGGGAAATTCTTAACTTTATGTCATAACCCAGAATCTCATCCTATGTCTTCCAATGAATTCAAAAAACAGATAAGCGAAGGTCTCCCTTCAGAGCTGCCTGCCATAAAACCTTATGATTATAATCTGAACCATGCGCCCAAAAGAAAGGATGTACTGAATACTTCAGAGAAAAAACTTGCAATAAGAAATGCTCTAAGGTATTTCCCTGAAAAATTTCATCCTCTCCTTGCTAAGGAATTTGCTCAGGAATTATCTGCCTATGGAAGGATCTATATGTACAGATTCAGGCCCGAATATGAGATAAAAGCCCGTCATATTGATGATTTCCCTTATAATACCCGCAGTGCCGGAGCAATAATGCTGATGATCTCAAATAATCTGGACCGTTCTGTTGCACAGCATCCTCATGAGTTAATTACTTATGGCGGCAACGGAGCTGTTTTTCAAAACTGGGCCCAGTATCGTCTTACTATGAAATATCTGTCTGAAATGACGGATATGCAGACTCTTGTCATCTATTCAGGTCATCCGCTTGGCCTGTTTCCATCAGACAAAAATGCTCCGCGACTTGTTGTGACCAATGGTATGGTAATTCCGAATTATTCCAGCCAGGACCACTGGGAAAAGTTTAACGCTCTTGGAGTCTCTCAGTATGGCCAGATGACTGCTGGTTCGTATATGTATATCGGGCCACAGGGTATTGTCCACGGGACCACCATTACCATTCTTAATGCAGGCAGGATAATTAGTAAATCGGGAAAAGGACCTGGCATGAAACTGTTTGTCTCCTCAGGATTGGGCGGAATGTCGGGAGCCCAGCCAAAAGCTGCATGTATAGCAGGCGTCATCTCAGTGATAGCTGAAGTGAATCCCAAAGCTATTCAAACCAGATATTCCCAGGGTTGGGTTGATGAAGTATTTTCAGATCTGGATAAACTTATCATGAGAGTTAAGGAAGCTAAAAATAATGATGAAGTTATTTCAATAGCATATGAGGGCAATATAGTTGATCTGTGGGAAAAATTTGCAAACGAGGATATAATGGTCGATCTTGGTTCGGATCAGACTTCATTGCATAATCCATGGGCAGGAGGATATTACCCTGCAGGATTGAGTTTTGAGGAATCAAACCGGATGATGACGGAAGATCCTGAAAAATTCAAAGAAGCAGTACGGAAGTCGCTCAGACGACAGGTTGAGGCAATAAACAGGCACACCGCCAAAGGAACCTATTTTTTCGATTATGGTAATGCCTTTTTGCTCGAGGCATCGCGTGCAGGGGCAGATGTTATGAATCCCAATGGAGAATTCAGATATCCGTCTTATGTCCAGGATATTATGGGACCATTATGTTTTGATTATGGGTTTGGTCCGTTCAGGTGGGTCTGTTGCTCAAATGACCCTTCAGATCTTGAGGTTACTGACAGGATAGCAGCAGACACCCTCGGGGAGTTAATTAAAAAATCACCGGATCAGATAAAACAGCAGATGTCTGATAATATTCACTGGATAAAGGAAGCAGGGAAAAACGAACTTGTCGTTGGTTCGCAGGCAAGAATTTTATATGCCGATGCGGAAGGAAGAATGGCTATCGCCGGAGCCTTTAATAATGCTGTAGCGGCAGGTGTTATTTCAGCGCCTGTTGTTATCGGGAGGGATCATCATGATGTTTCAGGAACCGATTCTCCTTACAGGGAAACCTCTAATATCTGTGACGGATCGAAATTCACAGCCGACATGGCTGTTCAGAACGTTATTGGTGATTCGTTCCGGGGAGCTACATGGGTTTCATTGCATAACGGAGGTGGAGTTGGATGGGGAGAGGTCATTAACGGAGGTTTCGGAATGGTACTCGACGGAACACCTGAAACCGGAGAAAAACTGATGAAGATGCTTTATTGGGATGTCAATAATGGGATAGCACGTCGCAGCTGGGCCAGGAATAAAGGGGCACTATTCACTTTAGAGAGAGAAATGCAACGTAATCCGGGTTTAAAAGTTACGGTTCCTTATATAGCTGACGATGAGTTAATTGATAAAGCTTTCGAGCCGGCATGAAAGAAGAAGGCTACTCTGTGAATTCTCTGTGAATCAGTGAAAGTACTTTTTTTATTTTGAAAGGAGACAGATAGCTATAGCTACTACACCCTCTTCCCTGCCCGTAAATCCGAGTTTTTCGGTTGTGGTGGCTTTGACTGAAATATTATCAGGTGTGGTTCCAAGAATAGATGAGATAGCAGATCTCATTTCAGCAATATACGAAGCAATTTTTGGTTCTTCAAGACATATTGTACTGTCGACATTAATTACACTGAAACCTTCTTCTCTGATCAGATCATATGTCCTTTTTAGCAGAATTTTGCTGTCGATATCTTTATACTCGGCGCAGGTATCCGGAAAGTAAAATCCAATATCTCTTAATCCGGCAGCTCCAAGTAAAGCGTCGCATATTGCATGAAGGAGTACATCACCGTCGGAGTGGGCCACACATCCTTTTTCTGAGGTTATCTTTACACCTCCCAGCCACAATGTAAGTCCTTTTTCAAGCCGGTGAAAATCAATACCCTGGCCTATTCTGATATTCATTATTTTGATTTGCCGGCGTTTCTCAAAGCATTAAAATCGAAAGACAGAGAAAATCGCAATGTCCTGGCAAGAGGATGATTCTGTACAAGGGGCATCAGGTATGAAAAGTCAAGTGTAAATACCTTCAACCTGAATCCTGCACCGGCGGTAAAGTATTTACGATTGCCTTTGGTTTCATTCTCATGAAAATATCCGGCTCTGAGAGCGAACTGGTTATTATACCAGTATTCTGCACCGAATGAATAGGTTATTTCGTGAAGTTCTTCCGAGAACCCGCCGGGGGCATCGTAAAACGACTGGAATATTGCAACAGGGACAGAAACATCAGGATCTTTCCCTGCTATTATCAAACCTGCTGAATCAGCATCGTATGTAGGAGGTGTAGGAACCAGAAGCTTATTAAGATCAACAGTAAGGGTGAGTGAATTATAGGAGTCAAGGTGAACAGTTCCTGCAGTTCCGATACGCATGTTCATCGGGATGAAATCGGATTTTTGAGAGTCTGAATAATACATTTTTGATCCTATGTTCGAAAAGTTGAGTCCGAAACTCACCAGTGCATCTTTTTTGAATAGCGAAATATCCTTTTTATAATATCCCGAGATATCAGCTGCAAAAGAAGTTCCGGCTTTTGTTGCAGCTCCGCCGGAGTAGAAACCGCCAGTAAGGTTTGAGTAAATGAATCTGAAAGCAATTCCTCCGGAAAGATATTCGCTGAATAATCTTGAATAAGCTGCGTCAAAAGCAAATTCATTTGGACTGAAATTACGTTCAAGGTTCCCGTAATCATCAGTGAATGAAACATCTCCAAGCGAAGAATAAAGAAGACTGGAGCTTAATACCTGTTTACTGTCGAGTCTTTTATATCCTGCCAGGTATGCAATATTGATATCTGGTACGAGATTTCTCAGCCATGGTGAATAGGATACTCCAACTCCGCCTTTTCCATCGATAAAGGCAAATTTGGCCGGATTCCAATGCATACTGAAAACGTCAGGGGATGTTGCAACACCTGCGTCACCCATCCCCCCTGACCGTGAATCGGGAGCAATAGTGAGGAAAGGAACGACTGTCTGAATCGCATTAAGCTTTCCGGAACTTTGTGCGAAAAGTAAGGTGTTGCCCGACAGGGTAACTAAAAATAATAATACTGCAATTTTAATTTTCTTCATACGTGATTTGTCCATTCTTATAATATTTTGCAAATATAAAACAAAAATTAACCTGTATTATTGTGTAGTTGTTATAAAATGATCATACGACCTGTAACTCTTGCTGTTTCTCCGGTTTCTGTAGTTACTACTACCGAATATGGATAAATACCTCTTCCGACTCTTTTTCCTCCATCATCATTTCCATCCCAGGTTACAGGAGGAATGGTATATCCTGCAGAAGAAGCTGTTGTTTTTATAATCTTAATTATTCTGCCATTCATACTGAATATATTTATTGTAATATCCAATTCCGATTCAGGTCTGTTGTGTCCTGCACTAATGGTGGTTTCATTGAAAAATGGATTTGGATAATTGATAAGATTCTTAAGCAGGAATTTTTCACCTGTTTCAACCAGAAACAAAATTGTTTTTTCAGATGAGTTATTGTAGTTATCCCACGCTTTCAGAGTCAGGTAATGGCTGCCTTCAGTTAATCCCGACAAATTGTAGGTAATCTTTCCTTTCATATAGTTGTCAAAATCATTCTCAAAGTAATTATTAAGGACGAAAGTACTGTTAGATTTATTATCAAGAAATCCTGTCAGATCGTGTCCTATTCCGGATCCGGCAGTATTTATTCCGCTTTCATCCTCTATTAATGCCAGCAAAACAGGATAACCATCTGTAATGCCTCCGTTTTTAAAAAGAGTGTCGTTCATATACAACTTAATATCTGGACCTGTGGTATCTGAAAAAGCAATGCCGGAGAAACCACCGACAATTATGTCTGAAAAGCTGCCGTTCATATCTTCCTTGTCATTGTTGGCATAGTAGCTTATCTTTCCTTTTCCGAATGAATAATCAATATCTCTGGGAACAATGAAAGTAAATCTGAAATTGCCATTTTTAGCCAAAGTCTTACCGCTGAAAAGGATGTTGCTTCTGAGCTTGAATTCCATTGTTTTTCCTCCATCATTGGCGAGTGTTTTAATGTTACTTTCTTTATCGAATACAATAGGGGAGACTGTTCCATTAAAATCATTTATCAGTTTTCCGGTTCGATCTGCAATATGACCGGTAACAGTTATCAGGGAAAGGGCCTTAAGACTGTCGATGTCATCTGCAACGGAGACTTTGTTAATTGAGTCAGTAATTACCTGCCCGTGCCATGGATAGGCCAGCTCGAGAGAAGGATCACCCAAAAGTGAAAAGTTTCTTTTGTTTATTCCACCCCCTGAATTATTTTTTGCAAGTCTGATAATGTCCCCCAGACGCAGGGGATTACCGGAGGAGTCGTGATCAAATGCAAAATTGTATATATTTTTGTTTAGGAGATAATTGGGAGCAGAATATACCACACGGGTTGTAGACATTAGTGCTATGCCACCTCCTTTACTGTTTAAGAGTACAAGTTCACCAGACGATGTTTTTTCTGACCAGGTCTTTGTGACAGTATTTAACTCGGCATCATCGAACCGGCTGAATTCACAGGTCGCAGTAATAAAAAGCGGAAGTTTTGCTCCATTACCCCATAAATTAACATCTTCATTCTTAATTACCCTTTCCGCAGCAAGACCGATCTCACTACCATGGCCAACATAATTGAAAATAAGGCATCCTGAGTTGATACGGTTATTAATTGCATCCTCTGCTTCAGGATAGGACTGACCGGTTGTCGAAGTTGTCTGCGGAAAAGCATCAAGATATATTTTTTCAATATTAAAAGAAGGGACACTGTCTTTAAGATAAGCTGCAAGTCCTTCGGCATCAATCATGTGGGTGTTCTCGTCCTCATCATCGGCTGTAATACAGATCACATTTTTCCAGTCTCCCATATTTGAAGGATCAAGGTATTTTGAAATCTTCGATACTATTATTCCGGCCTGAGTTGTGTCGGAAACAGGCAACCTTCCGATACCTACATCCAGATCACCTTCTGCTTCTCCTTCATTATCATCGAGTAATCCGTAAAAATCGTCTGAAGTAAATGAAGAGACAACGACATTTGAGTTTTGTGATTGGTAAGTCGGAATAAAATTCGGATTATCCGGAGGAAGTGTTTTGTTTTCATAAGAACCATCACCAAAAAGCAGTAGATATTTAAGAGGATGATCGCTGCCTTTTTGATTCTTATATTTCATTCTGACAAAATTCCTTATGGCTGCAATGTCGGGTATCCCGCCTGAGAACTCGTTATATACCTGTTGGAGCGTAACAACCTGTGTAAGAAGTCCGTCTTTTTTAAAATGCATGTTTGCCAGCTTATCAGCGTATGATCTGAATAATGGATGAGTGACAATAATCATGTCGCACGGTCCCGAAGAATGAAGATCCTGATTGGGAACAGGCTTTCTTTCAATTGATGGTGTCAATACTCCGCCAGCAGTAAAAGCAATAAATGTTCTTAGTGTATCTGTCACGGCTTTGAAAGTTATGCTGTCAGCGGCTTTTGAGTACTGTATCTGTTTTGCATTAAAAGGGTCAGATATATCCCAGACCATAACATTACTGATCTGACTCCTTATGGAAAAACCGGTAATACGTCCTCCGGCGACAGACCTTGAGTCACTATATTGCACGGTAGTACCGGTATATGAGTTTTGCATTCGGCCCTGAAATTGTACATAATCGATCCATCCTTTTGCGCTGTTTTCTCCGCTATTATTGAACCTGATTTCGTAAACAGGTGAATCTGAATCAGTTGTTATTGACCCGGTATCGTAAGTGATCTGGGCTTGAGTTCCGGTATATGCATTTAGATTAATACCTGGCACAAGAATACTCTTTTTTAAGGATCCCTTTTCATAGAGGCTGAACTGAGTATTGACCGATGCTCTGGCAACAATTCTTATTTTGTATTTTAACTTTTCATTGGTTGACAGATTTTTAAATCCGGGATCGATATTAATACCCGTACTGCCGGGCATTTGCTGAAACCATTCTCTTCCTGATTTGATGAGATTTACATCTTCTTTCTCGTGAATAAAAAGAGCATCCGATTCTGATGAATAATAATTTACCTTCTGATCTGGTTCCCCGATAGTTTTAACTCGTTTCCCTGCAGAAGAGCCTGATGTGATGAAATAAAATGCAGTGTCGGAATAGTTGTGGCGCAGGTAACTATATTCCTTAGAGCTTTCATCATAAATCCACCTGCCTGTTCCTTTCCCAAAGAACAGAAGATATTCCTCTTCATTGAGGATTGTGTCATTTCCTGAGATAAACACCGAAAGTTCTTTCAGATCATCGGGTGAATCAGGACCATTATAATAAGACATCTGACCCCAATTATTGCAAAACACTCTTGGATTTGACGGATTCTCAAGCCCGATCTGTTTAAGTGTCGAATAATCGATCCTGTAGATTCCATCTGCCGTTATTGCTATGCGGAACCATTTTCCTGAAGAAAGAACCGAGGCTTTACCCGGATTCTGAGCTGCAAGATTAAATGAGAACAAAAACAGCAGAAAAGATAATATTCTGAGAAATCTTATCATTATTAAGGACAAAGATAGGAATGTGCTTTTTGTTTGCTAAGTTATTTTGTTTTTTTGTATACTATTACAATTCATAATAATAACGATATCATTACGTTGATATTGCAGTATTTCTTTATATGTTAAAGCATCTTATTCAAACACTTCTGCTTATTGCTGTTATTTCAGCCGGTTGTTTTGGGCAGGGTATTGATCCGGGACCAGATTATCAAATGGTTCTGATGAATAATCCGGCACTTTCAGGCGGAGAAGGAAACGGAGTATTGAGATTGTCGTATCTTAACTTTTATCCGGGGAATAATTATAACCTTCATTCCGGTTACCTTTCTTATGATTCATATTTTCCTTCTTTGCATGGTGGGGCAGGGGCTTACATTTCCAATGATTACCTTGGAGGAATTGTAAACGATCTCAGGGGCGGGTTATCATACGCATATTTTTTACAGGCAGGACACGATCTGTTTATTAACGCCGGACTTTCAGCTTCATTTTTTCACAGGGGGTACAACTTTAATAAAGCAGTATTGCCTGATCAGATCGATCCCTTGGGAGGAATGTCGGTCACTTCTGCTGAAATGCTGGTATCCTCTGGACATACAGTATTTGATATTGGAACAGGAGTCGTTTTTATTTCAGGTAAAATTTCCGGAGGATTATCAATTAATCACCTGGTTGAACCTGATCTTTCCGGAACGGGTTTTTCAAACGAAAGACTTAAAAGAAAATATTTCATGCACCTTATTGGTGACATAAATCTTAACAGAACGAAGAGTCTGAAAGCCAGACCTTTATCTTTTACGGAGATACAGGGACGATATTTATCCGCGGGCGCGGGTGTTGTCATTGAAAGTAATTATTTGTCGTTCAATGCAATATTGCTTGGTAACAACGGAAAGAATCTGAATATGCAAGCTGGATTTTCCCTAAAAACAAGTAGAGTGTATTTCTTTTATAACTATCAGTTTAATATTGTATCGGGAAATACTTTTATGCCTTTATCGCTTCTTCATCAGACAGGGCTTGCATTTAGTTTAATTAATGTTGATAAAAGAAAAATTATTAAAACAATAAATTTCCCCAATTTGTAGTTATATTTGATGGATTAAAATTTATTGTTTTAGTAAATTTGTTATATTTGGATATTCTTAAAAGCCATAAAACTAAAGGAGTTATGTATAAATTCAAAGTCTTACCAATAGTCCTTGTTACAGTTTTATTATTTACATCCTGTATTTTTAAGAAAAAAGAAAGTAATGTATCTTCTTCAACAGGTTGGGAGTATAATAATCCTGATAATGGCGGATTTGAAGTCGCTCTTGGAGCGGATCAGAAAACAGGACCAGGTCTGGTACTCATTGAGGGAGGACGTTTTACAATGGGACAGGTTCAGCAGGATGTCATGTTCGACTGGAACAATAAACCAAGAACGGTAACGCTGTCTTCATTCTACATGGATGAAACAGAGGTTAAAAATGTTGATTACCGCGAATACCTTTTCTGGCTCAGAAGGGTTTATAAAGATTATCCTGAAGTTTTCAGAAGAGCACTGCCCGATACATTAGTATGGCGAAGTCCGATGGGTTTCAACGATCCCTATGTACAATATTATTTCAGACATCCGTCATATAACAATTATCCTGTTGTTGGTGTTAGCTGGGTTAAAGCAAACGACTTCTGTGTCTGGAGAACAGACAGGGTTAATGAACAATTGCTTATTGATGAAGGTGAACTTAACCCCGATCCGAACCAGGTAAATGAAAAGAACTTCAATACAGAAGCTTATCTGGCAGGTCAGTATGAGGGAGTTGTAAATCAATTACGCGAAAGTCTTAATCCGGACCAGACAGAGCGCAGAACAAACTTTGAAGATGGACTTCTGCTTCCGAGCTACAGGCTTCCTACGGAAGCTGAATGGGAATTTGCAGCTTATGCGCTCAGAGGCAATACTTTTGAAGAAAGAATATATGAAAGAAGAATCTATCCATGGGATGGACATAATGTAAGAAACTCCGGTAAAAAATCACGTGGCGAAATGAATGCGAATTTTGTACGTGGAAAAGGCGACCTTATGGGAGTAGCCGGCAGTCTTAACGATAATGGAAGTATTACAGTAGATGTTAAATCGTATTGGCCAAATGACTACGGTCTTTATTGCATGGCTGGAAATGTAAATGAGTGGGTGCAGGATGTATACCGTCCTCTTTCTCCTGAAGATGTTGACGGATTCAATCCTTTCAGAGGTAATGTTTATACCGATTTAAAAAGAGACGCTAACGGCCAGGTCGTTGCTAAAGACAAACTGGGACGCCTTTTTGTTGATACTGTAAAAGATGCTGATGTTGCAAACAGGTATAATTATCAGAAAGGCGATTACAGAAATTACAGGGATGGCGATCTTCAGTCTGCAATTTCTGAAGGAAACGACTGGAAAGTTGATGATAATAAAAAAGGCTCAATGCGGATGTACGCTCAGGATAACACATCAGGAAGCCCTGACTTCGTTACTCTGATTAATGATAACGCCAGGGTATACAAGGGCGGATCATGGAAAGACAGAGCTTATTGGCTTAATCCCTCAACCAGAAGATTCCTTGATCAGGAAAGTTCCCGTGATGATATCGGATTCAGATGTGCCATGATCAGGGTAGGAAGCCCTTCAGGATTCTGAAATTAATTTTATTAGATATATAAGCCTCATTATGAATTCATAATGAGGCATTTTTTTAGAAGAATGGAAACGGAACAGCTGTACAAAATATTTAAACAATCTTCCGGCGTTGTTACTGATTCTAGGATTGCCGGAAAAGGACAGATTTTCTTTGCACTACGAGGTTACAACTATGACGGGAACAAATTTGCATCGGATGCTTTGCAAAAGGGAGCTTCATGGGCCGTTATCGATGATCCTCTTTTTAAAACCGAAAAGACAATACTTGTGGATGACTGCCTCAATGAGCTTCAGTCGCTGGCATTACATCACAGGGAAGAAATGAATATTCCGGTACTTGCCATAACCGGAACTAATGGTAAGACTACTACAAAGGAGCTGATTGCATCAGTACTGTCAAAAAAATATAAGGTTCATTATACCAGGGGAAATCTTAATAATCATATAGGAGTTCCGCTTACAATACTTTCGGCACCTGCGGCGACAGAGATGATGATAATTGAGATGGGGGCCAGTCACATCGGGGAAATAAGCAGGTTGTGCATGATAGCAAAACCCGATTACGGAATAATTACCAATATTGGCACAGCGCATATAGAAGGATTCGGGTCTGTTGACGGGATAGTAAAGGCAAAAACGGAACTTTATGAATTTCTTCAAACAAAAAACGGTACGGTCCTGTATAATGATCAGAATCAAATACTGAAAAAACAGATATTGAGGATTGGAAACAAAGCCCTGCCTTTTTCTGAACCCGCAGGAACAGAGCTTATAGTGAAGGTTCTGTCGCATGACCTGAATCTGAAGTTGACAGCTGCTTATAATAACCAGACATATAATATTTGTACCCATCTTTTTGGTCGTTATAATATCGAAAATATTAAGGCTGCAATAGCCACAGGTTTATTTCTGGGTGTCGAAATAAGAGATGTTATAGATGCAATTGAAAATTATCAGCCTGCGAATAACAGATCACAGGTAAGGATCACAAAGAATAATACCCTGATATGCGATGCTTATAATGCAAACCCAACAAGTATGCATTCATCTCTTGAATCATTTGCAGGAGTCCAGTCTGATTCGAAGCTTGTTATCCTGGGCGACATGCTGGAGCTCGGTGAAAAGAGCGAAGAAGAGCACATTAAATTATTGAATGAACTTCAATCCTTTAAAATCAGAAAGGTATTTCTGGTGGGTTCTGTGTTTAGGAAAGTCTCTCCTGAATATGGATTCAGATCCTTTTCAGATGTAGACGATCTTATGAAGTTCCTTAAGAGTGAACCTGTTAAAGGAGACACTATTTTAATAAAGGGATCAAGGGGAATCGGGCTGGAGAAAATTTACGACCTGCTCTGAATAATTATCGGGGACTGCCTTCATATCCTTTAAATCTGATATTGATAAGAAGGACTTCAGATCTGCTGCCCGATCTTACTCTCGGCCCCCAGAGACCATATCCTGAAGATACTATAAATTGAGTATTTCCTTTCTTCAGATAACCATGGCTTAATTCATATATCATGGAAGTAATATAATTCAAGGGCCAAATCTGTCCGTTATGAGTATGTCCTGAAAGTTGAAGATCAACTCCGCAGTTTACTGCTTCATCAAGATTGAATGGTTGGTGGTCGAGCAGAATAACAGGTTTTGAAGTATCAGCCATCTTCATCAGGTCGTCCAGAGAAGAACGTTCTTTACGATAAAAACGGAAAGAATCCCTGTCGATCCGGCCAATGATCTGAATACCTCCCTTGAGGGTCACCATTTCGTCTTTTAAAATTTTAATGCCTTTGCTCTCAATATACGGGATGGTACGCCTGGCGCCTCCAATGAATTCATGATTCCCGGTTATTGCGAAGAGACCCTCGGCGCAACCGGGACTTGTGAAATATTTAAGCATGTCACCTCTTAAAACGGGGCCGATCTCACCATCAACAATATCTCCAAGAAGCAAAATGATATCAGGTTTCACCTCTTTTAGCATATTTGAAAGTTTTTTAATGCTTCTTTTTCTTATTATGCTGCCAAGATGAATATCAGATACTGCAGCTACCCTCAACGATTTGACCTCTCCGACCGGTTTGTTTATGGTAATGTTATATTCTTTAATAACCGGTATCACGGCATTTATGAAGCCTCCAACTATTAGTAAAGAAGAAATAATCAATGTAATAGTAAAAGACCACTTGCGAAAAAGAACAGTGTTTTCACTATTGATAGTTCCTGAGATTCTAAGCAGCAGGAAAATAATATCTGACACAAGGAAAAACAAAAAAGCATAAAATATGAATGCAAGCCAGAAGCCTCCTAAAATATTCAGTACGTCAGAAAAAACTGAAGAATGGGTTGACTCCAGGATTTTTGCAGCTATAAATAATACGGTAAACAAAAAGAAAACTAATGAATATAAGAGCCGGTTCTTTTGGAGGACGGGTATCGCATTATAACCTTTAAAATAAATATAAATATTTAACAGAGAGTAAATTGTAAGGACTATTGAGAAAAATATGAGCAGTTGATGGTTTTTCATTTCAGATCAGTTTCCCGGATTAAGACTTTCATATGTTTTATGGCCTTTTACGTAAAACTCGAAAACAATACTTTTGTTCAAAATAAGAGAAGAAGGCTGTGCTGTTTCAATCCCTTTTACCATTGTCCTCTTTTCTCTGAGCTTTCTCATATTATGATAATAATCAATATGAGCTTTCCATATTGATCTGACGCTTTTAAAGTCACCTTTCATAATAAACATAATTGCAGCCAGCCCATCAAAAAGTTTTCTTTTAAAGAGTGTTCTGTGTAATTTATTGTCAGGCAGGTTTTTATACAGAAGGAAGAGACTGTTCCGGAAATTAAGATACGTTTTAAACGGAGAATCATATGGAAGGGTTCCCCCACCGACATGATATACCACTGAATCGGGGATATAGCATACACGGTACCCGGCTTTGCTGAATCTCCAGCAGAGATCAATTTCTTCCATATGTGCAAAGAACCCTGAATCAAATCCTCCACATCTCTTCCAGGCTTCGCCACGCACAATCATACAGGCCCCGCTCGACCAGAAGATATCTCTTTGATTATCATATTGCCCGGAATCTTTTTCAATTCTGTCAAAGATCCTGCCCCGGCAAAAAGGATACCCGAACTTGTCGATAAAGCTTCCCGCAGCCCCGGCATATTCAAAATGATCTTTATTGTTATATGAAAGTATTTTTGGCTGACATGATGCAACATCAGTATTTTCATCCATGAATCTTACCAGAGGTTGAAGCCAGTTTTCAGTAACTTCAACATCGGAGTTAAGTAAAACAAAGTACCTCGATTCGAGCTGATTAATTGCAAGATTATAACCTTCGGCAAATCCGTAGTTATTATCGAACTTTATTAGGACTATATCTTTAAAATTTTCAGTAACCCATTCCGGTGATCCGTCGGTTGAACAATTATCGGCAACACAAATAACTGTTTCATGTCCGGTTGAATACTTTACCACTGTTTCAAGAAACATCTTCAGGTAATCAAGGCCATTCCAGTTTAATATTACTATTGTTGTCTTATTCATTTTCAACCTGTCTCTTATGTTTCCAGCGTCGATGGCTCCACAACCAGTATTCGGGCTTTTCCCTGATTATTTCTTCAAGTCTTTTAACGTGTGTTTCTGTAATAAGATGTTCCGGAAGTCCTTTAGTATGGTCGAATAAAAGCTCTATGGTGGCAGTATAATAGCCTCGTTTTACCTTCTGAACATTTATGAAGACAACAGCCATATCATACTTTAATGCAATCTTTTCCGCACCGAGATATACAGGTGTATCCTGATTCAGGAAGGGCATCCGGTACTTTATGTCTTCCTTAACAGGGGACTGGTCGGAAATGAATGATGAAAATGTCCGTATATTATTGTTCCTGTCATTAATTATTTGCTTGATTATGTGTGACATCGGAGTTGTGTGCATGCCATATCTTGTCCGGACGTTATTCATAAACCTGTCGAATAATTTATTCTGTATTGGTTTATAGATTGATATAAATTTGTATTTTGAATGCATAGGAAGGGTAACCAGCCATTCCCAGTTACCATAATGGCCCATTATTGCTGCCACATCACGATTTTCATCGAAAAGTTTATGGATTATTTCGGTATTTGTAAATACACATCTTTTTTCCAGCTGGGCGCTGCTCATGTGGATAAGCTTAAAGTCCTCAATGAAAAGGTCGGCAAGATGGTGATAGAATTTTTTCTCAATGCATTTAAGTTCTTTTTCGTTCTTTTCCGGGAAGGAATTTTTAAGATTTTCAGCAGTAATCTTTCTTCTGTACGAAGGGAAGTAATAGAGCAGAAGATATATAAAGTCGGAAACGATATACATTATCCGGAGTGGCAGAAGTGACAATATCCATGTTAAACCGTAAACCAGGTAGTATAAAACAGCTTCCATTCAGAGTAAGGCTAATTTTTCATAAATGCGGTTACAGTTTTAAGAATTTCAGGGAAAACGAGTTCTGTTGATGCCAGAATCTCATCACCATTAAGGTTATCTTCATTACCTGAGAAATCGCTTACCCGTCCACCTGCTTCGCGAACGATGAGAATTCCTGCCGCAATGTCCCAGGGATGAAGCCCGTATTCATAAAAAGCTTCAAACCTGCCACATGCCACATATGAAAGATCTATTGCTGCAGATCCGAGCCTTCTTATGCCATGTGTGTTTTTGCAGAAATGGGTAAGACATTTCATATAGGAATCAAGATGGCTGAAATCGCTGTAAGGAAATCCGGTTGCTACCAGGCTGTCAGAAAGCCTAGGGGCTTTTGAAACATGAATCTGATGTCCATTGAGCCATGCTCCTCCATTTTTGCAGGCTGTAAACATTTCATTTCCGTTAACTTCGTAAACAACACCGGCAACAGCTTCATCCTCCTCCATAAGAGCAATACTTATTGCATAGAGGGAAAGGCCGTGAATGAAATTAGTTGTGCCATCAAGAGGATCTATAACCCAACAATATTTCAAACCTTTTTTTGTTGATGTTCCTTCTTCTGTTTTGAAACCTGCTTCAGGGAGAAGCCGGTTTAATTTTTCGACAAGTATTTTTTCAGAGCCCTTATCAACATAGCTTACAAAATCGTTCAACCCTTTTTTTTCTGTTCTGCTGATATCGAATCCTTCAGCTTCTTTCCGAATAAACATCCCGGTTTCACGGGCTATTTTTTCCACTTCTTTACAAATATTTTTAAGATCGATCATTGATTAATTTATTAGTTCAATACTCATTCTTCCTGTCGAAGATATGCCTGATAATCTGACTTTTTTTATCTGTCCGACAAGTTTTGACTGCCAGGGATACTCGACCCTGATATAATTGGAGGTAAAACCTGTAATAAATCCATCAATACGTGTTGCTTCAAACAAAACATCTGTTATCTGGCCGATATTCAATTTATAGAAATTCAGGTTTTTAGCTTTCGAAAGAGCGAGAAGTTTTTTACTTCTTGATTCTTTTTCTTTGTACTTGACTTTTCCAGGCATTTTTGCAGCAACCGTATCGGGTCTTTCGGAAAAGGGGAACACATGAAGGTAGGAGAGGTCTGTTTTCTCCAGGAATGAATAGGTATCCTCAAAATCAGAATCAGATTCACCAGGGAAGCCGACTATAACATCGGCACCGACACCTGCCAGAGGCAATCTATCCCTTACCATCATTAACTTTGATGCAAACATTTCCCTGGTATACCTTCGCCTCATGAGGCCCAGTATCTTGTTACAACCGCTTTGCAAAGGGATATGGAAATGAGGAAGAATTTTTTCATGTTTTGCTGCCATTTCCAATAATTCCACAGATAGCAGGTTGGTCTCGATAGAGGAGATCCGGAACCGTTCGATACCCTGAACCTTAACAAGCTCTTTCATCAATTCAGTAAATGAGTCTCCCGTTGATTTCCCGAAATCACCGATATTGACACCAGTTATAACAATCTCTTTTATCCCTCTTGCAGCAATTTTCTCAGCTTCAGTTATAATGGTTGATATCTCAGGATTCCTGCTTCGTCCACGGGCCAAAGGAATTGTGCAATATGAACATTTATAGTCACATCCGTCCTGTACTTTCAGGAAGGAACGGGTTCTGTCACCCAACGAGTATGACTGTTTAAAATCATCAGTTGAAGCGAGGTCGCAGGAGTGTATTTCTGTATTTTGTTTCTTTTTCAGATTGGTAAGATAATCTGCTATGTTGAACTTCTCATTTGAGCCAAGCACCAGATCAACTCCCGGAATAGAAGAAATTTTCTGAGGATTTAATTGAGCATAACAACCCACAACCGCAATAAAGGCATCAGGTGAAAGGTTGATAAATTTCTTTATTGCCTGCCTGCATTTTCTATCAGCAGTATCAGTAACAGAGCATGTATTGATTATGTAAATATCAGCTTTTGTATTTGCAGAAACCCTTTCAAACTGATCTTCAGGGAACGATCGTGAAATAGTTGACGTCTCTGCAAAATTGAGTTTACATCCAAGGGTCTGAAATGCCACTTTTTTCTTCTCTGAATTCATATTTTATTTCATCAGGGCCCAATTACCCTGATAGTTCGTAATTTTAGTATAAAATTAAACAACCTGTATCTATTTACTGAGTTTATTCAGAAATACGTTTCTGATCTCAATGTCTTTACCTTCGCTCTGAAGACATATGTGTCCTTTACTGAGTGATACATTTGTTCCTTTGTTTTGTAAAACTCCGTTCACGAAGACTTCTATAGTGTTAGCTTTGCATGCCACTTCCATAATATTCCATTCGCCGGCCGGCTTTTCTGAGGAAACCGCAAGCTTTTTTACTGAAAGTTTTGATTTATCAGTATGTTCATCCATTTCGGCTCCGTTCATGCATACGAAACCACCTGCGTTACCGGTCTGTAAATTACATTCGATGCACTTTGGCCAGATGACATCAGGCTTCTGAACATGTACAAACACTCCGCTGTTAGTTGGTTCTGACGGCCATCGCCATTCCACGTGAAGCCTGTAATCAGAGTAGATATCTTTAGTACGCATGTATCCGAAAGGATTACCTGAGATATGAATGACACCATTCTGAACATTGAATACAGTTTTTGGGTCAACAGAGGCATCCTTTAACTGAAATACCCAGTTATTCAAATCTTTACCGTTGAACAGCTCGACAGTATCTTTTTTCAGATTTTTCTGGCTTTTCGCTTTTTTCCCACCTGACTGGGCTGAGGAACTGAAAGAATTCACTAAAAAAATGATTACTAAAAAAGTAGCAAATTGACTGACCCGGTTTTTCATGGTTTTTTGGTTTTAATTATAATAATTTGCTTGCAAGTTCTGCAAGGAAACTCCGCTCTCCTTTTACAAGGTTGACATGAGCAAAGATATCCTGATCCTTCATTTTGTCTGAAAGATAGCTTAATCCATTTGAAGCAGTATCGAGATATGGCGAATCGATCTGTTCGATATCGCCTGTAAAGACCATCTTTGTTCCTTCTCCGGCTCTGGTAATAATAGTTTTAATCTCGTGTGGAGTAAGATTCTGTGCTTCATCTACAATAAAGAAGATACTTGAAAGACTGCGACCTCTTATATATGCAAGCGGGGTAATTACAAGTTTTTCTTCTTTCACCATATCGTTAATCCGCATAAATTCAGAGCTCTGATGACTGAATTTATGTTTTATGACTGTGAGGTTGTCGTATAAAGGTTGTATATAAGGGTCCATCTTTTCTTTGACATCTCCCGGGAGAAATCCCATATCGCGGTTCGCAAGGGGCACTATCGGGCGGGCAAGAAATATCTGTTTATAACGCTTTTGTTGCTGAAGTGCAGCTGCTAGTGCAAGTAATGTTTTACCAGTTCCGGCTTTGCCAGTTAATGAAACCAGCTGAATGTTGGGATCTAAAAGTGCCTCTATAGCAAATGTCTGTTCTGCATTACGGGGATCAATACCATAAGTCGTTTGTTTTGTTACCCTGTTTAGCATCTTATTTATAGGATTGTAATGAGCAAGAGCGCTTGACCCGTTATTCCTGAAAATAAAAAACTGATGACCGGGCAGGTTTGCTCCGAGATTGAATTCTCCTGAACTGACGCCTTCCGGAAGTTCATAAAGTTTGTTTATTAATTCCTGATTTACTCCCTCTACAATACTGATCCCTTTGTAAAGATCATCAATATTTGCAACCTTATCATTTCTGTAATCCTGAGCTATGATACCAAGCGATTTCGCTTTCATGCGCAAATTTATATCCTTGGTGATCAGCACAACAGTCTTGTCTTTATTTGTATTGCATACATACTCTGCAATAGCCAGAATTCTGTGATCGGGCGTTCTTTCGGGAAATGACTGATTAATCTTTTCGGAAAAATCCTTTCCCGTCTCAATATGCATGTTACCAAGGTTTTCTCCAAGCGGGATATTAACAGTAAGCAGCATATCTCCGGAAAGTTTGTCAAGTTCCCTTGTAAACTCACGGGCATTAAAATTGATCTGATCATTGCCTCTTTTGAACTTGTCAAGCTCCTCAAGAACGACAATAGGAATTATGACATCATTTTCTTCAAAATTATATATGCATTTATAATCATGAAGCAAAACATTGGTATCAAGAATGAAAAGTTTCTTATTGTGTTTCCTTGTCATTGTTAACGAATTATATATCAGTATTTTAAATCTCCACGATTATGCATCATGTCACCAAGCAAAAATAACTAATTTCAGGTATTAATTGTTATCTAATTGTTAAGTTTGCAGGAATTTAGTTTGTGAAGTTTTGAAGTTTATAAAATTTGCAGAGATATGTTTAAACTTTAAACTTTAAACTTTGGCCTTTGAACTTTGATAATAATGACATACGAAGAGACTCTTGAATTTTTATTCAGTCAGCTTCCAGCCTATCACAGGATAGGGAAAGCAGCTTATAAAAATAATCTTGACAATACCATTGCCTTTGATAATTTTTTGGGAAATCCTCATTTAAACTACAGGACAATCCATGTTGCCGGGACGAACGGGAAAGGATCTGTCTCTCATTTGATTGCTTCTGTTTTGCAGGAAGCAGGATATATGACCGGCCTATATACATCTCCGCACCTCAGGGATTTCAGGGAAAGGATAAAAGTGAATGGAGAGATGATCCCTGCAAACGAGGTGATTGACTTTGTGGAAAGATATAAAAGTGTTATTGAATCCCTGACCCCATCATTCTTTGAAATGACTGTAGCCATGGCTTTTAATTATTTTGCAAGATGCAATGTTGATGTGGCAGTGATTGAGGTTGGTCTGGGAGGCAGGCTCGACTCAACAAATATTATTCATCCTGTGTTGTCTGTAATCACAAATATTGGTCACGATCACATGGATCTTCTTGGAGATACATTTGCAAAGATTGCTTATGAAAAGGCTGGAATAATAAAAAACAAAGTACCTGTTGTGATAAGCGAGACACATCCTGAGACAAAAGAGGTCTTTATTTCCAAAGCTGCTGAATCAGGTTCTGCGATATCATTTGCCGATGAGAGATTCTCGTGCCATCTTGAAGAAAGGTACAATCTGAATGGGGGAAGAAGATATACTATTGCCGATCAGGTGACTAATCAGAAATTTGAAGGGTCGACATTACTGGGAGGTGATTACCAGGAAAAAAACCTGAAGGCTGTTTACGATGCTTTGAATAATCTGCGTGGTATTTTTAAGTTTTCTGACAACGACATCAAAAATGGGATAAAAAATGTTATCAAAAACACAGGTCTAATGGGACGTTGGCAGATATTAAGTTATAATCCGTTAACTATTTGCGACACAGGACACAATAAAGAAGGCCTGGAATATGTCACCGGTCAGTTACGGCGAATTTCAAAATCGAAGTTACATATTGTATTAGGTTTCGTAAAGGATAAGGATCTGAATTTGGTTCTGCCTCTTTTCCCAGCCAGAGCAGTTTATTATTTTACAAAAGCTTCGGTCCCCAGGGCATTAAACGAAGTTGTTCTTAAGGAGGAAGCTGCAAAACACGGACTTCTCGGACAAAGTTATCCTGATGTTAAAACAGCCCTCTCTGATGCCAGGAAAAATGCCACGGAATCAGATGTGATTTTTATAGGAGGAAGTACTTTTGTTGTAGCGGAAGTGGTATAGTATTCCTGAATTTATTCATCTCTAATTACCATTTGCTGAATGGATTGTCAACAACCAATCTGGTTTTTCTGTTGGCAACCGTCAATCCTATCTCATACATGGTTTTTGTTATCATTTCCATTTTCTCAAAGTCGATTTTATCGACAGTGTCTCCTGAAGTATGATAATCGGTATGTAACCCGGTTGTAAAGAATAAAACAGGAATATCTTTCCTTACAAAATTATAATGATCGCTTCTTGCAAAAAGTTGCAAAGGATTGTCTCTGCCACTCAGACTGTAATCAAAATCGAGAGGGCTCTTCTTATCGATATCATCTGCTATTGCACGTAACTCTTTGCTTTGACTGTCTGTAATAACGAAAACACTTGCCGGACCTGTCATCGGATTTTCTTTTGTAGAATCTGCAACACCTTTCACTCTTCCTATCATATCCATATTCAGATCAACAACAGTGTTTTCGAGAGGGAACAAAGGATGGTTGACATATGATTTTGAACCATATAAACCGACCTCTTCTCCGGAAACCCAAAGGAATAAAATTGACCTCATTGGTTTATGCTTCAGGCTTTGAAAGGCTTCAGCCATCGAAAGGAGTGCAGCGCAACCCGAAGCATTATCGTCGGCGCCAGTATTCACTTTATTCCCGGAAGCGCCAATATGATCATAGTGACTGGAAAATACCACTATTTCATTTTTCAGGACAGGATCACTTCCTTCTATATATGCGGCAACATTATTAAGGACTTTTTCTTCTTTTTGGGTTATTTCAGTTAGTTTAAACTGTTTGTTTGTAATAGCGAAGGAATGAGGCTGAAGAGTTGAATCAATATCTCTCTGAAGTTCTTCGAGCGAATGTCCCGACCTTTTCAGGAGCGCGTCAGCAACTGACCTTTGGATAAAAACCACTTTTGGCATCGCGGCCATGAATGGATTTACCATTTGTTCTTTAGCACCCTTAAGTGCAACGGATGATTTTAAATAACCGGATATCCCGGAATTTGATTCTCCGAAAGACTGAAATCCCGATTTTGGATCGGGTACAAAAAGAATGGCTTTTGCTTTCGTGAGAAGGAGTGTTGTCAGTTTCATCTGAAAACTCATTCCTGTGCTCCAGTTAGGTTCTTCAAACAGACACTTTTTCCCATCTTCCGACATTGGCGCTCTGTCCATTACCAGGAGTATCTTACCTTCAGTGTTCAGATTATTAAAGTCATTATAGTTGTATTTATCTGCTTTTATTCCATATCCGGCAAACAGGACTTCTCCTTCAAGTGAATAGTCTGAGGGTCCTGTTGGTAACAGTTGATATATAGGTTCTTTTAATGCTACTGTATCCTTTTTGTCAGTGATTATCTGAATAATTGTTTTATCCTTATCCATAGTTTTTTCTATCACGGAATATGGCTGAAAATAACTGTTGCCGTTAGCTGGTTTGAGACCAATTAATTTAGCCTGAGAGGCTATATATTGACCTGCAATTTCGAGCCCATCTTCTCCATTCATTCTGCCTTTAAGAAATGGGGAGGCAAGGAACGAAACATAACTTTCCAGATTTTCAGCGGTTATTCTGTTTAAGGGGCTGTTTTTCTGGGAATACATTGATACAGGGATAATTGTAACCAAAAGAATGGTTATCAGGCAACTGAAAATTCTTTTCATAACAGGATAGAATTGTAATTATGATTTGCATTGTGGCAAAGTTAATAAAGATTTAAGGAATAATTTTTTAAGTTTGCGTTTTAATAATTTAAAACAATGGGTGAGAGTATATCCTTCTGGATTGGATTTGGTATTTTAATTTTCACTATGCTGGCCCTTGATCTGGGCATTTTTAACAGGAAAGAGCATAAAGTATCTGTGAAAGAGGCTGCTAAATGGGTCATAGTATGGGTGACGGTTGCCCTTCTCTTTAATCTTTTTGTCTTGAATGAATTAGGAAAGACAAAAGCAATGGAGTTTTTTACAGGCTATGTAATTGAGTATTCTCTGAGTGTTGACAATATATTCGTTTTTATACTTATATTTTCTTATTTTTCTGTTAAGCCTGAATATCAGCATAAGATATTATTCTGGGGTATTTTAGGAGCTTTGGTAATGAGGGGGATATTCATCTTTGCCGGGGTAGCCCTTATAAATAAGTTCCACTGGATAGTAATTATTTTCGGAGCCTTTCTTTTACTTACCGGTATTAAAATGCTTACCCAGAAAGAAAAACCAATGGATCCTGAAAAAAATCCTGTGATTAGATTTTTCAGGAAGTTTTTCCCGGTTTCAGAATCTTTGCACGGGGGAAAACTTTTTGCAAAGGAAAAAGGACGGTATTTAGCTACACCCCTGTTTCTTGTTCTTCTGGTCGTTGAATCATCTGATCTGATATTCGCTGTTGACAGTATTCCTGCAGTTCTTTCTATAAGCCAGGACACATTCATCGTTTATACATCGAATATCTTTGCTATTCTGGGTTTGCGGTCTCTTTACTTTGCTATAGCAGGGGTTATGGGATTGTTCCGCTATCTAAAAATCGGACTGGCTTTTGTCCTTTCATTTGTAGGGGTAAAGATGCTTGCTTCCTATTTTAATTTTGAGGTACCGATAATTTTATCGTTGTTAGTTATTATATCAATTCTTTTAATTTCAATTTTAGCTTCAGTTTTTATAAAAAAGAGATAGGGGGGCGCTGGTTACTGTAGGCTTGAAGTATGATCTTTTGCGATGAATAAGGTGATTGGGATTTTATTCGTGGATGATGTACAGGAAGATGTTGATTCCGCAATTAACGCTATCTCAAAGAGCGGGATAAAATTCACTCACACAGTCGTCCGTACAAAAAGTGATTTTACTGAAGCCATGATTTCGGTTGTGCCTGACATCATAATCTCAGAATATGTTCTTGCTCAGTTTGAATGGACAATTACCTTATCACTAAGAAATGAGATTTCTCCCTATACTCCCATTATTGTTTTAACTGATGCTGTCACAGAAAGTACGGCATTGGATTGCCTTAAGACCGGAATAAACTATTATATAAGGAAGTCAAATCTTTCAAACCTTCCTCAGGCAATAAAAGCTTTGCTGTTAAAACGTGATAAATTGTTATCTGGTCTTGATGAATACACTGCATTAAGATACACCGAGCTTAAACATAAATTCTTGAGTTGTGTACTGAATGACACTACATCGGCAATTATTTCCGTGGATATTAATGACAATGTAGTGTTATGGAATAAAGCTGCTGAATTATTATTCGGATGGAGCTGCAGGGAGGTTATTGGATTCCCTATGGAACAGGTTGTTTCTCATGAATTCTTCGATATTGTCGAAAAGAAGACAATGAATCATCATTACAGATCTGAACAATGGGAGGGAGAAGTGTATGTAAGAAACAAAACAGGAGAAAGAGTTCATCTTTTTTGCACCGTTGCAGGAGTGAAAGACGAGGAAGGACTTAATATAGGTCAGACTTACAGATACCAAAGATTCTCAGACAGATTAAAATATGAAGCAAAAGAAGATGGTCAGATTGTAAATGAGAATATTCCGGCAGAGAAAGATTTTACAGTTTACGGATCAGCCGGAGGCAGTTTGAAGGAATCAGAACAAATTGCTGACAATCTTATGCGTCTTGACCTTGCAGTAAAATCGGCCAAAATGGGCTTAACATCATATGATGTAAAAAAGAGAAAAAGATATTTCGATAAACAGGCATTTCATTTATTGGGAATTGATTCTGCTTCTTTTAACGGTACCGATGAAGAGTATTTTGAAAGAATTCACCCCGGCGACAGGGAGGAAGTCAAATCACTTGTTCATCTTTCATTAAGTAAGGTCAGGGATTATGAGGCCGAATATCGCATCCTTTGGAATGATGGTTCATTACATTATATAGTTTCAAGAGCACGGTTAATTACTGACGATGAAAATAAACCTGTCAGACTGAATGGCCTGATCTGGGATGTTACCGATCAGAAGCTTCTTGAAATCAACCTGAGGGAAAATCTGCGCAAAACAAACTCTATAATAAACAATCTGAATGGGGTGGTATTCAGACGCAGATTAGATGATGAGATGACAATGGAGTATATCTCACATGGCATGAAAACCTTAACAGGTTACCCGTCATGGGATTTTCTGCTGAACAGAGTCCGGTCGTTTAATTCTTTGATAGTTAAAGAGGATAAAGAAAAAATAAAAATTGAGATAAAAAATGCAGTTGAAGGAGAGACCTTTTATTCCGTTGAGTACAGGATCAAACCTTTAAAAGGTAAACAACGCTGGATGCTTGAAAGGGGGCATGGCATCTACACCGGGAAAAACCGGTTGGCTGTTGAAGGTTTTATTACAGAGATTACTGATAGAAAAAATATAGAATCCAAATTAAACAAATCACTTAATCAGTTGCAGCAACTAAATCAATATCTGCAGATAATAAGAGAAAAAGAGAGAGTTGCAATATCCAGAGAACTGCATGATGATCTGGGGCAGGCTCTTACGGCGATTAAGATTGACCTTGGATCTCTGAAGCATATTTTATCAAATACGGAAGAGGCAAAAAACAAAATTGAAAAGATAACAGCTCTTGTTTGTGAGACTATTAGAACAGTTCAGAATCTTACCGCACAACTCAGGCCTCAGATCATTGATGACCTTGGAGTTGAAGCTGCAATTGAATGGTATACCAAAGACTTCAGCGAAAGAACCGGAATAAAAATACATCTGATTCTGGAACCTGTCTTAAACATGCCAGCTGATATATCCCTGATCATTTTCAGAATTTTGCAGGAGTCGCTGACAAATATTGCAAGACATTCAAAAGCTACAAATGCAGAGATTAAATTCAGGGTGCATGAAAAATCATGGATATTGAATGTCAGGGATAACGGTGTGGGAATAAGTGAAAATGACAAAATATCGAAGAAATCTTTTGGACTTATCAGCATGAGAGAGAGAGCAAAATGCTTTGGGGGTGAACTGGAGATCAAAACTCCAGGGGAAGGCGGAACCATTGTTTCTTTAAGAATACCAATTAAGGAAGGAAAAAGTCGTGAAAATTTTAATTTGTGATGATCATAAGATCGTAAGAGATGGATTAAAGCAGATTCTTCAGCAGATGCCGGAAACATTATGCATTGAAGAAGCTAAAGATGGAGAGGAAGCCATCAGTCTGATAAAGAATACAGATTTTAATGCAGTATTACTCGACATATCTCTTCCTGACAAAAACGGACTCGAGGTCCTTCAGATAATTAAAAAAAGATCACCATCGACAAATGTTCTTATGCTGAGTATGCATTCAGAAGAACAATATTCTATACGCGCCCTCAAACTTGGAGCATCAGGGTACCTGACAAAAGATACTGCATCAGAAGAACTTTTACTTGCAGTTAAAAAAATATCAGGAGGTGGTAAATATATCTCCGCTGCACTCGCTGAGAACATTGCTTTTAATATGGACAACGATAAAGGTAAAGCTCCTCATGAGCTTCTTTCCGATCGTGAATTTGAAATTATGCTGAAAATAGCCAAAGGATTATCCCTGGTGGATATTGGAAAAGAACTGTTTATTTCGATTAAAACAGTAAGCACTTATCGGACCAGGATAATGTCGAAGATGCAGATGTCAAAAAATGCAGATCTTACTATGTACTGCATAAATAACGGATTGATTTAGTCATTTTTTCTTCCGGTTTTATTTTTTCTGAAATTTTATCTGACTTTCTGATATAGGAATAATCCTACATCAGAATAGGAATAAATCCTACATATTATTCTCTTGTTATCTTACATGACAGAAGAAATCCGGTCTGTATTTTTGCTAATGTGAGTCAAAATAAGTTGAAACATGGTTACATATGATGTTTTGGATAATATCCATGAGTAGCTGGCAGTAGTTCAAAGTCCTCATTGTCTAAAACAATATGAACATACGATATAAAAAATATTAATTAATAATTGACAAAGTGAACCTATGAAAAAACTTTTTACTCTGATTTTTTTGGTGATTCTGGGCTTTACAATTAAAGTAAATGCTCAAAATTCCGGTGACATGGCTAAAATTCTGCAGAAATGCATTGATCTGCCTGAATTACAGCAATATATTCCACGAAATTCCAATGGGAGCTTTTCCGGAATTTATGTTCTGCAACACGGTGTTTCATTCCCTGCTAATACAGAAGCTTATAAGTCAGGGATGAGAGTACAGTTTATTAATAAAGACCAGCTTGCATCAGGTACTATAAATAATTATTTTCTGTTTTGGGAACTTAATATCGAACAAAACTCAGCTAAAGTTGACTTTGTGTATCATTATCCTGTTTCAGGTTATATTGCTACCCAAAGAGTAATTCTTGAACTCCAAAAATCAGGTGATGCGTGGAATGTTACAGATACTAAAATTCAGGGAGGTAGATTATGAAATATCTTATGAACAAATTCAGGTGTGTTTTACTATCTGCATTAATTTTATGTGGCCTTATCTATTTTACTCAAGATATTTTAGGTCAGACTGTTCTTAATAATAATCTTATACGCTCTGGAAACGGATCTGAAAATTCCATCAATTCTAATGGAAACATGCAGCAACCTTTCTATTATAACTCCACTTTAGCTCTCTGGCGAAAGCTTACTTATTCTTCTTATCCTCTTGACAACACTTTTGCTATAGATGGTGATGGAACAAATGAATGGAACCTCAATGGATCTCTTTCCAACAATCCTACAATGACTGGGCAGGTTATTGATTTATCTGGTTATATTACAACAACAAGTCCGAATGGGTATGGAACAATTATTTCTACCGGAACTATCACAATAAACAGTTTAACACTGGAAATTAAAAATACCTATGAACTTGGACAAGATAAGTCTTTTATTAAGATTACCACAAATGTTAAGAACACAAGCGGAAGTACAATAAATAATGTGAGATATTGGGTCGGTACCAGAGATGATTATGTGGGTGGAACTGATGCACCCAAAAAAGAGAAGGGAAACCTGGTTGATGGTGCGTTTGTCAAGCTGACGAATGCAGCTGACAGGGCTCTGGCATTAAGAATATCCACTGCAGATGAAGGTGTCTTGTTTTATACAAATTCCTCAAAAGGGAATAATATTATAAATTCTTGCTGTTACTGGACCAATGTTACCAACCAGAATCCCCAGACAAGTAGTATTGAACTGACAAATGATGGCTCGTATGGTTTTTATGTCAGGATGAATGATCTGGCCAGTGGAGAAAGTGATGAGTTTTGTTGGTATTATGCTGCCGGTAAACTGGCTGACCTTGAAACGATTATTGCCGATGTTGCAGCTGCAAGCGGAGCTGTCAGCGATATAACTTATACTACCGCAACTTTCAAAGCTAAAACTACAACTGCAGGTACAGGTTATTGGATGGTTGTTCCCCGTAACTCAACTGCACCAACAGCATCTGAAATAAAGAACGGGGTTAATTATGGCTCTGTAGTTGTAATAAGCTCTGGTTCAGGTTTAATGTCAGCAAATGTGGAGAAGCAATTCAGCCTTACAAATCTTACAGCAGGAACATCATATGATCTCTATTTTGTTTCAGAAGACGCGACTCCTGAGTTTTCATCTATTGCAAAGGTTCAATTTACTACAAATGCATACACTGTACCGGTACTTTCCACCGGAACAGTGACAAATATCTCAACTAATACTGCAACATCAGGGGGAAGTGTGAGTGATGATGGTGGACAATCGGTGATTGCAAGAGGAGTCTGCTGGAGTACTTCATCAAATCCGACAGTCTCAGGAAGTCATTCTGCTGATGGTTCAGGAACAGGTTCATTTACAAGCTCATTAACAGATCTGTCAGAAGGTACGACCTATTATGTAAGAGCTTATGCTACAAATTCTGTGGGCACAGGTTATGGAAACGAATTATCTTTTACAACTATATCTACTACTATTTCAGGCAGTAACGGAGGAACAACAGTTGCACCTAATGCGCTTGTCTATATAGCCTCTAATGCTACGGTAACTGGTTCTGCCTTAGAAGGCGCTTATGTTTCAATAAACGGTAATTATGTCTCTGGTCAGGATATACTTGGTATAGATGGATCTGCCAGCGGGACCATTGGCACTATTTCATATTCTTTTAGCCCTTCAACAGGAATATTATCCATTACCGGATCAGCTGATGTGGCAACATACCAGGCAATAATAAGAAAAGTAACCTATTCTAACACTGAGGCTATTCCAAATGCTTCTTCCCGAAATATTAAAATCAGTCTGAACACTGCATTGCCGTTTTCCGGTAACGGGCACTACTATGAGTATGTGACTAATCCGGGCATTACATGGCCGGAGGCTAAAACAATAGCAGCTAATAGAAAGTACTTTGGTTTGCAGGGTTATCTGGTAACTATAACTTCTGAAGAAGAAAGTGCATTCTGCTTGTCAAAATTGCTTGGACAGGGTTGGTTAGGTGCAAGTGATGAAGCTTCAGAGGGTACATGGAAATGGATCGAAGGACCTGAAAATGGCAGCGTACTCTCGTATACCAACTGGAACACCGGCGAACCTAATAATTCAGGGGGAAATGAAGATTATGCGCAGTTCTTAACAAACGGTAAATGGAATGATCTTAGTTCTTCGAATATCCTCGACGGTTATGTGGTTGAATATGGAGGTATGGCTGGAGACCCGGTGCCGGATGTGTCTGACGACGTTACAGTTACTTTTTCTGTGCCTTCAACAACAGCAGCAACAGACATATCAGGGACTTCTTTCAGAGCAAATTGGAATACAGTTTCTGGTGCAACAAAATATTTCCTTGATGTTGCAACAGATAATTCTTTTGCAAATATTGTTTCAGGATATAATAATAAAGATGTAGATAATGTTACTGCATTCATCGTTTCAGGCCTTGATCCTGTTACGCAATATTTTTACCGTTTCCGTGCTCTCCTTCCCGAAGGTGTTAGCTTTTACTCATCTTCTACTGCAGTAACAACAACAAAGCTTGACCAGACTATTACTTTTGACATTCTGGGAGACAAAACATACGGAGATGATGCCTTCTATCTGACAGCATCGTCAACATCCGGCCTTCCTGTTACTTATTCGAGTTCTAATCCCAGTGCAGCTACAGTATCAGGCAACATGGTCACAATTGTCGGAGCAGGAACTTCTTTTATAACAGCTTCACAGGCTGGAAATGATACTTATTTTGCAGCATCGGATGTTCAGAATGAATTTACGGTTAACAAGGCTCCGTTGACAATAACTGCAGAGAACAAGAGCAAGACGTATGACGGAGTTGTTTACACTCCTTTCACGGTAACATACAGTGGGTTTGTAAACAGCGAAACAGAGAGTGTTCTTGATGGTGCATTGGCATATAGCGGTACAGCAGCATCAGCAGTCAATGCAGGCACTGGTTATGTTATTACACCGGAAGGTCTGACATCAGACAACTATTCAATTACATTTAATAACGGCACACTTGATATCAGCAAGGCTCCGTTGACAATAACAGCAGAGAACAAGAGCAAGACGTATGACGGAGTTGTTTACACTTCTTTCACGGTAACATACAGTGGGTTTGTAAACAGCGAAACTGAGAGTGTTCTCGGTGGAGCATTGGCATATAGCGGAACAGCAGCATCAGCAGTCAATGCAGGAACAGGTTATGTCATTACCGTCAGTGGTGTAACCTCGGTAAACTATGACATAAGTTTTATTGATGGAAGCCTGGATATCTCCAAAAAAGTATTGACTGTAACAGCTGATAGTAAGACGAAAGAATATGGCGCTCCTGATCCTGAGCTGACATTCACCTACAGCGGATGGGAGAATAATGAAAATGAATCAGTATTGACAACTCTGCCTAAAGCAGGTACAACAGTTACACTTACAAGTCCGGCTAATATATATGTAAACGCTATAACTGTTTCAGAAGGAGCGGATGAAAATTACTCTTTTAACTATATACCTGCAGATATGACTGTAACCAAAACTGCCCTGACAGTAAAGGCTGATGACAAAACCAAGGTATATGGTTCTGAGAATCCTGATCTGACTATTTCATATAATGGATTCAGGAATTCGGAAGATGCATCGGTTCTTGATGAAGCTGTTGTAGCTTCTACTGGTGTCGTGTTAAGCAGCAATGTAGGCAATTATCCTGTTGTCTTAAATGGCGGATCGGATAACAATTATGATTTAATTATTGTTAACGGGAATTTTGAAGTTAAAAAAGCGTTGCTTACTATAACTGCCGATGATAAAAGTAAGACTTATGGTAATGATAATCCGGTTTTGACAGTATCGTATTCAGGTTTCGTTCTAGGCCAGGATCAGGGTGCTCTTAATATTCAACCTGTGGCACAAACTGATGCTTTGAAAGGTTCGAATGCAGGCACTTATTATATTATGGTTTCCGGTGCAGAAGATGAAAATTACGACTTTAAGTATATTGAGGGTGATCTAATAATAAATAAAGCTGACCAGTTTATCAGGTTCGAATCATTGCCCGATAACTTAAGAGCTACCCAGGATTACATGTTGGTAGCAACAGCCTCAAGTGGACTTACAGTAAGTTTTGAAGCATCAGATCCTTCGATTTGCATCATAAATAACGATGTTCTCTCAATCAAAAGAGAGGGTGATTTTACAATTACTGCCAGCCAGAATGGTGATCAAAACTGGAATCCTGCAACAGAAGTGACATTGACTGCAGAATCGAAGCCTACCTTTGACAATATAATGTCGTTATTCACACCTAATAGCGATGGCATGAACGACTACTGGTACATACCGGATATAGAAGAGTATGGTAATATATCGGTCACTATATACAATCGTTTTGGCAAAAAGGTTTATGAATCGCGCAGCTATAAGAACGACTGGGATGGTACCTGGAAAGGTAACTTACTTCCATCTGCTTCGTACTATTATATTATTAAATCAGAAAAACGGGGGACCATCAATGGGGTAGTGAACATAGTAAGGTAGATGATTTTTTCTCCCTCCTGTGAATTAGTGTGGAGGAATAAAATCTGATGAATTCATTAAGAAAAGAGAATAAAGTGAAAAAAAATTACAAAGAAATGAAGAAGTCAATATATTTTGCATTGTTACTGATGATAACAGGAACAATAAATGCACAGCAATTTCCTTTCATGGAAGGATACAATGTAAATCGTTTCAGTTTATCGCCTGCATATGCAGGAATATACAACAGCAAAACTTTGTTTTTGGATTACAGGTCCGATTGGACTGGAATTGAAGGTGGTCCATCGACAATCCAGATGAGTTACAGCGACAGGTATAAGGAAAAAGTCGGTGTCGGAGGACGGTTTGTATACGATAAAACAGATATCTTTAAACAGACTCTTATCCTTGGAACATATACTTATGAAGTAAAACCGGGTACGGACCATTTATTGAATTTTGGGCTTTCTGCTGGATTTTTCCGGAATTCTATCGACCTTTCAAAATATTACAACGATCCTGATTATGTGGATGATGCCGTTTTGAGATATGGCAAAGAGAAATCGAAGATCAAATTTGCCACTGATGTAAGTGTACTTTACAGGTACAAACAGGTGGAAGCAGGAGTTTTATTCTCAAATATAATGTTTGGAACAGCAAAGTATCGCGATACAGATCTTTCATACAGACCATTCAAAAACTATCTTATTCATGCCTCGTATACCTATGATATAAATAAACAATGGTCGGTTATACCGACACTTATTTTCAGGGGTGGAGAGCATGTCCCGTCACAGCTGGAGATAGCTCCTGCAGTAATATGGGAAAATCGTTTCTGGGGAACATTAGTCTTTAGAACCGGCGGTATATACGGGCTTGGCTTCGGGGGAGAGATTTACAAAGGAGTTCTTTTGAATTATTCTTATAACCTGAGCTCTAATGTTGCATTAAACACATTTGGCAGTCACCAGATATCACTGGGATTGAGACTTTTTGATATTATGAAAATAGTCAGAAATGAAAAATAAGATTGAGATAAAGATGGAAATAACTAAATAGTTTGGGGACATTAAAATATTTAACCAATTAAAATAGAGTTGGAACTTTTCCTGGGTTTATTAACCCGGGAAAAGTACCCGTAGAGAGATAAATTGCTACAACAAGACAGAGTTGCTTTGCTGGCATACTAGGCAAAAGAGAGTGGTTGAGTAGTAGAGAAAGTGGTGCGCTCGTCACATAGTATTTTTTTGCATTGATATTATTCTTTGCAGGCTCACTTATAGTCTATAATTTATGTTGAGTATCATCAGCTACTTTTACCTTAAAGATTCCTCCCGTCGGTTGGAATGACAGCTGCTGATAGCAGGATAGCGTGATGGGTCAGTGTGGGCGGCCATGCCGCCCACACTGACCCATCACTATAATGTAAAGTGTATTGTCATTCCGAACGAAACGCAGTGGAGTGAGGAATCTCCGAGGAGTAAGGGATATTTCATTTTTCATATACAGACTCGAAAAACTTTTTGCATGAAAATTCTGCCTGTCAACCGCCTTTTTGACTTGATCCGAAATCAGCTGTTTTAAAAAAACTATAGAAAAACTCAAATAAAAAAGCCGTCTCAATTATGTTATGAGACGGCCTCTTTAGGTTGTGGGCGATGAGGGATTCGAACCCCCGACCCTCTGCTTGTAAGGCAGATGCTCTGAACCAGCTGAGCTAATCGCCCTAAAAAGAGAGTGCAAATATAGATTACATTTTCTTTTTTGCAAAGAATTATGGTAAAATAAATATTTAAGATGTTTTTACAGGGATAATTCTTTGACAGATTGAAAAATCAACATGTTTTTACCCTTAATCCCAAAGAGAACATGTTGATATTTCAGCTTTTCACCCTTTAGGATCGGGGTAAAAAAAGCTGAAAAATAATAACTTCATTAACCTGTCAAAGAAGAAATAATTTAACTTTTTACCTGATTAAGATTAAATCGAAAGTGATTAGTACTGCATTTTGTCACAGATAACTCACTGGTCAAAGTATAAAAATGATGTTTAGTCAAAAAAGAATATTTTATAGCCTTGTTTTGCAAAAGGTATATGCAACTTACGGCGATTTCTTATAGTCTTAATGTAAAGATCATAAAGCAACCAATGATGGTTATAAAATGTCATATTAATATGTTGAAAATGAACTTAAAATTGTATATGTTATATGTATTGCAGGTGAACAAAAAATGATTACATTCGCTATCATAAGAAGTTTAGAGTTAGCCGATATCTGACAAATTTAGTTTTCTGCTTTATATTTGTTTGACACATTGAGGATTATATTTGCCCTAAAATAATTGAACCTGAAAGATATGAAACCTAGAAACCTGGTATCTAAAGCAATATTTATTTTTCTTGACTATTTTTTGCTTTTTTTAAAAGATGCAATACCTGGTAGATATTTTAAAATTGAAAGGACTTCTGCATCATATAGAAAATTGAATATTTCTATATTCTTTTTATTTTTGGGGTTAAATCTTTTTTCGCAAGATTACAATATTAAGGACTATAACGGGCAGACAGTCAGTACATGCAGCGGAGTCTTTTATGACAGCGGCGGTCCAACTGGAGAGTATGAAAACAATAAGGATTATACCGTTACGTTCTGTTCTCTAAGTGGTGAAAACTTAAGGTTCAATTTTACCAATGTTGACATAAGATCAGGAGATGTATTATCTGTATATGACGGACCAAACACATCTTCTGCTCTTGTTGGCTCTTACACGGGAGGGATTATTGCTGACTTCTCAATTACATCTTCCGGTACCTGTTTAACTTTTAATTTCAAATCTAATCCTTTGTTTAACAGGCCAGGCTGGGCTGCAAACATTTCATGTGTTTCTTGTCCTCCTGCGGTAACTTCTCCTATACTTCCCTCTGCTTCTGAAGTATGTGCCGGCACAACAATTAATTATTCCGTAGATGATCACCCTGGTTCAACTTATAACTGGATTGTCCATTATGGTACACCAACAAGAGTAACCGGAGGTACAAATAATCTGGATGTTACATGGGATCTTCCTGGCGGTGTTACTGGAATAGTAAGCGTTGAGGAGGTACCTGCTTGCGGACTTTCAGATTCCAGTAAGCTATATGTAGATATTTATCCTTTGCCAATCGTTGACTTCAGCGGACTTAATTCTGACTATTGTCTCGATGATGCTCCTGTGACACTTACAGGAAGTCCCACAGGTGGAGTATTCAGCGGCCCTGGTATCAGTGGTAATACATTTACTCCTTCATCTGCCGGAGTCGGAACTCACAATATCATTTATTCCTATACTGATCCATCAACCTCCTGTTCAAATCAGAAAACTATTCAGACAACGGTCAGTAAACCTGCCATTTTCAATGTAGCAGCTTCATCCAATTCTTACTGTTCCGGCAGCACGGGTGTGGATATTACCCTGAGTGGTTCAGAAACAGGTGTTAATTACCAGCTAAAGGTTGACGGTTCTGATGACGGGGATCCTGTATCAGGCACCGGTTCATCTTTAACATGGAATAACAAAACCGCTGGGACATATTCAGTTGTCGCTTCAATTGCAGCTTTCACGTGTACAGAAACCATGAGCGGTTCTCCCGTAATTACAATTGACCCTTTACCTGCATCTTACAATGTAGGTGCTTCATCTAATGCATATTGCAGCGGACCTGGAGTTACCATAACTCTGAGTGGTTCGGAAACAGGCGTTAACTATCAGCTGAAGCATGATGGGATCGATGAAGATGCCCCTGTCGCCGGCACCGGATCATCACTGACATGGGATAATAAGACATTTGGCGTTTATACTGTTGTGGCAACAAATACTACGACTTCCTGTACCAATAACATGGCAGGTTCTCAGGCTATTATATTGGGTACTTCACCAACACCTTCAATATCAGGGAATAATAGTGTGTGTCCTAATGCTGCAGGTGTAATTTATTCGACACCTTTAGTCCCGGGTAATACGTATAACTGGACTGTGACTGGTGGCACCCTTATTGGTTCGGGAAATAGTATTCAGGTAAATTGGGGAGCTGCTGGTCCCGGAACTGTTGCTGTTACCGAAACAGTTACATTAACAGGATGTTCTTATACTACTCCGGATTATATTGTCCAGATCGGTGATGCAATTGCACCGGTTATATCTGATTGTCCTGCGAATATTGTTATATCCAGCGACCCGAGTCTCTGCTCTGCTGCAGTCTCCTGGTCTGAACCAACAGCAATAGATAATTGTGGTGGTGCAATGACATATACTACACGGTCAAATGCTCCTGGCAGTAATTTTAATCAAGGGGTAACGACTGTCAGTTACACATTTACCGATATTTCAGGTAATACATCTACCTGTAGTTTTACAATAACTGTAAATGAATCTGAGCCTCCTGTTGCTCTATGCAAGAATATATCAGTAATCCTTGATGCCTTTGGAGCAGCAACAATAACTGCTGCCCAGGTAGATAACGGATCAACTGACAATTGCGGTATTGCATCGGCATCTGTTGCCCCGAATACTTTCAACAGTTCCAATATAGGACCCAATAATGTTACACTGACAATTACTGATAATAGTGGAAATATTTCTACATGCATTGCAGTAGTTACAGTTATTGATAATAATCCTCCGGTAGCTATTTGTAAAAACATAACTGTTAGTCTTAATTCTGCCGGTACTGTTTCTATTAACGGAGCAGATATAGATAACGGATCGAATGATCCTGACGGAATTGCAAGCCTGTCTGTATCTCCTGATAATTTCTCGTGTATTGATATAGGACCTAATAATGTAATATTGACTGTTACTGATAACGCAGGTAAGAGCTCGACATGCACATCAGTTGTAACTGTTGCCGATAATACTTTGCCGGTGATAACTTGTCCGGGGAATTGGAATACCTTTACAGACCCCGGAGTTTGCGGAGCAGTAGTAAATTATGCCACACCTGTAGGTATTGATAATTGTTCCGGGAGTACCACATCCCAGACTACAGGATTTGCAAGCGGATCAGTCTTTCCGGTTGGTACCACTACAAACACCTTCCTTGTTACAGATGGAAGCGGAAATACAGCAACATGCTCATTTACAGTAACTGTTACTGATAACGAAGGCCCTGTAATAACCCTTCCCACGCCTCCGGTAATAAATTCCGGAGCCGGATGTCAGGCTGCAATCCCTCCAATAGCTGCAACATTCTCAGATAACTGCACTCCTCTTGGAAGCATTGTTGTCACCCAGACACCTGCTGCCGGTACGATGGTAGGTCTTGGTATAACTACGGTAACTTTAACAGCTACGGATATTGCAGGGAACAGCTCAAGCTCCGATATTGATGTGACTGTTTTAGATGCTGCAAAACCGGTTATAACTACTCCGGCCAATAAAACTCAAAATCTTGATAACAACTGTCAGGCTCTGGTTCCTGATTTCCTTGCATCATTAACTGTATCAGATAACTGTACTGTTCCGGGGGCAATGACAAAAACACAAACTCCTGCTGCAGGTTCAATTATCACCGGAGCTGCTTCGACAAATATCCTTATTGAAGCCACAGATGAAAGCGGCAACAAAGAAAGTGTTACGGTACTCTTTATAACTCAGGATGTAACACCTCCTGTGGTTTTATGCAAAGATGTAAACCTATATCTTGATGGATCAGGAACCGGGATATTAAATGCCTCTGCAGTTAATAATGGGTCCACTGATAATTGTACTTCAGTCCTTAACTTTTCACTAAACAGGACTGCTTTCAGCTGTTCTGATATCGGAACCCCTGTTTCAGTTACTCTTACCGGAACTGATGCATCATCGAATTCATCGACTTGTACATCACTGGTTACAGTTCTTGATACTGTCAAACCTGTTGTAAATGTCAAAACATTTAACCTTGTTCTTGGTCCAACAGGCACGGGAGCTTTACTGCCATCAGATGTTGATAACGGTTCATTCGATAATTGTGGATCTGTTACTCTTTCTGTTTCTCCCAGCACATTCAATTGCGGAGATATGGGAACAAGGACCGTCATTTTGACTGCTTTGGATTCTCATGGAAATTCCAGGTCAAAAAGTGTGCAGATAACTGTTTCCTCGACACTTAAAATTGATGCTATGTCGTTATCCTCTTGCGACCTTGCTTCTCCTTTTGCATCATATAAAGCCTCTGTTTCAGGTGGCAGTGGATCATATACTTATCTTTGGGGTGTTATTGAAGCCGGTGCATATCCTTTTGTATACTTTAATGGTATTTTCCCGTTCATACACTTTAGTAATACAAGTACATCAGCAACTCCATTCTTCAATAACCTGATGCCTGACGGAGTGTACAATATCCGATTGACTGTGACTGATGGAAATGGTTGTACTGCTACATCACAGTTTGTATTGAACAAGAGTGGATTTGCATTTAACAATGTAACAAAGGTTAATTCAAATGCCTGTGACGGGGATACGAAAATATACAATGTTACTGTTTCATCAGGTGCAACATATTCCTGGAATGTTACTAACGGGACATTCCTTTCTCCGACCAACACCAACACAGTCACTGTCAGATGGGATGTTGGAGCCACTTCGGGTCTGGTAGTAGGAACTGTTACAAAAACTGATCTCATGGGGAATACATGTGGGTCTTCTGTTGAGAACACAGTAACAATCAATGCACTTCCAACACCTGTATTTAGCGTTGAACCTTTATCAGTTTGTTCAGGATCTGTCTCCACATATTCACTCTCAAGTACTTATTCATCTCACAGTTGGTCAGTTACAGGTGGTAATATCACAGGTGGAGGAGCCTCAACCGATAATTATGTAACAGTCACATGGGGGTCCGGACCAACCGGTAATGTATCAGTTACAGTAACAAATGGAAGCGGATGTACAGGCGCAACCTCAACAGCAGTAACTATAAATTCCTTGCCCGTACCAACTCTGTCCAGCTCTGAGGCTGACAATACTTTCTGCGCCGGAACAAGTGTCACTTTTACTGCAATTGGGGGGAATAACTATAACTTCAGGGTAAATGGATCAAGCGTGCAGAACGGCGCGTCTGCAACTTATACTACTTCTTCTTTTACCAACGGACAGGTAGTTGATGTGATAGTAACAAATATTAACGGATGCAGTGCTACTTCAGCTGGGATAACTAACACAGTTATTGCATATCCGACAGCAACTCTGGTCAGTTCAGACGCAGACAATACATTCTGTTTAGGAACAACTGTTGTTTTCACTGCAAGCGGTGGAACTAACTTTGATTTCAGGATTGATGGAATAAGTGTTCAGAACAGCGGAGCGCCAATCTATACCACATCAACACTTACCAACGGACAGGTAGTTGATGTGATTGTTTCCAATGCAAGCGGGTGCAGTACTACTTCTGCTGGTATTGCCAATACAGTAGTTGCCTTACCAGTTCCAGGTTTAGTAAGTTCTGATGCAGACAACTCTTTCTGTGCAGGCACAAGTGTTACATTTACAGCAAGTGGAGGAACGACATATAACTTCCGGATTAACGGAGTAAGTATACAAAGTGGTTTATCCCCTTCATTTACAACTACGGCACTTACCAACGGTCAGGTAGTTGATGTGGTAGTTACCAATGCAAGCAGTTGCAGTGCACAATCTGCTGGTATTACCAATACTGTTTTCGCTTTACCTTCAGCTACAATTTCGAGTTCAGATGCGGACAATGTTATATGTGATGGGAGCAGTGTCACTTTCACTGCAGGTGGCGGAACCAATTATGAGTTCAGGGTAAATGGGACTATTGTGCAAAACAGCAGTTCTGCAACATATACTACAACCTCACTTACAAATGGGCAGATAGTAGATGTAATAATTACAAATGCAAGTGGATGTACCTCGACCTCTGCAGGTATCAAGACTACTGTTACACCACTTCCTACAGCAATAATTTCATATGTAGGTTCATCATGGTGTACCACTGCAGGAGTGCAGAATGTGACATTAACAGGGACAGGAGCTTACACAGGAGGGACTTACTCAGCGACTCCGGCAGGATTGACAATAGACATAGCCACTGGAGCGATTACTCCTGGTACAAGTACTGCAGGAAACTATACTGTTACTTATACAACAATACCGGTTGGTGGATGTGGTTCAATTACAGCTTCAGCCAATGTAACAGTAAGTCCAGACAATACCATCATACTAAGCTCCGGTGCAGGAACAAATAACCAGACTTTATGTATCAACTCGGCAATGACTGTTATCACGTTTGCAACGACAGGTGCAACTGGTGCGACAGTCACAGGTTTACCGGCAGGTGTAACAGGTTCATGGACTGGTAATTTAGTAACGATAGGTGGAACACCGACAGCTTCAGGGTCATTCCCATACACAGTAACATTGACTGGTGGTTGCGGAACGGTTACCTCGACAGGTACGATCATAGTTTCGCCCAAAAATGCCATAACACTCACTTCAGCAGGAGGTACGGATTCACAAACGAAATGCATTAATACAGCGATCACAGATATAAAGTATGCGACCACCGGAGCCACCGGTGCTACCTTCAATGGCTTACCATTGGGAGTATCTGGTGTTTGGGCATCGAATGTAGTGACGATAAGTGGTACTCCAACAGTTTCAGGTACTTATAACTATACAATAACTCTAACAGGAGGTTGCGGTATTGTTGCAGTAAACGGTGTAATTACTGTCACCCCTGTCAATACAATATTATTAACCTCGGCAGTTGGTACCAATGCACAGACGAAATGTATTAACACCCCTCTTACGACTATCACTTATTCAACAACAGGAGCCATCAGCGCTACTGTCACCGGATTACCTTCTGGAGTAACAGGTAACTGGCTGTCCAATTCTATAACGATTAGTGGCACTCCGACAGTTTCAGGTATATTTAATTACCTGGTAACATTGAACGGAGGTTGTGGAACAGTAACAACAAATGGAACAATTACAGTTAATCCTGATGCTGCCATATCGTTGAATTCAGCCTCAGGTACTGACGCACAGACTAAATGTATCAATACAGCGATCACTAATATTACATACTCCGTAACAGGTGGAGGAACAGGAGCAGGAGTGACCGGCTTACCGGCAGGAGTTACTGGTACATATAATGCAGGGGTTTTTACAATAAACGGTACACCTTCAGCTTCGGGTACATTCAATTATACAGTAACCTCAACAGGTACATGCGCTCTGGCTATAGTTACAGGTAAGATCACGGTAACACCAGACAATACAATAGCACTAAGCTCCGGAGCAGGAACAAATAACCAGACCTTATGTATTAATACAGCGATGCCAAGCATCACGTTTACAACAACCGGAGCTACCGGAGCAACGGTAACAGGGTTACCTTCAGGTGTAACAGGTTCATGGGCTGGTAATGTAGTCACGATAAGTGGCACACCAACAGCCTCCGGGTCATTCCCATACACAGCAACACTGACAGGCGGTTGTGGAACAGTTACCTCGACAGGTATTATAACAGTGATGCCAGACAATACAATAGCACTAAGCTCCGGAGCAGGAACAAATAACCAGACCTTTTGTATTAATACAGCGATGACAAGCATCACGTTTACAACAACCGGAGCTACCGGAGCAACTGTAACAGGGTTACCTTCAGGTGTAAGCGGTTCATGGGCTGGTAATGTGGTCACGATAAGTGGCACACCAACAACCTCCGGGTCATTCCCATACACAGTAACACTGACAGGCGGTTGCGGAACAGTTACCTCATCAGGTATTATAACAGTTACGTCAGACAATACGATCACATTAAGCTCCGGTGCAGGAACAAATAACCAGACCTTATGTATCAACACTGCTATGACGGACATCACTTTTGCTTCAACGGGAGCTACCGGGGCAACGATAACAGGCTTACCTGCAGGTGTAATTGGTTCATGGGCTGGTAATGTAGTAACGATAACTGGCACACCGACAGTCTCCGGGTCATTCCCATACACTGTAACATTGACAGGAGGTTGTGGAAACGTGACCTCGACTGGTACAATAACTGTAGCTGTGGCCAGTGTAGGTGGAACAGTAACTGGAGGAACATCTATCTGTGCCGGAAGCACGAGTGCTATAATGACATTAACAGGCTATACCGGAACGGTTACTAAGTGGCAGTCCTCACCGGATGGTACTACCTGGACCGACATAATAAATACGGCTGATACATATATCTCAGGAGTATTGGTATCTACAACACAATTCAGGGCAGTTGTACAGAACGGAGCATGTCTGGAGGCAACTTCTTCATCGACCACAGTAACTGTAGATGATTTTATTGCTCCTGTTCCGGATCTTGCTACTTTGCCGGATATAACAGCCGAGTGTTCAATAACGGCATTGGTGCAGCCAACAGCAACAGATAACTGTACAGGCACTGTAACTGTAACCAGCGATGCTGCATTACCAATAACCAAACAAGGTACAACAATAGTCACATGGACATACGATGATGGGAATGGCAACATTGCTACCCAGACGCAGAATGTAGTAATAACTGATATTACTGATCCTGTTCCTGATCTGACTACTTTACCGGATGTAACTGCTGATTGCTCAGTTACTGCCTTAATGCAACCTACTGCAACTGATAACTGTGCTGGTATGGTAACAGTAACGAGTGATGCTGTATTACCGATCACTACACAGGGTACGACAGTGGTCAAATGGACATATGATGATGGGAATGGCAACACAACTATCCAGACACAGAATGTAATTATAAGTGACAATTCATCACCCGTTGTTGCTGGCTCTTTAACAGAGGCAACGATAGAAGGTTGTACCTTAAGTGTTGCTCCGGCAGCTGTAACTTCCGTTGCGGAATTGGAAGCTCTGCCAGGAGGCATAACCATAACAGATGCATGTACGAATGATGTGGCACTAATGGTGACAAGCAGTGATGTTTCAACAGGAACCTGTCCTTTGGTAATAACAAGAACATATACAGTAACAGATGCTCATGGTAATAGTGTAAATGTAAGTCAAACCATAAACATAGCAGATACGACTGCCCCTGTAATTAACGGTTGTCCTGTAGATATTACAGTAAATAACAATCCCGGTAGTTGTGGTGCATTAGTAACCTGGACTCTTCCTACTGTGACGGATAATTGCGGATTATTGAGTGTCGTAAGTTCCCATAATTCAGGTGAATTCTTTACAACAGGAACAACTCCTGTGTCGTATACTGCTACAGATAACTGCGGAAAAATAACCACCTGCAGTTTTAATGTAGTTGTGATTGATAATGAGTCACCTGCAATAACATGCCCTGCTAATATTTCTCAAATTGAAGATGCCGGATTTAGTTATACAACAATTAAGGTTCCTGATGCAACTATTACTGATAATTGTGTTGTTAATACTCTTACGTGGGTAATGACCGGAGCAACGACAGCCGTATCGCCGGCTACGGGGGTTAATCAGGTTGGGACATATGTTTTTAACACTGGTGTAACAACTGTTTCATATATTGTTTATGACGCAGCAGGTAATTCAGCAATATGCAACTTTACGGTAACTGTAACCCCACCACTTGCACTTACAGGCAGCATTACTTCACAAACCAATGTTTCCTGTTTTGGTACTGCAACAGGAAGTTTCACCATAGAGGGTTCGGGCGGTTATGCACCTTATGAGTACAGTCTGGATGCGACAACATATCAGTCATCGGGCATATTCGGTTTACTGGCTGCAGGAGATTACACTATTACGATCAGGGATGCTACTCTTAAAACATCTGATGTAAGTGTCACAATAACTCAACCATTGTCAGTTGTTGGAGGAGAAGTCGTTTCTCAGACCAATATTCTTTGTTATGGAAGTAATACAGGAAAAGTTACTGTTAACGGGTCGGGAGGAACACCTCCATACTCTTATAAGCTTGGGTCAGGATCATATCAGGTTTCCGGTACATTTGAATCGCTGGTTGCAGGAACATATTTAATAACGGTTCAGGATGCAAATCTTTGCCCGTTCGATATGACAGTTACTATTTCTCAACCAACAGCAGCCTTAACAGGAAGAGTTGTTGCAAAGAATAATGCATCATGTTCCGGATCAGCCAATGGATCTGTATCGGTACTTGGTGACGGAGGCACTTATCCTTATGAGTATAGCCTGAATGGAGGTGCATATCAGACCTCTGGTGTATTTGGTAATCTTGGAGCTGGTACACACATAATTACTGTCCGCGATGCAAATAATTGTGTAATAAATGTATCTGAAGTTATCACAGAACCTCCAGTGCTTTCAATTGCACATACGGTGGAAGATGCTTCTTGTCCGGGTGAAGCTGATGGAAGCATTACACTTACGATTACGGGAGGGACAAATCCTTATAATGTAATCTGGTCTGATGGAATAGTAACTCCGAACAGAAAGAATATTCCTGATGGTGCATATAGCGTGATCGTTACTGACAAAAATGGATGTGCAGCGTCTCTGAATATTGTAGTTGGTTTTGTTGGTTCGGAAAATTGCCTTGAAGTATCTGAGATTATCACTCCAAATAATGATGGATTCAATGATACCTGGAAGATTAAGAATATTGGGTTGTTCCCCAATGCTGAAGTTCTTGTCTTTAACAGATGGGGTAAATTAGTATTCAAAACAAAAAATATTTCAGCAAATGAATGGGATGGAACTTTTAAAGGGAAACTTTTACCGACAGATTCATATCATTATGTTCTTCATCTCAATAATGGATCCGAACCACGATCAGGTGTTATAAGTATTATAAGATAATAATTTAAACTCTTCTCAGATAAAGTATATGAGGTATTTCAGATATATATCAACGGTTGTTCTGAGCTTTGTCTTTGGAGCAGCAATTGCTCAGCAAGTGCCGATGTACAGCCAGTACACAATGAATGGATTTTTGATAAATCCATCATTGGCAGGGCGCGATGGTTATACTACAGTTAATCTTACTGTCAGAGAACAATGGATTGGAATGGAAGGAGCTCCGAGCACATATGCTGCCAGTTTTCAAACACGCCTTCTTAGAAACAGCTATATATCAAAATCAACTACCGTACGAAAGAATATTACAAAGCCAACAAAAGGAAGCAAAGTAGGTCTTGGTGGTTACATATTCAACGACAATAACGGAATAATGCACCGTACAGGAATCCAGGGAGTATATGCTTATCATATTTCGATGGGTCAAACCGATGGATTCCCTAATAATCTTTCTTTCGGTTTGGCATTGACAGCTTACCAATATGCAATTAATACCGACGGATTGATTTATAACACTGATGACCCATTATTGAATTCATACGACAGATCAGTCTTTATTCCTGATTTTAATTTTGGGGCAAGCTTTACTACTTCGAAGTACTATGTAGGGTTTTCAATGTCCAATTTGCTCAGAGGTTCGTTAATATTTGCCGATACTTCAGAAACTGGCAGAAATGAACTTGGCCACTTTTTTCTTACAGGAGGCGTTAAGTTTGTATTGAATTCTGATTGGAAAGTTGAACCCTCTGCGTTCATTAAATCATCCGACATGCTTTTTAAATCTATTCAGGCCGATATTACTGCAAGAGCCTACTTTAAGGATGACTATTGGGCCGGGGTATCATGGAGAACAAATGACGCAATTATTCTTTTGTTGGGTTTAAAGTATGACAGATTCTATTTTGCTTATGCATATGATTTTACTTTAACCGACATCCGGAGTCAAAGTTTTGGAAGTCACGAACTTACATTGGCTGTTAAATTCGGAGAAAGTGCCAGAAGATACCGTTGGCTAAATGCATTTTGAAATTCGGAAACCTACATGATTGATTGCAAACAAAAACACTACTGATTTTTTTTAATAAACATCATAAACAAAAAATGGCCCTGATGTTTAATAATTTTATTGAATCAGAGAACTTGCTGCTTTGGAAGTAATGCTTTGCAAATTTCTTAAGACAGATGAATAAGTCTATCATTTCGGGGCCGATTATTACATTTTTGTTTTTGATAATATTGTTAAACAGGGTATATTCTCAGGATACCGGATCTCACCCTGTAAGGCTGATGTTCTATAATGTAGAAAATCTTTTCGACATTTATGATGATACCCTAAAAGATGATGATGAATTTCTTCCCGGTGGAACAAAAAGATGGAACCTTACAAGATATAATAGAAAAATAGACCTGTTATATAAAACACTGGTTGCGGCCGGTGAGTGGGACACTCCTGATATTGTAGCCTTTTCTGAAATAGAAAACAGGAAAGTGCTTGCAGACCTGGTTTCCGGAACTTATTTATCAAAATTTAAATATGGAATCGTTCATGAAGATTCTCCTGACCAGAGAGGTATTGATGTATGTTTGATCTATCGAAAAGATTGTGCAGAAGTTATTGATTACAGGTACTGGATACCGTCGGATGTTAAGCGTGAAGACTTTACCTCAAGAAGTATTCTTTATGTTAAATTCTTAATCAAGTCTGATACGATTCATCTGATTGTCAACCACTGGCCTTCACGAAGAGGAGGTGTACTGGCAGGGGAGGGGTTAAGGGTGAATATCGCATCAATGGTAAGAGAGAAAGCAGATTCAATTATCAGGAGTAGTCCGGTTGAAGCAAAAATTATTATCCTTGGAGACTTTAACAGCACTCCTGATGACCGGGAAATTAAATCTCTTATTCTTCCGTCAGATTCGGGGATCATTCTGAAGAATCTGTCAGAATATCTGTCTGATAAAGGACTCGGGACATATAGGTATATGGGAACATGGGAACTGATTGACCAGATTATAGTATCAGAGATGCTAATAACATGCAAAAATGGACTGTATACCGGTTCAGAAATGGTCACCATTTTCAAACCCAGGTTTCTTCTTAAAAAAGATCCTAAATATCCAGGATTCAGTCCCTATTCAACATATCGTGGTTACAGATACCAGGGCGGATACAGTGATCATCTTCCGGTAATGTTGGATCTTAAAATCAGACTGCAGGATCAACAGGAGTAAGCCCGATCTCTTTTCCTTTTTCAAGCATCAGTTTTAAGGCAGCTTCATGGTCATTTGGGATTATCCCTTCAATTATTGCTTCCCTGATTGCGTTTTTAATAACTCCGACTTCCTTCCCTGGTCTTATTCCAAATGTTGTGATAATTTCACTTCCATTAACGGGAGGTTGAAAATTTCTTATTGCGTCCTTTTCTTCAATCTCTCTCAATTTATTCCTGACGAGTTTGAAATTTTCAAGATGCTTTGTTTTTTTTGCTTCGTTTCTTGATGTTATATCAGCTTCGCACAAAATCATCAGATCATCTATGTCATCTCCTGCTTCAAATAGTAATCTTCTGATTGCAGAATCAGTAACAATCTCTTGCGACAATACAATCGGACGAAGGTGCAGATCCACTATTTTCTGAACGTATTTCATCTTTTCGTTGAGAGGAAGTTTTAGCTTTCTGAATATATCGGGGATCATTTTTGAACCAATATATTCATGCCCATGGAATGACCAACCTGTGCCGGGAAGATATTTCTTTGTCGCGGGTTTTGCAATATCGTGAAGAAGCGCCGCCCATCTAAGCCAAAGATTATCAGTATTTTTGCATATATTATCAAGTACTTTTATCGAGTGCTGAAAGTTATCTTTGTGTGATTTACCTTCTTTTGTTTCAACGCCTTTCAGATTATCAAGCTCCGGAAAAATAATTTTAAGCAAACCTGTCCTTTCAAGAAGTAGAAAGCCTTTTGAAGGATGCTTGCACATAATTATTTTATTCAGTTCAGTGACAATTCTTTCATAAGAAACAATACGGATCCTCTCCGCGTTTTCTTTTATTGAATTAATTGTTCTTGCTTCGATCGTAAAATCAAGCTGTGCCGCAAATCTTATTGCTCTCATCATCCGCAGAGGATCATCAGAAAAAGTCTTATCAGGATCAAGAGGGGTTCGGATAATCTTCTTCCGGAGGTCTTCAATACCGTCAAATGGATCAAGTAGTTCACCGAAAGTATCCTTATTAAGGCTTATTGCCAGAGCATTAATTGTGAAATCTCTTCTTTTCTGATCATCTTCCAGAGTCCCGTCTTCGACAACAGGCTTTCTCGAATCTCTGTTATATGATTCCTTCCGTGCTCCTACAAACTCGATTTCATATCCTTCGCTTTTGAACATCGCTGTTCCGAAGGTTTTAAAAACACTGACTTTGGTTCCTGGTTTTATTTTCCTTGCAGCTTTTTTAGCAAACTCAATTCCGTTTCCTATCACAACAATATCAATATCCTTATCGGGGTGATCTCTTTTAAGAAGACAATCTCTTACCCAACCTCCGATAACATATGCTCTCACATTTTCTGACGTAACTACAGAAGAAAGTATGTTAAAAATCTTGTCATTCAGACATATATTCATAAATAGATAATGCAATTTGTTAAGTATTCATGACAAAGTTACAATTAATACCCAATTTTCATTAAATAATAATATTCACGGATTCATGGGATAAAGATTGTGATGGAACCAAACAAAGGGAATTATTAGTGCGTTTATGGATGCACTTGGTGTAGAAAAACAGATCGTTTGTCAAAAAAACAATATTCTTGTATAATATTCTGAAAAATAATGCAACTTTTTATATCTGTTATGCGTTTAATAAATCGAAGGTAGGAACATAAGTTAAGGTTTTTTTTTCATGGGTTTAGGTTTAGGGTAGTAATGTAGTAAATCAGGACTTAGGTCCTGATTTATTTTATACCAGATCCTTAAATATACCGTTGATTTCTTCCTCTGTCGATCTTAATTTTTTCTGACATTGTTTTATCAGCTCTGAAGCACGCTTTACTTCTACTGATAACTTATCAACATCAAGATCTCCGCTTTCAATGTTCCGGAGAATATTTTCAATCTCCTTTATCGCTTCATTAAATGAAAATTCCTTCTTTGTCATATTATAAAGTTTTAAGAGTCATAAAAGCATTAATAGTTCAATAATTCATAGGTATTTCTTTGATTTAAACCACCCCGGGTTCCTTTTCCCTTTCGCATCTTCTCCCAATCACCCATTCTCATCTTCATCCTTTCTTCTCAACAACTTTGCTCCTGACCGAACCATCACTGAATAGTGTATCAATAAGATCGCCATTCATTATTTTGTCCCTCTTTTTTAATATTTTGCCATTCAGTGAAGTTATCGTGTACCCTCTTTGAAGCACATTGTCAGGGTTAAGAATATTCAATGTTTTCTCTGAACCTTCTAACCTGGTATAATTTCCGGACAAAGAACTCAGCGTACAGTCAATAAGATTCTGCCGTATATTTTCAATGAATTTAAATTTGCCTGATGAGAAAGATTTTGTTGCTGAAATAAGTCTTGATTGCTGATTTGCAGTGATAATGACTGATTTTAAAGCATATTCTTTGCCAACAGCGACGATTTCCGTAATTTTTCCTGATAGTTTATTCTTTAAATCAGACATCATTAAACGGGCAAGAGGCAGCATTTCCGTTTTAAGGGTTTCAATCCGGGTCCTGTTCTTTTCGATTATTTTCTGTGAAGCCTCTTTGATCTCAGAACTGATCTCTATAAGGTGATTTTCAGTCAAGCCCATGCTGTCGACAAGGAAATCGGCCACAGCTGTAGGGGTTTTCAGAGACTTGTATGCTACCATATCGGTGACAGACATATCTTTATCATGTCCGATGCCGGTTATTACAGGTAATGGAAATTGTGTAACGTAATAAGCAATGTTGTAACTGTCGAACCAGCTGAGATCAGTCTGTGATCCCCCGCCTCTGATTATCACTACAAGGTCGAATAAATGGGAATTCATGGCAATTTTATCAAGAGCGCTTATAATACCCTGTTCAGTTTCAGAACCTTGCATCGCACTTTCTGTAAGCGAAGTGTAAAAGATATAGCCCGACGGATTACCGGTAAGATGATTGATGAAATCAGAGTATCCTGCTGCATTCTTCGAAGAAATAACCGCAATTCTTTGAGGAACGGCAGGAAAGTCAAGTTCTTTGTTCATTGAAAATACTCCTTCTTCCTCAAGCCTTTTGATGATCATCTGGCGTTTTAATGTCATTTCGCCAACAGTAAATGACGGATCGATGTCAGTAATGACAAGACTCAGTCCATAGAGCTCATGATATTCAATTTTTACTTTTACAAGGATTTTTAAACCCTCTCTGAGTGACTCTCCGGTTATATTCTCAAAAAATGATTTGAGAAATCTGTAACGGTTATTCCATATTATTCCTTTTGCCCTGGCGCTTACATTCTTTTCATCAGAATGTTTTTCAATTAGTTCAAGATAACAATGACCTGCATAATTTTCCTTAAGCTCAGATATTTCAGCGACCACCCAATAAAAATCAGGTAAAGCCAGATAGAGGGAATCACGTATGATCAGCTGTAATTCAGTTAAGGATATTTTTTCAGCCATAATAAGCTATTTTCCTGAAATGATATTGTAAGCTTCTACCATATTACTCCGTTTTTTTCCGGATCTGCAGTTTTTCCTTTGTTCTTTTCAAGTGAGTCCAGATAATCCGACTCATCGATATCCATCTGGCGGTCATTAGTTACACCGGATACGTATTCTAACTTGTATTTTAGTGCCCCGTCCTTTTTGTATATATACCAGAGCCCATCTCTTGTATCGTCTTTATATTGACCCGAAAATTCAATCTGTCCGTTATCAAACCAGACTTCAAACCTGCCATTGATCTTTCCATCCAGATAATTTGATTTCAGGCTGACAGCTCCGTTACGATGATACTGTATCCATTCCCCCTGTTTGATATCGTCAATGTATGTTATTCTTTCGGCAACAGTACTGTCAGGATAGAATTTGACAGACTGCCCGTTTTTCTTGTTTTTTGAATAGTACTCTTCGCAGATCAGGTAGCCGCTAATTGATCCGGAGAAAAATTGCCATTTCCCCTCTTTCTGTTGGTTGATGTATTTTCCTTTTGAAGCAATATATCCATTCGGATGATAGATTGTTGCAAGTGCTTCACTGCCTTCATTGTTGAAAACAAGAACTGATTTCAGGGTCTGATTTTCGTCATATCTTTTAAACTCTCCTGTTGGATGATTATCCTTGAAAAAACCATCGTACATTATACTTTGATCAGGATATTTTTTTATCCAGTGTCCCTGTTTTCTTCCCTGAGGATCTGTCTTATTTATCTCTGTTCCAAGCTGACATATTGATGCAACAGAAATAAGTAAAAGACAAGTTGTTGAGATTATTCTTATATTCATTTAAAAGTCCCTAAATTGGGATAAAAGTACGAAAAAAACTCCTGTGATCAGTTTGTATAAAAGAATATGTGTTTTAAGGCAGGTTCTCTATATAAAATAATTTTATAAACTCTTTTGTAAAAACATAACATCTAAATAGTTATCAAACTTGTAGCCTTTTTTTTTCATTATCCCAACCTCCCGAAATTCTATTTTTTTATGGAAGCTGATGCTTTCCGGATTTGGTAAAGCAACAACCGCAATCATTTCCCGAAAATATTTATCTTTTGCTGAATTAATTAATTCTTTATATAAACTAATACCCATTCCTTTCCCTTTAAATTCGCCAGATAAATATATGGTTGATTCTACAGTATGTTGATAAGCAGTTCTTGGTCTAAAGGATCCGTAATAAGCATAACCAATCAGAATACCATCTGTTTCAGCTACCAACCAATCATATTGGTCAAGTTTTTCTTTAATTCTCATTTCCATTTCTTCAACAGATACCGTATCGGTTTCAAATGTAATAGCAGTATTTGCTATATACCAATTATATATTTCAACAATTGCATTTGCATCACTGATTCTTGCTCGTCTGATATTCATTTTTACTAAAAATTACCCGTTATTTAAAAATGTGTGTTTGCCATTTTATTAAAGGATTACTTCCTTCCTCAATATAATTCTTAAGAGCTGATTGGACATTTAAGCATTTATCATTTTAAGTCACTGGTGTCCGGTAAATTTGATCTATTTCATCAGTTTCAAAACACAATTCAAAACGGCTTGTGTTGTTCTGATTTGTAATATTTTCAGCGCCCAGTGTTTTAGGAATAATATTATCGGGCCAAATTTGCCAAACAGCGAAACCTTCTTTAAAAGTTAAATTTGTTCCGCCATTGTCCATTACTACCGTAAACCTAAGAAGTTCGGTATAAAATTTTTTTGATATTCCGGCGTCTTTAACGAACAATACGGGCATGCACTTTTTAAGATTCATATTTTCTTTTTTATTGATTATAACCATTCTGTTTGTACTCCTTTGCGATACAGTACTTTAGGATAACGATATTTCGGGCAGCTTATTATTCTTACTTTTCGTTTTAACTCCATTTGGTTTCTCTATTATTTTGAGCCAAAACCTTTGACGAAAACATAACTAATTACTTTTAAATTTGACATATACAGGGGTATCTGACATTGCAAATATGCTGAAAAAATGATACAGAATAATTAATAATCAATAAAGACGAAATAAAAAACCGCTGTAAACTAATTGCTTACAGCGGTTTGAATATGGATTTTAATCCTTGTTTTTCGAGTTTACTTTACTTCTTCGAAGTCAACATCGGTAACTTCATCATTCCCTGATTTTGCGTTATTCCCGCCTGGTTGTTGCGGACCAGGTTCCGATGTGGGCTGACCTGTTGGCTGACCTGTTGTGTTCTGTGCTGTTTTATACATCTCTTCCGATGCAACCTGCCATACTGAATTCAATTCGGCAAGAGCTTTGTCGATTGCTTCAATATCCTGCGATTTATGGGCTTCTTTAAGTTTTGCAAGAGCGCTCTCGATTGCCGGTTTTTTATCTGCAGGAAGTTTGTCTCCAAATTCCTTAAGTTGTTTCTCGGTTGTAAAGATCATGCTGTCGGCAGTATTGATCTTCTCAACTTTTTCTTTTGCTTTGCTATCGGCTTCAGCATTGGCTTTGGCTTCTTCCCTCATTCTTTTGATTTCATCTTCGCTTAATCCGGAGGATGCTTCAATTCGTATACTTTGTTCTTTACCTGTACCTCTGTCTTTGGCAGTTACATGTAAAATACCGTTTGCATCAATATCAAAGCTGACTTCAATCTGAGGTACACCTCTTGGGGCAGGCGGCAAGCCATCAAGGTGGAATCGTCCTATAGTTTTATTGCCTGATGCCATTGGCCTTTCTCCCTGAAGTACATGGATTTCAACTGAGGGCTGGCTGTCTGCAGCGGTTGTAAATACTTCTGTCTTTTTTGTCGGTATTGTAGTGTTTGACTCAATCAGTTTTGTCATAACACCACCCATAGTTTCGATGCCCAGCGACAAAGGTGTAACATCAAGAAGTAGAACATCTTTTACCTCTCCGGTAAGAACGCCTCCCTGTATTGCGGCTCCGACTGCTACAACTTCATCAGGATTAACTCCTTTTGAAGGTACACGTCCGAAGAATTTTTCAACAAGCTGTTGTATAGCAGGTATTCGTGTCGAACCTCCAACCAGAAGAACTTCATCAATTTCTGATACTGAAAGGCCTGAGTCTTTAAGTGCAAGTTTACATGGTTCAATACAAGCCTGAATCAGTTTATCACAGATCTTCTCAAAATTAGCGCGTGTAAGAGTTTTTACAAGATGCTTTGGAATCCCGTTGACAGGCATAATATAAGGAAGATTGATCTCAGTGGTAGTTGCACTCGAAAGTTCGATTTTTGCCTTTTCAGCAGCTTCTTTAAGACGCTGCAGTGCCATTGGATCTTTACGGAGATCAACACCTTCTTCTTTTAGGAACTCTTCAGCCATCCAGTCAATGATCATATGGTCAAAGTCGTCACCTCCAAGATGGGTGTCGCCATTGGTTGATTTAACTTCAAATACTCCATCTCCAAGTTCAAGAATTGAAATATCGAATGTTCCTCCGCCAAGGTCGAATACCGCTATTTTGAGATCCTGTGACTTTTTATCCAGACCGTAAGCCAGTGAAGCAGCAGTAGGTTCGTTTATGATCCTTTTAACATTTAAGCCTGCTATTTCTCCGGCCTCTTTTGTTGCCTGACGTTGTGAGTCGCTGAAATAGGCAGGAACTGTAATAACTGCATCAGTGACCTCCTGTCCCAGATAATCCTCTGCAGTTTTTTTCATTTTCTGAAGAATCATTGCTGAAATCTCCTGAGGAGAATATTGGCGGTTATCTATTTGCACCCTTGGGGTATTATTATCACCTTTGACGACGGTATAAGATACTCTCTTTATCTCTTTTCCGACCTTATCATATGTTTCACCCATGAACCTTTTTATTGAGAAAATGGTTTTCTTTGAGTTGGTGATAGCCTGCCGTTTTGCAGGATCGCCTACTTTACGCTCACCATTTTCAACAAAAGCAACTATTGAAGGGGTTGTCCTTTTTCCCTCACTGTTAGGGATAACAACAGGTTCATTACCTTCCATTACTGCAACGCACGAATTTGTTGTTCCCAGATCGATGCCAATTATTTTTCCCATTTTATACTGATTTTTTAAAATTTCATTTTAACAATATCCATAAAGCAAGGATTATGCCATTAAAGTTTCCGGCTAAGTTTTATGTAAATATGGCACCGTAAATCCAGAACCATGTCATAAGTAAAATATCGTTATTGGCATTATTGAAATTGATTTCCCGAAATTATCACATTACAGGAAAGATATGATAAATATCGTTTAATCAGATTGATATATTGTAATATTCATAAGTTAATCATCAAAGAAGACAGAGGGTAAACGAAAGAAGAGAGCTGTCTGTTTCAATGAAAACTTCAATTGTGACAAAACGACAGGAATTAGCACAAGGCTGCCAATATTAAAAAGATACAATTGTGAAGGTGCTTCATCCGGTACAAATCTGTAACTTTGTTTCCTGAAATTAAAAATTAAATATTATGTCGGATCAAAAATCTGTTAAGAAGGTTACAACTCATGTTCTTAATGAGATGAAGCTCAAAGGTGAAAAGATTGCTATGTTGACTGCTTACGATTATTCCACTGCAAAGATACTTGATGAAGCTAAAATTGATGTCATATTGGTAGGAGACTCTGCATCGAATGTGATGGCCGGTTTTGAAACAACTTTACCTATTACACTCGATAACATGATTTATCATGCTGCTTCGGTTGTGAGAGGTGTTAAGAGAGCTCTTGTAGTTGTAGATCTTCCTTTTGGCACATATCAGGGCAATTCAAAAGAAGCACTGGCTTCGTCAATCAGGATCATGAAAGAAACAGGGGCAAGTGCTGTTAAGCTTGAAGGGGGGAAACAGGTGGTTGAATCTGTTGAAAGAATATTATCGGCCGGGATTCCAGTAATGGGTCATCTTGGCCTTACACCTCAGGCAATTCATAAGTTTGGGACCTTTGTTGTAAGGGCAAGGGAAGAAGAAGAAGCTAAACAACTGATTGAAGATGCAAAGCTGCTTGAAAAGACCGGTTGCTTTTCGATAGTGCTTGAAAAAATTCCGGCCAGGCTTGCAGAAGAGGTTACTATGAGTCTGAAGATACCTGTAATAGGTATCGGGGCTGGTGGCAAGGTTGATGGACAGGTGCTGGTACTTCACGATATGCTTGGCATTACACAGGAGTTCTCTCCCCGTTTTCTACGACGATACCATAACCTGTATGCCGAAATAAAAGGAGCCGTAGAGAATTATATTACTGATGTGCGATCACAGGACTTTCCAAGTGAAAAGGAACAGTATTAATTTAATCTGAAATGGCTGAGATACTTTACGAGGACAACCATATTATTGCTGTTTACAAGAGATCTTCTGATCTGTCGCAGGGTGATAAGAGTGGGGATAGTTCCATTGACGAGGAAATAAAAAAATATATTGCAGAGAAGTACAAAAAGCCAGGGGAGGTGTTTCTTGGTGTTGTCCACAGACTTGATCGTCCGGTAAGTGGTGTTATCCTGTATGCCCGTACATCCAAGGCGCTCCAGAGACTTAATGAGATGTTCAGAACCAAGCAGGTTAAGAAGATCTACCTGGCAATCGTCAGGGAGAGACCTCCTGAAGATGAAGCTACAATTACCCATTTTCTTAAGAAGAATGAGAAACAGAACAAAAGTTATGTGTATGACAATGAGGTGAAAGGGTCAAAAGAGGCAACATTAACCTATAAGTTGAAAGGAAGATCTGAAAGCTATTATCTGCTTGAGGTCGAGCTCCATTCGGGCAGACACCACCAGATACGTGCCCAATTGGCCAAAATAGGGTGTCCTATTAAAGGTGATCTGAAATATGGTTTTCCCCGATCGAACGAAGATGGCAGCATAAGCCTTTTTGCCCGCAGTCTTGAATTTATTCATCCTGTCAGGAAAGAAAAGATAACCATTACGGCTCATTTTCCTGAGGGTGATATCTGGCCGGTATTTATGGATTCCGTAGCACAGAAATGATCGGGTATCCGGGTTCTGTAAGGATAGTTTGTTAAACTTGCTTTGCGTACTGTTTCACTTATATCGGTAAACAGATGGCCATAACCAGAAGACAATTTGTTCAGTCGTCACTTCTTACAAGTGCAGGTCTGATACTTGCTCCTTTGACAAGCTTCAGAAATCAATCGTCATTTACCTTGTTTGGAGTACATCCATTTGTTCTCCAAAATCCTGACGCTGTGTTTATTATGAAAACAAATGTGGCTGATAAAACCAGTTCAGCTGCAATCAAAGCAGTCGGACTGGATTTTGGACGTTCAGTATTTGGATTAACGGATAATACAGCGGAAGGCATACCTTTGACCCATAAGGTTGTCATTAAGCCAAATCTTACCTGCCGTTCAAGAAGCAGTAGCAAATATACTATTGAGAGATCTATGGGTATTGTGACTGATGCCTTTTTTGTTGAAGGTATTATTGAAAGCTTAAAGGAACTTGGTATTTCTTCCGGACAGTTTTATATTCGTGAAGTCAACTGCCCTGACGATTTTGAAGATGGTGGTTACATTAGTATGGCTGAACGTACCGGAATCGACCTGAAGGGAATTGATACACCTGCCAATGAGCTCCCTCCTGAAAGTATTCAATGGATGGATGTGCCTGAAGGGGTGTGGTTTAAAAAAATACCTTATTTGTGGCCGGTTAATGCTCCCGACACACTTCTACTTAATATTTCAAAGTTTAAGGCACACTCTATGGGTCTTACACTTTGTGCCAAAAACCTGCAAGGTACGATCGCCATGAATTATCAGGCACATTGTACTTCATATGGCAGGGGTATGGTTGGGGTCAATGCTGATCATATAAGTTCTACAGCAAATGCAGATATCCTTGCCAATTATTACCGGCATGTACAGGAAGGTATTCCGCGCTGGGATAAGCCAGGTACCAACGGAGGGCTCTGGCAGGAGACATGGGCCACAAGGTGCCTCGATAACAATTCTGTGACTTTTGCAGGTCTGCATATCATTGAAGGAATATATGGAAGAGACGGCAATTTTATGGATGGGCCTGACACAGGAGACCTGGCTTCAGATTTCATGACAAATTATATAATTTTTGGACGGAATCAGTTTTATGTGGATATTATCGGACACTATCTTGGTGGACATGAGCCAGGTAATTTCGGACTCTTTCATATGGCTATGGAGCGCGGTATGATTTCTGCCATAAATCCGACAGATATTCCTGTTTATGAATGGAATACTTCAACAGGTGCTACATCTGGCAACCTTGCTGGCTTTCAGCGATATTCCCTTAAAACCCTATATTTACAGAAAAATTACTTTGGGCAGGAAGAACCTTATTGGCATATGGTTAATGAGACCTATGATTACAACAGAACGGGTTTGAATGACTCCACCGGGTTTTATATCCGGCAAAACTTTCCAAACCCTGTTCGGCTGCAAACCTCAATATCCTTTCATATTCCGGAAAGCGGGAATGCCTATGTAGATATACTTAATAATAACGGCAAGGTAATTGATATACTTCTAAATAATCAGTTGCCCGGTGGGGACCATTTACTTTACTGGAACGGCAGTAATCAACCTGATGGAATATATATCTGTCGAATACAATTTGGTGGTTCTGCAAAATCAACGAAAATGATTGTTTTGCATTAAAATGTTACTGACTTTACCTTTGTCTCTGGCAACATTCATATTAATAGTAATAACAGCTATGTATACCAGGATAACTCATCCGGCTAAAATGTGGTTTGGCGGGCTAACCTTTACAGGATTGCAGAAAATAATTCCAATCCGCAATATATTACATGATCTGTTGTAGAAAACAGCAAACCTGATTTTCATTTGCCATAATTTTTTGGAAAACTTTTATTCGTATAGTAAAAAAATCAGGAAATAATATAAATTTGCACGCGTAAATTCAAGTAACGGCGCGTTCTTCTAACGGTTAGGAAATCGGATTCTCAATCCGAGAATAGCAGTTCGATTCTGCTACGCGCTACCAACATCTTCAGAACTTCTATTGAAGCATTATATTGCTTTCAGTGTTTTTTTAAATTTCTGTTTTTACTTTACAAACTGAAACAGGTGCAGAACAAAGTAAAAATCAATGATTTTATTTAAACGATTCTTTTAACTCATATTGTTTCTTATTTACTTGAGAGGCCTCGTTAAAATCTTATTAATTAGAGTTAAGGAAAAGTTAAATACTGTTTTAGTGATGATTTTATGCTTTATTTTTGCGTAATGAGCAGAATGAAATTTACCGGCCTGATAATTATGATGCTGTTATCCATAATTGGTATTATCTGGGTTCAGATAATATGGATAAGGAATGCAATCAATATAAGGAACGAAAACTTCAACAATGCAGTGATCGTAAGTCTTAATACTGCTGAAAATTCCATTGAATCATCCAGGAAGATGAATTTCTTTAATAATTTCATGCTTTCAGATCCGCTTTCGTTTAGCGACTCATCTGACGATATCAACGGATTTTTAAGCATCGGAAATTATTCCTCCGGTAACGGGAACAATATCAGTGTCAGGATAACCAATCAATCGTATTCCGGAGGCAGCGATAAAGGAATAGTGACAACAGTAAACAAATCTTATACATTTGACGGCGACTCGTCCACTGTTGTTTCCGACTCCGCTTCTTATATTGTTGCGGCTCAGGATGGATCGGGAAAGATAAGTATTGTAAAGAGAGGTGAAGCCGGAAATGCCAATTCAAAGGCTGTATATGTAAGGGAAAATGAATTTCTGAACTGGGTTAAAAAGAGGTCAAGCGAGTTCCAGAATATGAGCGAACAGATGATTTCAGAGATCTACCAGTGGGAGAAGACCATGGAACTTGATAATAAAGAGATCGACTATTCCCTTAAACAGGCGTTTTCATTTGCCGGAATTGAAACACCATTCGAATTTGCAATTATTAAAAACGGGATAGTCCAGAACGGGACATTTAAAAAGGCCGGGAAAAATGACTTTCTGAAAAGCCATTATATGGTCAGATTATTCCCTGACAATATCATTAAACAGGACCTTATCCTATCGGTTATTTTCCCGGAACGGACAAATTATGTTCTGGGTTCAATGGCATTGATACTTGGAGGTTCAATGCTCTTTTCTCTTTTTATACTGGCAACATTTGCCCTTAGTCTTTATTTAATTATCAGGCAGAAGAAAATTACGGAAATGAAATCGGATTTCCTGAACAATATGACACATGAGTTTAAGACTCCTATTGCAACAATATCCCTCGCTGCAGATACTATCATAAATCCGAAAGTCATTAATGATGAAAACAGTATAAGGCATTTTATCAGTATGATCAAAAAAGAAAACAGCCGGATGAATAAAAAGGTTGAGACAATATTACAGATTGCTTCACTCGATAAAAAAGAAATTGAGTTCAAAAATGAAAATGTATCATTGCATACAATTATAGAACATGCGGCTGATACTATGGATATTCAGGTTCAGCAGCGAAAAGGAGAGCTCAGTCTTAAACTGGATGCTTCGGAACCTGTTGTTTATGGTGATAATGAACATCTGATGAATCTGGTGAATATTCTTCTTGACAATGCTCTGAAATACTCACCTGAATCGCCGGAAATAACCGTTAAGACATGGAATGACGATAAAGGAATTTTCTTTTCTGTTGAGGACAAGGGTGTTGGCATGACCAAGTCGGTTCAAAGTAAAATATTTGAAAGGTTCTACCGGCAGAGTTCAGGTAACATACATGATGTTAAGGGATTCGGTCTGGGACTGAACTATGCCAAAGCGATTATCGATGCTCACAGGGGCATTGTTAAAGTATTCAGTGAACCGGGTAAGGGAAGCCGGTTTGAAATATTTTTACCATTTAATTGGGAGAACTAAAATGAGCACTAAAAGCATTAAAATATTCCTTGTTGAGGATGACCTGAGTTTTGGATCAGTTCTTAAGTCATATCTTGAAATTAACGACTACTCTGTTGAGTGGATTGATGATGGTAAGCATGCACTGGAGCATTTCAGAAAAGGTTTTTTTAATATATGCATTCTCGATATAATGCTTCCTCATGTCGATGGATTTACAATAGCGAATGAAATAAGGAAGATTAACACTGAGGTCCCGATAATATTCCTGACGGCAAAAAAGATGAAGGAAGATGTTCTGAAAGGCTATGGAGTAGGGGGGGATGACTATATTACGAAACCATTTGACACAGATATACTTCTGGCAAAAATAAAAGCTATTCTTTCGAGACGTGATTTTCAGTCGGAGACCAAAGATATCTATGAGATTGGCAAATTTATTTTCAACTCAAAACTAAGGACATTGACCATTGGTGGCGATGAAAAGAAACTCTCACCTAAAGAGGCGCAATTGCTTGAACTTCTTGTTGTTAATGCTAATGCATTAATTAACAGGGAGATGGCTTTGAAAAAAATATGGGGATCTGACGACTACTTTACAGCCAGAAGTATGGATGTGTATATCACGAAGTTAAGAAAGCTTTTATCTGTTGATCCTGACCTGAACATTAAGAATATACACGGTGCCGGATTTCAGCTGATTGTCAGGGAAGATTAGTTTTAAAATTGTTCAGGTTGAATTGTAAAGGAAGAAGCCCGCTTATGCTTTCTATAACAAATGTTTTCTTTTTTCCCGAGAGGATTATCCTTATATGATTTCCTGTTCTTGATTCCTCTTCTGCAATTACCTGACGACAATTTCCACACGGAGGTATGGGGTTGTCTGTCAGTTCTTCTTCGGCCATAGCAGCAATAGCTATGGCTACAGGTTTGTCATTGCTGTGATTTGAAATAGCGTTTGAAAGTGCATTCCTTTCTGCACAAATTCCGGATGGGGATGCGGCATTTTCAACGTTTGTGCCACGAACTATTGTGCCACTCTCAAGCCTAATTGCTGCCCCCACTCTGAATTTTGAATAGGGAGCATAAGCATGTAAAACAGCTTCTCTTGCCACAGAGACAAGTTCTCTGTCGCCAGGATTTAATTCATTATCCATATCAAATTCCTGATATGAAAATGAGATATTATTTATTCGTATCATAACACTCTTATAGAGTAAGAGTTACAAATTTAATAAAAATTGGATAGAAATCAGGTTATCCTCTCTCAATTAGTTGTAAATCTGTTCATGAAAAAGAAACCAAAAATAGTCAGGATTAATGTTTCTCACATCTTCAGACATACCAGACACTTCAGACATGTATTTTTTCTATTTTTGTCACAAACAAAAAATGGGATATGCGCAATAAGTTATTTTATGTTCTTCAGCTGGCTTTGATTTCCTGTATGTTTTCATGCAAGGTATCAAAACCGGTTGTTTCAAAAACAGCTGTTTCAGTACCACGTTCAGGAATTCCGGCAGAAGACTATATAAGCACCTATAAAGATATTGCCGTAAATGAGATGAAAAGGACGGGGATCCCTGCCAGTATTACACTTGCTCAGGGCATGATTGAGTCAGATTGTGGGCGAAGCAGCCTGGCTCGTGAGGCGAATAACCATTTCGGCATAAAATGTCACAATGGCTGGACTGGCCCCACAATCACACATGATGATGACAAAAAGAACGATTGTTTCAGAAAATATCCCAAAGTAGAAGACTCGTTTTATGATCATTCTGATTTTCTGAAATCAGGTTCACGATATGGTTTCCTCTTTAATATTGATCATACCAATTACAAAGAATGGGCATATGGATTGAAGAAAGCTGGTTATGCCACTAATCCTGACTATGCAAAAATGCTGATTAGAAATATTGAAGAGAATCATCTCTGGTATTATGACAAAGAGTATAAAGCAGACAATAAAACCAAACAAAAGACATATGTAATAAAAGAGTCTGTTCCCTCTCCGGATACTGATAACATAAGAATCATTAAACAAAAGACAACTGTTCAAAAAGAGTCCTTTCCCGTTAAGGATAATGATAATATAAAACCTGTGACTTTTAAAAATGATAATGTTGCAGTAGCAGCCAAAGTTCAGAGAGTTAAGGAAAACAACGGAATACAATATATTATTGTAAAAGATGGAGATACAAAGGAGAAACTTGAAAATGAGTTTCAGCTGTTAAAATGGGAACTGTTAAAATTTAATGAGCTTAAAGATGATTTTAAGCTTGTTCCAGGGCAGATCCTGTATCTTCAGCCAAAAAGGGAGAAAGCTGAGCCGGGGAAAGAATATCACAATGTTGCAGAAGGGGAGACTATGTATCTAATATCGCAGCTTTACGGAGTAAAACTTAAAAAATTGTACGAGTTTAACAGAATGGAAAATGGCACCGAACCTGAAGCCGGCAAAAAGATCTGGTTGAGAAACATGAAGCCTGTCAACGGACAGGGATGACATAGTCGGATATTTTAAATCCTCTGAGAAATTCAGGTGTACTCATCCTTTTTTTCCCTTCAAGCTGGAGGCTGGCAATACTTATAAATCCATCCGTGCAAGCGACTTTAATAAAATGTTTTCCGTCGGAGATGATCTGCCCGGGCTCATATATATGTTCTGCAATTTCAGGCTGGGTTTCGTAGACTTTAAATGAATGAGTAGAAGAATCGTTGCTGAGAAATGATCTTGCACAAGGATAAGGAGAGAGTCCCCTTACAAAATTGTGAATTTTCACAGGATCATCATGCCAGTCTATGATACAATCATCCGGGTAAATTTTTGGTGCAAGTTTTGGCGGTTCATCGGGGTTTATATAATGAGACTGAAGTTGTGCTTTTAAAGTGTTTTCAGCAATGCCTTCAATAGTCCTGATTACAAGTCTGGCTCCCTGCCTCATCAGTCTGTCGTGAACATCTCCTGCATTTTCGAAAGGAAAAATCTGCACTTCATCCCTTAGAAGAATCTTCCCTGTATCGATTTTATCATCAATGAAGAATGTTGTAACTCCGGTTACTGTTTCTCCGTTTATAATAGCATGATTAATAGGAGCAGCTCCCCGGTATTGTGGCAGAAGCGATGCATGAAGATTTATAGTGCCTAATGCAGGCATCTTCCAGATAACTTCAGGAAGCATACGAAAAGCAACTACAATAAAGAGGTCTGCGTTAAGGGATCTCAGTTTGTCAATGAATTCAGGGTCTTTAAGACTCCCTGGCTGCATTACAGGAAGAGAACTGTATTCTGCAAATTCTTTGACTGCAGATTTTGTCATCTTTCTGCCCCTTCCAGCCGGTTTATCAGGTATTGTTACAACTCCGACGACATTAAAACCATTCATAAGAAGTGAACCAAGAGTCGCTACTGCAAACTCAGGTGTTCCCATGAATACTATCCTGAGATTCTTCATAAATGGTTATTTATCACGTAAACCTATAAAAAATATTACTCCTTAACAATATGCTTATAGCATATAAGGTCATGTCCCATCTTGTTTGCCTTGGTTTCGAGATAAAATTTATTGTATTTATTTGGTTCGATCACAAGAGGAATTGTCTCAACAATTTTGATCCCGTAACCTTCGAGTCCAACTCTTTTTACCGGATTATTTGAAATCAGACGTACTTTTCCCAGTCCAAGTTCTCTCATAATGCTGGCGCCCACACCATAGTCTCTTTCATCTACTCCGAATCCGAGCTGAAGGTTGGCCTGAACTGTGTCCATTCCTCCATCCTGGAGCTTATATGCTTTTATCTTATTTAAGAGGCCTATGCCTCTTCCTTCCTGACTGAGATAAATGACCACACCTTTTCCTTCAGCTTCAACCATCTCCATAGCTTTATGAAGCTGTGGGCCGCAGTCGCATCTGAGTGATCCGAAAATATCGCCTGTGAAACAGGAGGAATGAAGTCTGACAAGAACAGGTTCATCCTTTGTCCAGGTGCCTTTTACGAGAGCAGCATGTTCAAGTCCGTTACTCGTCTGGCGGAAGGCGATGAATTCAAAATTACCCACTTCTGTCGGCAATGAGACTCTATCACCTTTTTCAATGATTGAATCTCTTTCGAGTTTATAAGTAATGAGGTCTTTAATGGCTATTATCTTGATATCGAATTTCTTGCCGATCTCTATCAGATCATTTAATCGGGCCATTGTACCATCGTCGTTCATGATTTCTACAAGTACTCCACCGGGTGTTAAACCGGCAAGACGTGTAAGATCAACAACTGCTTCAGTGTGTCCGGCTCTTCTCAATACCCCTTTTGCTTTTGCTTTAAGGGGAAATATATGCCCTGGTCGCCCAAGATCTGATGGTTTAGTTTCAGGATTTACAAGAGCTCTTATTGTGAGTGCCCTGTCTTTGGCTGATATACCTGTAGTCGTTTCTTCGTTAATTAAATCGACAGAAACTGTGAACTGTGTCTCATGCAGTGAAGTATTCCTTCCAACCATAAGATGCAGATCAAGCTCTTCACATCTGTCTTCAGGCAGTGCGGTACAGATAAGTCCTCTGCCATGTTTTGTCATGAAGTTGACGATTTCGGGCGTAATAAGTTCTGCAGAGCAGATGAAGTCACCTTCATTTTCACGGTCTTCATCATCAACTACAATTAAAAGCTTTCCCCTCTTAATATCTTCAAGAGCTTCTTCAATTGTGTTCAGTTTAATTTCATTCATTTTAAATAATATTTAATCCTTTTCAGGTTCACTGTTTTTCTGATTCATATAAATTCTGTAAAGGAAATCCTTGGTCTTTTTGAAAAATTGGAGATATGTATCGATATTCATAATTGATGAATCGGTAGTAGCTTTGTATGTAAGGAAAATGCCAATGGGTAAAAGAATATATGAAGCTGCCCACATTCCTGCGAATGTACCAACGACATCCTCTTCTACAAGCTTTTGTCCTGAGATTGATATTATATAATAAACAACAAAGAAAAAGACCGAAATGACAGCAGGTGTTCCAAAACCTCCTTTCCTGATAATGGCACCCAAAGGAGCTCCGATAAAGAAGAATACAAGACATGCAAATGACAATGTAAATTTCTTATTCCATTCCACCTCATAACGTTTGATGAGCTTTATTTCGTAATGCATCGATTCATTTTTTTCAGCAAGGTAACTGCTTGCATTTTTAACGTTTTCAATAGCTTTTAAAAGAACAATTCTTTTATCACTTATTGATAATGAATCATACAGGGTTTTTATATCAGATGCCTTAAGCTTATTTATTGTATCAATAGTGTTATGATAATCACTGTTGAAGTATGACTGAGACATCATGGAATAGATTTTTGTATCATGGAATTCCTGGTACTGATCGGTTTGTTTTCCATTATATCTTTTGTTGAGCGAGTCAATGTAAAAAGTTAATTGTGAGATATTCAGCATGGCCGCATTAGATTTGTACAAGCCACCTTCGCTTCGTTCCAGATCAAATCCCGTAAGGGGGATCACTATTTGTTCTTCCTTAAAATAATCTTTCCTTGACGGATATTTTTTGGCGGAGGTGGTTACGTTTTTCTCAGATATCTCATTAAAAGAAAAGCCGTTATAAAGAGTCATGACAAGACCGGTCCCGTCAGGTGTCGTTTTCATATAACCCGAATCAGCCACTGTAACAGAGGTGTTGCCATTTCTGCTGCGATGATCATATATTATAAGATTGTCGAGGCGATTTGTCACAGGGTCTTTAGTTGTAATTTTTATACTGAAATCAGGAACTCCGTTATAAAATGAACCGGACTGGATATTTATATCAGGCTTTTTACGGCGGATATCACTGAGAAGGGTTCTGGCTTTTGTAGTCGAATAAGGCAGGACATTATTAGAAAAGAAGAATGACACGATCGAAATTACGGCAATAAGAATAATTAATGGCTGCATTATCCTGCGAAGAGGAATCCCAGAGGACTTCAGTGCAGTGAGTTCGCTGAATTCTCCCATGTTACCGAATGTCATAAGGGCGGCAAGCAGAATAGCCAGAGGCAAAGCCATTGGTACAAATGTAAGTGAAAAGTGATATAGCAGCTCTCCAAGTACTTTAAAATCAAGACCTTTTCCTGCAAGTTCGTCAACATACATCCAAAGGAACTGCAGGATGAGAATAATAAGCACGAGGAAAAATGTAAAAATTAACGGGCCTATAAATGATCTTAATACAAATCTGTCAAGCTTCTTCACCTAATATCTGGATTAAATGGCAAAACTACTTGATTTTTGTCAAATATTGTATTTTAATAATCATATATAATTATATAGGGATTTGTAATAAATGGTGATCGCATTCTTTGAATCCTGACAAAAAGCAGTCAATCATGTGCCTAACAACCTTTTCAGATCAGTGATCTGTGAATCCCAGAGATAGATTGCATCTTCTTTTTCTTCCGGTTCAGAGAAATCGGTTATTATCAGTGCAAGAGAGCCTGAAAGTTCTTCAACGTTAATCCTGAACTCAAAATAATTTGATTCTTCATCTTCCATACCAACCCATTCAAATCTTACGAGTTTATTTTCTTTCAGGGCTGATAGTCGGGCTTTCGATTCGGAATTATTCCAGTAAAAAGAAAAAAGATCGCCATCCACATCCACTCGTTCAGCAAACCATTCACCTAATCCGTCAGGTGTACTAAGGCGAGAAAAAAGTACTTTTGGTGAACAGTTTAGGGTATATTCCAATTCGAACTTCAACCTCATAATAAAAATTAATTCTTTTGCATTACTTTTTCTGCAATATAGAAAAAATATTGAAACTAAAAAACCTTATTGCTAAATTGTAACAAACTGTTTATATTTGCACCCGCAAAAAGGGTGGTATTTGAAAATTATGAAGGCGAGATAGCTCAGTTGGTTAGAGCGCATGATTCATAATCATGAGGTCGAGAGTTCAATTCTCTCTCTCGCTACTACGAAAAGTCTTGCAGCAAAACTGCAGGGCTTTTTTGTTTTGAAGCCTCTGAGCTTGCTCAAAGAGGCGTTATAGGGTAAATCAATAGCAATTACTTTCTCCATTGGGAGATTCACTGAATGAATTTCTTACCTTTAATCCCGCTTGAGGCATTCATCTCTGCCCGATCATTAAGAAACCAGGTTAATCTTTCTGATCTATGATAAAAATTGAAGGTTTGAAAAAGAGATTCGGCGAATTAACTGCTGTCGACGGACTGAATTTTGATATTTTACGAAATGAAATATTCGGCTTATTGGGTCCCAACGGAGCCGGTAAGACAACCACAATTAGCATGATCTGCGGATTGTTGTCTCCTTCAGAAGGACAGATCATTTTTGAGGAGTCAAGCGCTAAAGACCGGAAATCCCTGATCGGTTACTGCCCCCAGGATAATATCTACTATCCCAGGTTGACCTGCATAGAGCAATTACTCTTCATTGGTCACATGTACGAACTATCGTCAAAGTATGTACGATCAAGAGCTGAAGAAATTCTTGATCTTCTGGGGCTGAAGGGAAAATCACATGTACTTGCAAGCAACCTGTCAGGTGGCATGAAACGACGGCTGAATATCTGCCTTGCTTTAATTCATGATCCTGAGATACTTATTCTTGATGAACCTGAAGCAGGCCTCGATCCGCAGAGCCGGATAATGGTTCGTGATTTTATTAAAGCTTTCGCCAGGAAGAAAACAGTTGTCCTCACTACTCATAATATGGATGAAGCAGATCGCATGGCTGACAGGGTTGCGATTATCGATCATGGAAAACTGCTGATGATCGATACTCCGCAGAAACTGAAAAGCTCTGTAGGTGAAGGTGATATCCTTGAACTTGTTCTGGAAAACGGCAATGAAGCTGCATTAAGCCGGTTTGCCGGAAATGTCTCGTCCCTTTCCTTGAATGTAAAGATAAGTTCCGGATCGGTCCTGATAAAGTACTCAAATATTGTGGAACACCTTCCTGCAATTAAGGATATGGCTGAGAGTGCCGGTCTGAATGTTTCTGAGATAAAACTCCGTGAAAACACTCTCGAAGATGTATTTATTCATCTAACAGGAAGAAATCTGAGACAATGAGAATTATAAGTGTAATCCGCAAAAGTCTGAAAGAACAATTACGAAGCTACTGGGTGCTTCTCCTCTCATTGTCCATGGGGCCATTCTTTATTTTCGTCTATTTCCTTATAATGGAGACATCTGAACCAAAGTATACCCTGCTAATGGTTAACAACGACAAAGGCCTGTCAGGTGATGGTTATACAATCAATTACGGCGACAGCCTGATCTCTTTTTTCAACAGCATTAAGAATGATACAATTGCAATTCCTCTGGTTATCCATCAATCAGATGACCGGATCGCAGCTGTTGAAGCTGTAAAGAACAAAAAGGCCGATGCCCTGATAGTAATCGATGTTTCCTTTTCTCAGACATTGCAGCGAAAAAAATCAAATGATACGGTAGCAGTATCCGGTATTGAATTCATTGGTGATCTCACAAGCACAGGTTACCTGGTAAGTGCTGTATGGGCAAATGAGATAGTGAATGAATATGCCCTGCTGGTAACCGGCAGTAAACGGATTATTGGAGTTAAGGAAACAGCACTTGGCACTTCAGCCACTGCAACCGGTTTTGATTTGATTGTGCCGGGAATACTCATTGTTTCACTTATCATGCTCATGTTCACTGCAAGTATAGCTTTTGTGTCGGAGGTTGAGAATAAGACAATTATGAGGCTGAAACTTTCAAAACTTACTGCCTTGGAATTTCTGAGCGGGATATCCTTCGTTCAGCTTCTGGTCGGCATAGCTTCAGTTCTGCTTACACTTCTGACAGCGATCCTGCTGGGATTTAATTATTCAGGGTCACTTACAATAATGATCCTCATTGCCGGGCTGACCAGCCTCTCGATCATTTCATTCAGTCTCATTATAGCAGCTGTAACAAAATCAGCCAATGAGGTACTTGTTGTCGGCAACTTCCCGATGTTCTTGTTCATGTTCTTTACCGGGGCAGCCTTCCCCCTGCACAATGATGCGTTATTCACAATAGCAGGTTACCCAATAAATATTCAGGGACTGATGACACCGACACATGCCATCTCAGCACTGAACAAAACACTCATAATGGATATGAATGTCCTTAGCATAATACCTGAGGTAATATCCATCCTTGTACTTACAATAATATACTTTTTGATAGGAGGTGTAATCTTCAAACGCCATCATCTGAAACTGAGTTAGTGACCTGCACTTTTCCCTTTTACCACGGAGTGGCACAAAGTTTCTTCCGGCCGCCGAGGCCGCAGCACGGTCTAAAAACACGGAATAGTAAAACAGTGCAACTCAGTTTTAAACACCTTCCAGTTTATATTTCAGGGATGAATCATATCATGAGTCTCCAGGAGACCACCATGTGGATTGATGTCAAAACAGACACCTTTTCTATTATTTCTGCTATTATAAATATTATATTACAATATTATAAAGGTGAAGTAGTAGAACGCAACCAGAATAAATTTCAGGAACCTATTAACTTTGTTATCTGAACGACTTAAATAAATTACTAAATCATGAAAGCAAATTCAATACTTGAAACAATAGGTAATACTCCTCATGTTAAAATCAACAAGCTTTTTAATCCGGGTATATCTGTATGGATTAAACTTGAGAAAGTCAATCCGGGTGCCAGCATAAAGGACCGTATTGCCCTATCGATGATTAACGATGCGGAGGAAAAGGGACTTCTTAAACCACAAAGTGTAATTATTGAGCCAACCTCAGGCAACACAGGGATAGGATTGGCAATGGTGGCAGCAGTGAAAGGATATAAAATTATCCTGGTAATGCCCGAATCAATGTCCCTTGAAAGAAGAAAAATAATGAGCGCTTATGGAGCCGAATTTGACTTGACTCCATGGGAAAAAGGGATGAAAGGTGCTATTGAACGTGCAGAACAATTGCATTCAGAGATACCCGACTCATGGATCCCTATGCAGTTTGATAATCCGGCAAACACCGAAATTCACCGGAATACCACTGCAATGGAGATCCTTAATGATTTTCCTGAAGGTATCGATTATCTTTTTGCAGGCGTTGGTACAGGCGGACATTTAACCGGTTGCGCGGAAGTACTGAAAAAGAAATTTCCAAAACTGAAAGTATATGCTGTCGAACCTGAACTATCACCTGTGCTGAGCGGAGGATTACCTGCTCCCCATCCTTTACAGGGGATAGGTGCCGGATTTATACCTTCCATTTTAAGAACAGATCTCCTCGATGGTGTAATAAAAATCAGCAAAGAAGAAGCATATACCTTTACCAGAAGAGCTGGTAAAGAAGAAGGAATATTCATAGGAATATCATCAGGAGCATCATTGGCCGCAGTGAATCAGAAATCAGGTGATTTCGCTAAAGGAGCAAAAATTCTGACTTTTTGCTATGACACAGGCGAAAGGTACTTATCGACCGACGGTTTATTCTGATTCAAAAATGAAACAAGTTAAAAAACAATGATATGCCTGACTGCATTCATGTTTGTTTTCGGCGGCTAAACAATTGTAAGTCGACAATTATAAAGGATTTTGATCTCTCTGGATTCTATAAAATTATTCTTTATTCAATTAATTATCGAAGCGAAAATGAGCACATTTAATTACGCTGTTTGATTTATTTTTCATTATTATAGGAACCTGAACCGGTACTTAAGCCCGGTAATATGAGAAGTATAGCCATTTCAACTAAATGATTTTGTAATGACTGCGGCTTAGAGAGTCTATTACAGTCCGCAGAAAATTCGGCTACAGTTTTCTTTTCTTGACCCGCATAATAAAATTATTTCAGATGCGTTTAATATCTGATGCTTTGCGATAGGAAAGCTTAAGTTCTTTCATAAAAGAAAAGTGATCTGTTAGATGATATCCATTTATCATCCGTTAAGGATGGGCTCAATTATGGTGATTATATCTTCACCATTTTCCTTGAGAATAACAAAACATTACCATTAATTTAAAGGAGACAGATATGAAAAAAGCAAAGACCATTATCATAATAACCTGTACTTTTATTTTTCTGTTTTCTTATGGAAATATGTCGGGTAATATCCATTTTCAGGGTGGATCAGATTCTGACCAGACAAGCTTAAAATCTGTTCAGACAAAAACAAAATCTGCACAAACGGGTTCGAAATCTGCCCAGACTGGCTCAAAATCTGCACAGACGAAATCAAAATCCATCCAGAAGAGTTCAAAACCTGCATCAGATAATAAGAGCAAAGTTATAGGAATAGTAAGGATTGGTACACAAACCTGGGCAGTAGCAAACCTGAATGTAAGCAAATTTCGAAATGGCGATTCAATTCCTGAAGCGAGAACCAACAAAGAATGGGTAACAGCTGGTGAGTCAGGAAAGCCTGCATGGTGTCACTATAATAACGATCCTAAAAACGGTCTGAAGTACGGCAAACTATACAACTGGTATGCAGTGAACGACCCAAGAGGGTTAGCTCCGGTAGGCTGGACTTTGTCCAACGATGCTGATTGGGCAACGTTGATTTATTATTTAGGTGGACAAGGGGCCGGCAAAAAATTGAAAAGCACCAGTGGATGGAGTGATGGTAACAATGGGACCAATGAAACCGGTTTTATAGGTCTCCCGGGAGGTTATCGTGTTGAGAATGGGACATTTCTCAACCTCGGCAGTATTGGTATTTGGTGGACTTCAACAGAAAGCAATACTCTAAACTCCTTTGACCACTATCTTGCCCTGAGTGGAAGTTTATCCAGGAGCAGCAGTCCCAAGCAACGTGGAGAATCAGTTCGTTGCCTCAGGAAATAGCTTATACCCGTCCAGCCTATCTGAGATAAAAAGCCGGCTAAAGAAATCAGCTTTTTGTTGACCTGTCAGGTCAAATAATCCGCCATGAGGATAGGGGATCCTCATAATTGGTTTTAGTCTGAAAGCAAATGATTGGCCAGACCAGCAATTTCTACTGGTGTCCATGTCTTTTCCAATTACAGTTATTCAGCCATTTATTTGCTTTGTACGTAAGATAGGCGCTTCCGGAGCCTGCAATCATGCCCCCCAGAACATCACTTGGATAATGTACCCCGAGATGCATTCTTGAATATCCGACTGTACCTGCCCACAGATATGATGGGGCAATGATATACCATTTGGGATAAGCCAGGCTCAGCGATGTAGCTGTAGCAAAGGCGCTGGAAGTATGACCGGAAGGGAAGGAAGGATCTTTTACATCCGATTTTTTCATGATGTCCGGATAGGTCTCAAAAGGGCGTTTACGATTAATCGAATATTTCAAAGCATTGGTAAATCCCATGTTAATACCACTGGCGACAGCAACCACGCAGGCATTTCTAAACAACTTATTATCATGTTTAATAAGTCCGGCAATTCCCATAGTAACGGGAACTCCTAAAACTATTCCGGTATTAGTGTTGGAAGCAAATCTGAAAAAATCATCGGACGATTGGATATTTTGAGAATTATGGGAACGAAGGATCTGAATGTCAATATTCTGAGAAAATATCGATAGCGGTATAATCGAAAACAATAATAATATCCTGTACTTTTTTATCATTTATCCAATGGAACAGATTAAGTATAAATCAGATTAACCAAAATAGTGAGTTAAAGATATGCCATTAATACAGACAAATATTTAGTTTGTGTTGCCTCTTTGTTTCATCAGCCATTATCTTCCAGCGAATCAATTGCTTCTCTGAGAACAGAGGCAGAATGTAAGAGCGAAGCCATTTCTTCTTCCGGGAGAGGATTTTCGATAATCCTGATTATGCCGGTTTCGGATACAATACTTTGAACACTGAGACATACATCATTGATTCCAAACTCTCCTTTCAACATGACTGATACAGTCATAACGCTGTTCTGCTTACGGAGTATGGCGCCTGTGATCCTTACTAGTGCCATCCCCACTGCAAAATGGGTCGATCCCTTGAAATTTATTATCTGGTATGCTGATTCGCGTACCTGTTTCTCTATTAGTAACCGTTGTTCTTTACAGTCGGAGCAGTTATTGCATATCGGGCAATACTCTTCCATTTTTAAACCGGCTATATTAGTCATAGACCATGCTGCAAATTCACTGTCGCCATGTTCACCAAGAAAATATGCATGAACATTATGAATATCTACACCGCAGTGGTTACTAATGAGGTATCTGAATCTGGCACTATCGAGAACGGTCCCTGATCCTATCACATGGTTTCTGTCCCATCCTGATCGTTTCAATGCAACATACGTCAGTACATCCACAGGATTACTGACTATGAGCATTACCCCTTTGCATTTATGTCTGGAAATATCTTCTGCAATACCTCCAACAATATTTGCATTTTTCTTAAGAAGTTGCAATCGTGTCTCTCCCGGCCGCTGGGCAGCTCCGGCCGTAATTACCACAAGCTGGGCATCTGTATAATCTTCAGAAGATCCGGCATGGATATTAACAGTAGGGAAGAAAGCCTGGCCATGTACCAGGTCAAGAACCTGTCCGTGCAAAAGGTCCTCATTCATGTCAATCAGTGCTATTTCGTCAGCAAGACCGCTCTGTGCCAGTGCATAGCAATATGTGGCACCCACTGAACCTGCCCCGACTACTGCCACCTTTCTTTTTTGTCCGGAGAACTCTGTCTTTTTCATAATTTAGTTATAATTATTCAATATAATATGATGCTGTACAACATAATAAAAGCACTTTTGTTCTCTGAAAATATCAAGTCACTAAATATCTGATCATCACAATTATTAAAAGTATATATCATCTGTATGCTGCCATCGTCTGATTCATCAGACCCGCAACATTTAAGTTCTTAAAAAAAGGAACCATTAAATAATTTCTAAAATAATCCGGCTTATGTATTTTAAATTGATATCAGATGCGCATGATCTAAAGGACATGAACAAAATTAACAAATATTACTACAAACAACTTACAATACTTTTGTATATAAATCGCTTAAAAAAGTATTTTTACATATAATTATTATGACTTATCAGCCCGCGTTGTTATTTGAATCCTTTGCATCGTGTACAAATAATTTTTGAGCATTATATATGAAACAGAAACTGTTCTCCTCTCGATTTTACTTTTTTTGTCAGGTTTGGTTACCGGGTCCATACAAAAAATGAAACTGATTCAAAGAAATATGATATGATAATCCTGAATATTAATTAACAACTAAAAATGATAAATATGAAAAACAAAACCTTCATGACAGCAATTATGCTGATGTGCCTGTTTCTTGTTCCTCACTTAGCTCCGGCACAGTTTCCCAAAGAGACGGAAGCCCAAAAAACTCAAAGAATGCAATGGTGGACCGATGCCCGTTTCGGAATGTTTATTCACTGGGGGTTATATGCTTTACCTGCCAGACATGAGTGGGTGAAAAACTACGAAAGACTGACTAACGAGCAATATCAGAAATACTTTGAGATGTTTAATCCCGATCTGTTCGATCCGCATGAATGGGCAAAAATGGCCAGGGCTGCAGGGATGAAATATGTTGTGCTTACAGCAAAACACCATGAAGGTTTCTGTTTGTTCGATTCAAAATTCACTGATTACAAGGCACCTAATACTCCTTATGGGAAAGACCTGATAAAGGAATATGTGGAAGCATTCAGAGCAGAAGGGTTGAAAGTTGGATTTTATTATTCACTTATCGACTGGCATCATCCCGATTACACCATCGACAGATGCCATCCATTAAGGCAGGATTCAGATACTGCATATGCCAGGCTGAATAAAGGGAAAGATATGAGTAAGTACAGGGAATACCTTAAAAATCAGGTAAGAGAACTGCTTACCAATTATGGTGAAATAAGCATTATCTGGTTCGACTTTTCCTTCCCGGGTAAAAACGGAAAGGGACGTGATGACTGGGATTCTCAGAACCTTATAAAACTTGCACGCAGCCTTCAGCCCGGAATAATTATTGATGACCGTCTCGATCTGAAAGATGTTGAAGGCGGCTGGGATTTTGTTTCTCCTGAACAGGTAAAAGTGACAAAATGGCCGGAATATAATGGAAAAAGGGTTCCTTGGGAAACATGCCAGACTTTCTCAGGCTCATGGGGCTATTACCGTGACGAGTATACATGGAAGAGTCCTGCACAATTGTTAGAGTTGCTTATTGAATCGGTCAGTAAAGGTGGCAATCTTCTCCTAAATGTTGGTCCTACAGCCCGTGGCGTATTTGATTATCGAGCACAGGACCGATTGAAATCAATGGGAGACTGGATGAAATATAACAGCCGTTCGATCTATGGTTGTACTGAAGCCCCTGCGGATTTTACTGCACCTGCAAATACTCTTTTAACATATAATCCTGTAACTAAAAGATTATATGTTCATTTATTGGTCTATCCAATGGGAAGACTTACTCTTGAGAATATGGCTGACAAGATTAAATATGTACAGCTTTTGAGTGATGCCTCCGAGGTTAAGTTCACTGTTGGAAAAGATGAGAACAAAAATGATGTAAATCTTCAACTTCCTGTCCAGAAACCTCAGACTGAGATCCCGGTACTGGAGATTTATCTTAAGTAATTATATGTAATAAAAAAGGGGCTGTATAAAAAGCCCCTTTTTATTTCATATATAATGTATGGCCAAATATCCTTAACTACCGATTGATGGTTGCCGGTTACCTCACGCTTCACACCTCAAACCTCCTCAGATCTCAATTACCAGAATAGTGTCTGTCTCATCAGCAATGTCCTTTGGCAGAGAGATAGTTATTCCGAAAGTATCCTGTTTGTATTTCAGCTTTTCGGATGTTGTAAAAAGAGTAATACCTTTTACTTTCTTTCCAAAATCAGGAATAAGTAAATTGCTGTTTTCTGCATTCATGACATGAACATAAACTTTGTTGTTCTTATAAGTGGTTACACCCCAGCTTTTCGGAGGCACTGGTCCGCCGCGGGTACCATAAATCGTCTCACCGTATTTCTCCATCCATTTGCCAACCTCTTTCAGGGTGCTTACGAATTCCGGTTGTATTCTTCCATCGGGCATTGGACCTACATTCAGAAGGAAATTTGAATTATATCCGGCTGCTTTTACGATATACTGGATGATTGATTTTGTCGATTTATAACGCTTATCCTGAAGGTTAAATCCCCATGAATTATTCATTGTCTCGCACGTTTCAAGAGGAAGTGAACCGACTTTTGAATCTCCGCTGAAACCTGTCGTATTGTGACCTGGCAGATCTTTTTCGAACATCTGAAAATCTTCACCAGGGAATGGTGCGAGGTGGTGATTGTTCCCCACCATACATGCCGGCTGTAGTTTATGAATAAGGCTGTATGTTTTCTCGAGACGCCAGTCTGCATCCAGTTTGTCCCAGTCACCGTCAAACCATATTCCCCCTATTTCACCATAGTTGGTCAGCAGTTCAGTCAGCTGCCCATCCATGTAATCAAGGTACTTATACCAGTCGCCTTTTTCAGGACGGCCTGATGAATGTCCTGTCCTTCCAAGGGGGAAATAGTTTTCCTGATACCAGTCGAGGTGAGAGTGATAGAAGAATAGTTTGATACCTTCTTTCCTGCATTCTTCTGCAAGCATTTTAATGATATCTTTTTTGTAAGGGGTACGATCAACAATGTCCCAGTCAGTAAGCTTTGAGTCGAACATGGCAAACCCGTCGTGATGCTTGCTTGTAATGGTAATATATTTCATTCCTGCTGCTTTAGCCATCGCTACCCACTCTTTCGGGTCATAGTTTACAGGATTGAAAAAATTCGGAAGCTTCTGATAAGTTTCCTTATCGATATTCTGGTTGTTCATCACCCATTCGCCATCACCAAGAACGCTATATACCCCCCAATGGATGAACAATCCGAAGCGGGCATCCTGGAACCACTCACGAGATTTCAGGTTTTCAGGAGATGGTGTATACTTAATTTGAGCATTTGCCTGAAATGCCATAAGGAGAAGGAATGGAATTAGTATTTTACGTGTCATAATAAAAGGTTTAAGTTCAAGTTATCAGGATCTTAATAATAAAGTTATTTGGTTATCTGGCTGCTGAGGGCTTTATCTAATGCTTTAATGATTGGCTGTGCCGATATTTTTGTTCCGGTGGCCGCATTCATCCATTGCTGCGGAGTAAGTTTTCCTTGTTTGAAAATCCGGTCAACCTCATTTGCAAAATTTTTTCCTTTTATATAGTCTTCAATCTGAAATTCAATTATCTGGCCATATGCATAGTTTGGAAGATAAAGAGGCACTTCGATCATGTGTGAATAAATCGCAAGAATCGGGGAGTCTTTTACACCTAAAACAGGAGAAAAGTATTTGTTCCATACTTCAACAGCAAAATTTACGGTAGTTTCTTTAAGATCCGATGCTGTTGCTTCAGGATTATCATAAAGCCATTTCCAGACCTTCATCTCGACCATACCAACTCCCATTATTTCCATCAGCGACCATGCTGCATCAAGAGTCTGCATATTTTCCGTATCCTTGTTTTCCTGTTTAATACCCAGAAGCATCAGATCGCGACTCTGGAAGATGAATGCCAGAGCTTCGGTAAAAGCTATGTTTGGTACGCCCGACATCATATAATTATCAACATCATAAAGAGAGATGGTCTGCTCAACATTATGACCGAATTCGTGTATTGCTATATTATAGCCTTTATAGTCCATACCTTTCGCAGAGACACGTGTCCGGAGATGTGAATCAGCTCCTTTCATTGCAGCACCTGCAGCATGCCCCGATCCTCTGGCAGGATCCACATCGATCTTGTCAGTAATATACCTGGCTCTTTCCGGGGACCACCCGAGTTTTGTCAGAATAAGAGGAGTTCCGGCTTTAAAGGCAGCGGTGTTGGGGTATAATGCTGAGGTTTTTGATGTCAGAAGATCTTCCGGGATTATACTGCGCGATTTGAAGCCATCGTACCATATATCAAATGGTTCCAGATCCCGTCCAAGCTTCTCTTTTATAAGTTTGCCCAATACAGCTAATTGCGGAGAGCTTAGGTATGTATCGAACAGAGACTCAACCTCTTTCTGCGAGATTTCCATTTCCCACGAAAACTTGCGGAGGAGGGCAGTATTCATTTCAGGATTATAAGCATCTATCTTTTTATTTGCCTTGAAGATGTCAATTACATGTGAATAACGTGTATCCGGTTCAGAAACCAGCTCAACGGCCTCGGATCCTCGTGTTACCTTATTTGAAAAGGGGGCCCAATTATAGTCAGGGTTGTTAATAACCATCTTCGGAATTTCCTGACGGATTATTCTTTCCATTACTTTATAGATCATCTTTTGTTTTTCAAGCCCTTTTTCCTTGTCAGAGTAGTCAGCTTTTAATTCATCCCGGAGGTTCCAGTGGGAAAGAAGCACCATGCCGTCAGGAAAGATCTGACGGTTGTCGTCAGTGCGAAGGCGGTCCATATGTATGTTATATTCAGCTATATACATCTCGGCATTACCAATAGCTGTTGAAAGGGCCTGATTGAGTTCGGCAGGTACACGAGACACAAACTGATCACCCAGACGAGCCATAGCCCATTGTTCGCGGCTCCATTGAGGGCCGAGTTTTTCTTTCTCAGCAAGAGTGAAATACGGGAAATTGAGTGCAATTACAAAGGCTATCTTATTGGAATAAAAATCATCCTGAATGTGTGAGTAAACAGAATAGTTTCCGAACATCCTGTCTATCTCATCTATTTCACCTGCTGACAGATCAATTATCTTTCTGAGGTCGAGTGTAATTTCATTATAATTTCCATAAAGCGACTCCAGATAGTCACAGGTTTTGTCGAAAACAGCTTTACGTTTTCCCGGATCCGATATATAATTTGTCTTAACGAAGGCAACGAAATCTTCAGGAGTGCCGTCTTCGGTTCTCCATAGTGAGGAGGCATGATTAACCCCTTTTTCAAGGAGAAAAACATCGGCTGTCGGTTGTGCATTTTTCACACTGTCAATTGCAGCTTTAATAAAAGCATTATTAATATACTTTGAAGTATTTACCTCTTTTTTTGTTGAAGGGGACGTGCAGGCGGTCATAGCTGCGATAATTAGAAATATGATTTTTTTCATCAGAAAAATATTCTTATTGTGAATGTAATCTATCGTTTACCAGCATTGGTTATCATTTGATTGAACAGAGATAATTGCTCTTTCATGGCAGAAATTTTATCACCGGGATCGGTACGGGCTTCCAGAAGGATCCATCCCTTATAATTAATACCTGCGAACATGTTAAAGAGTTGTTGGTATGGATAGTTGCCATCATTTAATTCACGGATATGGACAGTGTCGCCAAACCATTTTTTTACCAAATTGAAATTGGCTTCAAGCCCCGGAGGTAATAAATCCTGATCATTGCAGTTCCAACACATTTTTACATTTCGCTCTGTTATCTGATCAAAGATTGCTTTCATGACCGGTATTTCCTGCGTAAGTGCACCATGAACTTCTACTCTTACCAGTTGGCCGTAATCCTGTGCAAACTTTCCAACCTCATTGATCGATGCAGCTATCTGGGCAATAGTTTTCTCTTTTGCAACTTCAGCCGGCAGGCCATTAGGCTTGACTTTTATTCCACTTGCCCCGATATCTTTGCAGAGTTTAATATATTCTTTGGTCTGATCAATATTTTCACGGAGCTTGACTGGATCAGGACTATGGTATTCAAAATTAGAGCCATAACCGATACAGGTTACCGGACTGTCGGCAAACCGTTTTTTAACATCAGCGCGTTGTGCCGCATTCAGGCTGATCTCTACACCATGGGCATGCTGGGTACGAAGTTCAACACCCAGAAATCCTGCTTTTTCACAATTGGCAATCAATGTTGGAAGGTCCCAGCTTTGACCCCACAGATAGGTACAAAATCCAAGCTTCATCCCCGTACCTGGCGTATTTGAGCAGGCAGGTAAGTTTTTCAGGGCTGTTAATCCTATACCGGCAGCAAAGCTTCTTTGAATAAACAAACGTCGTGACAGATTATTCATTTTCTTATATTTATTAGATTAAATTATTGAAATTCAGTAGCTTGATTAGTATATCCAATGTTAATCATTGATGCAACAATCATTTATACATTGAACATTTCAACAATTACTTGACAAACTGTTTAGCATAGTATTTTGCAGTCAGCTTCTCCCCCGTAGCCTTTTCGATCATATCATTCCAGTAAAACCTGGCACCTGGCATAAATACATTTTTTCTGAAATATGTCCCGACAGCTTTTTCTCCGACAAATGATTGGTTTTTAGTTATATTGGTGGTGATGTAGTTGTGGAATTGTGAAGCCAGCAGCTCCCCAAGAAGGTAGTTGTGGTAATAACAAGGATAGAGGGCAACATGAATTTTTGATGCCCAGTCTGGCATATTGCGTCCTTCAGGTTTTGCTATCAACTGGTATTTTTCAACTGTATTCCACCATAATTGATTCAGGTCCTGATCAGGATTTTCATACATTGCTTTTTCGAAACGATACATTACCTGGGCCCATCGGCTGAAAACAAGCATTTCAAGCCTGAGTGATTTATTACAATTATCGGATATTTTTTTACATTCCGAAGAGTCGATGATACCCATACTGAGCATCCATTGAGGATCTTTTGCAAGCCTGCCAAAAAACTCGGCAATGGCTTCAGTGGTAAAGGTATGAGCTGCATCTCTCAGAGTGAAAGGCAGTGTCATATCGTTGTAATATGAGTAGACACCATGTCCGAGCTCATGGAGTATTGTGTTCATCCAGTAGGAGTCAGGTCGGATATTATCAAGAGTGCGGACATCTCCTGACCGGTCAATATCGGTGCTGAACGCATGCTGGTTTTTACCCGGTTTCTCATACAGGTCGCTTTTTGCAAGAATGTTATCGACATTCAATCCTATCCCATCGTAAAAAGCAGCTGCGAGTCTGACAGGATCCTGTTTGGAATAATATTTATCCAGATCGACCGGATATATTTCAGGAGCTTCCTGAAAGTACCTGTTCTGGTAATGCCATGGACGCATGTCAGCTGGTGCGATCTTGTATCGTTTTGAGAAATATTCATCGATTTCATTCTTCAGTTGGGCAAAGTTATCCCTTGTAAGATTATCAAGTTCATCAAAAATTGCAGTCACTTCGGCAGGGTCCTGACCTGACAATTTCAGACTCATCTCATGGAAATTGCCGAATCCGAGTTTATGAGCTATCAGGTTACGGTGTTTTACAAGTTTAATAACATCTTCAGCAACAACAGGACCGATCATTTTATGTCCTTCCCAGGCTGCCTGAAGTTCTGAACTATTTGTCGAGTTTCTCAGGATATCATCTATCTGATTGTCGGACAATTCTTTATTGTTTATTTTTGCTCTGAAGTTTGAATATTTCTTACTTATTTCAGTCTCCATCTTTATACGTTCTGCAATAAGTAAAGTATCTACCTGTCCTCCGAGATAGGCATTGTAAAGCAGGTCAAGCTGCCGTGCAAGGATCGGATCGAGAACTGCTTTTGAATCTTTCAGTTCCTTAAGTTCTGTAAAAGCTTTACTGTCGGTAAAACATTTCTCAAGTTTAAAAGCGCTTTTTTCACTTAATGCCCAGTCGGCATCAGTTCCGGTGATATTTGCATTCCACGATGTTAATGCTGATTCACGATAAAGTGGTACGACCTTTGTTTCATATACTAAAAGAAACTCTTTCATCCGCTTTTCCATCTTTTCCTGTTTTGAGGTGCATGACCAGAATATTGTCCCGGCCATTACTGTAATAATTACTGACGTTATCCTTTTCATATTGCATGTTTATGTACTACGAAGATAGTAAAATTGGTAAAATGAAACTTTTATCCGCGCTTTTCCGCATAAAACTTTTAAATTTGAAGGACAATAGATGCATATTTAAATGGAAATCATAATTTACATAATAGTCGGTTTATCAGCCGGAGCCTTAATTTCATATCTGTTAACAAAGTCAGGTTTAAACACCCTGCATCAGCAGGCATTATTAGTGAAAGCTGAAGAGATAAATGAACTTAACAGGCAGAACAGTTCTTTACAGGCTAAGGTTGAAGCACAGGCAAATAGTCTTGAAGAGGTACGAAAAGCAATGATCGATACTTTCAAATCGGCTGCCTCAGATGCATTGACTATAAATAATAAACAATTTTTAGATCTGGCAAAAACTCACCTTGAGACTCAGGTAAAAGAGGCTGAAGGAAATCTTGATGAAAGAAAATCTGCTATTGAGGAGATGCTGAAACCTGTAAAAGAATCGATCGACAGCTATAAGAAAAGGATTGAAGAACTTGAGAAAGGTTCCGAGAAAACTTTTGGCCAGGTAACTGAAATGTTGTCAAACATACAGATCACAAATAAAAGCCTGCAGAAAGAAACAGGTGCACTTGTCAATGCTCTTAGAAATCCCAGGGTAAGAGGGAAATGGGGCGAAATCGGGTTAAAACGTGTTGTTGAATTCTCCGGATTGTCAGCACATTGTGATTTTGTGGAACAGGTTTATACCGAATCAGAAGATTCTATTCTAAAACCCGATATGATTATTAACCTGCCAGGAAACAGCCACGTTGTTGTTGATTCCAAGTTGCCATTAGATGCATATCTGCAAGCCCTCGAAACAGATGATGAACATTCGAGAAATATGCTTTTTGCAAAGCATGCAAGGGACCTGCGGGATCATATCAATAAGCTGAGTAAAAAGCAATATTGGTCTCAGTTTGAGAATACCCCTGATTTTGTCGTATTGTATATGGAAGTGGAATCTGCGTTAAATGTAGCCCTGACTGTAGATAAAACTTTGCTTCAAGACGCTATAAACAATAAAATAATTCTGGCTACCCCAACCACATTGATTGTGGTTCTTAAATCTGTGGCCATGTCGTGGCAGCAACATAATATTACCACTAATGCATTACAGATCATGGATGCTGCAATGGATTTTTATACAAGAGTAAATGTTTTTGCTGATCATCTCGGTAAAGTCGGGAACGGATTAAAAAATGCACTTAAAAGCTATAATGATGCAATAGGCTCTTGGGAGAGCCGGATATTGCCGGCCGGCAGAAAACTTGAACAATTGAAAGCAACAGACAATAAAAGCATTTTACCCGATTTTGAGAACCTCGATACACCTGTACGCGAATTGAAGAAATCGGAGGAGTAATTATTTGATAATTTATTTATGACCTCATCTATTAAATTTCAGCGTGTCTGCTTCCCGATACTAATAATGCTTGGTTCCATTTTTTTCATCAGCTGTTCGGGCAGACAAACATCTCATAAAACCTTTCAGCCTGAAAGGTATGTAAAGAGTGACACCGGATTGCTTTTCGATGGAAAATCACTTCAGGGTTGGGAGATAACCAACTTCGGTCCTCAGGGTCCTGTTTATGTTTCTGGTGATAAGATTATCCTGGGGATGGGCGACGGATGTACCGGTATTACCAGGAAAGGCGATTTCCCTGTAATGGACTATGAAGTTACTCTGGAAGCTATGTACACCGAAGGAAACGATTTCTTCTGTGGAATGACTTTTCCTGTTGGAAAAGATCCCTGTTCATTGATAGTCGGTGGTTGGGGAGGAAGCACTGTTGGTCTCTCCTGTATCGATGGCAAGGATGCATCGGAAAACAGTACAACAACTTTGATGAAGTTTGAGAAGAACCATTGGTATAGTATTAGTCTTTCTGTATCAGAAACAGAAATTGTTGCAATGATAGACAGTGCCAAGGTGATAACTTTTCCGACCGCGAACCATAAATTATCAATACGTCCGGAAGTTGAGCTGTCAAGGCCATTCGGTATAGCCTCATGGAAAACAATTGCAGCAATCAGGAATATCAGGGTGAAAAGAATTGAAAGATGAACACGACTCACGCAAATTATTTTTTACTTCACACCCTGAGCGTTATTTTTTATTCCATGAATCACAATAAAAATAAACAAGGTATAAGATTATGAAGAAGTATTCATTAGTTCTGTTAATAGCATTCTTTTTTGGCTCCTGTAAAACACAGCAACTATATCTTAATGTTGTTGAACCGGCCCCGGTCACGATTCCGCCTTATATAAAAAGTGTAGGAGTTATCAACCGGAGTATGCCTACCGATAAAACAAAGGCAATTGATGTAATCGATAAGGCTCTGTCGCTCGAAGGTGCAGATCTCGATAAGGATGGAGCACTCGAAAGTGTAAAAGGATTATCCGACGAATTGTCGGGCAACAGCAGGTTTACAAAAATTAAAGAGCTGAATGACATCGACTTCAGAACATCTAAATTGACGGTCTTTCCTGATCCCCTCTCCTGGGAAATTGTAGCTCAGATATGTAAGGAGACAGGTACCGATGCTCTTTTTTCACTGGAAAAATTTGACACGGATACACATATTAATTATTCTACAAGAAAGGTTGACATAAAAACGCCGTTGGGATCAGTTCCGGGCATAGAACATCTGGCTGATATGCAAACTATTGTAAAGACCGGCTGGAGAATTTATGATCCTGTCGGCAAATTAATTCTCGATGAATACATTTATGAAGAGTCATTAGGATTTTCAGGCAGGGGGATAAATCCCGTACTGGCTGCTGCAGCCCTTATTGGCAGAAAAGAGGCTGTTAACAAGGTAAGTAACAAAGCCGGTCACGGATATGCACTGAGAATACTTCCATACCAGATTAGAGTTATGAGGGATTACTATGTTAAAGGAACAAATAATTTTAAAATAGCAAAAAGGAAAGCTCAGCTTGGGAAATGGGATGAAGCCGGAACTCTCTGGGATAAAGAAACAGATAATCCCAATATGAAGATTGCCGGGAGAGCTTGTTATAACATGGCTATTATCAATGAAATAAATGGTGATCTGGATGCGGCGTTACAGTGGGCCCAGAAATCTTATGAAGATTATAATAATAAGCTGGGATTGAACTATACAAGGATCCTTGAGAACAGAAAATATAAATCTGATGTATTGAAAACTCAGCAGGAACAATAATATAAGAGAACCGGAAACAGGAGACCGGAGACCGGAAAACGGCAAATGGTGATTTTGATTTAAAAAATACTTAAGTATTCTAAATTTTAGGCACTTCAAACTTTTCATTAAATTTAAAAACTATTTATAATCGATTTTAATACATAATAATCTGAACTATGAAAACATCTCTTCCCATTTTAGCAATGGTTTTAGTTTCTTTATCAATCACATCGTGTAACGTTGAAAGCAAAACTGAACCTGTTAAGCACACTGACATTTCTGAATTCTTTGGACAATGGACCATTGATATCCAGGGGGGCTCTGTAGGTTGGCTTGAGGTCAGGCAGGAGAAAAACTATCTCGATGCTGACCTGCTTTGGGTTGGAGGAAGCGTGCTTCCTGTCTCAAATGTTTTTCTGGCAAAAGATCATATTTTGATGGTTTCCCGTAACAATAATGTTGTTCGTTCTGTTGATGGAAACAATAATCCTGTTCGCACGCAAACAATAACCAACTGGCTGGAAATAACAAAAGAAGGAGATAAAATTAAAGGGTATCTCCTTAATCCTCGCATAAATGGGAAAGGAGTTGATTCCATATCCATGGTCGGGACAAAACTGCCTGCACCTCCTCCGGCACCTGATATGAATAATCTTAAATTCGGAGCACCGATAACATTGTTTAATGGCAAAGATCTAACAGGATGGAAACTGATCAATGAAAAGAATAAAAATGGTTTTTCAGTAGTAAACGGAGTATTGACTAATAATCCTGTACAGGTTGAAGGTGCAGAGCATATAAGATATGGGAACCTCAGGACTGAACAGGTTTTTGAGGATTTTAATCTTAAACTTGAAGTAAATGTACCTGAAGGGAGCAATAGCGGGATTTATCTGAGAGGTATGTATGAGATTCAGGTTTTAGACTCTTATAAAAAAGAACTTGATTCGCACAATATGGGAGCTGTGTATAGCAGGATTAAACCTGTTGTAAGCGCTGAAAAACCGGCTGGTACATGGCAGTCAGTTGATATTACTTTATGTGATCGTCATATAACCGTAATTCTGAATGGTGTTAAAATCATTGATAATCAGCCGGTATATGGACCAACAGGTGGAGCTATCATTTCCGATGTATTCTCTGCAGGCCCGATTTATCTTCAGGGCGATCATGGTACGGTTCAGTACCGGAATATTGTACTGACACCAATTGTGAAGTAAAATTGTAATGTTCAACTTTTAGATAATTCCCTCTATTATGAATAGTAAAGTAAAAACTACCCGGCGTGAGTTTATAACCAGAACAGGTATAGTTACAGCAGGAGTGACGCTTGGCGCTTCATCATTAAGCGCAGCAAGCTATAAACGGATACCTGGAGCCAACGATAAAATCAACATGGGCTTTATCGGAATAGGAAACAGGGGCTCTCAACTTTTAAACCTGTTTATGAAACAACCCGATATTGAAGTTGCAGCTTTATGCGATATTTATGAACCATACCTGTTGCGCGATCGCAGCAAGGTTGATCCCCGTTATCTTAAGACCATGCCTGGGCAGGTGCCAAAGATGGGCGAGAATTTTCCGGGAAAACCTGCAAAGTATAATGATTTTCGCAAACTTCTTGAAAATAAGAATATTGATGCAGTTTGTATTGCTACTCCCGATCATTGGCATGCTATACAGGTGATCGATGCCATAAAGGCTGGAAAAGATGTCTATGTTGAAAAACCTTTGACAAATACACTGGTTGAAGGGCGTAAAATGGTAAATGCATGGGAGGCCAGCGATAGGGTTGTAGCTGTCGGACTTAATCGTCGCGGGAATACAGTATATCAGAAACTGGCTAAGGAAATTCCTGCCGGCAAGATTGGAAAAATATCTGTTGCCCGTGCGGCCAGAATAAGTAATATGGCTCCTGACGGTATCGGAAAACTGAAACCGGAACAGCCTCCTAAGGATTTTAACTGGGATATGTGGTTGGGGCCCCGCGCATATCGGCCTTATCAGTATAATATCGCTCCTTATATGTTCCGGTGGTGGAGCGATTACTCTAGCCAGATGGGGAACTGGGGCGTTCATTACATGGATGCCATCCGCTGGATGATGGGGGAAGTTGCTCCTGTTGCCATTACAGCAACCGGTGGCAAGTATGTACTTGATCATGATGCAGATATCCCCGATACAATGCAGGTGACCTTTGAGTTTGCTTCAAAAAAGATTATTTCGTTTTGCATTTATGAAGCCTGTAGTGGCGAATTGTTCCCATATGGGGAACTTGAGTTGCGGGGGACAAAAGGTAATCTTTATGCCAGTGAAAAAGGATACCGCATTGTACCTGCTTCAAAAGGACAGTTCCAATCATGGTCGAAACAGATTGAGGAAGAAGAATACAAAAATCCGAACCAGACATTGGATGATGGAAGCAGCGCTGACAGTACTTCGGGATTGATACGTAATTTTCTCGACTGCATTAAATCGAGGCAAAAACCTTTTTGCACACTTGAAGACGGCCATCGTTCCACTTCATTTGCCCATCTTGCCAATATTGCTCTTGCAACCCATGAACGGTTACGTTGGGATCCGGATAAGGAGAGATTTACCAACAGCGAGGCAGCTAACAGACTTCTTCAATATGAATACCGCAGTCCCTGGAAACTTTAATTTATATTTAAATGAAGCATAACAGACGTGAATTCATCTCAACTGTAGCTGCAGCTGGCGCAGCCGTTATTGCCAGTCCTCTTGATTATCTTGCATCCGGGAGCAAACCGGTTACACTAAAAACCATCAGGATTTCCAAAGTAAGCACTAATTTTGAACGGGAACCGCTTATCCGGCCTTTTGGCTTTAAAGGTGGATATATGCGTGAAATATGGCAGTCAGCCTCTTATATCGAAAGTGATTCTGGAAAACATTCAATAGGAATATGTACCCAAAGCGTACTTTGGTCAGATGCACAGATATTTTCAACTCATTCTGAAAGCGGTGGCAATGCACTTATGTATGCCATGACGGAAAAAGCTATGCAGATAATTAATGGTCAGAGCTTTGTCACACCTGTTGAATTAATTGATTCATTGTATCCTGAGGTTTATGAATATGGTAAGAAAATCACGTCAAACCCGAATCTCCGGAAAACTTTTGCCCTGAATGCTCTCGTTGGTGTTGACAATGCAGCCTGGCTTTTATATGCAAAGGAGAATGGGCTCACAACATTCGATGATATTATTCCTTCAGCCTACAAACCTGCGTTATCACATAAACATGATAAGATTGCAGGTATCCCCCTGATGGCTTATGCCATTCCAATTGAAGAGATTAAGGCTGCTGCTGATCAGGGCTACTTTTTTATGAAAATAAAAATTGGTCAGCCGGGCACGCAGGAGGAAATGCTCGAAAAAGATAAGGCAAGGCTGACCTCTATCCATAATGCTATTGGCAATGTAAAAACTGCTTATACTAGAAATGGGAAGCTGCCATATTATTTTGATGCTAACGGGCGATATGAGAAAAAGGAAACATTGCTCAAACTACTCGATCACGCCAGAAAAATTGGTGCATTCGATCAGATTGCCATTATCGAAGAGCCGTTTGCAGAAGAGGTCGAGATTGATGTGAATGATATTCCGGTCCGTTTAGCTGCTGATGAAAGTGCTCATACTGTGGAAGATGCTTTAAAACGTATCCAGATGGGGTACAAAGCTGTTGCACTAAAAGCAATTGCTAAAACCCTGAGTATGACCATGAAGATAGCTCAGGCCTCTTATGAACATAATATCCCGTGCTTCTGTGCTGATCTGACGGTTAATCCGGTATTGGTAGAATGGAATAAAAATGTAGCAGCACGTCTTGCTTCTTTTCCCGGGATCGGTAATCTTGGCCTTGTGGAAAGCAATGGACATCAGAATTATAAGAACTGGAATACAATGAAGGGCTACTATCCGCGTAAGGATGCTCCCTGGGTGAACATTAAACAAGGAATTTATGAACTTAATAATGAGTTTTATAAAACAGGCGGCGGTATTTTTGATCCCATACCACATTATGAGGAAATGTTTGCTTCGCACTGATATTCAATTCCGGAGGTCATCCGGGGTGTGATTGAATTCATCTCCAGGGTGTATACTAATTCAAATATGTCCGATAATGTATTGCATTTGTCAGGTGTTGTTAAAAGAGTCTTTAATTATTGTTTTTCATTTGTAAATTAAATAGCTTATAAAAAAATATAAACACATAGCATGAAAACTCAATTGATTATAAGCCTGGTAATTATAATTTTAGTTTCCGGACAGAACCTGGCTTCTTCCCAGAAGTTTTATCTTTCTCCGGCAGGAAAAGATAATAATCCCGGAACAATCGAAAAACCACTTGCAAGTTTGACAGCAGCCCGTGACAGAGCCCGGGAGTACCGGAAGAGCAATCAGGTTGGCAAACCGGTTGAAATCATTGCTCTTGAAGGAGAATATTTTATGCTTCAGCCTTTAATGTTGAATAGTGATGATGGAGGAACTGCAGATTTTCCTTTGATTTTTAAAGCTGAAAAAGGAACAAAGGCTGTTTTCAGAGGTGGCATAAAACTTGACGGATTCGAAAAAATCAATGAAAAACTATGGAGGTTATTTGTACCTCAGGTTGCATATTATAACTCATATTTTGAACAGCTTTATGTTAATGGTCGCAGGGCTGTAAGAGCCAGAACTCCGAACGAAGGATTTTACTTCATTAAAAATGTAACCGAAACAGTCCTCAAAAAAGGTGAAGGCAGATCTCCGGAACTGGCGGTTCAGAAAATTGGGCTTGACAGTACTGATGCAAAATGTTTTAAGTCGTTTATTTCCGCTGATTTTCAGGACGCCCTGGTGACTTTTTATCACAAGTGGGACAATACAAGAAAACGTATTATCAGTTTTGATGAGAATTCTTCTGCAATTTTTACTGTCGGGGGCGGAATGAAACCATGGAACCCGCTGGACAACAAAACCCGTTATTATGTTGATAATTATAAAGCTGCCCTTGATTCACCCGGTGAATGGTTTCTTGAAAGGTCGGGATATTTATATTATATACCAAAGGAAGGCGAAACAATTGAAAACACATCATTTGTTGCTCCTGTAATAAAGGAATTTATTGTTGTACAGGGTGATATGTCGGCTGGTAAAAGAGTTGAGAACATCCGGTTTGAAAACCTTACTTTCGAAGTTGCAGGTTATCAGACACCTCCCGCGGGAAATGAGCCGGCACAGGCAGCTGCACCTGTCGATGCCGTGATGACACTCGACTTTGCCAATAACATTGAATTCAAAAATTGTGAAATTGCGCACACCGGCAACTATGCTTTCTGGTTCAGACGGGCATGCAGCAACTGCCTTGTAAACCAGTGCTATATGCACGATCTTGGAGCCGGAGGCGTTAAAATCGGAGAAACAGTTATCCGTCCCGACCAGAATGAAATCACTAATAATATCACTATTCACAATAATATAATCAGGGATGGAGGATACATTTTTCCGTGTGCTGTAGGTATCATTGTTTTTCAGGCAAGTGATAATAAATTGACCCATAACGAAATATCTAACCTGCGTTATTCCGGTATATCTGTTGGCTGGATATGGGGATATGCTTTCAGCCCGACAAAAAGAAATAAAGTTGAATTCAACACCATTCATCACCTCGGGTGGGGAGAGCTTTGTGATATGGGTGGTGTATATACTCTTGGTGCCTCAGAAGGAACAACGGTATCGAACAATATAATTCATCATGTGTTTTCCTACGATTACGGAGGATGGGGCCTTTACACTGATGAGGGTTCTTTTGGGATAACTATGGAAAACAACCTTGTTTATGCCTGCAAAAATTCAGGATTCCATCAGCATTATGGGAAGGAAAATATAATCAGGAACAATATTTTTGCATTTAATATTAAAGCTCAGCTTCAGGCTACAAGGATTGAAGAACACAGATCATTCAACTTTACCAACAATATTATACTCTTTAACCAAGGAAGCCTGTTAAGCAGTAACTGGCACAAGATCAATTTTTTGACAGACAATAACTGTTACTGGGATACACGTACAAAAGATGTGCGTTTTGCTGATCAATCCTTTGCTGACTGGAAAGAGTCGGGGAAAGATATTCATTCAATAATTGCAGATCCTCTGTTTGTAAATCCCGGTAAATTTGATTTTCATTTTAAGAATCTTTCTGTCGTAAAGAAGATAAAGTTTATTCCATTTGATTATTCAAAGGCAGGAGTATATGGTTCAGAGGATTGGAAAAAGCTGGCTGAATCGGATCCTGAAATGGAGAAGAAGTTCGATAAAACTGTTGAAAACCTGATGGTGAAAAAATAAGAATTAACCTGGTACCCGGATCTCTATGAAAACAGCATCAAAAATTGACTTGAACCATGCTACACCATGGTTGTTTTCTGTCGTACGAATAGTAGTAGGATGGCATTTCCTTTATGAAGGTATAACAAAAATTATTGCCGATAACTGGAGTTCTGCCCCTTTCCTGGCAGGATCAAAATGGATCTTTGCACCCATTTTTAATTCCATGGCCGCGAATGCAGGTGTTGTTGCGTTTGTTGATTTCCTGAATATATGGGGAATGATCTTAATAGGATCAGGTCTCATTCTGGGATTCTTGACACGCTGGGCAAGTGCCGGTGGTGCCCTGATGCTCTTCTTCTATTTTGTTGCATATCCTCCTGTCCCCGGATATATGGTTAGCGTCCCGGTTGAGGGAAGTTACCTGTGGGTGAATAAAACCCTGATAGAGTTTTTTGTACTTGTTGCTTTTTCATTTTTATCAACAGACTTTCATTTCAGTATCGACAGAATGGTAGCCAGATGGAAAAATGAAAAAGCCCGTAAGCCGGTTGCTGATCTTCCTTCCGATGCAAAGAAAGGTGTTAGACGACGTGAAGCAATCAGAGACCTTATATCATTTCCTGCGCTTGGTGTTTTTGCTTATGCCTTATACAGAAAAAGGAAATGGGATAGTTTTGAAGAGAGACTTCTCAAAGTTGAAGGAATTGATGCCAATTCGAGCGCAACCCTGCTCAGTTTCAATTATTCTACACTCAAGGATCTGAAAGGTGAGGTTCCGAAAGGTATTATAAAATATACCGGCAAAAACGGAGAACCGGCACAGTTTGAGCTCAGCCGTCTCTTAATGGGAGGCAACCTGATTGGCGGATGGGCCCATGCCCGTGACCTGATCTATGTATCAAAGCTGGTAAAAACATATCATACCGACGAAAAGGTAATGCAGACACTTGCTCTTGGTGAGAAATGCGGAATAAATGCTATCATTTCCAATCCTCAGATGGGCAGAATCTTTCAAAAATACAAGCATGAATTCAGGGGAAAAATTAAATTCATTTCCGATTGCGGAACAAACCTGGATTTTCGTAAAGGAATTGAACTCTCGCTTTTGGCTGACTGGGATGCTCTTTATTGTCAGGGTGAAATTACTGATCGCTGGACTAATGCTGATTGGGATGATCCAAAGAAAAGAACAGTTGAGGAAAGGATGGAACTGATAAGAAAAGGACTGGAGGAGATACGACGCAATGGTAAGCCTGCAGGTATCGGGGCACACAGGATTGAAGCCATTAAATGTTGTGTTGAACATGGATTGAAACCGGATTTCTGGGTTAAGACCTGTCATAACCATAATTACTGGTCGGCACAGACCGGAGCAGCATGGAAAGATAATATTTTCGATTATGACCCTGAAGAGACCATCAGATACATGGGAACCCTCAGGGAGCCGTGGATTGCTTTCAAGGTTCTTGCTGCCGGTGCCATCAAACCGGAAGATGGACTTAAATATGCATATACAAATGGTGCTGATTTTGTTTGTCTGGGCATGTATGATTTTCAGATAGTTGAGGATGTGAACATTGCCCTTAATGCACTTGCACAGGCAAAAGAGCGTCAGCGGCCATGGATGGCTTAGTGACTAAAACTTAGGTTAGTCAAAAATTTGAAAAAATAAGACTGGTAAGATCAGGTAATAAGCCATTATACTTTGTTTCTGGCCTCATTCTGTGCTATTTCTGAATCATGAGTATGTTGTTCATGTGTTTTAAGATCAAATTCTTTCAGTACATCTTTGACAGATACATCAGGAGAAAGACTTTCAATAACCGACCATTCCTCTTCATGATAGTTAGTGATCCTGATCTTCCTTCCATATTTTGCCCTTATCTCATCGAACCTGTTACAGAATGGCCAAGTATGCAATAATGCTTTGTCAAGATTTACCGGTGCGCAGATTAAGTTCTTATCCCATATACCGGTTTGGGCAATAATATCTCCCGAAATATCACAGATTTTTGAAGTGTTTTTCCTTGTACTTGAAACGACAAAATATTTGTTTTGCCATGCTTTTGCGTTTACTGCTTTTCCTCCGGCGTAAGCCGATGGCCAGAAGGTAATCTCTGCACCTTGCTGCCTCAACGCTTTCCACCCATCGTCCCAAAGCATATCAAAACATATCTGGATACCAATGGTGCCGAAATCTGTTTTGAATACAGGAGGTTGTAATGATCCCGGAGTAAGTCCTTCGTTTATTTCACCTTCGGTAAGATGAATTTTGTGGTATTCTCCCGTCTTTTCACCAAAACGGTTAAAAAGAACGGCTGAATTGTAAATTTTCTTATTCTCAACAGTATATACAGGACAGATCAGATAGCAATTGTTTTGTTTCGCAAAGGACGAAAACTGTTCCATGGCAGTTGCCGAAAGTTCAACTTTCTGGTTCAGTGTTAATTTCTGATCAAGATTAGAAGTTGGGAACACTTCGGGAAGACATATAATATCAGGTTTGTATACAATAGCCTTTTCAAGGATATCGAGAATCATTTTGTTCATTTGGGCAGAGTTTCCTGCTTTTAATTCCATTTGTGATAGAGTGGCAATCCAGACCTCGCGTGGCAGTCTTTCTGAACCAGGCATCTGAGAGTATGGACTATTTGAAATTCCAAATGCACCGAAAGAAACTAATCCTGTTGTTGCAGCTGTTTTTCCAAGAAAATTACGACGCGAAATTGATTTTGATGACATATCTGATTTTATTAATTATTTATAAATTTCAATACATTAAGATAACATAAGAAACCTAAGGTTGTAAGGTGACACTCAGCTCTTTTCCAAACTCGATACAAACCGGGCGAGGCAAACCTGACGACATAAGTGAATCCTGAGCGGAAAATGCCTTTCCCAGATCCTTGCCATATAAAGTCCGGAAAAGCTAAGCGGGCTTTGCAGTAATAAAAGCACATTAATGATCCAATAAAGGTATTTAGTCTTTTGTGACATAAAGGAAATGTGCTAAGCTTTGGGTAACCCAAATATAAAGATAATTTTCAGAGATAATTATTCCATATTTTAACACGAGGCGCTTTGAAAACAGAAAAATGAGTATTTATCCGGAAAATATGAATAAAAATACAAATTTAGTTATTTTATTTAAAACCCAGACAATGAGATTTTAAGCCTATAAAATTTTACAAATGCAATAAAAATCTGATTACTAAATATTCAGAATATTTGTAATATATTCACATTTTCTGTTAATTTTGCGACAGACTATTTAATAACACGCATAATTATTAATAAATTGAAAAGCAAAGAACCGGAATTTAACAGGATTGTGATCAAGGTTGGGAGTAATGTTATTACTCAGAGCGATGGATCGCTCAACGACGGAAGGATCTTGCGTCTGGTTGAGGATGTTGCTGTTCTGTATAAGCAAGGGATTGAAGTGATCTTAATTACATCGGGAGCTGTTGCAGCCGGTCGCAGCGATGTAACTCCTTCAAAGAAGACCAACATAATATCTGCCAAACAGATATGGGCAGCAATAGGGCAGGTGAAACTGATGGCGAGCTATCAGTTTCTCTTTGGCAAATATGGGATCCACGCAGGTCAGCTGCTTGCAACCAAAGAAGCCTTCAGGGATCGCCGGCATTACCTGAATATGAAAAACTGCATTTCTGCCATGCTTGAAAATCATGTATTGCCAATTGTTAATGAGAATGATACTATTGCAATAAATGAACTCATGTTTACCGATAATGATGAATTGTCGGGGCTTATTTCATCAATGATGGATTGCAATTCGCTCATTATTCTTTCTAACGTTGATGGCATTTATAATGGAGTTCCCGGCCAGGAAGGGACGGAGCTTATAACCAATATTGATGAAGAGTCGGAAGATCTTGAGAAATACATTTCAACAGTGAAATCAGGATTTGGAAGGGGAGGAATGTTCACAAAATATTCTATTGCCAGGAAAATAGCTTCACAGGGCATTGATGTCTTTATAGCTAATGGTACACGCGATTCGATTATAACCAACATAGTAAGAGGCAAAGATGTTCCCTATACCCATTTTGTGGCCAGTACCAAAAGAGCAACAGGTGTTAAGAAATGGCTGTCGCACTCTGATACTTTTGCTAAAGGTGCAGTGGTCGTAAATAATGGAGCACGGGAAGTACTGCTTCTGGAAAAGTCAAGCCTTCTGATGATAGGAATAACGAAAGTCGAGGGATTTTTCAAGAACGGGGATATAGTCAGGATTCTTGACGAAGATGGAAATAATATCGGATTAGGGAAAGCTCAGTATGATTCGGAAAAGGCTGAGCAGAGTATTGGTGAAAAGCTGAAAAAGCCGTTCATCCATAATGACTATCTCGTCATTAATGAAAAGTATAAGAATAGTATTCAGGACTAAAAAAAATTAAAATTTGTAAGGGTTGAGATGGATTGCACACCTGTATTTAAAGATGTATTAAAGGCCAGCAGATCATTGAATGTATTGGAAAAAGATACCATTGACAATGTTCTATTAATGGTTGCAGACGCTGCTGTTGAAAATACTCAATTTATCATCAGCGAGAATAATAAAGATCTGGCTCTGATGGAGGAATCAGATCCCCGGTTTGACCGTTTGCTCCTTACTGCCAAACGAATTGCGGAGATTGCCTCTGATTTGCGGAGTGTGGCAGGATTACCAAGCCCTCTTGGACGTATCCTTTCAGAAAACATAAGACCAACCGGGCTTAAGATTTCCAGAATATCGGTTCCCTTTGGCGTAATCGGGATTATTTATGAAGCCAGGCCAAATGTCACATTTGATGTTTTCTCACTCTGCCTGAAATCGGGGAATGCTTGTATACTCAAGGGAGGTAGTGATGCAATAAACTCAAATACAGCTATAGTGAAGGTAATAAGGTCAGTGCTCGAAAAATATGGTTTCGACCGGAATCTTCTGGCTCTCCTGCCTGCAGGTCACGATGAAACATCGCAGCTATTGAATGCACGCGATTACGTCGATCTGATTATCCCCCGCGGAAGCAGAAACCTGATTGATTATGTGAGGGAGAATGCTACGATTCCTGTTATAGAAACAGGGGCAGGGATATGTCACACATATTTTGATGAGTTTGGTGACAGGGAGAAAGGTCGGATTATTATTAATAATGCAAAAACCAGGAGGGTGAGCGTTTGCAACGCTCTCGACTGTGTGATCGTTCACGAAAAACGCATAAATGATATTGATTATCTTGTTGGTCTCTGTTCTGACTCCGGTGTTCTGATTTATGCGGATGAGAAAGCTTACAAAGCGTTGGAAGGGAAATATCCAGAGTCTTTGCTTCAGAGAGCCACTGCTGATTCATTTGGGACAGAGTTTCTTTCATATAAAATGGCAATTAAGACAGTTGACTCATTTGAAGAGGCACTGACACACATATCAGAATACGGATCAAAACATAGTGAAGCAATAATCTCTGAAAATTCTGAACGGATTCAATTGTTCCATAAGCTAGTTGATGCAGCATCAGTGTATTCGAATGCTTCAACCGCCTTTACCGATGGCGCCCAGTTCGGGCTTGGAGCAGAAATAGGCATCTCAACCCAAAAGTTGCATGCCAGAGGCCCAATGGCCCTGGAGGCACTGACAACCTATAAATGGATTATTGAAGGAAACGGACAGGTACGAAGTTGAACAATTGAAAAAAATGATATGATTTTTAATTTTGATATGATCAGTTCTTTTTATGGAAAGCTGTCTTCAGGAATTGCTGAAGCCAGAAAGACTCTGGGGCATCCTTTATCCTTAAGTGAAAAAATACTGTACAGCCATCTTTATGAAAAGAATCAGAAAAGATCATTTAAGCGTGGCACCGATTATGTTGATTTTACACCCGACAGGGTAGCGATGCAGGATGCAACCGCACAGATGGCGATGCTTCAGTTTATGGTGGCAGGGAAAGGGAAAACAGCTGTTCCTGCTTCTGTACACTGCGATCATCTCATAATAGCAAAAGAAGGAGCTGACAAGGACCTTAAATCAGCTGCCGGGACAAACAAAGAGGTATATGAATTTCTAAGTACTGCCTGTAATAAATATGATATTGGTTTCTGGAAGCCCGGAGCTGGTATTATTCATCAGATTGTTCTTGAGAATTATGCTTTTCCGGGTGGTATGATGATAGGAACAGATTCCCATACTCCCAATGCCGGCGGGCTGGGAATGATAGCAATCGGAGTCGGGGGAGCTGATGCTGTTGATGTGATGACCGGAATGGGCTGGGAATTGAAATTTCCTAAAATTATCGGGATAAAACTGACAGGAAAACTTAACGGATGGTGTTCGGCAAAAGATATCATTCTGAAAATAACCGGGTTACTTACAGTTAAAGGAGGAACCGGGTGTATTATTGAATATTTCGGCGACGGGGCCCGATCGCTTTCATGTACAGGTAAAGCTACAATCTGCAATATGGGAGCTGAAACAGGTGCAACATGTTCAGTCTTTGGATTTGATAATGCCATGGCTGAGTATCTTATTGCAACCGGAAGAAAAGAGGTAGCTGAACTGGCAGAAAGTAACCGGGATCATCTGGTTGCCGATCCGGAGATTTATTCAGATCCGGCCAAATATTTTGATCAGTATTTTGAGATCAATCTTTCTGAATTGGAGCCTTTCATAAATGGTCCATTTACTCCAGATCATGCAACCCCGATCTCGCGGATGAAAGAGGAAGTTAAAAAGAATGGCTGGCCCGAAGATGTGAAGGTGGGGCTTATCGGATCGTGCACCAATTCATCATACGAAGATCTCTCGCGTGCTGCTTCTGTGGTTAAAAATGCATTATCTGAAAATCTGGTTGCAAGATCTGAATTCAAGATATCCCCGGGTTCGGAACAGATACGAACTATTGCTGAAAGAGATGGTTTTCTGGAATTATTCAAAAGCATCGGCGGTGAGGTCTTTGCCAATGCGTGCGGACCATGCATCGGACAGTGGACACGCAAAGATACAGACAATAAAGAAGTCAATACTATAATACATTCGTTTAACCGGAACTTTTCAAAAAGAGCTGACGGTAATCCAAATACATATGCTTTTGTGGCCTCTCCTGAAATAGTTACTGCTATTGTATTGTCGGGGAAACTTACATTCAATCCGATAACGGATACATTGGCCAATTCACAGGGGGCAAGGGTGAGATTGCACGAACCTGAAGGTTTTGATCTTCCTCCCAAAGGGTTTGGCTCTGTTGAAAAGGGATATCAGGAGTCGGCGAAAAGCACAAAAACGGTTGAGATATTAATTGATCCTGATTCGGAAAGACTGCAGCGGCTTACTCCGTTTAAAGAGTGGAATGGAGAGGATTTTAATAGTCTTCCCTTATTGATAAAAGCTAAAGGTAAATGTACTACAGACCATATTTCTATGGCCGGGTACTGGTTAAAATACCGCGGACATCTCGAAAACATCTCTGAGAATTACATGATTGGTGCTGTCAATTATTTTAATGATCAGACCAATAGTGTTTTAAATCAACTGACAGGAGCCTATGACACTGTTCCATCTGTTGCAAAAGCGTATCATGAAGCCTGTAAGGGATCAGTGGTCGTGGGTGAAGAAAATTTCGGAGAAGGATCTTCACGCGAACATGCTGCAATGGAACCCAGATACCTTGGAGTAAAGGCAGTGGTTGTAAAATCGTTCGCGAGAATCCATGAGACTAATCTGAAAAAACAGGGAGTGCTGACCCTGACTTTCGAAAATAAAGACGATTATGGAAAGATAAAAGCCGACGATAAATTAGATATAACAGGACTAAAAGAATTTGCACCGGGAAGCAGGGTTCTTGTTACCTTGAATCATTCTGACGGAATAAAAGAAGAAATATCTGCTGTTCATTCGTACAACGATACTCAGATAGAATGGTTCCGCGCAGGATGTGCCCTTAATATTATCAGAAAATCAAATCTGGAAAGTATTTAAAGCGAGCCGGAGTCTGGAGTGGCTGAAGATTGAAAAAAATTAGTAAATTATATAATAATATGACCCCTGAAAAAATCAAAATAGCAAATGGCATATTGGAAGTGCCTGAAAACCCGATAATCCCATTTATTGAAGGTGATGGGACCGGTCCTGACATCTGGCGGGCTTCAGTTCGTGTTTTTGATGCTGCGGTGGCAAAAGCTTACAAAGGAAAAAGAAAAATAGAGTGGAAAGAGGTTCTTGCCGGAGAAAAGGCCTTTAAGATAACCGGTAACTGGCTTCCCGGTGAGACTCTTGAAATCTTTGGAGAGTATCTTGTTGGAATAAAAGGTCCGCTTACAACACCTATAGGTGAAGGAATGCGTTCTTTGAATGTTGCTCTGCGACAGGAACTGGATCTCTATACCTGCTACAGGCCGGTAAGGTATTTTAAAGGAGTTCCCAGTCCGGTAAAGAACCCTGAAAAAGTAAATATGCATATATTCAGAGAAAACACTGAGGACATTTATTCCGGCATAGAATTCATGAACGGGAAACCGGAAACTGAGAAACTTAAAAGATTCTTAATTGACGAAATGGGTGTAAAGTCGATCCGTTTTCCGGATACTTGTTCCCTCGGAATAAAACCGGTTTCGCTTGAAGGTACTGAACGTCTTGTAAGGCAGGCTGTTAAATTTGCTATAGAGAGGAAGTTGCCATCGGTCACACTTGTTCATAAAGGCAACATAATGAAGTTCACAGAAGGTGCATTTATGAATTGGGGATATGCGCTGGCAGAAAGGGAGTTTGCTGATGATGTGTTTACCTGGGCTCAGCATAAGCGGATTGCTAAAGAAAAGGGTATGGATGTGGCTGATATGATGCAGATGAAAGCTGAAGCTGAAGGGAAGGTTATTATAAAAGATGTGATAACAGATGCTTTCTTACAGCAGATACTAACCAGACCGGCTGAATATTCCGTGATTGCAACATTAAATCTTAACGGTGATTATATTTCCGACGCGCTTGCCGCGATTGTCGGAGGAATCGGCATTGCTCCGGGTGCAAATATAAACTTTGAAAGTGGTAATGCTATTTTTGAAGCTACACATGGTACTGCACCCAAATATGCGAATAAAGATAAAGTCAATCCCGGTTCTGTTATACTATCAGGTGCTTTAATGTTCGAATATATCGGGTGGAACGAAGTGTCTGAAAGAATCTATAATTCACTGGAGAACACTATCCTTAATAAAAAGGTAACATATGATTTTCATCGTTTAACTGATAATGCAACTCTTTTAAAAACATCTGAATTTGCAGATGCTATAATTTCTAATATATAAAATTTCTTAAATGGACGAACAATTTTTCTTTTCTAATCTTGAAAAGTCAGTATACAAATCATGTCAGATTGATAATGAGTTATTTGATATTTATGATGTGAAACGCGGGCTGAGAAATAACGACCGTACCGGAGTATTGGTCGGCTTGACTAATATCGGTGATGTTGTAGGTTATGAAAAAGTTGGGGATAAAATTATTCCCATTCCCGGAAAACTATTATACAGGGGAATAAATATTGATGATATAATTCATGGCTTTCAGAAAGAGAAGATGCATGGTTTCGACGAAACGGTGTATCTTTTACTTTCAGGTAGACTACCCAATAAAGCCGAGCTTGAAGAGTTTACAGCTCATCTTGCATCGCTGAGATCATTGCCCGATACATTTGTCAATGATATGATATTGTCAATGAAAGGTAAGGATGTTCTCAATATGCTGGCCAGGTCAGTTCTCGGATTGTATACCCTGGATGATAACCCCGACAGTATTGTTCTCGAAAACATGATAAAGCAATCTTTAAACCTTATTGCTAAATTTCCATCTATTGTTGCCTATTCATACCAGGCATTAAGGTATGCATATAAAGGAAGAACTCTGTCTATACGCCATCCTCAGGCAAATCTTAGCACCGCGGAGAATTTTCTTTATCTGATAAAAGGGGAGAACTCATATACAAAACTTCAGGCCGATCTTGTCGATCTTGCTCTTGTACTTCATGCAGAACATGGAGGAGGAAATAACTCAACCTTTACAATGCGTGTAACCAGTTCGACAGAAACGGATATCTATTCTGCCGTAACTTCTGCAATAGGCTCACTGAAAGGACCACTGCATGGGGGTGCCAACCTGAAAGTGCTTGATATGATGGAAAACATCAAAGCGAATGTAAAGGACTGGAAAGACAAAGAGGAGGTGGAAGCATACCTGCTTAAAATTCTGAATAAAGAAGCAAATGATTTTTCCGGAAAAATTTATGGGGTTGGTCATGCTGTTTATACAATTTCTGACCCAAGAGCTATTTTACTGAAAGAAAGAGCCAGGGATCTGGCTGTTGAACAAGGACGGTCCGCTGAATTTGATCTGTATTGTATGGTGGAGGAAGTTACACCTGAAGTATTCAGAAGATTTAAAGGTGAACAATCAACAAAAGTCGTATGCATTAATGTCGATTTCTATTCCGGATTTGTCTATTCATGCATAGGAATACCACGGGAGCTATATACACCTCTTTTTGCCCTGGCGCGTGTTTCAGGATGGTGCACACATCGTCTGGAAGAGTTGACATTCTCGGCAAAAAGAATTATCAGACCTGCTTTTAAAAATGTTTATGGAAAGAGGGATTATGTTCCTTTAGAGGAGCGGTAACCAACCTGATATTATTTGTCAGGATCCGGCGTACACCAGCAGAGCCAGTCCTGCCAGATATGCAAGGAACATAAAGAAAAGCAAGGTGTTGACTGATTTTGAGGCTCCTTTAAACTCTTTCCAGATAAATACGCCCCATAATGCTGAAATAACCGTTGCACCCTGTCCCAATCCATATGAGATAGCGAATCCCGCTTTTCCTGAGGCTATGATGCTCATTGCCATGCCAAGGCTCCAGATGACACCACCGAGAATACCGGTCAGGTGGACTCCAATACTTCCTTTTGCATAATCCTTAAACGATAGAGGGGCCCCGTCAAATGGATGCTTCATTATGTAATAGTTGAAAATAAAATTACTCACAACGACACCAATAGCAAAGAAGAATAATGCTGAATATGGAGTCAGTCTCCCTGCTTCGGGTGTTTCAAAACTGGTAACCATCGAACTTGCTACAAAACGATAAAACAATGACATAAGAACTCCGGCAAATATTGACAGGATTATTCCTTTACCTGAAACTTTCTGTAAGGATGCACTGTGTTTTTTATATGCAACTGCATCTATAATTATTGCAACAACAATCAAGGCTACTCCGCCAAAAAGCCATAGTGCATTACCATGTGGTGCAAAAACATAATTTATTATGACACCCAGAGCCAGTGCAATTCCGACCCCAACAGGAAAAGCAACAGCCATTCCCGCAATTGCCATAGCAGCAACAAGCAGGATATTGGAAGCATTAAAGATAATTCCACCAAGTATTGCATTTAACATATTACCATTTTCTGCCTGGCCAATATCTTCAATGAATCCACGGCCATTTTCACCATTGCTGCCTAGAGTGAACCCAAGTAAAAGCGAAAACAGGAGAATCCCAATTACATAATCCCAATAATATAATTCAAAACGCCAGGATTTGCCTGAAAGCTTCTGAGTGTTGCCCCACGAGCCCCAGCAGAGCATTGTCACAATACAAAGGATAATAGCCAGCGAATAACTTTGTGGAATAAACATTTTTTCAAAGATTAAGATAAAAGTTAAAAGATAAAAGTAAAATTTACCTCCAGAATCCCCTTAGGGATGGAGGGATTGGTTCTAAAATTAATGAAAAAAGTTATATAGGATCAAAGAACAGTGTATTTGGAGATAATAATTTCGATATTATTTTTCGAATGAGAATTTATAAGACTCACTTTTCTTTTGTGCTGTTTTGAAAATAGTAGCGGAGGTTATATATACTCTGGTTCCTTCTGATTCAGGCCTCTTTTCTCCTTTCACGACAAGTCTGACATTGTGATCTCCCGGCTGCAGATTCAATATGTGCCAGATACTTGCGGTGTGCTGCTGATGTGCAAAATCGTAATAAGTATCAATAGTGCGGTGGAGTATGCCATCGACATAAATATCAGCTTTCCCTCCGTCTCTGAACCAGTTTCCTTCAATGGAAATTCCTGTTCCTGAAAAATTAAAATCAATCTCATCACCTGATTTTCCTGAGTAAACAGACTGCTTTGTCTTCTGAAAGGTTTTACCTGAAGTTGTTTCGCGTGTTTCCCAGTTGCCTTTGAATGACCATCCATTATCATCAAAAACTGAAACGCTTTTATCAAAAACGACATCAGGAAAAGATTCTTCAGCCATATAAGGAACAGGTATTTGCGTTTTTACCATAATTGCTTTGCCAGTTATCTTTCCCCCGTTCTTATTAATCAGGTCAAGAGCATACTTATTTGTACTGGTTACTGCCGAATTAAATGAATAGGTTGTATGGATAAAAACTGAATCACCAACTGCCTTTACCCCATTCTTCATTTCTTCAGGAAGGCCCTCGAAGCCTTTTATTACACCAAGTACAGCCAACGCGTTTGAGGGATTGCAGTCAGAATCCTGGCCGCAGCGGGTAGTTATTTCAAGAGTTTTCACAGGATCTCCTTCCCCATATAAGAGCCCCATTGCAATATAAGCTCCATTAAGCTTTGCATCTATATTGAAAGGGGAACCAGCTCCGCAAATATCAACATCTCCCCATTTATTCTCAAGCTCTTTCCATGCAGCCTTCCAGTCAGCCGGGTAATGGCTGTGCAGCTTAATCACATCCTTTATTATTTTAAAATAATCACTTTCTGCAGGTATCGAATTGAGAGCCATTTCGATGATCTTATGAATATCCGATTCAAAATAGGCTTCGGAATAAAGAGATGCAACAAAAATGCCTCCATAAACACCTTCTCCATAATTCATTATATGGCCAATCTTATCGGCAATCTCTATGGCAGTCTGAGGCATTCCGGGACACATAAATCCAATATAGTCGGCTTCAATTTGAAAATCAATATCATCAGCATGAAGATTGTATTCAGGGTTTCCTGAGGCAGGGGCAAAGATACTGTCATAATAGTTCTTCCGGGCCTGCATGTTGGCATGCCATAGCGGATATCCTGCATTTGCAAACATCTCCTGGTATTTTTTTGCAGGTGCTTCAATCCCGTATTTATCCATCGACATTAAAAAAGTAAGTTGCACGTAGATATCGTCCTGCCACATGCTTCCTTTTATATCAGAAGGTTTCCATTTTATTGAATCCTCATAAATGTGGCTTAGTGCCCTGAATTCTGTGGGCGCACCATAAGTTACACCAATCATCTTACCGGCCCATCCTCCTGCAATCTTATCTTTCAGAACTTCGGGAGTGATTGTTCTGAACTCGTTTGAAGAGTTTTTGCAGGAAAATGAAAATAAAACAATTATGGCAAGAGGTATAATAAGTAATACTTTTTTCATGTCTTGGGTTTTATTGATTCAATATAAAAAGGTATCTGATTTTACTAATAATGTTTAAGTTCCCCGATAAATAGTTAAAAAAGCATTTTTAAAAGTTGTGTAACTTTTAAGAAATATTGTAAGAAGATAGCAGAAGAATTAACAAAGTGTTTAAAGTTTTTTTGTTTTAGAAAGCGGATTATGCATCATCCTGTCTTCAATAAAGGTACTTATTTGACTTACCGGCATTTTTTGAACCACATATTGTTGTTTCCCATTTGGATCATTTACCCAGCCATTGCTTCCGTCTTTATTAACTATGATCTTTCCATTGACAACATCAAAAAACCCCTGGGTTCCATATACCCCAATCAGAGCTGCTGTTTCATCCCAGCTCATTCTTCCATTCCTGTCGCCTTCTGAAAATGCCATACTTATCCTAAATGCATCTTTAACAGGACTTTTTGTGATATCTGATTTTGTAAGTCTCAGACCTGTACGTATTTCATAGCCAATCTCGAATCCCGTAAAGATAATTTTTCCAGGCCAGTTGTTAAAAACATTTTCTGATGAAACAGAGTCCATGAAAACATTGAACTCCCTGCCTTCCGGATATTTTCCTGCCATTGATACGAGTTTTTTGACCTTCTTTGATACAAGATCCAACCCGGAGAGAGGAGAGGAATTGTCTGGCTGCGAGTTAAGCAGGTTGCTTAAATTTGTTAAAAATCCGACAGTGACAATTGTCACACTTGTATCGGGCTGTGAACTCAGTATTTTTCTGTAAACAGATACAGCGTCAGATACTTCATCGGTAGATTTTATCTTATGAGGATAATTTACAACAAGTGAATCTGCCCAATGTTGCGAAGAACCTATATTAACACCTTCGGTTTTTGGGGCTCCAATAGGGAGTTCCGGACGGCCGAAATATGTATTTATGACTTCAATCGATGGTGCAACAAGTTCATGTTTGTTCGAAGAAACTGTTGCGAGTATCTCTGCTTTCCCGCTATCAGCCATGGCATGTAAGAACGCAAGTGCACCGACATCGTCATAATCCGGACCAAGGTCGGTATCGAAGATGATCTTTACAGGTTCCAGGGATTTTTCTCTGTTTTGATTTGAACAGCCATAGAAAACGAGAAGGCTGACCATGAAGAGTAAGGAAAATTGTTTCATAACATAATAAATATTTATTATTAACTCTCTAACAAGAACTTACACAGAGGAAACACAGAGTTACACAGAAGAATTAACAAAAATAAATGCTATTTATCTGTGACTGTCATCATTTTCTTAGTGTTTTTCAGGGTAACTAAAAAATTTCTTTTCTGTAAGGAGCCGATGCCTGGGCTCCCATACGGGTAACTGAAATTCCGGCAGCTTTGTTTGCAAAAATAACAGCCTCCTCAATATTTTTCCCTTCAGAAATGGCAACCGTCAGTGCTCCGTTAAATACATCACCTGCTGCGGTGGTATCGACTGCTTTTACGGGTACAACGGGGATCAGTTTTGATGTAGTTCCGGTAAGCATGTATGCCCCTGATGCGCCTAACGTTATAACCACATTCTGCACACCTTTTTTGCGAAGTTCTGTGGCAGCTTTTTCAGCAGTTGATAAATCGTATACCTTAATCTCCGTAAGTATTTCAGCTTCGGTTTCGTTGGGAGTGATCAAGTAGAGGCAGCTTAAAAGATCTTCGGACAGTTTTTGTGCCGGAGCTGGATTCAGGATTACCTTATTTCCTCCGGATGATGCTTTTTTGGCTACAAATTCAACAGTTTCTACAGGGATTTCAAGTTGCATAAGGAACATGTCGGTCTTGTCAGTAACAAAGACTTCCTCTTTAATATCATGTTCTGACAAAGTGCCATTTGAACCAGGTGCAACAACGATGCAATTTTCTCCATTTTCATCTACATTAATCAAAGCTACACCTGATGGATTATTCATATCTTTTATGGAGTATCCTGTATCAATACCTTCACTGTCAAATAAATGAATGGCCTCAGATCCGAACATGTCATTCCCGGTTTTTGTAACAAATGTTACATTCCCATTAAGCCTGGCAGCAGCAACAGCCTGATTTGCACCTTTTCCTCCCGGGTTCATAAGGAATGTGCCTCCCAGGATAGTTTCTCCAGGGGCGGGAAGTTTTTTTGATTTAATCACCATGTCGGTGTTTGAACTTCCGATGACAATTATTCTGCTCATAAATGTACAGTAGATTATTTTTCGGTTAATATAATCAACAAAATTTAAAATCCCTGCCATAAACGGCAGGGAAGTTTATCTGAATTTAATTTTCAGACAAGAACAGTAATAAGTTATCAGGCTGAAGCTTTGAGCAGTTCCTCCCTGATTCGGGCTGCAACAATTTTTTCCTCACCTGATACCATCATCCATGGGGCGACAGAAAGGGAATTATTTCCACCACTGGCTTCAATCGCAGGATTACCATTAATCAATGCCTTGGTCATTTCGCTTCCTGAAATTTTAATTTTGGTGGTGTCCCAGGTTATGTTCAAGGTAGGTGTATGATTAGCTATTGGAGGAACAGTTACTTCAGTTGTAACTCCATTTATGTTTTTGACTGCTTTATTAATAACAGCAACCCTGTCTTCCCACATCTTCCACTCTTTCTCGTGGTCGTAGCTGATATAATGTTTCAATGCAACATACATTCCAAGTATCTCTTCTTTGTTCACCTTCATTCCACGTCCGATATTTCCTCCCCTTGGAGGAGCGCTTAACCGGGCAGCAGCAACAAGGTCTTTCCTGCCCATCAGTATTCCTGCACTCTGCGGACCACGGATGCCTTTTCCTCCGGAGATGCATACAAGGTCAAATCCCATATCATTATATTTCCAAAGGTTAGATACGGGGGGTACATCGGCAGCCATGTCGATCATTGTCGGAATATTGAATTTCTTACCAAGAGCAACCCATTCTTTATCAGATATTTTTCCGTCGTTAGCGGCATAGTTCAGGAACCACATCATTGCAGTTTTTTCGTTTACAGCTTTTGCAACGTCATCGGCAGTTTCAACTTCAACAATTGTCGCTCCTGTATTGGTAAGTGCATGAACATATGCATGATTATGTGTTTTTTGCACCAGAATCTCCGATTTCATACCTTCGACATTTGGCAACTGTTCTACCTTTTTTTGATCCATGCGTGTGAGTACTCCAGCGGTACCAAGCACCATGGCAGACCAGCATCCGGCAGTTACTGTGGCAGCTTCTGCATGAACCATTTCGGCAATTTTTTCTCCTACTTTATCCTGCAGTTCATCGATCATACAGAATTTTTTTGAACTACTATTGATAGCATCCATTACGTAATCATGCATCAGACAACCACTAATAGCTGTTATGGTTCCTCTGGCATTAATGAATGTACGTACACCAAGCTCTTTGAATAAATCAGGTTTTGCAGCAGCAGGAAGAGACGGGGAAGCCACTGCAGATCCAAAGGGAGCGGTACTGCCCATTATAACACCGGCTGCCGGTAAAATGGACAGATTCTTAATTACATCTCTACGTTTCATACGGTTCTATTTTAAGTTAATATTTATTTTCTCCAAAAGTAGTACCTCCGTATTTATCAGGTCTTTGAAAAGTTTATTCTGCAGTATGAATAATACAAAATTACCATTTATAAGTATAAAGGATGACTTTTATACTTACCAAAAACGTTCAGTATATAGTTTTTATGTATTTTTAATAATAGAATAGATTCTTGTTTTGGAATAAAACTATATTTTTGTTCGTGGGTGTAAAAAATATGAGCATTCTGTAAATTTCCAGCCAAAATCATATATTTTAACACTTATCATTATTTCAAATTATCATAATTCATTAAGAAATCCACATGATTGATCCAATCACAACCGATCCCGACTTGTCGGGAGAGCTCAGCCAAGCTGAACAGGAATGAAAATAATTATTCAGACATGGAGTTCCATACAACCATAAATTTTAAAATATCGATGTATGAAAAATAAGTTAAACAAGGTATTATTGATTATTTGCGCTTTGTTGGTAATCGGTTCCGGAATTTCCTTTTTTACAGGATCATCTGCAACAATAACCGGGATCTTGCTTATTTCAGGGCTTGCCGCCTTCGCCACAGCTGTAAGAGGATTTGATAAGCTGAAAGGATATTCTTATACGCTCTGGATATTTACTGCGGTTGCTGCTGCAATGTTCTTTCCAAAGTATTTCATTTCTGTTGGTGATTTCAAATTTAAAAGCCTGATAACTCCATTACTACAGGTCATTATGTTTGGCATGGGCTCACAATTGAGTTTAAAAGATTTCACAGGAATAATAAAAATGCCTAAAGGTGTAATTGTCGGGGTATTCTCGCATTATATTATAATGCCTCTTGTAGCTTTTACTATCGCCAGTATCTTTAAATTTCCGCCTGAAATTGCAGCCGGTATTATCTTAATAGGTTGTGTCCCAAGTGGCCTTGCATCGAATGTGATGTCGTTCCTGGCACACGCCAATGTAGCACTTGCGGTTACAGTTGGTGCAATTTCAACACTTCTGTCTCCCTTTGTAACGCCAACTCTCATGAAATGGCTTGGAGGTCAATATATCGCAGTAAATTTCTGGAGCATGATGATGGATATACTGAACATGATTATTCTTCCTATAGTGGCAGGCTTTATCTTTAATCTCTTTGCCAAAAACAATGAAAACAAAAAATCAAAAATTGCTCAGCTTATCTCATATACGGTTGTAATCATTCTGACAAATCTGGTGTTTGTAAAAGCAACAGGAGCTGATTTTTCAGGATTTTTGTTCCATTTTGCCAAAGCAATGTGCTGGTTCTTTTTACTTCCTGTGGTTGGTGGTATTATTCTTGCCCGTATCCTTAAAGGAGATTTTCGTATCATGGAGAGTATCCTTTCGATGGTATCAATGGTAGGTATTGCAACTATCGTAGTTGTTATTACGGCTTCAGGACGAGATGATCTTATGAAGGTTGGGGCTCTGCTAATAATGACAAGTCTGCTGCATAACCTCACCGGTTACACTACCGGTTACTGGTTGTCATATCTGGTCGGATTACCGGAGAAAGACCGCCGGACAGTTGCCTTTGAAGTAGGAATGCAAAATGGAGGATTGGCTTCAGGTCTGGCACTTGGGATGGGTAAAATGGCTACTGTAGGACTTGCTCCGGCTGTTTTCGGACCATTGATGAATATTACCGGTTCTGTTCTTGCTAATTTCTGGCGTGGGAAACCCCCTGTTGAAGATAAAACAATAGAAGCAAAAGAGGAACAGGCTGAAGGAAACACTAATTAAGAAATTAATTAAATAAATATTTTTAAAATATGGATCAAAAAATTATAACATTCGGTGAAATAATGCTGCGTCTGGCTGCTCCTGATCATCAACGTTTTTCTCAGGTAACTTCTTTTGGCGCGACCTTTGGTGGAGGTGAAGCTAATGTCGCTGTTTCACTTGCCAATTTCGGACTGCAAACTGAATTTGTAACACGTCTTCCAAAGAATGATATTGGTCAATGTGTCATAATGGACCTTAAAAAACATGGTGTAGGGACAAATGAAATTATTCCGGGTGGCGACAGAGTAGGAATTTATTATCTGGAAACGGGTGCTGTTTCAAGGCCAAGTAAAGTAATTTATGACAGGGCTCATTCTGCAATTGCAGAAATTGAACCAGGGATGATCGATTGGTATAAGGTATTTGAAGGTGCAACATGGTTTCACTGGACAGGAATAACACCGGCTATATCAGAAGGCGCAGCCCTGGTTTGCGGTGAAGCTATTAAAGCCGCAAAGAAGAAAGGTGTTACAGTATCCTGCGACCTGAACTTCAGGAAGAATCTATGGAAATGGGGCAAGACAGCAAGTGAAGTCATGCCTGACCTGGTAAATGATTGTGATATTATTCTCGGGAACGAAGAGGATGCTGATAAAGTATTCGGCATAAAACCTGATGATACAGATGTCTCAAGCGGTAACATCAGCGCTGCAAAATATGAATCGGTATGTATAAAACTGAAAAAGAAATTCCCGGGCACAAAAAAGTTTATTATCACACTTCGTGGTTCAATCAATGCTGATCACAACACATGGTCAGGTGTTCTCTATAACGGAGAAAAACTTTTTCAGGCTCCTGTTTATCAAATTACAGATATTGTCGACAGGGTAGGAGGAGGCGACTCTTTCATGGGTGGATTGATCTATGGCTTGCTGACATTTCCCGGCGATGATCAGAAGGTACTAAACTTTGCTGTAGCAGCATCGTGCCTGAAGCATACAATACATGGTGATTTCAATCTCGTCACAGTTTCCGAAGTGGAACAGCTTATGAAAGGTGATGGCTCAGGAAGAGTCGTGCGCTAAAATTGTATCATTGTCAAGTTCTTATTAATAAAAAGGGGCTGCCCAAACAGCCCCTTTTTATATAATATTCTGATTGTTGTATCAACTCCAGGTTCTGTCGTGTGAGCTTTTCTGATCCCACTCAGGAGTTGGTTCAAAAAATCTTTTATCCCTTGGATTAAGATGCTGTTTTATGACTTCCTCGTTAAGCTCAATACCCAATCCGGGTGAATCGAGAGGAACAGGAGCATATCCTCTTGTAATGATTGGCTGACTGCCTGTCATCTTAACCATGTTTTCCCACCAGGGAACATCGACTGAATGATGTTCCAATGCAAGAAAGTTCTGAGTAGCAGCAGCGCAATGCACGTTTGCCATAAATGAAACCGGGGTACCTGCCTGATGCATAGCCATCGCAATGCCATGTTCTTCGGCATAATCACCAATTCTCTTGGTTTCCAGAAGACCTCCGGAAGTAGCCAGATCAGGATGAATAATATCGACAGCATGAATATCAATAAGTGGTTTGAAATCTTTCAGAAGATAAATATCTTCTCCGGTGCAAACCGGGGTTTCAAGAGCATCAGCTATCATCTTCAACTGATCTGTCATATACCATGGAACAAAATCTTCCATCCATGCCAGCCTGAATTTCTCAAGTGCCCTGCCTAAACGTATTCCGTTATTAAAATCAAAGTGGCCAAAGTGATCCGTAGAAATCGGTATTTCATAACCTACCATATTACGTACATTTTCCACAATTTTAGCTAGTTCTTCCAGCCCTTTATCTGTTATCTGAATCTGAGTGAATGGGTGTTTTGTATTTCCGTATGACATATATTCTTTCAGGTCATATTGGCCTGTTGCACCATCCCAGAACTTGTTATTCACGAGGGTCCCTGGTATATTTTTGAGTTCCCCTATTGATACATCCATTTTTAACCATGTGTATCCCTGTGTTTCAGTACGAAATTTTATCAGTTTTGCTTGTTCTTCAGGAGATGAAGACTGGGGAGTATCAGCATATAACCTTATCTTGTCACGATACCTTCCGCCTAATAACTGCCATGCCGGGACTCCATAAGCTTTTCCACATAAATCCCAGAGAGCCATCTCTACAGCGCATACACCGCCTGCCTGACGGGCAGGACCTCCAAACTGTTTGATCAGCTTGAATATCATTTCCACGTTACAAGGATTTAATCCAAGTATACGGCTCTTAAGCATTAGGGCATAACGTGGGTCGGCAGCGTCTCTTACTTCACCCAAACCATAAATACCCTGGTTCGTATCGATGCGAATAATGGCAGTGCCTCCCATTACACCTGTCAAAGCATAACGCATATCTGTAATCTTCAGATCTGACGGACTGGAAGACCTTTGAACCTTTGAGGTAGTCTGAGCTATGGTATCTTCTACAGACATATTCATCATGCCTCCCAACGCTATGCCTCCGAGTGCTGCTTTCCTGAGAAAACTGCGACGATTATTTATGGGGGTACCAGAACTTTCAGCTTTGTTGGTTTCAGATTCCGCAATTTCCAGTTCTTTGTTTTTATCAGCAATCTGTTGTATGATAGTTTTCATTATTAAGGATTATTTTTACGATAAGATTATATGAAATAATTTTATGATTTCATTAATAGTTCCTGTCTTTCAGATATTTATCCAACTCTTCTTTTGGCATAGGTAATTTTTCAGGATATTTATCCAGCCAGTCTGTGAAGTCTTTCTTAATCTCCGGTGTCCATTCGCTATCTATCTGTCCGGCCAGATACCTCTTTTCTTTCAGACGCTGATGTCCGAATTCATCACGTAATGCAGTCACTTCCGAGGTTATAACCAGTTCTTCAACAAGATATGCCGGGATAAAGAGCACACCATATTTTTTTGCAAGAACAACATCTCCGGGTAATACTGTTGCGGATCCGATACGTATCGGTGCATTAATTGACGTGAGCATCATCTGATCAATAAATGAAGGATGCGATCCTTTTATCCAGCCATTGAAACCTTTGATCTCAGAAAGTCCTTCCTGATCCCGTACAGAACCGTAAAATATTACACCTCGTTGCGACCTCGAATAAATCGAATTACCAAGATTATCGCCAATCAGGGTGCCACCTTCAATTTTCCCATAACCGTCAGCTACATAAACATCTCCGGAAGTCAGAATATCAATTGGCCATGAGTTGGTACCTCCCTGCTGCCCCCTGTTTTCTTTTTTGCCCTGTTCTTTAACCTGTTTCTGAAGATCTGGTCTGAGGGGCATATACTGGGCAGTTACGACACGTCCGGTCATTGCTTCTTCCGGGTTGATGATTGTCCAGTTTCCTTCGAACTGGTTCATGTATCCTTTGTTGCGCAATACTCCCCATGCTTCCTCAATTGAAATGTTTTTCAACCTTTCAAGTATGGCATCAGACACTTTGGGTCTTCCGTCAGCAAAGCGTTCACCTTTCCAGTCAGCGGTTAAGGCTTTGATATATTCCGGAGATGAACCTAAATTCTGGGCATAAGTAAAAAGACAACAAATAATAAAAGTTGCAAGCAAAATAATTTTCTTGTTCATGGTTTCTGGTTTTAATTATTGTTGATATATGTTTAGTTCAGCTGTTATTTAAGAATTCAAGGTTCAAGGTTTAAGGTTCAAGGTTTAAGGTTCAAGGTTGTCAATGCCTAAATAACGTTGACCTTTTTAATACTTAATTTATCTCTTTTATTATTTATATGATTTACTGTTGATAAAGGGAGATAACTTGGAGAGTTATTCTCGTTATCAATGGTACTCCTGAATTTGCTTGGTGTTA
>JAJFVL010000057.1 GCA_021371855.1 Bacteroidales bacterium | reverse complement strand
TTTATTTTCCTCTTAGTTTTGATAACCACGATTTATTCCTTTCCTGTTCCGCACGCCAGAGGGAAATGAATTCATCAATCTTGCTTTGGCGTTCCTGTTCCTTTTTGTCAATTTTATTCTCAAGGTCCTGAATTCGTTTTTCCAATCTGGCATTTTGCATTAATAATTCATCATTCTGTTCCACAATACGTTTGGCAACAGAAACCATTTCGGATATATTAACATTGTTTGGTGAGGGAGTTGCCGGTAATTCAGATTCAGGTGATGATTCCATATTTTCCAGGGCTAATTTTATGGCGGTGGTATTTAGGCCCTTTTCATTTTTCAACTTAAGAATTAACTTAAAAGTATCCAGGTCAGATTCTGAATAGAGCCGGTCCCCACGTTCATCCCTTTGAATCTTTAATCTTAAACTATGTTCCAGATAGCGCAGAGTATATTGCTCGATACCTAGTAATTCAGCCACCTCACCAATCTTATAAAATATTTTATGCATAGGTGTAACCTTTCTCCCTTTCACTTCATAAAATGTTATCAGGTAGGACAATAGAGTTAAAAACCAATATCACGGCAGATGAACGCATACCAACAGTTTATTAGGTATCCTTCAGGAACCATCAAATTCTTAAGTTGATTATTAACTTTATTGTGAGCCTGAACTTTCCCCTTCTTTTGCTCATCTTAAGTGAGCGGAGCCGCCCCGAATAAGGGCGGCGTTTTGTTTGTAAAAGCTAGGGACATTAACTTCATAATTTATTTTATGAGGCCTTGATAAAGAAAATGAATGAAAGTGAGCAGAGAAATGATTTTATCGGATTGCAAACGCCAAATGGAGCACAAACTCAATCTAACCTGAGAAATCTGTTAATTAACAAAGATGAATGGCTTTAGTTAACCTTCCACAAAATCATACCGATGGTAGAAGTAACATTTTGTTCAATTATTCCTTGATATGATTTTTCCATCAGCAATGCATGAACCCGGTCGATAATCACCGGTGTCAAGTTAATCTCCCGGGAGAGGTCGCTTAGTAATTTTTGCTGCAGACTTGTTATATTGTCTTTTCGAGAGGTGGTTGAGGTTGTAAAAGTTATTTCTGGTCGGTAACCCAAAGAATAAATAATATTGAAAGGAAAGATAATATCGTTAAAATGTTCGCGATACGGTTTTGCCAGTATTTGATTCCATATAATATCAAATAATTCAAACTGTCTGGCTCCGGAAAAACCACTTAAATAGCACCACTGGCGTGAGCAGTAAATCATTTTTTTAAGGGTGATAAGATTATTTATAGCAGGTGACATTGTAGCCAGGACCAGGTCAAAGGCTTTATCCCAACAGTTTTTATCAGCGTCGATATCCTCCCAGAGAGCCTGAATAGTCGTTACCAAAGGAGCTAATTCTGGAGTTAGATTGTCTTTCAGAATAGTTAACATTCTTTCCGCTGGATCAATAGCGACAACATCTATGCCTTTTTTTGCCAGGGGAATGGTGAACGAACCCGGTCCACTACCAATATCGAGAACTGTAATACCAGTCTGCAAAATACCTTTCTGATTGAGGAAGTCTAATACACCGGTTATTCGTTTATCGGGGGAATGAACAGTATGACTGGCGAATTGATCAGCCCGTTCATTCCAGTATTGGGCCTGGTTGTTCTGATTGTATGCGGTATATGAATTCTCTTCTCTGAATTTGTTCCAGGTTTGTTCCCAGAATTCTGGCGATAGGATGATACTCATTTATTACCTCATAATTATATTAATAATAAGTTGTTAAACCAAGAGTTCTTTATCAACTTAATGTGGTAAGTCCTGTACCTTATTACTGAGTAAATTTTTTTCTATATGGTGACCAATTAAAGTGATGCCAATTCCGACTAGGCAATAGATTCCTGCAATAATTGAGATAACTATAGCTAAATCATTTTTGAATACCGTAGCCAATATAAGCGGATCGATGGCTAGAGTCTGCAGTGGATCGACCAGATAAGAAATGTTATTAACCAGTATCTGTTCTATCTGACCATTAAATGCAAAAATTGCTGCCACAGATAAAATGCCTGCTACCATCATGCTATTGCCAAACCATTTTAAGGATGAATGTTGGCAAGTAATACGATACATTATATAAAAAATCAATAGCAACAATAAATAGGGCAGAATCATAAAACAATAAAACAATTTTTGAGACAATTTGATAAATTGCTGAACCCGCACGTTCTTTAAGTAAGGTACTGAACTATAGTCTAATTGATCAGGCATATTAGCAAGTTTCATTATTTGTTGCGATAGCTCTGAAGTATCAGCGGCTTTTATATTGTATACCTTGAGTTTTTCAGGCTGAAGTTTTATTAGCTCCTGATCCAGGTTTTTTTTCAGTATTATTTTGCGATCAGTCAGGTTAACGGTTAGATCGGGATTATTATTTTGGCCTTTAAGGTATTCAAAGAAATTTGTCAGCACCCGGTTGGCCTGGGTTTCAGTCCAGAAAGGGGTAAAGCATTTATCCAGGGCATTGCTCAGGGCGGTGTTTATTGGTTCGGGAATTTCGTCTCGACTATTTTTCTTGAC